>JBEBJI010000033.1:0-20530 GCA_040079935.1 Methylotenera sp.
GGTTTTGCCAAACTTAAACAAAACAAAAAGTAATACTGCAGATTTAATCACTGACAAACCTAGCGTTGCTCCCAAATTGTCCGAATGTGCACCCAAAGCGGGAATCAACACTAAAATAGGAATCACGGCTAAATCTTGAAACAACAAAATACCAATAGCCAAGCGACCATGACGCGAGTTTAAATCGACACGCTCCATCAAAATTTTGGAAACAATTGCGGTAGACGACATGGTTAGGGCGCCACCAATAACAAACGTTGTAGGTAAACTTAACCCAGCTAGCCAGCCTAGCAACATGGTCACACCCAAAGTTATCATCACCTGCGCGCCACCCAAACCAAATAAAGTTTTACGCATGGCATACAGTTTGGGCAAACTAAACTCTAAACCGATACTAAACATTAAAAATACAATACCAAATTCCGCCACATGGCGCCCTGATTCGGTGCTGGGTAACAAATTGAATGCAAATGGGCCAAACAGCACACCCACCACAAAATACGCCAACATGGCAGGCAAACGCATGGCGCGGAACAGCGCAACTGCCACCACCGAGCTGGTTAATAGAAGTAAAACACTAGTTAAGGAGTCAAACATTTAGCTCATTTTTCATTAAAATTATTCTTATTGTTGATGCTTATTACTGACACGTCACGCAAAAATTGTGCCTACTCTTAATATTTTACCTAAGAAAAGGCTTTTTTTACTTTATTACTGGTGCATTCCCTTTTATACTTAGTACATATGTCACCCACATTACTACAATCAGGCCGCGCGCATGCGCCATCAGACCTTATAAAGCCAAGCACTTTAGAGCTTGCGCGCAATGTATTAAACATTGAGGCGCACGAAATTAGCGCTTTGGCCGCGCGGTTAGATGCCAATTTTGAAGCTGCCGTGCAGCTCATTTTACATTGCCAAGGACGTGTTGTGGTAAGCGGCATGGGTAAATCTGGCCATGTTGGCGGAAAAATCGCTGCCACCCTAGCCAGTACAGGTACACCAGCCTTTTTTATGCACCCAGCGGAGGCCAGCCATGGCGACCTAGGTATGATTACCACGGGCGATGTAGTCATTGCGCTTTCTAACTCGGGTGAGAGCGATGAGCTACTCAATATCGTGCCCACCATTAAACGCCTAGGCGCAAAAATTATTAGTATTACCGGCGCTAAAAACTCTACTTTGGCAAAAGAGTCGCATGTGCATTTAAGCGCAGAAGTATCACAAGAAGCCTGCCCGTTGGGCTTATCGCCGACTGCCAGCACAACTGCTGCGCTGGCTTTAGGCGATGCGCTGGCCGTATGCGTGCTAGATTGTCGTGAATTTTCTGCGGAAGATTTTGCACGCTCGCACCCTGGTGGCAACATTGGCAGACGCTTAGTTGTACGCGTAAAAGACATCATGCGTACAGGCAATGCCATTCCCCAAGTGCAAGATGGCGAATTATTATCTATTGCACTCACCGAAATGACCAAAAAAGGCTTAGGCCTGACAGCTATTGTTAATGCGAGCAAGCAGCCGATTGGCATTTTTACCGACGGTGATTTACGTCGAACTTTTGCCAAAGGCATTTATACCAATAGCGCCAAAATTGCCGATGTGATGCATGCTCACCCCAATACAATTAATGCCAAACAACTTGCTATTGAAGCGGTGGAAATGATGGAGATGAAAAAAATTAATGGTTTGCTAGTGGTAGACGACACAGGCAAGCTAGTAGGTGCATTTAATATGCACGATCTACTGAAAGCGAAAATTCTTTAATGGATACAAAAAAATCAATCATTACTGCAGAAGTTTTAGCGCGAGCGAAAAAAATTAAATGTGTCGTTTTTGATGTAGATGGCGTGATGACTGACGGTGCGCTTGGCATTGGTGATGATGGGCAAGAATACAAAAACTTTCACAGTTTAGATGGCCTGGGAATGAAGCTGCTAAAGGCTTCTGGTGTAGAGATGGCAATTATTACTGGCCGCACTAGTAACGTAGTGAAAAAACGCGCCGAATCCACTGGTATTGCGCACTTTTACCAAGGCGTAGAAGACAAACTAGAGGCTTTTAATGATTTGCTTAAAGCCATGCAGTTGCAGGCAGATGAAGTGGCTTTTATGGGTGACGACGTAGTGGATGCGCCCGCCATGAGGCGCTGTGGCTTAGCGCTTAGCGTACCTTCAGGACATAGACTACTTAAACCACACGCACACTACATTACTGAAACCCAAGCAGGGCGTGGGGCAGTGCGCGAAGTATGTGAATTAATTATGCAAGCGCAAGGTACTTTTGACGAGCAAATGGCACAATTTTTTGAGTGACTATTGTTGAACTATGCTAGCGCGCTCAACCATATTTTTCCCGCTAATTTTAGCAATTGCTTTGGCAATTATTACATTTTGGATCAACCTAACCGTGGAGCAACAAGGTCCTAAAATTGACGGTAGCAATCGGCATGACCCAGATTATACAATGAATAATTTTGTCACTACACAAACAGATATCACAGGACAATTGCGCTACGTTTTGGCTGCGGCAGAAATGATGCATTACCCAGATGACGACAGCACAGTGCTACAACGTCCGCGCTTTACACAATACACGGCTGATAAGCCTTACACTCAGATTGAAGGCTTGCGTGCTTATGTTTCTAGCGATGGCGAGGAAGTTGAACTGGTGGATAATGTAAAAGTCGTGCGTCAAGCATTTGAAGGCAAAGGTGAAATGCAGGTACTCACCGAAAAATTGCTTATTTTGCCCAACAAAGACTTAGTGAAAACTGATAGCCCCGTGGTAATTAAGCAAGCACCTAAAACCGTGATTACTGCCACTGGCATGATTTTCGACAAGAAAAAACAAACATTAACGCTGAATAAAAGAGTAAAAGCACATTATGAACGGCCAACTGGCGTTATAACAAAAACTAAGCCTGTAATCACAAAACCTATCGCAAAACCTTTAAGTGCGGTTTCAGCAAGCAGCTCTAAAAAAGATATGGTTGCCAAACCAAATACCGCAACGAAGAAAAAACCGTTAAAAAAACGGAAAACTTTAAAAAAGGCTACACGGAGTAAAAAATGAATCATCTCATTCGCCTCAGCATGTTAATTGTTGGCTTCTCAATCAGTTTAGAGGCCTTCGCTGAAGCGGCTGACCGTGATAAACCGATTGAACTAGAAGCTGATACAGTTACAGTGAATGATGCAAAAAAAATCAGTACTTACTCAGGCACAGTTATTTTAACGCAAGGCACACTTGTTATCCGCGCCGATAAGCTTATAGTGCGCGAAGATAAAGAAGGATTTCAACACAGCACTTCTACTGGCAACCCAACCACTTTCAAGCAAAAACGCGAAGGCAAAAACGAGTACATGGAAGGTAGTGCGCAACGCATTGAATACGACGGCCGCATGGACAAAGTGCAACTTTATACCAAAGCGTGGGTAAAACGTGGCGAAGATATAGTACATGGCGATTACATTAGCTACGATGCCAATGCCGAATACGCAGAAGTTATTGGTGGCGCAAAAACTGATGGCACCCCAGGTAGTGGCCGCGTAAAGGCGATTATTCAGCCAAAAAACAAACCTGCACCTAAATCAGAAGCGCCAGCTTCCGATGCGCCAACTGCGGCGGCTCCCAGTGTGACTAAAAACTTAAGATTTACCAATAAACTTGAGCTACAACCAAGCGAATAAATAATATGAGCGAACTCGTTGTAGAAAATCTGCGTAAATCATACAAAACCCGCACCGTGGTACAGGATATTTCGCTGCGCATCAATAGCGGCGAGGTGGTTGGCTTGCTCGGTCCGAATGGTGCGGGCAAAACTACTAGTTTTTATATGATGGTAGGTTTAGTGCCGCTGGATGCTGGGCGCATCTTACTTAACGGCAAAGATTTAAGTCGCTTGCCGATTCATAGCCGTGCGCGCTTAGGTTTGGCCTATTTGCCACAAGAGCCTTCAGTTTTTCGCAAGCTCACCGTTACAGAAAATATTATGGCGGTGCTAGAGCTACAAAATTTAAGCGAAGCTGAAATGCATAAGCAGCTGGAATCTTTATTGCAAGAATTACACATCGTGCATATTCGCAATAGCGCGGCGGTAAGCCTTTCTGGTGGCGAACGGCGACGCGTTGAAATTGCACGTTGCTTGGCCACGAACCCCAGCTTTATTTTACTTGATGAGCCTTTTGCTGGCATCGACCCGATTGCGGTATTGGACATTCAAAAAATTATTCGCTTTTTAAGCGCAAAAAATATTGGCGTACTGATTACCGACCACAATGTGCGCGAAACATTGGGCATATGCGATCGCGCCTATATTGTGAACGACGGCACCGTGTTTGCCTCGGGTAAACCTGCAGAAATTGTGAGTAATGAAGCAGTGCGAGAAGTGTATTTAGGTAAAGATTTCAGGTTGTAATTACAGAAGCTTATGGCCATGAAACAAAATTTACAATTACGTATTTCACAAAATTTAGCGCTCACACCGCAATTACAGCAATCTATCCGTTTGTTGCAATTATCTTCTCTCGAGCTTAACCAAGAGCTAGATGTGATTCTGCAAGAAAATCCGCTGTTAGAGCTAGTGGATGGCGACAACCCTGATGCAGATTTAGACGACGATCTTGCGCTTCCAGAACTAGCCAATGATGCGGATGGCGACCAAGTTGGCGCGGACGGCGAATCTTCACCTGAAAATGAGGATTTTGACGTATTTAGTAATATTGATTATCAGGAAATCGCAAGTCCAGCCTCATCAACTGAAGAGGCACCACAAGAAATCACCAGCCAGCAAGAAGATTTTTCTGCCACAGACTTTGATGAAGATTACGAAGAATACGGCAGCGCCAGCAATTGGGATGAAGGCAGTCGCCAAAATAATAGTGACGATGATGACGGAGATTACTCCCGCCAAGAAATCATCGCCGAAAGTCTTAGAGATCATTTACTCAACCAACTCAAGCTGATGCCGCTTTCTGAGCGTGACCAAAATTTAGTATTTTTGCTGATCGATAGCATTAACGAAGATGGTTACTTAGAAGAATCGCTAGAAGAATTAGAAGAATCACTACCTTTAGAGCTAGAAATAGAGCTTGTTGAGCTACAAACCGCATTAAAACACATTCAAAATCTTGACCCGCCAGGCATTGGCGCGACTAATTTACAAGAGTGCATCATGTTGCAGTTGAATATGCTACCAAAAGTAACTGAATATTTGAGCGTTGCCAAAAGCATTGTCAGTGAACATTTAGCGGTGCTTGCTAACAAAGATTTCGTCAAGTTACGCAAGTTGTTGAATTGTGATGAAGCCACCCTGAAAGGCGCACAAACGCTCATTAAGCAGCAAAATCCACGACCAGGAAGCGACTACGCGCAACTGAGTAAGGATCACTTTATTCAGCATGAAGTGATTGTTAAAAAAGTAAAAGGTATTTGGATTGCTACCTTGAACGACGGTGTCGTGCCAAAATTGCGCATTAATCAGCTTTATGCTGATATTTTGAAGCGCAACCGCGAAAACTCGAACCAATATTTGCAGACGCAAATGCAAGAGGCCAAATGGATGATTAAAAATATCCAGCAACGCTTCTCTACTATTTTGCGAGTGTCGCAGGCGATTGTAGATAGGCAGCGTAACTTTTTTGAACACGGAGAAATTGCGATGCGACCGCTGGTGTTGCGCGAGATTGCTGAAGAACTTGAATTACATGAATCCACCATTTCACGTGTCACTACGCATAAATACATGCTCACCCCGCGCGGCGTTTTTGAACTGAAATACTTCTTTGGCAGCCATGTGGCCACCGATGCGGGTGGCGAATGCTCAGCAACTGCCATACGTGCGCTGATTAAACAAATGGTGGCAGAAGAAAATATTAAAAAACCACTTTCTGACAATCAGTTCAGCGAGGTTTTGGCCAAACAAGGGATTGTGGTTGCGCGGCGTACCATTGCGAAATATCGCGAATCGCTGAATATTCCGCCGGCGAATTTACGAAAATCGTTATAAATAGCGGCCTTTAAATGTTAAAACACCTGCCCTGAAAGCCAATATCCATGCGGGTTGCAGGCAAGGTGTTTTGAATGATTTAAAAAATATTTACAATTTTTTGCACAAATAGCCCGCTTGGCTAGTTGCGCGTAATTGCCAAAGGTGTACACTAAAATTGTTCGATGAGATTTAATTGACCTACTTTTTTGGACGATAAATCGCTTAGAACAATTTCAAAAGGAGCAAGTCATGAATTTACAATTAACTGGTCACCACTTAGAAATTACTCCTGCATTACGCGATTATGTGCAAAGCAAGCTTGTTAGAATCAGCAATCATTTTGATCATGTGATTGATGTAAAAGTTACTATGAGTGTAGAAAAGCTCGCCCAAAAGGTTGAGGCTACATTACACGTGCCAGGCAACGATTTACATGCCGAGTGCGCGGATGAGAATATGTATAGCGCGATTGATATGTTGACGGACAAATTAGACCGTCAAGTTCTAAAACATAAAGAAAAACATGGCAATCATAATAAAACCAATGGCGCGGTTAAACACCAAACTGTTAATTAATTCAATCATCTCCTATGGCTCAAATAAACGTTACTGAGCTATACAAGGAAACCCGCCTCAAGCTCAAACTCAACTGGGTTGCTGGGCTTGATGGTGGCACCAATCAACTCAATTCCGAAAATGTTACCAAGCCATCTTTGGCTTTAATTGGTCACCTTAACTTTGTGCACCCCAACCGCGTGCAAGTGCTAGGCTGTGCCGAAATGGATTATTTGCGCAGTTTAAGCATCATCGCCATGCAGCAAGCCATCGGCAATTTGTATTCGACAGATTTGGCCGCTATCGTTGTCGCCAATGGCGAAAAACCACCAAAAGAACTTATTCTTGCAGCCAATGCACATAATACGCCGCTGTTTACCTCGCCTATGCAAAGCCCGCAATTAATGGATTTATTAAGCCATTATTTAAAACAAGCGATGGCAGAAAGTATTAGCCTACATGGTGTGTTTATTGAGGTACAGGGTTTTGGCGTACTCATAAAAGGCAATGCGGCTATTGGTAAAAGTGAATTAGCCCTAGAGCTGATTACGCGTGGCCACCGCTTAATTGCCGATGATATTGTCGATTTTTACCGTATTTCACCCGACCGCATTGAGGGCCGCTGCCCTGCTTTACTACAGGATTTTTTAGAGGTGCGTGGGCTGGGCATATTGAACATTCGCGCACTATTTGGTGATAATTCAGTTAAGCCAACCAAACCTTTAGATTTAATTATTCAGTTAGAATTAGCTGATACGCTTAACCCAAAAACATTGGATAGACTTAACGCCAAAACACAGTACGAACGCGTGCTAGAAGTAGATATTTCTAAAGTTATTATTCCTATCGCTGCAGGTCGCAATATTTCTGTACTGGTAGAAGTGGCGGTACGTAACCATATACTTTTGCTGCGCGGCATCAACGCAACGCAACAATTTAGCAAACGGCAAAAACAAATGATGCAAAAAGAAAGCCTTAAGAAGACAGAAAGAAAGGCTGGTTAGGTTTGGAACTTATTATTGTCACAGGCCTTTCTGGTTCTGGTAAAAGTATTGCGCTACGCGTACTGGAAGACAGCGGCTATTACTGCATCGACAATTTGCCAGCCACGCTTTTGCCACAAATTTCACATCATTTGGATGCCACAAATCAACACAAAGTTGCGATAAGCATTGATAGCCGCAGCGCCGCTTTGGAAGCACTACCCAACGCCATTGAAATGCTAAAAAATAGTGGCATTTCTGTACAAGTATTATTTTTAGAATCTTCCGTAGAAACGCTGGTAAAGCGCTTTTCGGAAACCAGACGCAAACATCCTATAAGCGACGATGACACCACATTGGCCGAAAGTATCTCGCGCGAACGTGAGCTATTATCGGGCATTACCGACCTCGGGCATCATATTGATACTAGCAATTTAAGCGCCAATACTCTACGCAATTACATACTTGATTTTATTTCACACCCTCACAATCGCCAAAGTAGTAGCGGCCTGGTCTTGCTATTCACTTCATTTGGCTTTAAAAATGGTTTGCCGCTAGATGCAGATTTTGTGTTTGATGTGCGAAGCTTACCCAATCCGCATTACGACTCTACCCTTCGACCACTGACAGGAAAAGATGCTCCTATAAAAGTATTCTTGGAAAAAGAGCCTGAAGTCGTTGAAATGCTGGCTGACATCCAGCATTATGTTGAAAAATGGCTACCAAGCTTTGATGCAGACAATCGTAGCTATCTTACTGTGGCGATTGGTTGCACCGGCGGTCAGCATCGGTCTGTATATTTTGTAGAACAATTAAGCGCATATTTTAAACAACAAAAACAAAAAGTGATTATTAGACATCGCGAATTGGATTAATTGTAAGCTTGACTAATGGCGAACTTGATTCATTATTTAATTTTTTGAAGGTAAAGTAACATGATAGGCATTTTAATTATTGCGCATGGTGGTTTGGGTGAAAGCCTAGTTCATTGTGTTAGTCACGTTCTGGGTAAAAATCCTCCTCAGCTCAGCCATTTTGCAGTGGGCACCAACGACGACCCTAGCGATTTGTTGCCACAAGCGCAGCAAATTGTGAATCAACTCAATACTGGCGATGGTGTTATCGTGCTATCAGATATGTATGGTGCTACACCATGCAATTTAGTAGCTAAGTTACTAGCACCTAATCAAGTAGAAGGCGTTGCTGGGGTTAATTTACCTATGTTAGTGCGTGTGCTCAATTATCGCGATAAACCCATTAAAACCTGTATAGAAAAAGCTATAAGTGGCGGGCGTGACGGTGTAGTTCACTTCACCAAAACTGGTTGCGATCATAATGACAAAAAATTAACTAAAGAATAACTGAATATCTGGAAGCCAGCCATGATTAAACAAGAATTAGAAATCATCAATAAACTCGGCCTGCACGCGCGTGCCAGCAGTAAACTCACACAAACTGCCAGCCAATTTTCCAGTGAAATTTGGATAGAAAAAAACGGCCGCAAAGTAAACGCTAAAAGTATTATGGGCGTAATGATGTTGGCTGCGGCCATGGGCTCTACCATTACGCTCGAAGCCAATGGTGCCGACGAACAGGCCGCAATAGCCGCGTTGAAAGCACTGATTAACGATTATTTTGGCGAGGGCGAGTAACCTTGTCCAACATCGCGTCTAGTCCGCAATCCAGCATTAGTGCTTCTAGCTTTAGCATGCATGGCATTGGCGTTTCTAGCGGCATAGCAATTGGCCAGGCGCATTTAGTCTCGAACGCGTTGCTAGAAGTGGTGCATTATCAATTGCCTCCGCAACTCATCGATGAAGAAATCAACCGCTTTAACGACGCCATTCTCACCGTTAAAAAAGATTTAGAAACCATCCGTAGTTCACTTTCAAAAAATGCACCCTCCGAGCTGGCTGCCTTTATTAGCACGCATTTGAGCATGCTGGCGGATAAATCGCTTTCTGAAGTGCCAAAGGAAATCATCCGCAAAGAACATTGCAACGCCGAATGGGCGATTAAGCAGCAAATGGATGATATTGTTGAGCAGTTTGAAGCGATTGAAGACGAATATCTGCGCGAACGCAAGCATGATGTGGTGCAAGTGGTGGAGCGTGTAATTAAGGTGTTGCTGGGTCATCCAAGGCAAGCGCCCAATCTCACCAAAGAAAAACAGCAACAAGAAAATGCGATTATTCTAGTCGCACATGACATCTCGCCCGCCGATGCGATTCAATTTAAACAGCACCATTTTGCGGCGTTTATTACCGACGTAGGTGGCGTTACTTCGCACACAGCCATTTTAGCGCGCAGCCTAAATATTCCGTCGATAGTCGCTTTGCAGCGCGCGCGCGATTTAATCAACGATGGTGAGTTGATTATTGTAGATGGCAGTTTGGGCGTAGTCATTGTCAATCCATCCAAAGAAATTTTGGCTGAATATGAACTGCGCCAAGACCAATGGAAACTCGAACAACAAAAGCTAAAACGTATTAAATCCACCAAAGCCGTCACCATGGATGGCACGGCAATTGAACTTTACGCCAACATCGAAGTGCCTGAGGATGTGGACGCGGTGAAAGCCTCTGGCGCGACTGGTATTGGTTTGTATCGCACCGAATTTTTGTTTATGAATAAGCGCGAAATGCCCGATGAAGAAGAACAATATCAAGCTTACAAGCAAGTAGCAGAAGCCATGCACGGCTTACCAGTGACCATTCGCACACTGGATTTAGGCGCTGATAAACAAATGAATCCTGATTCAGTTTCTGAGTGCGCTAACCCCGCATTAGGCTTGCGCGCAGTACGGCTGTGCTTATCTGAGCCACAAATTTTTCATACGCAATTACGTGCATTATTGCGTGCCTCTCATTACGGCAACATTAAAATACTCATCCCCATGCTTTCTACTTTGGCCGAATTACGTCAAACCAAACTATTGCTTGAACGCGCCAAATTATCGCTACGCAAACAAAATGTGCCGTTTAACGAAAATATCACGCTGGGCGGCATGATAGAAGTGCCCGCTGCCGCCATTAACGCCGAAGCTTTTGCCAAAGAGCTGGATTTTTTATCGATTGGTACTAACGACTTGATTCAATACACGCTGGCGATTGATCGTACCGATGATGCGGTGGCGCATTTGTATAATCCGCTGCATCCATCGGTGTTAAAACTGATTTCGATTACCATTAAAGCGGGTGCGAAATTAGGCAAATCCGTCGCTGTATGTGGCGAAATGGCGGGCGATGCAAAACTCACTAAGTTATTGATTGGCATGGGTTTGCGTCAACTCTCTATGCATCCTTCTAATTTGCTAAGTGTAAAACAACAGATTTTGCATAGCCAAACCGCCAAGCTAACTAGCAATGCGCGTAAAGTACTTAATCACACCGATTTAGAGAAAATTGAACCTTTAGTTGCCAAGTTTAATCTGTAGCTTAACCTGCAATAATTCGAAAGGAACGTCCATGTCCACAGAAATAACCGTCCCTAGCAGCGATGATAAAAACATCGCCACCGTCACCCATTTAGGCGGCACCGTATTTTCATTTATCCCAGGATTATTGGTGTGGATACTGAAAAAAGATGATAGCGCTTACATTGCAGATCAAGCCAAAGAAGCCTTAAATTTTCAAATTACCGTGCTGATTGCGCAGTTTATTGCGGGCGTATTGGCCATTATTCTCATTGGATTTTTATTCATGGGCATTATTTGGCTACTCAACGTTGTTTTTTGCATTATTGCCGCCATATCTTCTAGCAAGGGCGAAACTTATCGCTATCCGCTTTGCCTACGTCTTATAAACTAAGCGTAGAAGCTTAATTAACTAGTTTTTTAAGGATGTGTTCGTGTCAAACCCATTGTTGCATTTTGCTGGCTTACCTAAATTTAACGAAATAAAACCTGAGCACGTTTCACCTGCACTTGATTTACTTTTAAGCGAAGGAAGGCAAACGATTGATTCCCTAGCAACCAATAGAGACGAGCCTTCTTGGCATGGCTTCGCGCTTAAACTAGAAGATTTAGACGAGAAGATTTCGCGCGCTTGGAGCCAAGTTGGGCACATGAATTCTGTGGTAAATAGCCCAGAACTGCGCGAAGCTTATAACAACAATTTGGCGAAGTTAACAGATTTTTATAGCGATTTGGCGCAAGATGAGCGACTTTACGCGAAGTACCGTGTGATTCATAAAAGTCCAGATTTTGCTAAATTAACCAGCACTCAGCAAAAAATTATCAATAACGAGGTGCGCGATTTCAAACTGGGTGGCGCTGAATTGCCTGCCGACAAAAAAGCGCGCTTTAAAGCCATTAGCGAAGACCTATCGAAACTTGCGGCGAAATTTGAAGAAAACGTGCTCGATACCACCAATGAATATGCGCTCTACGAGGCAGATAAAACAAAGCTTGCAGGCATTCCTGAAGACGTATTACAAGCTGCAAGAGAAGCTGCTCAATCTGATAAAAAAGCAGGTTATAAGTTTACGCTGCATTTCCCGAGCTATATTCCTGTGCTGCAATATGCCGATAATCGCGAGCTACGCGAAACGCTCTACCGCGCCTATGCTACGCGCGCTTCGGAATTCGGTAAATCCGAATTTGATAACACATCTATTATTACCCAGTTGCTTAAATTGCGTGATGAAGAAGCCAAATTACTCGGTTTCAACAACTTTGCTGAACTTTCACTCGCCACCAAAATGGCTGACTCGCCAAATCAAGTGATTGATTTTTTAGAGAATTTATCCAAAAAAGCCAAGCCTTATGCCGCGCAAGACAAATTAGAGCTTGAAACTTATGCCAAACAACTTGGCATTGACGATATGCAAGCATGGGATGTGGCCTACTTGAGCGAAAAATTACGCGAAGAAAAATACGCGTTTTCTGATCAAGAAGTGAAGCAATATTTCCCCGAAGCCAAGGTAATGGCAGGTTTGTTTAAAGTGGTCGAAACGATTTTTGGCGTGTTTGTTAAAAAAACCAGCGCGCCCACTTGGCACAATGACGCACAATTTTACGAAATTACACGACAAAATGGTGAGCTAGTTGGTCAATTTTATTTAGACCTATACGCCCGCAACAACAAGCGCGGTGGCGCTTGGATGGATGAAGCGATTACACGCCGCGTTGTCGGCGATCAATTGCAAACGCCCGTCGCTTATTTAACCTGCAACTTCAGCGCACCTGTCGGCAACAAACCTGCGCTATTTACACACGACGAAGTGATTACGCTGTTTCACGAGTTTGGCCACGGTTTGCACCATATGTTGACCAAAGTAGGCGATTACAGCGTTTCTGGCATTAAGGGTGTGGAATGGGATGCGGTGGAACTGCCGAGCCAGTTCATGGAAAACTTTTGCTGGGAATGTGACGTTTTGCGCCACATGACGCAACATGTGGAAACTGGAGCGCAATTGCCGCGCGAGCTGTTCGACAAAATGGTGGCTGCCAAAAACTTTCAAGCAGGTATGCAAACCGTGCGACAAATTGAGTTTTCGTTATTCGATATTAAATTACACAGCGAATTTGACGTAAATGGCAAAAAAACGCCTGTAGATTTAATCGAGGAAATCCGCGACCAAGTCGCCGTAGTGCGCCCGCCGAAGTGGAATCGCTTCCCCAATAATTTCTCGCATATTTTTGCGGGCGGCTACGCGGCGGGCTATTACAGCTACAAATGGGCAGAAGTGCTCTCAGCCGATGCTTACAGCCTGTTCGAAGAAAATGGTGTGTTAAGCGCAGAAGCGGGACAAAAATTCTGGAATGAGATTTTAGCGCAAGGTGGTAGCAGGCCTGCGATGGAATCATTTGTAGCGTTTAGAGGTAGAGCGCCGAGTATAGATGCGCTATTGCGGCATAACGGAATGTCGACTTGATGTAGTTTCAATGCTAGCAAATTTCTGGCATCAAAAATGGGAGAGAAAAGAGATTGGCTTTCACTTAGCCAAGCCTAATCCCTTATTGGTTAAACACTTCCCTACCCTCAATTTAAAGCAAGGCGCGCGCATCTTTTTACCGCTGTGCGGTAAAACATTGGATATTGCTTGGCTACTTGCTCAAGGCTACCGCGTTACTGGCGCTGAGTTAAGTGCCATTGCGATTGAAGACTTATTTAATAGCCTGAACTTAACGCCCAATATCAAAACACTTGGTGAAGTGACGCATTACAGCGCACCTAATATTGATATATTTGTAGGGGATATTTTCACAGTATCGCCCGCCATGCTGGGGAGTGTTGATGCGGTGTATGACCGTGCGGCTTTGGTAGCCTTACCAGAGGATATTCGCAAACTCTACACCGCACATTTAATCACGCTCACCAACCACGCGCCGCAACTGTTGATTTGCTTTGAGTATGACCAAGCCTTGCATGCAGGGCCGCCTTTTTCTATTAGTGCAGATGAAGTCAAACAACATTACCAAGCCACTTATGATGCAAGTTTGCTTGGCGGTAGCGATGTGGAAGGTGGCTTAAAAGGCCAATGCCCAGCCACGGAGCATGTGTGGTGGCTTAAACCAATATAGCTTTTTAGCATGCTAAAATGTGGCAAACTATTATTGAGATTAAGCTGTGAAACTCTCTCCTTTTAAATTAGCCACATGGAACGTGAACTCGCTCAATGTGCGCTTGCCGCATGTGTTGGATTGGTTACGCGATAACCCGATTGACGTGCTTTGCCTGCAAGAAACCAAGCAAGAAGACAGCAAATTTCCTTATGAAAATTTAAAAAATGCAGGTTACAACGCCATTCATAATGGCCAAAAAACCTATAACGGCGTGGCGATTTTAAGCACTCATACCATGACGGATGTTGAGCATGGCATTGCAGGGTTTGAGGATGAGCAAAGGCGCGTCATTAGCGCAACGATTAATGGCGTGCGTGTGATTTGTGTGTACATTGTGAATGGCCAAGCGGTGGATAGTGAAAAATATGAATACAAAATGCGTTGGCTAGAGGCGCTTCAGCATTGGCTTGCAGGCGAGTTACAAAAATATCCAAATTTAGTGTTATTAGGTGATTATAACATTGCACCAGAAGACCACGACTGCCACGACCCAGCCGCTTGGCTTGGGCAGATTTTGGTTTCGCCACGCGAAAGAGAAGCCTTCGAAAAGCTCACAAAACTAGGGCTACACGATAGTTTTAGATTGTTTGAACAGCCCGAAAAAAGTTTTAGTTGGTGGGATTACCGCATGATGGGTTTTAGGCGCAATTTTGGCATGCGCATTGACCATATTTTGGTGAGCGACGCACTAAAAAGTAAGTGTGAGGGTTGTGTGATTGATAAAACACCGCGCAAACTGGAACGCCCCAGCGACCACACGCCAGTGATATTAACATTGTCAAATGAATAAATTAAATTGAAAAAACATACCCCGGAAGTCAATATCCATGCGGGTGCTGGCGGCATGTTAAATTAGCCTTTTATCTTAATACCTAACTGTTTCAACTTGCGATACAAATGCGTGCGCTCTAGCCCAGAAATTTCGGCGAGTTTGCTCATGTTACTGCTGATCATCGCCATGTGGTGTTGAAAGTAAAAACGCTCAAAATCATCACGCGCTTCGCGCAAAGGCAAGGCGATATTAACTGGCAGAGATTGCAGTTTCGATTCTTGACTTTCTGGCACATCAGAAAACTGCTCCATTACCCGCGTTACATCTCCCAGCGTAATTTTTTCTTCTAAACTGCTCAACATTAAATTTTGCACGACTGCCTCTAATTCTGCCAAATCGCCTAGCCAATCGGCATTGCGTAAGCCATTTAAAGCCGCAACATCAAAAATTTTATAATTAATGCCTGCCGTTTCCACCAGCAAATTCGCCATTGCCACGGCAAGGTCGGGAATATCTTCGCGATGATCGTTGAGCGCTGGCACTTTAAGCGTGCTGATAGAAAGCTCATGTAATAAAGCGTTATCAAACTGCTCATTCTCTGCAAGTTGCGGCAGGCTTAGATGGCTGGCGCACACTACACGCGTTTGATATTTTTCGGCTTTGGCCAACATGAGTTGCAGGCCTTTTTGCTCGGTTTTATTCAGCGCAGAAACCTCATCAATAAACACAATACCATCGCGTGCTTGCTCTAAAATTTCTAATGGCGCAGTGGCTAATTTTTCGTACTCAGTTAAACCCACCCAAGGCGTATCAGCTGTATGTAAAAAACGTGCGCATAGCTCTACACTGCCGCCTTTTTTGCCGATGAGCAATAGCGCGCTTTTAGTGCGCGAAATTTGCTCTAAGCGTTGCTTAAGCTCATTTATGACCAAACTTTTACCAAAGCTGGCCAAATTCATTTCTGTTCTAGGTAAATTTTCGGCATGTTTTAGTGCCGCCGTCACGGTTTTAAGTAACTTTTGTAGCGCGATGGGTTTTTCTAAAAAATCAAAAGCACCAATGCGCGTGGCCTCAACCGCGGTATCTATCGTGCCGTGACCCGACATCATCACCACTGGCATGGTCAGCAGACCAGCATTACCCCATTCTTTTAGCAAACTAATGCCATCGCAATCAGGCATCCAAATATCCAGCAAGACTAAATCTGGGCGCTGCTTAATGCGCGAATCGCGCGCCGCTTGGGCGTTTTCTGCAACTGAAACTTGGTGCCCTTCATCGAGCAAAATATCGCTTAATAATTCTCGAATTCCAACTTCATCATCCACTACCA
The DNA here is from genome assembly GCA_040079935.1 of Methylotenera sp. Taxonomy (GTDB): domain Bacteria; phylum Pseudomonadota; class Gammaproteobacteria; order Burkholderiales; family Methylophilaceae; genus Methylotenera_A. The sequence goes on from JBEBJI010000033.1 coordinate 16,198, forward strand.
AAATATTGCGTGACGCCATGTTTACTTCCTTAATTACGCTACTTTAGCGATTTTTGCTTCTTAACTGTGTTTTTTGTTTCCCTACTAGGGGTTTTTACTTTAATTTCACTCTTTAATTTCATATTACTGGGTTTTGATTCATTCGCTTTTTCAATAGGCAACACTATAGTAATACAGGCGCCGCCCGTTTGGTTGTTTTCTATTTTAATTTGTCCAAAATGTTCTTCTATCATCTTCTTAACAATCGCCAAACCTAAGCCCGTGCCATGCGCTTTTGTCGTCACATAAGGCTCGAAAGCGTGCGCAAGTAAATCTAGCGGAAAGCCTTGCCCATTATCTTTAACAGAGAGCTTAATTGCAGACTCATCAAATGTGGTTTGTACCAAAATTTCAGGGGTTTCAATTTGCTTCAGTGCATCCTGCGCATTTTGCATTAAATTGTGCAGCACCTGCCGCAACATAGTCGCATCGCCTTTTGTATCGGGCATATTGGGCATTAAACTATAAGTGATTTTAATTTGCGCGCTGTCTTCTCGTGCACCTTCATAAAGCGCCGAAACATCTTTAATCAATTTATTAATATTCAGCTTGCTTAATTTTGCCGATGGCGCACGCGCGTATTCGCTGAATTCATTCACCATACTTTTTAAAGCGGTGACTTGGTTTACAATCGTATCCGTGCCGCGCTGCAACATGCTGGCATCTTCTGCACTTAATTTTGCGCTGAGTTTATGCTGCAAACGCTCTGCCGAAAGCTGAATTGGCGTAAGCGGATTTTTGATTTCATGCGCTAGCCTTCGCGCTACTTCACCCCAAGCCGCATCGCGTTGGGCTTGCGCCATGGTAGTGACATCATCAAACACCACCACAAAGCCGCTGCCCGCGCTGGCTGGTAAACGCGTAGCACGCACCAATAATAATTGTTTGCCCTGCGGCCGTATTATTTCTAATTGTTTGGTCAACTCTAGCTTTTCTTGATCTTGCGTTTTTGGAAAATCTTGCGTTTTAGTAAACTCAAAGTGCGATTGCAGTAATTGAATAAATTCAGCCAAAAAAGGCAGCTCTTTTGCAATGCCTACAAAAGGTTTATTTTCATGTGGCTTAAGATCAATCTCTAAAATATTGCTCGCTGCCACGTTATAAGTGCGCAACTCGGCCTTTTCATTGAACGCCAATACGCCCGAAGACAAATGCGCCAAAATGGTTTCTAAATAACCACGCGCCGCCTCCACACGCGCTCTGTTTCTATCCGCGGCTTTGGTGGCATCATCAAGCTGGCGCGTCATGCTGTTAAACGATTTCACCAAAATACCTAGCTCATCTTCTCCATGTTCGGGTAACATCGTGCTGTAATCTCCGCTGGCAATAGCACGCGTGCCTTCTGCCAGCACACCAAGTGGCTGCGTTAATCTGCGGCTGAGCACAAATGCAATCGCTAACGCTGACAACATAGCGAGCATCAGCACCAAAGTCAGCGTGAGCTTAAAATTATCCTTAAGTGAATCGCGGCTATACGAAAGCTCTTGATAATCGCGATAAACGTCCTGCACCGCCTCTGCCGTGTTAGAGAGCGATTTTGGCACTGGTTGCAACAGTTGCAAAATGCGCGTTTCTCCCGCTATTTCTTGCACATTCACTGGTGCTAGCACGCGCAAATAAAGGCCTTTATTAGGAATCGGTTCAATTTTGCCATACACGCGCGTTTGCGCTTGGCGCAGCTGCTGAACGCTCGGCAACTCAGGTAAAAAACTATTCGGGTCGTTGCTCGAAATCGAAATAATACGTCCTTGCGGCGTTAGCAATACCGCATCTTGAACGCCTGATTTTTCGCGTAAATCATTCAGCAAACTATAGTGCGTTCTTGATGGCTGAAAAGCCAAGCTGGTGGCCATGTTCTCAGCTTTTTCTTCAATATCTGTCAGCATAATATCGAGTGCGCGCTGCCCCAAACTCAAGCCGCCATCTAGTGCAGATTCTACTTTGACGTTAAACCAAGATTCTATCGAGCGCGTGAGAAAATTCACCGAAACCAAATATACGATGAGCCCAGGAATAATCGCCATCAGCGCAAACGTACCCAATAGGCGAAGCGTAAGGCGGCTGCCCATGACGCCGCTTTTAATTTTTTTGTATAAATGCCAAAGCTGAAAGCCAATCAGCACAATCAGCGCGCCTGCCAAGGCAATATTGATGTAGAGCAGAATTTTGTAGTAATCGCCAGAAATGGCTGTATTCGCGCTTGCCAGCGAAAGTAGGTATAACAACACCAAACCCAACGCCACACTGACAAATAAAACGTATCTCATTATTTAATATCTTTAAGCGCCCACTCAAACTTTTGTGAAGTTAAATTCCATTTTTCGGAAGCAATCGTATCCACCTGAATCGCTTTGGGTAGCTTGGTTTGGTCTAAGCGAATGAGTAGCGCGGCGTTATACACCTCATTTTTTTCTAACAGGGGTTTTTCAACCACTTTCCAATCAACTATTTGTGCCAACTCTTGCTTGGCCTCACTCAAGGTTTCGAAGGATTTTTGATGCACGCCACGATTGACCAAATACTGTTTAGTCAACGCGTGATAGCTGAGCATAATATTTTGTGATGTGGTCACAATTTCATCGTCAAACCAATATTGACGCGGGCTGACGATTTGAAACTCCACCAAAAAATTAAGTGGCACACCTTTATTAATCGCCTCTTCAATTTCATTATCAAAAGCAATATCCACGTCCGCGCTCAAGCTATAATGCTCATCTAACGGCTGCAGTTCTGCGCTTTTGATATTGATGCTACTGGTGGCCGATGCAAAAGTCGTCACACACAACAGCAGTAAAAATGCGCTAATTTTTAACAAGTAGCGCATAAAAAAAGCCATCATGCTGTGCATTTGGAATAAGTTGACCATTTATCGTATCTATATTCTTACCAATGTCGTTAGTCATTAAAAGCGGCAATTGAGTTGCATCCACATTTTTTTGCAAAAAATTGTCGATTTGTTGTTGATTTTCTTCATTAAAAACCGAACAAGTCACATAGAGTAATTTACCTTTTTTTGCCAAACATTGCCACATTTGTTGCAAAATTGCCGATTGTTGTTGCGTAAATGTTGCAATATCGGTCTCACGGCGCAACCACTTAATATCCACATGCCTGCGCACAATGCCAGATGCGGTACAGGGCACGTCGGCCAATATGCGATCAAACGGTTCAGCCGCCTTAAAAGTTGACGCGTCGCCCAATTGCAAATCAGCACTTAAATTTAGTCTATTTAAATTACTTTCCACGCGATTTAAACGGCTGGCATCGTTATCCAGTGCGGTTAAGTCAACGTTTTCTAATTCTAAAATATGTCCCGTTTTTCCGCCTGGCGCCGCGCAAGCATCGAGCCCGCGCATATCTTTTTTCAGGTCTAACAAATGCGCCGCCAGCTGCGCACCGTAATCTTGCACCGAAACCACGCCATCCGCAAAACCTGGAATTTGCTCAACAGGCAAAGGCTTCGTCAGCATCACCGCATCTGCCCCCAAATGCGTCGCCTCGATGCTTTGCCGCGCTAATAATTGCAGATAATCTTCCGTACTAATTTGGCGGCGATTCACGCGCAAAGTCATCGGCGGATGCAAATTACCTGTTTTTAATATTTCAGAATAACTGCCCTGAAAGCCAATATCCATGCGGTCTGCAGGCATGCTGTTTTTAGCATTTTTTTGTTCTGGATATTGCGTTTTAAGCTTATTTATCCACCATTGTGGATAAGAATATTGCGCAACTTCGTCATTGTTTAATTTGCTTTTTAATTCATCTTTTTGGCGTAAAAAATTACGCAACACGCCATTCACCAAACCTTTTGCCCAACGCGGTTTTGCATCACCCGCCGCTTTCACGGCTTGATTCACCACGGTAAAATCATCGGCTTTATCGTGCAGCAATTGATAAATCGCCACCAACAAAAGCGCAGTAATGTGCTCATTGCTTAACGGTTTTTCTAACAACTGCGTTAAGTAAGCATTCACTTCGCCATAAAAACGCAAAGTGCCATAACTTAAATCTGCCGCCGCACCGCGCTGTTGTGGCGTGGCTTTTGGGTAACTGCTCAGCGCATCTGGCAATGCTAAAGTGAGATTACGACCTGCCAAGACGTTAGATACAGCAATTGCCGCGATTTGTTGGGAAATGTACAAAGGATGCTCAAGGTTTTTTAGATTGCGTAGATTTTACTTGATAACCACCTAATCAGGGGGCATTCACATGGTTTTGACTTTAAATCCCCTTGCCGCGCCTTCGGCTTGAGCCAGCAGATGGAAAGCGGCGAGGACTGTTTGAGAGCTGAAAG
>JBEBJI010000079.1:0-1013 GCA_040079935.1 Methylotenera sp.
GAAAATGAAACTAAAGTCGCTAAAATAATCATCACCAGAGGCGAGGGTGATCGAGGTTACGCACCGCCAGCCGTTACTGCGCCAACCCGAGCCGTGATTAAGTCTGCCATGCCACAATATGCTGCGCTTAATTATGCGCAGGGTGTGAATTTGCGTGTATGCGAAACACGATTAGCAACACAACCTAAACTGGCTGGCATTAAACATCTTAATCGTCTTGAAAATGTACTCGCGCGCATGGAGTGGCGTGAAGACGCCATATTTGATGGGTTGCTTTTAGATCAGCAAGGGCATGTGATTGAGTGCACGATGAGCAATATTTTTGCCCGTTTTGATAATAAGTTAATCACGCCTGCTTTAACACTGTGTGGTGTTGCCGGCATTACCAGACAGCGCATATTATGGCTGGAAAGTGTATTGAACCTAACGGTTGAGGTGACATCAATAACCTTAGATCAATTATTGCAGGCCGATGAAGTGATTATATGTAATAGCCTATATGGTGCATTTCAAGTTAATAGCATTGGTGCAAAATCCTGGCCGCAACAAAAACTCGCTTCAATCATAAGAAATGCCCTTATTCATGATTAAACGTATTAAAAGATGGCTGTTGCTAGGTAGCATCTGTATGTTTGTTGCAGGCGCTTGGCTTACCTATTACGCAATTTCACCATTAAAGCTACAACCCAAGAGTCAGGAGATTTTTATCGAACCACAAAGTGGTTTAAGAAGTATTGCCAATCAATTGGTTGCGCAAGGCGTGCTAGCAGAGCCGTGGCGTTTTATCTTGATAGCTAAGTTACTGAATAAAGAACAGTATTTGCAGGCTGGCAATTACACGCTGAATAAAAACATTTCACCTTACCACTTATTGTTATCGCTTAACCACGGTAAAACAACGCAAGGTAGTGTCACTTTTATTGAAGGCCACACTTTTGAGCAAATGCGACAGCGACTTGCTAACAACGATGCCGTTAAGCAAACGATTGTTAATCTGTCAGAAGCTGAAATAT
>JBEBJI010000080.1:0-1012 GCA_040079935.1 Methylotenera sp.
ATATTGCCCGTATCAAACAAGCCAATAAAGTTGCTAAAGCGCGTATAATACGCACCTACGCTAAAGCTATTTTTTGCATCTTTATAACGTATTTGTGCATCAATTCCGTTCGATTTTTCTTTGGCTAAAGTGCTATTGCCCACTTCAAACTGACCTGTGGCAATGTGCGCGCCGTTGGCGTAAAGCTCAAAATAACTAGGCGCACGCTCGTTGTGCGATAAGTTGCTAGTGAGCGACCAGTTTTGGGTAATTTGGTACAAGCCGCCTAAGGCGAAACTATTCGGGTTAAAGCTATTACTTTGCCCCGCGCCAAAATTCGCGCTGTCTTTAGAATCCACCGTGGCATGGCTAATGCGACCGCCAAACGTGATTTTATGTTTTTGCTCACCGTCCATTATGGGCAATTCTTCATAAATATAAGCTGCTTTGTTTTGCGTATTCACGCTCGGCACAAAGGCTTCTTCGCCAATCGCCTCAAAATTGGAGTTGTCAAACTGAAAGCCAAGCACGCCATTTAGCCCAAGCCCATTGAGTAGAGGTATGGCGCTGTGACCCGCTTCAATGCTGCCTTCCAGGCCGCGATTGGTAAATGTCGTGCCGACTTCAGCACCTTCTAACTCTTTGTGTTCGTAATCGGTATGCGCCATGCGAAATTTCACGCGATTGATTTTGTCGCCCAAATCTGTAAATTCGGTGGCAAAATCCCAGCGGTTACTGGTCATGTCAATGGTCACTTCTTCTTCCGCCACTGTGCCGTAAAGGTTGTCCAGCGTGGAATACGATAAGCCAACATAACCGTTATCGAAGGTGAGTGAAGCGCCTAGTGCGCCACCATCGCCATCTGACGCGCTATTCACCAGCTTGCCACGGTTTTCACGCGGCGTGCCGTCGGCCTCACTTTTGCGCTTAGAAACGGCAAAACCTGGAATCTCTAAATCGTTGGTTTTGCGTTTGTACGCATCAGCATGAATCGCAAATTGCCCATTGCCTACATCAATCACCACCGCACCAT
>JBEBJI010000081.1:0-1011 GCA_040079935.1 Methylotenera sp.
CGCGCCTGCCTTTACAATGGCGATGCAGAATACGATACCATTAGAATGGTTAAACAAGCAGTTCAAATTCCCATAATCGCGAACGGTGATATCACCACGCCAGAAAAAGCAAAGTTCGTGCTGGATTACACAGGCGCAGATGCTGTAATGATAGGCCGCGCGGCGCAAGGCAGGCCATGGATATTCCGCGAGATTGAGCATTATTTAAAAACAGGTACTCATTTATTGCCGCCAACGGTGGAAGAAATTCACACCGTGATGCTAGAACATATCAATGATTTATATGGATTTTATGGTGATTTAGCAGGTATGCGCGTGGCGCGTAAGCATATCTCTTGGTACACCAAAGGCTTGGCGGGCTCGGCAAATTTTCGCCACAATATGAATACATTACAAACTATTCCGCTACAACAGCAAGCCATTAACGATTTTTTTGCTGAGCTAAAAAGCAAACATGAGCGTTTAGTTTACAGCGAAAATGAACTAGAAGAATTAGCAGCATAAAATGGGCGAAAAAAGTAAACTCCAGCTTGCTGTAACAGAATCGCTAGAAGATTACTTTACCCATTTAGATGGCCAACCACCGCATGCGATTTACGACATGGTGCTGGGCTGTGTGGAAAAACCGATGCTCGAATTTATACTCAATCAAGTGGGTGGAAATCAATCGAAAGCCGCAGAAATATTGGGTTTAAATCGAAATACTCTGCGCAAAAAAATGGCGCAATACAACCTCAACTAAAGTAACATTATGTCCACCATCAAAAGAGCACTCATCAGCGTTTCCGACAAAACAGGCATTGTCGATCTTGCAACTTCACTACATAAATTCAATATCGAAATTCTTTCCACTGGCGGCACGGCAATGTTGTTCCGCGATCACAACATCCCCGTGATTGAAGTCAGCGATTACACAGGTTTTCCCGAAATGCTGGATGGCCGCGTAAAAACGCTGCACCCAAAAGTGCACGGCGGGCTACTTGGTAGGCGCGATTTACCCGAACATGTCGC
>JBEBJI010000002.1:0-204218 GCA_040079935.1 Methylotenera sp.
AATTTATTTGGCAGGTCAAGATATTACCAATGTGCCAGCGTATCAACGTCCAATAAACATGATGTTTCAATCGTATGCGCTTTTTCCACATTTAACGGTTTGGGAGAATATTGCATTTGGCTTGAAGCGTGATGGTATGCCAAAAGACGAAATTGCAACGCGTGTTGAAGAAATGCTTTCACTGGCACAACTTAATAAGTTCGCGCAGCGTAAGCCGCATCAGCTTTCTGGCGGTCAGCAACAGCGCGTTGCCTTGGCGCGTAGTTTGGCAAAACGGCCGCAACTTTTATTGCTAGACGAGCCGCTTGGAGCGCTCGATAAAAAATTGCGCGAAACCACGCAATTAGAGCTGGTGAACATTATTGAAAAGGTTGGCGTGACTTGTGTGTTGGTGACACATGATCAAGAAGAGGCGATGACCATGTGTAGCCGTATAGCGGTGATGGCAGAAGGTTACTTCTTGCAAATTGGTGAACCAGATGCTATTTACGAAACACCAAATAGCCGTCAAGTAGCTGATTTTATTGGCAATGTGAATATGTTTGAAGGTGTGGTGACAGTTGATGAGCCTGATCATGTGGTTGTCAAGTGCGATGAGTGTAGGTTCTATGTCGGTCATGGTATTACTGGCAATCTAGGCATGGCAGTTGGTGTGGCATTGCGCCCAGAAAAAATCATGCTATCTAAAGACAAACCAAAAGGCGAATTTAACTGGACTGAAGGCGAAGTGACTGAAATTGTGTATTTTGGTGACCACACCACATATCATCTCAAAACAAGCACGGGTAGAGTGATTAAAGCGCAAGAAATTAATAATACACGTGATTTAAGCTGTGGCCTCACTTGGGGCGACCATGCTTACATGCACTGGAATGATTTAGCCATGATTGTATTAACTCACTAGGGAGAATTGCGATGAAAAAATTCTTCCAGAGTTTGTTTAGCGGCAATAAATTAGTCATCGGGATACCGTATGCCTGGTTTATGCTGTTAGTGGCGATTCCATTGCTGATTGTGATGAAGATTAGCTTGTCAGAAATGGAAGCGACTTCTGTTTCCAGCATGATTAGCTGGACTGATGGATTGCCTAAATTGAAGCTTAATTTTGCAAACTATCAGTTTATTTTTACCGATGCGCTTTACGTAAAAACCTATATTTCCTCAATTAAATATGCGTTTATTACCACTATTCTTTGTCTGGCAATTGGTTATCCGTTTGCCTATTTTATGGCGCGCTCACCCAAGCATCTGCAACCGATGTTGCTCATGCTGATTATGCTGCCTTTTTGGACGTCATTTTTGCTACGTATCTACGCCTGGAAAACCCTGCTAGTGAGTAACGGCGTGATTAATAACATATTGATGAGTTTAGGTATTATCAGCGAACCCCTTGCCATGATGAATAACTCATTTTCACTCTTAATTGGCATGGTGTACTCTTACTTGCCGTTTATGATTTTGCCTCTATATGCTAATTTATCTAAGCTAGATTTACGCTATTTAGAAGCTGCAGCTGACCTTGGCACTAGCCCATTTAAGGCATTTTGGTTGATTACTGTACCGCTTTCAAAAGCGGGCATTATTGCAGGTTCTATGTTGGTGTTTATCCCAGCAGTGGGTGAGTTTGTGATTCCAGAATTATTGGGCGGCCCTAGCACCTTAATGATAGGTCGCGTGTTGTGGGATGAATTCTTTAGCAATAACGACTGGCCCATGGCTGCTGCAGTGGCTGTAGTGATGATTCTACTGATTTTAGTGCCCATGGCGATTCTGAATAAAGCAGAAGCGAAGTTAGAGGAGGGTAAGTCATGAGTCAAGCCTCCAACAATAAGATTTTCGCAAATGGGTGGATGTTAGCGGTTTATGCGTTTTTGTATTTACCTATTATTACACTTGTCGTTTTTTCGTTTAACGATTCAAAACTAGTTACCGTTTGGTCGCACGCGAGTATGCGCTGGTACAGCGCTTTGATGCAAGATAGCGATTTAATTGCAGCGGTATTTCTGTCGCTAAAAATTGCGTTTCTTTCAGCGTTGATGTCGGTATTTTTTGGTACATTTACCGCCTTTGCGCTACATCGTTATAGCCGTTTTCGTGGGCGCACACTTCTAAACTCTATGTCTAGCACACCATTGGTGATGCCAGATGTGATTGTGGGTTTGTCACTGTTGTTGATGTTGGTTTCCATTCAGCATTGGCTTGGGTTTCCTCAGCGCGGCTTGTTTACTATTTTGCTTGGACATGCCTTGCTAGGCACAGCCTACGCGGCGGTGGTGGTAACTTCTCGCCTGCGCGAAATGGACGGCAGGCTAGATGAAGCCGCAATGGACTTAGGCGCCAAGCCATGGCAAGTGTTTACCTTAGTTACATTGCCATTGTTAGTGCCAGCCTTAGTGTCTGCATTTTTGCTTACGTTTACGCTGTCATTTGATGATGTTGTGTTGTCCTCATTCTTGTCAGGTCCTGGTTATTCCACGATGCCAATGGTGATTTTCTCGCGCGCGCGGTTAGGTTTAAATCCCACTATTAATGCGGTTGCCACGGTCACCATTGTCGTGGTGACCATCGCGGTGGTGGCCTCTAGCTTTTATACCTCGCACATTGAGCGCAAACGTAAGCGCGAAACGGCACTTGCCTACAGCGATGCAAATAAATAGTAGAAACCTTTATGAACACAACAATTGTTCCTTTGGAACTGAAACATGCAGCATTACTGAAACAAAACAGCACCTGGCTGGCAGGCGCATGGATAGCCGCTGACAGCGGTGATTCGATTACGGTTATCAATCCTGCTAATGGCAATGTAATTGCGCATGTGCCGCGAATGGGTAAGGCAGAAACTGAACGTGCGGTTTTAGCCGCAGAGAAAGCACAAAAATCGTGGAAAAATCTCACCGCAGCAGCGCGTGCAGCAATTTTAAAGCGCTGGTTCGATTTAGTTAAATTACATGCGGATGACTTGGCGCTTATTTTAACGAGCGAGCAAGGAAAACCGCTGGCTGAGGCCAAAGGTGAAGTGAATTACGGCGCGAGTTTTATCGAGTGGTTCGCCGAAGAAGCTAAACGCGTTTATGGTGAAACGATTCCAAGCCCTGCGAATGACCGCCGTTTATTGGTGATTAAGCAACCAATAGGCGTCACGGTAGCAATTACACCTTGGAATTTCCCTGTGGCGATGATAACCCGAAAAGCCGCACCAGCATTGGCAGCTGGCTGCACGATGATTATCAAGCCAGCCGAGCAAACGCCCCTGTCTGCGATTGCTTTAGCCGTGTTGGCAGAAGAAGCTGGCGTGCCAGCGGGAGTGTTACAAGTCATTACTGGCAAATCGCGCGAAATTGGCGCGGTGATGTGCGAAAGTCCTGTCGTCAGCAAACTTTCATTCACAGGTTCTACCGAAGTTGGGCGCATTCTGATGGCGCAATGTGCGCCTACCATTAAAAAGTTATCGCTGGAACTCGGCGGCAACGCGCCGTTTATAGTGTTTGATGATGCCGATTTAGACGCTGCGGTGGAAGGTGCGATGATTAGTAAATTCCGCAATGCGGGTCAAACTTGTGTATGCGCCAACAGGTTATTTGTGCAAGATGGCGTGTTTGATGCATTTGCTAAAAAATTAGCCGCAAAAGTCGCTGTGCTAAAAGTGGGCAATGGCACTGCGGATGGCACAACGCAAGGACCATTAATTGATATGGCGGCAATTGAAAAAACAGAAAGTCATATTAAAGATGCGATAGCCAAAGGCGCAAAATTGTTACAAGGTGGCAAACGCCATGCGCTAGGTGGAACATTCTTCGAGCCAACTGTGTTAGCCGATGTAACTGCAGATGCACTAATTTTTAAGGAAGAAACTTTTGGGCCAGTTGCGCCATTGTTCCGCTTTAAAACCGATGATGAAGTGATTGCAATGGCGAATAATACAGAATTTGGCCTCGCTTCTTACTTTTATAGCCGCGATATTGGCCGCGTCTGGAAAGTCGCTGAGGCGCTTGAATATGGCATGGTGGGCGTGAATACTGGTATGATCTCTAACGAAGTCGCGCCGTTCGGTGGTATTAAGCAATCGGGACTCGGTCGCGAAGGTTCGCATCATGGCATCGATGAATACCTCGAAATTAAATACATTGCCATGGCAGGATTGTAATGGACACTAAGGTAAGCATTGACTGGCATGCCCGCGCTAAAACCTTAAAAATAGACGGCCGTGCATTCATTGGTGGAGTTCGTATGCCTGCAGCAGGCGGTCAAACCTTTGAATGCTTTTCCCCAGTAGACAATCGAAAATTGACCGATGTGGCGAGCTGTCAAGCAGTGGATGTCAATTTGGCTGTTGCATGCGCACGTACCGCGTTTAACGATCGTCGTTGGGCAGGTTTGTCACCCAAAGAACGCAAGCAAACCATGATTCGTTTTGCAGATTTAATTCTTGCTAATCGCGAAGAATTAGCCTTGTTGGAAACGTTAGACATGGGTAAGCCAATTACCGCTAGTCTTAATGTGGACGTGGCTTCTGCAGCTAATACAATTCGTTGGTTTGGCGAGGCGATTGATAAAGTTTATGACGAAATTGCGCCTACCGCAGATAACACGCTGGCGATGATAACGCGCGAGCCAATTGGCGTTGTTGGTGCAATTGTGCCGTGGAATTACCCAATCGCCATGGCGGCATGGAAGATTGCGCCAGCATTGGCTGCTGGTAATAGTGTGGTACTAAAACCATCGGAAAAATCGCCACTCACTGCCTTGAAACTAGGTGACTTGGCATTGCAAGCAGGCATACCTGCTGGTGTGTTGAATGTGATTCCTGGCTTTGGCGCAGAGGCAGGCTCACCGCTAGCTCTACACATGGATGTCGATTGCATTGCATTTACAGGCTCCACTGGCGTGGGCAAAAAAATACAGGTAATGGCAGGGCAGAGCAATCTTAAGCGCGCTTGGTGCGAGCTGGGTGGCAAGTCTCCCAATATAGTATTTGCCGATTGCCAAGATCTTGATAAAGCTGCAGCGGCGAGCGCAGGCTCCATTTTTTACAATCAAGGCGAGAGCTGCAACGCGCCTTCGCGCTTATTGGTCGAACGTTCGATTAAAGATGAATTTGTTAAGAAAGTGTTGGCTGAGCTTAAAAATTATCAGCCTGGTAATCCGCTGGATGCAAACACGACCATGGGCGCGCTGGTAGATTGCGGGCAGATGGAAACCGTGCTGAAATATATCGAAAGCGGCAAAGCGGAAGGCGCTTCCCTATTGGCTGGTGGAGCACGTGTGCGGATTGAAACGGGCGGATTTTATGTCAGCCCAACCGTGTTTGATAACGTAACAAATGACATGACGATTGCGGCGGAAGAAATTTTTGGGCCAGTACTTTCGATCATCACTTTTGATACGCAAGAAGAAGCCATCAGAATTGCTAACGACACGCCTTATGGCCTAGCTGCAGCAGTATGGACGCGCGACCTCTCGCGTGCGCACTTAGTCGCCAAGGCTTTGCGTGCGGGCACAGTACATGTGAATAGTTATGACGAAGACGATATTACTGTGCCATTTGGGGGCTTTAAACAGAGCGGTAATGGGCGCGATAAATCACTGCATGCACTAGAAAAATATACCGAACTAAAGACTACTTGGATTCGGTTGAATTAAGGACTAATCATGAATACTGTGACCGATAAATTAAACTCTAATCAAGACCTGCACAATCGCCGCCTCGCTGCTACGCCGCGTGGTATAGGCGTGATGGCAAATTTCTTTATTGATAAAGCATTAAATTCTGAAGTGTGGGACGTGGAAGGCCGCAGATATATTGACTTTGCGGGCGGCATTTCGGTGCTGAATACTGGCCATCGCCACCCAAAAGTGATGGCTGCCATTGAGGCGCAATTGCAAAAATTTACGCACACTTGCTACCAAGTGTTGCCGTATGAAAGTTATGTGCGGCTGGCGGAGCGCATTAATGCACTTACGCCAGGCAAACATGCCAAAAAAACTTGTTTCTTTTCTAGCGGCGCAGAAGCAGTTGAAAACGCCATTAAGATTGCCCGCGCATCGACAGGCCGCCCAGGTATTATTGCGTTTTCGGGCGCGTTTCACGGACGCACCATGATGGGCTGCGCGCTGACTGGAAAAGTAGTGCCTTACAAAGTCGGCTTTGGGCCGTTTCCTGCCGAGATTTATCACATCCCATTTCCCATGGATGTGCACGGCATTAGTACGCAAGATTCAATCGACGCGCTACACACATTATTTAAGGCTGACATAGACCCCAAGCGGGTTGCAGCGATTATTTTAGAACCAGTGCAAGGCGAAGGCGGCTTTTATGCCACACCACCAGAACTGATGCGCGCGTTGCGAAAAGAATGCGATGAACACGGTATTTTGCTGATTTATGACGAAGTGCAAACGGGCTTTGGACGCACAGGCAAAATGTTCGCGGCCGAACATTATGACGTGATTCCCGATATCATGACGCTGGCGAAAAGCATGGCTGGTGGCACAACGTTATCAGCCGTCACAGGCAAGGCGGAAGTGATGGACGGTCCCGCGCCGGGCGGTTTGGGAGGTACATATGCGGGCAATCCGCTGGCAATCGCCGCGGCGCATGCGGTGATTGATGTAATGGAAGAAGAAAAACTGGTGGAACGAGCGAATATTTTAGGCGAAAAACTTAAAAAAAGGTTGAAAGCCGCGCAAACCAAAACGCCTGCACTTAAGGAAGTGCGCGGTTTGGGCTCGATGATCGCCGCAGAATTTTTTGACCCAAAAACGGGTGAACCTTCGCCCGATGCTATGAAGCGCGTGCAGGCGGCGGCACTAGAAAGCGGCTTGATTTTGCTTAGCTGTGGCGTGTATGTGAATACGATTCGCTTTATGTATCCGCTTACCGTTCAGGACAAGGTGTTTGGTGAAGCGTTGGATATTCTTGACCGTGCTTTAACGAAGGCTTAGATATGGATGATGCAGCAAAACAAATTAGCGTGATAGAGGCCGCCAAAGCCAAGCTGGCGGCGGCTGGGGTGCATACCATCATCGCACAATTTGTGGATATTTTCGGCGCGGCCAAAGGGAAATACATTCCGCTTGCCCATTTGGACGACATTTTAGGGGCAGGCGCTGGCTTTGCAGGCCCGTCGATTTGGGGAACAGGACTTCCTAGAACTGGTGCGCGCGCTGAGTTTTATGGTCAAGGCGATTTAAGTACGCTACAAGCACTACCCTGGATGCCAGGCTACGCGCGAATTGTGTGCAATGGTGTAGTCGATGGCAAAGCATTTGACGGTTGCTCGCGTCGATTATTACTTAAGCAAATTGCACGTTTACAAGCGCGTGGTTGGACGTTAAATGTGGGTATTGAGCCCGAATTTTTTCTTTTGAGTAAAGATGAAAACGGTCGCCCGATTTCTTGTGGCAAAGACGACCAAGATAAACCTTCGTACGATTTGCAAGCTTTAGCCAGAGTCCGCGACGTGTTGCGCCGTATGGAAACCGGCTTAACAGCATGTGGTTTCGATGTGTTTCAAATCGACCACGAAGATGCCAGCGGGCAATATGAACTGAATTACCATTACAGCGATGCGCTAAAAGCCGCTGACCGTTTTATTTTGTTCAAAATGGCTGCGGCGCACATTGCCGAAGAAGCGGGTTTAACTTTTTCGCTGATGCCAAAACCGTTTGCAGACCGCCCTGGTAGCGGCTTGCATTTGCATTTGTCGCTCACAGACGCGAGTGGAAATGCAGTGATGATGGATAAAGCAGATTCGCACGGATTATCAAAAATAGGTCGCGAATGTATCGCTGGCTTGCTCGCCCACAGTCCAGCGCTATCAGCATTTCACGCGCCATCGGTTAATTCGTATAAACGTTTGGTCATTGGACGTTCGCTCTCTGGTACTACTTGGGCGCCCGCGCACATTGGCTGGGGCTACAACAATCGCACCACGGTTTTACGCGCGGTTGCTGGTCGCATGGAGTTTCGCTTAACTGACGGATCAAGCAATATCTACGCGGCTTTGGCCTCGACTATTGCTGCCATGTTGGACGGCGTCGAGCAAAATATGGCGCCGCCAGTGCCGATTGATGAAGATATTTACGAATGGGATGACGCACAATTTAAGCGTCATCGCGTAAAAACGCTGCCGCAAACTTTGGGCGAAGCGCTCGCGGCATTATCGGCAGATACATCATTGAATAAGGCGCTGGGCGAAGGTTTCGTAGCGGAATATTTAGCAACCAAAACGCCAGAGTGGATTGATTATTGCCGCTCAGTCAGCGATTGGGAATACAATCGTTATTTAACTTGGCCTTAAAAATAAAATAAAAACACTGCCCTGTAACCCGCATGGATACTGCCTCTCAGGGCATGTGTTTTAATGCTAAATTCACTATAAAATTCTAGTTACAGCGTAATTCTGTAGTAATTTGTATGAAAAGTTGTATAACACCTTAATATTAAATGTAATTTTACTATTCGCTGCCTGTCATAGTGAGTTAAAATAACGCCTATGCAATTTAGGTTGAACAGCTTTAAATTTTTTCCGCGCATTTTAATGGCACTGGTTAGCTTGTTTTTCACGGCTTTCGCCATTGCCGCACCTAATTTACCCGACCCTGCAAATATTCCACGCCTTGAAACGCAACCTGCGCCACCCGTTATTACCAGCCCAAACATTGAGAAGAAAGATAGCGAGATTTATCCTAGCCCGTTGCAAACTAAATCTGATATTCAAGTCACCATTAGTCAGCTTAAATTTAGTGGCAACAAAAATGTGAGCGATGCGCAGCTTAGTACATTGTTGGTTGATTTTTTGGATAAACCTATTGGAATCAAAGAGCTAAATCAAATGATGTCGCAGGTGACGCGCTATTATCGTCAGCAAGGTTTTATGTTAGCCGAGGCTTATTTGCCCGAGCAGGACATCGCTAGCACTTTACAAATCGCCGTTGTGGAAGGCTATTTGGGCGAATTAAAACTACAAACAAAAGGCAAATTAGACGAAACATTTTTGAAAAAAATGGCTGCGCATGAGTTAGCCAATAATACAGCTATTCGAGAATCAAATTTAGTTAAAAATATCACCTTAATCAACTCACTGCCAGGCGTAAGAGCTGTTTCAGAGCTGGCGCCAGGGCGGGAAGTGGGTTACAGCGATGTGTCGATTGAAGTTGAGGCGCAGCCGCGCGTGGCAGGCTATATTTCGGCAAATACCTACGGTAACCGCTTTACTGGCAGAGAAGTATTGAATGCGGGCATCTATGTGAATAATCTTGCAGGCCGAGGCGATAGGTTGGGTTTGAATTTTAAAAATTCTAATGGCGAGCGTCAGCGTGCCGTGCAGCTTGGTTATATTGTACCAATCACTGAAGCAGGGACAATCTTAAACTTAAATGCGGGCTATTCGGATTATCGATTAGGCGGTGAGTTTTCGATATTAGGTGCGACTGGTGATAGCGCGTACGTCAGTGCGTTTTTGGATCAGCCACTATTACGCTCAAGACAAGGCAATATCACGTCAAGAGTTGGGCTTTCTTACAAAGATGTTTCTGACGATGTTTCAGCATTTGCGTTAGAAAATCACCGCAGTATCAACGCCTTAGAGCTCGGATTGTTTGGCGATTGGCGTGATGGCAGTTGGAACGGATTTAATCAATTAGGGATGAACTTAAAGTTTGCTGGCGTAAACTTTAAAAACAGTTTGGCGAAGTCTTTGGATGCAACAGGTGCCGAAACGGCAGGTAATTTTGTAAAGTACAATCTGTTCGGATCCCGCATCCAGCCTTTATCTGCCGACTTTAACCTAATTTTTAGAGCAGAGTTTCAAGGTGCGAATAATAACTTGGATAGCGCAGAAAAATTGGCGATTGGCGGCGTAAATCGTTGGCGCGAATTTGGCGAATTGCCTACTTCATCCGACCGAGGTTTGATTGTTGGCGTCGAGTTGAGGAAGCGCCCAGTGCCGTTAACTGGGTTGGCAAAGTTCTTGCCTATATTTAATGGCGCAGATGCGAGCCCGTATGTGTTTTTTGATAGCGGTAAGGGTATTATTAACCATCATGCGCTAAGCGATGACAACCATGTACGGTCATCACATGTTGGTGCGGGAATAGATATGCTGTTTGCAAAAGGGTGGACGCTGGATTTAACCGTGTCGCATCAAGAAAGTAAGATTGAAGGCGTCGATACAGAGCGCGAAACAAGGGCTTGGGGGCGGATTCAAAAAGAATTTTAGAGATGAAATCGAATTTTAAAGCTAAAAAAATATTTAATTTAACGCAGCAGGCACGTATGAGAATGGTGCTGTCAGCGTTTATTTGCGGTGCTTTTGGCAATGCGCATGCCTTACCATTTGGCGAGCAAGTGCAAGCGGGTAATCTAAGTTTTGAGCGCGGCGCACAATATCTTAATATCAATCAAACCAGTCAAAAAGCAATTGCAAATTGGCAATCGTTTAGCATCGCGGTGAATGAGTCGGTTAGGCTGAATCAGCCTGCGCAGGGCGTAGCGCTGTTTAGAGTTATTGGTAACGATACATCTCAAATTTATGGCAGCTTAAGCGCAACAGGCAGCTTGTTTTTAAGCAACCCTAACGGCGTGTTGTTTGGGCGTAGCGCGCAAGTAGATGTGGGTAGCTTAGTTGCAACTAATATGCGCATCAACGATAGCGATTTTTTAGCAGGCAATTATCAATTTCATGCAGATGGCAACGCTAGCGTGGTGAATGAGGGCGTGATTCGTACGGAAGATGGCGGTTACATTGCGCTACTGGGTAGCACAGTTGAAAACAGCGGCGCACTGCAAGCTAATAATGGCAGCGTCATATTGGGATCGGCGCAATCTGCCATATTGGATTTTTATGGTGATGGTTTGGTGCGCGTTAAATTAGATGGCGATGCGCTGAATGCCGTGATTAAGCAAACAGGCAATATTTTCGCCGACGGCGGCGCGGTGCAACTAGCCACCAATGCACGCACCGCTGCTATCAATGTCGATGGTGTGGTTCAAGCTAATAGCTTGATTGAGCGCAATGGCGTGATTCGACTGGAAGGCGGTAAAAACGCCAAAGTGAGTGTGAGTGGTACATTAAGCGCCGCAGGTAACGAAACTGCCACTACTGGCGGCCGTGTCGAAATTACAGGTGAGCAAGTCGCGCTATTCAATGGCGCAAAGTTAGATGCCTCAGGCAATGTGGGCGGCGGCACGGTATTGGTCGGTGGCGACTATCAAGGTAAAAACGCGCTAGTTTACAATTCCCGCACCACTTACGTAGATAAAGACGTCAGCATCAATGTGGATGCTAAGAACAACGGCAATGGCGGCAAAGCCATTGTATGGGCAGAAGAAGTTACGCGCTACTACGGCAGCATTTCAGCCAAAGGTGGGGAAAATGTTGGTAATGGCGGTTTCTCAGAGGTTTCTGGCAAACGCTTGCTTAATTTTCTAGGCAAAGCAGATTTAAGTGCGGTTAATGGTCTAGGTGGCAGTTTGCTGCTCGACCCATTGAACATTACATTAACAACTGCTGACGTAAATACGGCTGGTTTCACGCTGCCAGGTGATATTACTGAAGCTTTTGCAGATGATGCGGGTTTAACTAGCACGTTTAGAGTGAATGCGGGCGGCAGCTTTGCTGGCATAGCTGCGGGTAGCACTATTACGCTTCAAGCAACAAATGATATTACTGTGGCCAGTGCGTTTAACGTCGCTACCGCAACAGGCTCGGCTAATAATAGTTTGGTGTTGCAAGCCAATAACAATATCAACGTAAATGCGGCAGTGACTACCACTGGCACCGGCTCAATTACTATGACAGCCAATGCCGATAATCTTGGTGCTGGTAATTTGGCAATTGGCGCAAATAATCTTGCCTCACAAATGGGTGGCATTACTTTATCTGGCGTAAATATCACCAAAACCACTGGCACAATTATTTCTACAGGGGCAGCAAGTGCAAACGGCGGCAATATTAATATTATCGCCACAGGTACAGCTAATTTAGGTACTGGCGCAATTACCGCCAATGGCGGTGCGGGAGCAGCGGCAACGGCTGGCGGTAACGCGGGGAATGTGACCATTACCGCCGCAGGTGCCATTACGACGGGCGCAGTCACGGCCACTGGCGGTGCTGCTGGCGCAGGCAATGCGGCTGGCGGCAATGCAGGCGCAATTAATATCTCAACCACTGTAGGCAACATTACAACAGGTGCTCTGGCAGCCAGCACTGGTGCGGCTACTGGCACGGGTTCTGGTGGTGCGGTAGGCGGTATTACGGTTAATAATACGGCCATCGCGGGCAATGTTACACTTGGTGCGTTAACAACTTCTGGCGGTGCAAACGGTAATGCAGGCACAATAAGTGCAAACGCCGCAGGAGTGCTAACACTTAATGGTGCCATTGCGGCCAATGCTGGCAACAATGTTGCAGCTACTATTCAGGCAGGTAAAAACGCAGGGGCTATTACTTTAACTGGTAATAGTATTGCATTGGTCGCCGCCGCAACTATTAACGCAAATGGCGGTAATGGTCTAGGTGCTAATCAAAATGGCGGTAACGGAGCGGCGGTAAATTTAAATGCAACAGGTGCGATTTCAGTGCGGGCGATTACGGCCAATGGCGGCAATGGCGTGGCCACTAATGCGGCAGGCGGTAATGCGGGTTCTATTACGATTGCTACTAATGCAGGTGACATCACTACTAATGCAGGAGCGCTAACTGCCAGAACTGGCACTGGTATTGGCACAGGTGCTGATAGTGCGCAAGGTTTTGTGACTGTAAATAACACTTCAGTGGCTGGCATAATAGCAACAGGTGCAATTAACACGAGCGGCCAAACCAATGGGCATGGCGGTAATATTAACGTAACTGGTAACGGCAACGTGACTGTTACAGGCACGGTCAGCAGTTCTGGCGGGGCCTCTACTGGCCTGCGTACTGGGCGCAATGCAGGTAATCTAACGATAACGGGCGTGAATCGCTTGATCACTGGCGCAATTACTGCCAACGGTGGCGCAGCAATTGGTGCTGTGCAAGCGGGCGGTAATGCAGGTGTGGTTTCAATCACGGGCGTTGGCACATTAAACACAGTGGCCATTAATGCGCAAGCTGGCTCAGCTACCACCATTGGTGCGGGTGGTGCAACGGGTGGCATTACATTAAACGGGTCAACAGTAGTTGCGGGTACGCTTACCACCACAGGGGGTAGCAATGGCAACGCAGGTAATATTGGCGTAACTTCTACGGCTAGTATGACAGTAGGCGCAATTGCTGCCAATGGTGGCGGCGCATTGGCAGGTGTATCAGGGCGTAATGCTGGCACGGTCACGCTTAATTCAGCAGGTGCTGTTACTGCTACAACTATTGCGGCGGCTGGCACTAATGGCAATGGTGCAACACTTAATTTGGCAGGTGGCAATGCGGCAGCTATTAATGTGACTGGCGTTGGTGGTATTATCACTACTGCTATATCAGCTAGCGGCGGTGCAGGCACTACTACCAACGCAGCAGGCGGCAATGCTGGCGCAATTACCATCACAAATAGTGGTACAGGCAATATTGCTGTAACGACGTTGGCAGCGCAAACGGGTGCTGCCACGGGTACAGGTACAAGTGGCACAGCTGCTAATATTTTAGTAACCAACACAGCAACTGGCGGCAACTTAACAGCCACCAATATTACAACTACTGGTGGTGCTAATGGTAATGGTGGCAATGTCACTTTATCTTCATTAGGCACAACCACAGCTGGCACTATTGCGGCATCTGGCGCGACCTCAACAGGCATTCGTGTTGGGCGAACAGGCGGTAATGTGGCGGTATCAGGCGCAACTGTGACAACAGGCGCAATTACAGCAAATGGCGCAAATGGCGTTGGTTTAAATCAAGCAGGCGGCAATGCAGGCGCAGTATCACTGACTGCCAGCACTGGCACAGTTGTCACGCAAGCCGTCAGTGCAGTTGGCGGTGCTGGGGTAGCTACCAATGCTAACGGTGGCAACGGTGGCGCAGTAGTTTTAGATACGGGCGCAGGCTCAACCATAACCATGAATAACATTAATACCACAGGTGGCAACCGCGTTGGGACTGGCGCGGCGGGCAATGGCGGCAACATTTCAGTGGCCAATAATGCATTATTATCAGCTAACACAACCATTACTGCTACGGGCGGCGCGGTCGGCGGCACTAGTGGAGCGGTAAATTTTGCTGGCACAATTAATTCGTTAGGGGTAAACCGTACATTAGCTGTTAATACAACGGCAGCTACCATATTCACTGGCGCAATTGGTAACAGTTTAGCATTGGCTAGTTTAACCACTAATGCTGGTGGTACAACTGCTATTAATGGTGGCGCGGTCATTACCACGGCTGCACAAACTTATAATGACGCTACGACTTTAGGCACGGCAACAACTTTTACCACCACAAATAGCGCGGTTAATTTTGCCAGCAGCGTGAATGCAGGCGGCAATAATGTGGTCATCGCGGCTGGCACCGGCGCGGTTACCGCAAATAATTCTGCCAATAACTTTGGAAATTTAGCCATTACCGCAGGCAGTGCGAATATTCGTGATTCTGGCGCGATTGTGCTTGGCGCTACAAACGTAACAGGCGCTTATTCGTTGCAGAGCGGAGCTTCAGTTACCCAATCTGCTGCAGTAATAGTTGGTGGCACAACTACGCTAATTTCAGGTGCAAGTGATGTAACGCTTAATAACCCATTGAATGATTTTAATGCGGTGACGATTAACTCCGCTAGAGATGTGAATATAGTGGACGCCAACGCGTTAACTATTGGCACTTCAGCGGTTAGAACATTAGCGGCGCGCACGCTTAGCAACAATCTAACATTAGCTGGAAACGTGACTGCAACGGGCGCAGGTGATGCGATTGTGCTTGCTTCAGCAGCTAACTTTATTAACTCGGCAAATAACACGCTAACACCTGGCACAGGCCGTTGGCTGGTATATTCCACCAGCCCATTGTTAGATACGCGCGGTGCGCTTTTAACAACTAATTATGACTTTAAACAATACAACACTGCATTTGGCGGCAGTATTTTAGGCGCAGGCGATGGTTTTATTTACACCCTCGCGCCCACTATTACTCCCACATTATCAGGCACTGCAACTAAAGGTTATGACGGCAACAACACTGCGCCAATTGGTAGCTTGGCACTTGGTCAAACAGGAGCGATAGATGGCGATAGTATTGTATTGTCGGGCTTAAGCAGCTCGACCTATGACAATAAAAATGCTGGTACTGGCAAAACAGTCAGTGCGACGGGCATTTCACTTGCCAGTGCGACTAACGGCGCTAAGCCAGTATTTGGCTACCAATTGGCTAGCACCACGGCAACTGGAGCGGTGGGTACTATTAATCAGCGCGCAATTACCGTTACCGCCGCCACTGACACTAAAACCTATGATGCAAATACTAACTCGGCAGGCGCACCAACATTGACTTCTGGCAGCATTGTTAGCGGTGATTCTGCCGCGTTTAGCCAAACGTTTGATAACAAAAATGCAGGAACGGGAAAAACGCTCACTGCAGCTGGCACGGTGACAGATGGTAATGGCGGTGCTAATTATGCGGTGACTTTTGTGAGTGATAATACCGGTGTGATTAACCAACGGGCTCTTGCTGGCGCTATTACAGCTAATAATAAAACTTATGATGCAACGACTGCTGCCACCATTGCTACGCGTAGTCTGACGGGTGTAA
Source organism: Methylotenera sp. (assembly GCA_040079935.1). Taxonomy (GTDB): domain Bacteria; phylum Pseudomonadota; class Gammaproteobacteria; order Burkholderiales; family Methylophilaceae; genus Methylotenera_A. Next base: position 15,708 of record JBEBJI010000002.1, read on the forward strand.
TTGGCTTGGATGATGTAACTTACACAGGCGGAACAGCGACTTTTGATAACAAAAACGTAAGCACTGGTAAAACCGTGATAGGCACAGGTTTAGGTTTAAGCGGCGCGGATGCAGGTAATTACACGGTGAACACAACAGCTGCTACAACGGCGGATATTGCCAAGGCTGACATTACGGCAGTTACGGGCATTACTGCTAATAACAAAGTGTATGACGCAACGACAGCGGCTAGCCTTAATACAGGCGCAGCCGCATATACAGGCAAAATTGCTGGTGATAATCTCACGGTTGCAACAGTTATTGGCAACTTTAGCGACGCAAATGCAGGCCTTGGCAAAACAGTGAATATCAGTGGTATTAGCCTAGGCGGTGCAGATGCAGGTAACTATAATCTCACCACGACCACAGCAAGCACCGCGGCAGATATTAGCCAACGTGCGATTAGCGTGACTGCAAATCCTGGGCAAAGTAAGATTTTTGGCGCTGCTGACCCGTTACCATTTGCCTTTACGGTGGGCGGACTTGGTTTGGTAGGTGCTGATACACTTACAGGTGCGCTTGACCGCGCGGCGGGTGAGGTGGTGGGTAGCTATGCGATTAACCAAGGCAGCTTGTTAGCTTCATCCAATTACCTGTTAACTTATGTTGGTAATAATTTTAATATTCTGACTCCATCAACTACTGGCGGTGGCAATCCACGTAATGGCGCGGGTTTGGTGGACTTAAACCCAGCGTTAGGCAATTACACCAATCAGCAGCTTTTTGTGTTGAATGTGGGAGCGACTGCCGCAGGTGTTGATTCTGAAGGTAATCAGCAGGCATGCGAAGGCGACCCAGAAACATTGGCAAAAGATAAAGAGTTTGTGTTGATGTTAAACTACGGTTTGAATTTGCCAAAAGGCGTTAATACTAGTTGTGATAAGGTTACGCTATAATTGATATGACTACTACCCAACCATATTTAGACCAAAAACCTGGCACTTCTGGTCTGCGAAAAAAAGTAAAAATTTTTCAACGAGCCAACTACCTAGAAAACTTTGTACAAAGTATTTTTGATTCAATCGAAATCACGCCTAACGCAGCTTTAACACTGGGCGGCGATGGGCGTTTTTATAACCGCGTGGCCGTTCAAACCATTATTAAAATGGCTGTGGCGAATGGCTTTGCACGTGTGCTGGTTGGTCAAGGCGGCATTTTATCTACACCCGCAGCGTCGCATATTATTCGCAAATATCAAACTTTGGGCGGCATTATTTTATCCGCCAGTCATAATCCTGCCGGGCCAGAAGAAGATTTTGGCATTAAATACAACACGCCCAATGGCGGCCCTGCGCCAGAGAAAATTACCGAAGCGATTTTTGCAAAAAGCAAAACTATTAGCGAATATAAAATTGCCAATTTTGATGATGTGGATATTGAAACTATCGGCAAAACCAATATTGAAAACTTTACGGTCGAAGTCATTAATCCTGTCACAGATTATGCTGATTTAATGGCACAACTGTTTGATTTTAAAGAGATTAAAGCATTGTTTGCTTTAGGCTTTAGCATGAAATTTGATGCCATGCACGCGGTGACTGGACCTTATGCCAAAGAGGTTTTTGTAGAGCGTTTAGGCGCGCCAGCAGAGTGCTTAATGAATTGTGAAGTGTCGGAAACTTTTGGTGGCGGACATCCTGACCCAAATTTAACTTATGCGCACGATTTAGTAGATATTTTATATCATAAAAATGCGCCAGATTTTGGCGCGGCATCGGATGGTGACGGTGATCGCAACATGATTTTGGGCAACCATTTTTTTGTAACGCCGTCCGACAGTTTGGCAATAATTGCCGCAAATGCAAAACTAATTCCCGCCTACAAGCAAGGATTGGCTGGCGTTGCACGCAGTATGCCTACTAGTGGCGCGGTAGATAGAGTCGCTGCAAAATTGAATATTCCTTGCTACGAAACACCAACTGGTTGGAAGTTTTTTGGCAATCTAATGGATGCAGATAAAGTGACGCTTTGTGGCGAAGAGAGCTTTGGTACTGGCTCTAATCACGTGCGCGAAAAAGATGGTTTGTGGGCGGTGCTGTGTTGGCTCAATATTATCGCCGCTAAAAAGCAAAGCGTAGAAGAAGTCGTTAAAGCGCATTGGGCAGAATATGGCCGAAATGTATATTCGCGCCACGATTATGAGGCGATTCCAACAGAGGCTGCCAATGGTGTGATGGCGCATATTAAGGCGCAATTTAGCGCTTTACCAAACCAAAAATTTGGAAAATATACCGTAAAAAATTGTGATGATTTTAGCTATACCGACCCGATTGATGGCTCAGTCAGCTCTGGCCAAGGCATTCGCATATTATTTACAGATGGCTCGCGTATTGTGTTTCGGCTTTCTGGTACAGGCACCGAGGGTGCAACTTTGCGCATTTATTTAGAAGCGTTTGAGCCGAATGTAGAAAACCATCATTTGGATGCGCAAGTGGCTTTAAGTGAGATGATACAAATTGCGCTGGAAATATCTGAATTAAAACAACGCACTGGGCGCGATAAGCCTACTGTAATTACCTAAAAAACTTTAAATTAATCTACCTGCAAGCCAATATCCATACGGGTTGCAGGGCAGTGCTTTTATCATTCAACTTGTTTTATAGTCATTTCGTTTTTAAACAACCTCACATCCATGCGCCCCAAATAACTCATGCCTAGCAACACATCGCCATCTAGCCCTGGCGCGATAGTGGCGGCTACATTTTGCGCTTCCACGCCACCCACCTTTACCGATTCCAGCCGAACCATGTAACCAACCGCGTCGCCATTGGCGGTGCTGGTGCGGATGGCATCTATGCTCTTAAGCCCGAGTTTATCGGCTACTTTTTGCGAAATCGCCACACCCGTTGCGCCTGTGTCTACGAGCACACCCACTTGTTGATTGTTGATGAGCGCTTCGGCGCGATAGTGACCATCTAAGCCACGTTTGAGCGTGACTTCGTCGGCATCGTTACCTAAGCGAAAGGCTTTATTGGGATTTTGAATGTTATCGACAATGGCATAAATGCCAAATGCTAAGGCGAACCAAACAATGGCAAAAATAATATTATTGCGAGACATGGCTCTTTAAAAAGGTAGTGCTAAATGTGGCGAAGCAGCCCAAATTACATCGCGAAATTGCGCTTGAATGCGCTTGAGCGCCTCTTCATTATCAGCTTCAAAGCGCAACACAATCACTGGTGTGGTGTTCGATGGGCGCATCAAACCAAAGCCGTCAGCATATTCTACGCGCAAGCCATCAATGGTAATAACGTCGGTTGCACCTTCAAATTTGCTTGCGGTTTTAGCTTGGTTTTGCAGTTCTGCAATCAGTTTGTGCGGTTCACCTTCTTGCATCTGAATGTGCTGTTCGGGTGTGCTGACGCTATCGGGCAACGCATTTAAAATTTCGGAAGGATTGGCAAAATGACTTAAAATTTCTAATAGCCGCGCGCCAGCATACAGGCCGTCGTCAAAGCCATACCAGCGTTTTTTGCCATTGGCATCATTGTCGTTAAAAAATACATGGCCACTCATCTCACCCGCCAGCGCGGCGTTGGTTTCTTTAATTTTGGCTTTCACTAAACTGTGACCTGTTTTCCACATAATCGGCTTACCGCCAAGTTTTTGTATCCACGGAGCAAGGTTGCGTGTAGATTTCACATCAAAAATAATATTAGCGCCCGCGTTGCGTTTTAAAACATCCTCCGCAAACATTAGTAACTGGCGGTCTGGATAAATAATATTACCTTCTTTAGTCACCACGCCCAGTCTGTCTCCGTCACCGTCAAATGCTAGGCCAAGTTCAGAGCGCGTATTCTTAAGCGCCTCAATTAAATCGCTTAAATTTTCTGGCACCGATGGGTCAGGGTGGTGGTTGGGAAATGTACCATCCACTTCGCAAAATAGCTCATCAACACGACAGCCAATGGCGTTATACAGTGTTTTGGCAAAAGCACCAGCCACGCCATTGCCGCAATCCACCGTGATTTGCAGCGGTCGCGCCAAGTGAATATCCTCTTGAATTTTGGCGATGTAATTGGGCGCAATATCGTAGTTACGCTCAAGGCCATCGCCATAGGTGTAGCGATTGTATTCAATGCGATGACGTAAACTTTGAATACTCTCGTTAGATAAAGTCTCGCCTGCCAGCACCATTTTTAGGCCGTTGTAATCAGGCGGATTGTGGCTACCAGTTACCATCACGCCGCAATTATTTTTTAAGTGGTATGCTGCAAAATACACCATCGGCGTGGCCACCATACCTAAATTCACCACGTTTACGCCCGCTTTGCGTATCCCTGTCGATAGCGCATCAGCTAACTCTGGACCAGATAATCGACCATCATAACCAATGCATATTTCAGTTTGCGAGCGACTTCTAGCCTCAGAACCAAGCGCGTGGCCAATTGCTTCCACTATGCTAGGCGTTAAGGTTTTACCAACGATGCCGCGAATGTCATAGGCTTTAAAAATACTTCTAGGCGCTAATGCTGATTGAATGGTGATTGGGTTTAAATTTGTGGCAGTAGGTTGCATGGTTAAAATAGTGTTAAGTTAAAAGCATAGTAAATAATCACAAAATAAGTAATGTGATGTAACAATTGGTCAAATCCAAGCAAAATCCAAAAACGCTCGCTATTATTGGGTTGCAAGTCATAGTGCTTGCTGATATTCATTTTTGCCCAATCAATGTGATAGTGCACCAGCATGTCAATCGCCGCATACATCACTGAGGCGCTGCCAATAAAAGGCGCCAGAACCAATAGTGTACCAAGCGCGTGAATGCCTGCATGGGCAATGCCACCGGGGTGCATGTATGTTCCCTTATTGAGATACATCCAAGGATTAGCTTGCAACGGAAAATCACAAATAAAATGCTTAATAAATAGTAAAAATAGGGCTTCGAACATTCTTACTCAGCTTCTTCAATCCAAGCAAGTTGAATCGCCTCTAATATTTTCTCGCCACAGTGTTCCGGCACGTCATTAAAGCCTTCCAGCGTCATTGTCCAAGCCATTAAATCAGTAAAACGTATGGTTTTTGGGTCAACTTCTGGGTATTTGTCGAACAATTCTTCGGCGATTCTTTGGCTATCAGTCCACTTCATGTCATGACTCTTTACAACGTTAATGCGTCATTATAACGCGAGCCCAAAGATAGACCAAAGCAATAGATGAACGTGCACATTGAAAGACGAGCAAAAAAAGCCCAGCGCGGGGCTGGGCGAGAGGGAGGTAGATTTGGAGAATTGCAGTAATTAAATATTAGCAAACTGTGTGCCAAATATTTTATTTAATTAAAACAATAACTTAATTTTTTTCTTACGAAATTTATGCAATAAAGTTGTGCTGGATGAGCTAATTTGGTGCGTCACTTTGATTCGTAGGTTTTGACGCCTAGTATTTTGAGTTTATGTAAGTGCTTCTGCATGTTAAAATGTGCTATTCAATCTTTAAAGTTTTGGGAAATTTAATCGCCATGCCTAGTTCTTCAACTTTTAGCACTGCAAACACACTTAATAAAGCCGACCCAGCGCTTGCGCGCATGATAGACGCAGAGGTGGTGCGCCAACATCAACATATTGAGTTGATTGCCTCCGAAAATTACACCAGCCCAGCGGTGATGGAGGCGCAAGGCTCGCAACTCACCAATAAATATGCGGAAGGTTATCCAGGTAAACGTTTTTATGGCGGTTGCGAATATGTAGACCAAGTTGAGCAATTGGCTATAGATCGCCTCAAAGCCTTATATGGCGCGGAGTACGCTAACGTGCAACCGCATTCCGGCTCACAAGCGAATCAGGCGGTTTACTTCTCTATTTTGAAACCAGGCGATACGGTGATGGGTATGAACCTTGGTCACGGCGGCCATTTAACGCACGGTTCGCCTGCTAATTTATCAGGTAAATTATTCAATATTGTGGCTTATGGTTTAAATGAAAAAGAAGAAATTGATTACGATGAAATGGAACGCATTGCCATCGAAGCAAAGCCGAAACTGTTAATCGGCGGAGCTTCTGCCTATGCGCTGCGCTTCGATTGGGCGCGCATGGCAGAGATTGCCAAAAAAGTCGGCGCGTATTTCATGGTTGATATGGCGCATTATTCTGGTTTAATTGCCGCGGGCGTTTACCCAAATCCAGTTCCACATGCTGACTTTGTGACCTCAACAACACATAAAACTTTACGCGGCCCACGCGGTGGCATTATTTTAGCCAAAGCAGAATTTGAAAAATCGCTTAACTCTAGCGTTTTTCCAGGTTTACAGGGCGGCCCGTTGATGCATGTGATTGCAGGTAAAGCGACGGCGTTTTTAGAAGCGTCGCAACCTGAGTTTAAAACTTATCAGACACAAGTGCTTAAAAATGCAGTGGCGTTAGCTGAAACGTTGACTGCACGCGGTTTGCGCATTATTTCTGGCCGTACCGAATCGCACATGTTCATGGTAGATTTACGTCCTAAAAACCTCACAGGAAAAGCCGCAGATGCCGCGTTGGGTTTGGCGCATATTACCGTGAATAAAAATTCTATTCCTAACGACCCAGAAAGTCCGTTTGTGACTTCTGGCATTCGTATAGGTTCACCTGCAATTACTACGCGCGGCTTTAAAGAAACCGAAGCGAAAATTGTGGCCAATTTAATCGCAGATGTGTTGGATAACCCAGCGGACGAAGCGGTAATTGCAGCCACAAAAGAAAAAGTGCATGCGTTGACGGCGCGCTTTCCTGTTTATGGCGCATAACTTAAGTTGAGAAATAATAAGTGAAATGTCCTTTTTGCGGTGATGCCGATACCCAAGTCATTGATTCTAGAGTCAATGACGAAGGCGATTCCATCCGCCGTCGCCGCAAATGTGGCAAGTGTGACAAACGTTTTACCACTTACGAAACGGCAGATTTGCACCTTCCTCAGGTCGTTAAGACAAATGGCACGCGCGAGGAATTCAGTCGCGAAAAGTTACGCCTTTCGTTTACTCGCGCGCTGCACAAGCGCCCCGTGCCGACTGAATATGTCGATCGCGCGCTTGATCATATTGTGCAAAAAATGTTGAGCCTTGGTGAGCGCGAAATTCCTGCCCGCACGCTAGGCGAAAGCGTAATGGCTGAATTAAAAATTATGGATAAAGTCGCCTACATTCGCTTTGCCTCGGTCTATCGCAGCTTTTCCGATGTGGACGATTTCCACGACGTCATTCGTGATTTATAGTCGCGACCTATAAAACTCCATGGCATTTAGCGCCAACGACCACATTTACATGACACGCGCTCTGCAACTGGCAGAGCAAGGTCTATATACCACGCAACCCAATCCACGCGTCGGTTGCGTGATTGTAAAAGACGGCAAAATCATCGGCGAAGGCGCGCATTTAAAAGCGGGCGAGCCGCATGCGGAAGTGTTCGCGCTGCGTCAGGCGGGCGAGCAAGCAAAAGGCGCAACTTTATATGTAACGCTAGAACCATGTAGCCACACAGGCCGCACGCCACCTTGCTCGCAGGCGATTGTCGATGCAAGAATTTCTAAAGTCATTGTTGCAATGCAGGATCCAAATCCACAAGTTTCGGGTAGCGGTTTAGCATTTTTGCAATCAAAAAATATCGAAACCGCGACTGGTTTAATGGGAAAACAAGCGCAAGATTTAAATCTTGGTTTTATCTCGCGCATGACGCGCCAATTGCCTTTTGTGCGTAGTAAAATCGCAGCGAGTTTAGATGGCAAAACCGCGCTGAATAATGGCCAGAGCAAATGGATTACGGGCGAAGCGGCAAGAGCAGACGTGCAACATTGGCGCGCACGCAGTTGTGCCATTCTCACTGGTGCTGGCACAGTGTTGGCAGATGATCCAAGTATGAACGTGCGTTATGGCTCTTTTAAAAACGCGACTGGAAGCCGCATGGATATTTCCTCCCAGCCTATGCGTATTATTGTCGATAGCACATTAAAAACGCCACCAAATGCAAAAATATTACAAGGTGGCAACGTATTAATTGCATTTGCAAAAGCCAGCCAGAAAAAACAAGTACAATTATTGGCTACCGGCGCGGAGTTATTTTGTATCCCGAATGATGAAGGTAAAGTGTGCTTAAAAACGCTATTAAGCCACATTGCTAGCCGCGAAATTAACGAAGTACTAGTGGAGGGCGGTGAGGGCTTAAACGGCGCGTTACTGGCGCAAAACCTCATTGACGAGCTGTTGATTTATTACGCGCCAAAACTGATGGGCGGCGCGGCAAAAAGCATGTTCGCCATGCCAGCATTTACCGCGATGAATCAAGCGATTGATTTGCAAATTATCGATGTTCGCCAAATCGGCACTGATATTCGCATTTGCGCGAAGCCAAGGCCAAGTTAGGCATGCTGATAGATACGCACTGTCATCTCGATGCGCCTGAGTTTGATTTAGACCGCGATGAAGTGGCGCAAGCCGCGTTTAAAAACGGTGTTGGCGCAATTGTGGTGCCCGCCGTGGCGCGCGAAAATTTTCAAAAAGTGATTGATTTATCTACCTGTAGCCCTTATGTATATTACGCTTTAGGCATACACCCGATGTATGTGGATAATGCACATCCAAGCGATTTGACGCTACTAAAAAAGTTAATTGAAGAAAATCAAGCTAGCCAAAAATTGGTTGCGTTAGGCGAAATTGGTTTGGATTTTTTTGTCACACAGCAAAACCGCGAAACGCAGGAATACTTTTTTAGTGAGCAACTAAAAATCGCACAAGCGTTTAATCTGCCAGTAGTTTTGCATGTGCGCCGCGCGGTAGATGACGTATTGAAGCATTTGCGTAAATATCCAGTGAGTGGCGGCATTGCGCATGCGTTTAATGGCAGCGCGCAACAGGCAGAAGCATTTATTAAATTGGGCTTTAAGTTGGGGTTTGGCGGCGCGATGACTTACCCGCGTGCGCTTAAAATTAGAGAGCTAGCCAAAACTTTGCCGTTGGAAAGTATCGTTTTAGAGACTGATTCACCTGATATTCCGCCTGCTTGGCTTGGCACTAAGGGTAGAAATAGCCCCGCGGAACTCATGAAAATCGCCCAAATTTTGGCTGATTTAAGAGCAGTAGAAATTACGCAAATCATTGAAATTACAGGCAAAAATGCAGTCAAAATTTTCCCCAATTTAGACACTTTATGCACACCACTTCAAGCTTTACATTAACTAGTGTAAATAAACCTTATTAAACCAAAGGGATATTGTAAGCTATTGATTTATATAGAAAAAAAAGTAGATTAAAAAATGAACTTTTTGAAAAAAGCCTTATAAATTGGTAAGTTACGTTTTTGTTACACAGTAATCCACAAAGTTATCCACAGATTTTGTGGATGGAAAAGTGCAAAAAATAAAAGCTAAAAAAATGCAAGCAATTTATTAAAATTATTTATACTCTTTTTAAATGAATGTCATGAAAATTATAATTAAAACTGATATGAAAAGCGCAAAATAGGCATGAAAATTGCCACCCAACATTTTCGAAGCATTTGGCCAGATGCACGCTGTAAATTTGTCGAGATTATCGATCAAACTAAGTTGCCGTTTGCGTTTGAAATTGTCAAAATCCATAATGTGGAGCAAATGGTGATTGCCATCAAATCCATGCAAGTGCGAGGTGCGCCGCTGATTGGCGCGGCAGCGGCTTACGGAATAGCATTAGCGATGCTGTATGACGACTCAGATGAAAATTTGCTACTTGCGAGTGAATCCTTAATCGCCACGCGACCAACTGCGGTCAATTTGACATGGGCTGTAAGCCGCATGGTTGCTTGCTTGCAGTGTATGCCTAATATGCGAAATTTTAACGCTTGGAAAGAAGCCTCAAAAATCGCCGAGGAGGATGTTGCGCAGAATCAAGTGATTGGTCAGCACGGCTTGGCTTTGATTAAAAGTTTATATAAAAATACGCAATTCAATATTCTCACACACTGCAACGCTGGCTGGCTGGCCACTGTCGATTTCGGCACTGCATTATCGCCAATTTACGCCGCTCACGAAGCAGGTTTAAATGTGCATGTGTATGTGAGCGAGACACGTCCGCGCAACCAAGGCGCTTTTTTAACCGCGTGGGAGCTGGCGCAACACGGCATTCCGCATACTGTAATTACTGACAATGCGGCTGGTCATTTAATGTATAAAAATCAAGTGGATATGGTGATTGTTGGCGCAGATAGAGTGACGGCAAATGGCGATGTTTGCAATAAAATCGGCACTTACTTAAAGGCGTTAGCAGCGCAAGACAACCAAATTCCTTTTTACGCCGCCGTGCCATCACCAACAATAGATTGGGAGATGTCAAATCACCAAGATATTGAAATTGAAGAACGTCACGGCGATGAAGTTGCGACTACTCAGGGCTGGGTTGAAAATATGAACGCGGGCGGCAGTGTGCAAACGGTGCGCGTGATTCCGCATGAAAGCCAAACCGCCAACCCTGCGTTTGACGTCACGCCCGCAAGATTGGTGACGGGGATTATTACTGAGCAGGGCGTGTTTCCCCCAGATATGCTGTCTCAACTAATTAAATAAATATGGATAAGACACGCAGAAGCTTAATGTTAGCATCAGTCGCTACAGTAGTGACGAGTCTATTTGGGTTAGGTGCAACACATCAAATTGCCAACAAAAGAGTAGCGTCAGCTGCAAATGCGCGGCTTGGCATGAACATAGCGGGTATTGCCGATTGGGGAACTGAGTTTCCATTTGTAGACTTATTTAAGCAATCGCGCGCATGGTTTATAGAAGGCAAGGAGCCTGAAAATTCGGGTCTAGTGCTTGATGCAGAGGGATGGATAACCCGACTTCCGCTTGGTTTAACTGCTTCTACTATTATTAGCTCGATAGGTGACAGTCATTTTCCTAGTGGAGATTACGTCATTTTGTACGATGGAGAAGGTGTAATTAAAGTACCTAACCACTTTAATAAATCAGCCACACCAGGGCGTTTAGTAGTGCGTGTAAATGGTCAAAAAGGTATTTTTCGCTTAGATATCACTAAAATAAATCCGCAAAATTATATAAAAAATATTCGAGTAGTATTGAAAGAGCACGAAGAAACTTACCAAACACTTCACTGGAATCCTATATTTTTAAAGCGCTGGTCTGGCGTTTCTTGTTTGCGCTTTATGGATTTCATGCAAACGAATAATTCGTCACAAAAAAATTGGGAAAGCCGCCCCAAACCAACGGACGCGAATTTTTCAACTAAAGGCGTGCCAGTCGAATGGCTGGTGGATTTAGCTAATCGGTTGAATTGTGATGCGTGGTTTTGCATGCCACACCTAGCAGATGATGACTATGTTAAAAGATTTGCGCAATATGTAGAGAAAAATTTAAAAACTGAATTACGTGCCTGGGTAGAATACTCAAATGAGGTTTGGAATGGTGGATTCAATCAAAATAGTTATGCAAGTAAAGCTGGTCAGAGCCTAAAGTTCGCTGACAAACCATGGGAAGCAGCATGGAAATTTAATGCATATAGATCAGTGCAAATTTTTAATGGGTGGGTTGAGGTATTTGGTGGCACGCATCGATTGATACGCGTGCTCGCATCGCAAGCGGTTTATACAGAAGTTGCTAAACAAATACTAGGCTTTAAGTTGCCAAACAACAAGGTTGCGGCAGAGCAAGCTGATGTGCTTGCTATTGCAAACTACATGTCATTAGGCGTTTCGCCGAAATTAGAGAATGGTATAAATGATAAAATTGTCGCAGACTGGTCACTTGCAAAATTATTTGATTATTTGAGTAATACAGAGTTACCAGCGTGCCAAGTATGGTTAGAAGAGAACAAAAAAATTGCCGATGAATATGGTTTAAAATTAGTCGGTTACGAAGCAGGGCAGCACTTAGTGGGCTACTCAGGCGCAGAGAATAACGACAAACTAACTGCATTATTTTTGCAGGCAAATGCAGATAAACGCATGGGTGAGCTTTATGCTAAAAGCCTAGCGCTTTGGCAACAAATAGGCGGCGATTTAATTTGTAACTTTACTAGTGTACAAGGCTGGAGTAAGTGGGGCAGCTGGGGCATACAACAATATCAAGATGAGTTGCCCAGCTCAAAATTTAAAGCTGTGATGGATTGGGCTAAATCTCGTGGGCAAAAAGTAAATTACTAATTTAAGAGATTTTTAAATGAAAAAATCAGAATCCATGTTGCAGGAAAAACTATTAGAAACCGCTCAAAAGCTAATGGAGCTCGGCTTGAATAAAGGCACAGCGGGCAATTGCAGTGTGCGCTTTGAGGGCGGATTTCTAGTTACACCAAGCGGCATGGCGGTAGAAGACATGACGCCAGCCACCATGGTGAAAATGCAATTTGACGGCAGTTACGAGCCAAATAAAATTCCAAGTTCCGAATGGCGTTTTCATTGCGACATTCTAAAAAGTCGCCCCGAAATCAACGCCGTCATTCACACCCACAGCATGTTCGCCACCACGCTGGCGTGCTTGCACAAAGATATTCCACCGTTTCACTACATGATAGCCGTCACGGGCGCAGATACCATTCGCTGCGCGCCTTACGCGCTATTTGGCACGCAAGTGCTTTCCGACCACGCGCTGGCGGCCTTGTACCACAGCAAAGCCTGCCTGTTGGCTAATCATGGCATGATAGCGCTGGGGCGCGATTTGGAAGATGCATTGGCGGTGACGGTAGAAGTAGAAAACCTGTGCGAGCAGTATTGGCGTATCTTACAAATTTCTCATGGACAGCTCGGTGAGCCGCATATTTTATCTGAGGCCGAAATGCACGACGTGTTTCAACAGTTTAAGGGTTATGGCAAGTGGGCGATTTAACTCATCTTAACTCGTCATTCCGACGAAAGTCGGAATCCCGTGACTTTTGAAACAAGTCGGGGGTAGCCCGACACCTAGTTACTTTCTTTTAAGTGCTTAAAAAGAAAGTAACCAAAGAAAACAGCACCCCGCTGCCGCTTCATCCTTCGGTCTTAGCGCCGCATCTGGGCGGCTGCGGAACTCGCTTCGCTCAAACAGTCCTCGCCGCTTACCATCTGCCGCTCAAGCCGAAGGCGCGGCAAAGGGGACTAATTTAGCGGAAAACGTTCATTAGTAGGGACTGATTCCGCTGTTAGCGTCGCAAAATCAAAAGGTGAGCCAACTGAATCTGATTGACTTGAAACACACAGAAAAACCTGCATAAATTCATTTTTTAGCTCATTTATATTCGATGCTTTCAATATTACTGGCTGAACCCCTACGCCGCGCGAATGCACGTAAAGTTCAGTTGTTGAAAGATTTGTTATATTGTTGTTTTGAGGAGTTACTTCTAAAAGTTCATATCCATCAGTGCAAAACCCACCAATCAACATTCCCAGAGTTTGTTCCGAATACTGATAATTGCAAAGTTCTTGGCAGATATGCGTAGCAAGTTCTTTTGGTGATGTAAATGTGGTTGGCAGGTTTCTAACATAGCATGGAATAGTGGTAGGAAAATTCAAGGGGTTGCCACCAAAGCTAGCTATGACGTAGTTGCCAACTTTGAATAGTTTGTCATCTTCACCATTTGTGTAAGTTGATATATCTGCATCTGCAATACCAGTTTTAATACGACGGTCAGCAGCAATTACTGCATGCCCATCAATCACTGAAGCCAAAATTAGCGTCATCGATTACTCCAAATAGTAAGTTAATGTGAAACATCTTCCACATGCAAGCCAGTATTTTGGCGTACATACAGTTCTTCCCACAAGTCTTCGGCGCGTTTATCGCGTGTTAAAAGGCTAAACAGAATTACCATTAAAAAACCGAGTGGAATAGAAATAATACCTGGGTTTTTAAGTCGAAACAGCGGTTTCTCAAGCCCCACAATGCTAGTAGTTTGATTAGAAAACTTGGCTAAATCCTCATTGGCTTTGCTGATGGTTTTTTCTAGTTCTGTCATTTGTTTGTTAATTCCTGCAACCGCTTCTTGGCTGCGGATGCGCATGAGTAGCTCTTTTAATTCGACAATTTTTTGCGGTGCGGAAATCACGGCTTCAGTCGCAGGTTTTGCGGCTTCACGTTTTTTGCAAATGGTGAAAAACTCGCAAATAATTCCTTCACTTAATTTAGCATCACTACTAGCCTTATTCGGTGCGCCTTGCAGCACGATGTTTGCATCGGCTAAAACCTTTTGCGGGTAGGTCATATTGGGTGAAATCAGTACCAATAAAATCGCGCTGCCTGCGCCAATCAGCATGCCCATGACTACGCCTGTGGTGTTGCATTTTTTCCAGTAAAGCGTGAGGAAAATGGCGGGTAAATTGCTGCTGGCGGCCACGGCAAACGCCATGCCGACTAGGTGCGCCACGTTTTGGCCTTTGGCGAGTATGCCAATAAAAATGGCGACAATACCAACGCCAATGCTGGCGATGCGCGCGGCTTTCATTTGTTGCGCTTGCGTTGCATTGCCGTCTTTAATCACGTTTACATATAAATCGTGTGCGATTGCGCTAGCACTTGCTAGCACCAAACCTGCGACGACGGCGACAATAGTGGCAAACGCGACCGCCGCCACAAACGCCAACATAAAATTACCCAGCAACGAGTTTTGTCCGCCACCCAAATATTGAGCCAACAAAGGTGCGGCCATGTTGCCGCCTTTATCAATGCCGCCGATGGTTTCCGGGCCAACGTGCATGGCGGCACCAAAACCCAAAAATAAGGTGAGCACATAAAAGCCGCCAATAATCGCCATTGCCCACACCACACTTTTACGCGCTTCTTGCGCGTTGGGCACGGTAAAAAAGCGCATTAAAATGTGCGGCAAGCCCGCAGTGCCAAACACCAGCGCCATGCCTAGGCTAATTTGGTCGATGGGATCTTTTAAAAATAAACCAGGTTCTAAAAAGCGTTGCCCTAATTCTTCTGGCGTCATCGTACTCGCCGCTGCACCTAATAATTTCGCCACTTGTGCTTGAATTTTTGGCTCATTCACTACTGCTTGTAAAAATGCTGGCAGGCTAAAACCATAAGGCAACCAAACTAAAGTGACTAAAACAAAAGAAGCAATGACCAATAAAACTGCTTTGACGATTTGCACGTAAGTTGTCGCCACCATGCCGCCGAACACCACGTAAGCTAGCATGAGCGTGCCGACCGCGATAACCGAAACTTCGTAATCGATCCCGATGAGCGTTTTCACCAGCACGCCGCCACCGACCATTTGTGCGGTGAGGTAGAAAATGCTGACAGTAATGGTAGAAAGTGCGGCGATCACGCGCGCTTTTTTTGGGTCGTTACGAAACGCTAAAATGTCGCCCAACGTGTATTTGCCGATGTTGCGGCAGGGTTCGGCAATCACCAAAAGCACGGCAATGTAGCCCATGAGAAAGCCAACCGAATACATAAAACCGTCGTAGCCGTACAATGAAATCAAACCCGCAATACCGAGGAAAGACGCGGCTGACAGATAATCGCCAGCAATCGCCCAGCCATTTTGCAAACCAGAGATTGAGTTGCCTGCGGCGTAAAAATCTTCGGTAGATTTTACGCGCTTGCTAGCGCGCCAAGTGATGTACATGGTGGCCGCGATAATGCTGCTAAATACGACAAAAGTAAGCCAACGATATTCATTTGAGACCTCGCTAGAAGCCAATACTGGTGCGGATTGCAGGGCAGCACATAAAAGCAGTAATTTCTTCATTTTAGGCCTTTTATATTGTGTGCGTCTTGCACTAATTCGCGTGCTCTTGCGTCGAATTCTGTATTTGCGCGCTTGGCGTAAACAATGGCGATTGCCCAAGCGACAATAAATTGCGAAAGCGCAAAAAATAAACCGACGTTAATCACGCCCCAAATTTTCACTTTTAAAATGTCTTGAAAATACGCGGTGGAAATTGGCAATAAAAAATAAAAAATCAATGCAAACAACATCATGCGCCACAAGAATTTATTTTTATCTCGATGCAGGGCTTGAAAGCGCGGGTCGGCCTCGACTGCTTCCCAATGAATATCAGATTTTTGCAAGACTATTCTTCCAAGTTTTTAGATTATTTTTTAATTTTTGCGCATGATTTTAATGGTGATTGTACTGGCTTTGCGGTAAAATTTCTTCCCGTCTGTACGAATTTAATCGTGCTCCAATATTCAAGGGTTTTATGACCAAATATGTATTCGTCACCGGCGGTGTAGTTTCCTCATTAGGCAAAGGCATCGCGGCCGCCAGCCTAGGCGCTATCCTCGAATCGCGCGGTATCAAAGTGACCATGCTCAAGCTCGATCCCTATATCAACGTTGACCCTGGCACCATGTCGCCTTTTCAGCATGGCGAGGTTTTTGTCACCGATGACGGCGCAGAAACCGACTTGGATTTAGGCCATTACGAGCGTTTTATTTCTAGTCGCATGGCCAAGCGTAATAACTTTACCACTGGCCAAATTTACGAAAGCGTGATTAAAAAAGAGCGTCGTGGCGAATATTTGGGCAAAACAGTACAAGTCATTCCGCACATTACCGATGAGATTAAAGCACACATTCGACGTGGCGCAGAAGGCGCGGATGTGGCGATTGTCGAGGTTGGTGGCACGGTAGGTGATATTGAATCACTACCGTTTCTGGAAGCCATCCGTCAAATGGGTTTTGAAGGCGGTCGTGCCAGCGCGTGTTATGTGCATTTGACTTTATTGCCGTGGATTCCTACCGCAGGCGAGCTTAAAACCAAACCGACGCAACACTCGGTTAAAGAATTACGTGAAATCGGCATTCAGCCGGATATTTTATTGTGCCGCGCGGAACGTGAAATACCAGAAGAAGAAAAGCGCAAAATTGCGTTGTTTACCAATGTGGCGTTTGAAGCGGTGATTAGCGCGATTGATAGCGATTCGATTTACAAAATTCCTGGTTTGTTGCATGACCAAATGATGGATGAAATTGTCTGCCATAAGCTGGATATTTTAGCCAAAGCAGCCGATTTATCTAGCTGGAAATACATCACTGAGCGTTTAGCTAATCCAAAATTCAACGTTGATATTGCATTTGTTGGCAAGTATGTGGATTTAGCCGATTCGTACAAATCGCTCACCGAAGCTTTAATTCACGCGGGAATCCATACTGAATCTAAAGTAAAAATTCACTATATAGATAGCGAAGAAATCGAAAAAAGTGGCACCGATGCGCTGAAAAATATGGACGCGATTTTGATTCCTGGCGGATTTGGTGTGCGCGGCACGGAAGGCAAAATTGCCGCAATTAAATACGCCAGAGAAAACAAAATACCTTACTTGGGTATTTGTTTAGGCATGCAATTGGCGGTGATTGAGTTTGCGCGCAATGTGGCAAATTTGAAAGATGCGAACAGCACAGAATTCAATTCCGATGCACCACATAAGCTGATTGGTCTGATTACCGAATGGAAAGATGCGACGGGGAAAGTGGAAGTGCGCGATGAAAATTCTGACCTTGGCGGAACCATGCGTTTGGGTGCACAAAGTTGCCCGATTGTGCCAAATACTTTGGCGGCCAGCATTTACGGCGCGCAAGTGAACGAGCGCCATCGCCATCGTTACGAAGTCAACAACCACTACGTCGAGCAGCTTAAAAAAGCGGGTATGGTGATTTCCGCGCGCACCACGGGCGAGGATTTATGTGAGATTATCGAGTTGCCAAAAGTGACGCATCCATGGTTTGTCGGCGTGCAATTTCACCCAGAATTTACCTCAAATCCACGCACAGGTCATCCACTGTTTAAGGCTTATGTAGAAGCGGCTTTAGCGCACAAGGGAAAAAAATAATGAAATTATGTGGCTTTGAAGCGGGCTTAGATAAACCTTTGTTTTTAATTGCAGGCCCGTGCGTGATTGAATCGCGTGAATTTGCGATTGAAACCGCGGGCAAGTTAAAAGAAATTGCGGCTAGCGTCGGCATTCCGTTTATTTACAAATCAAGTTACGATAAAGCCAACAGAAGCTCGACCAAGACCTTTCGTGGCTTTGGACTGGATGAAGGTTTGCGCATTTTAGACGAAGTTAAAGTGCAAGTTGGCGTGCCAGTGTTGACGGACGTGCATACTGAAGAACAAGTGCCGCACGTGGCAGCAGTGGTAGATGTGCTACAAACGCCCGCTTTCTTATGCAGACAAACTGATTTTATTATCGCGGTTGCCACTTGCGGCAAGCCAGTGAACATTAAAAAAGGTCAGTTTTTAGCGCCGCACGACATGCTGCAAGTGGTGAGAAAGGCCAAAGAAGCCAACGGTAACGCAGATACGATTATGGTTTGCGAACGCGGCGCGAGCTTTGGTTACAACACACTTGTTTCGGATATGCGCAGCTTGGCGATTATGCGTGAGACCAATTGTCCTGTGGTGTTCGATGCCACTCATTCAGTACAGCAACCTGGCGGCCAAGGTGATAAAAGCGGCGGTCAGCGTGAGTTTGTGTCTGTTTTGGCTCGGGCTGCGGTGGCTAGCGGCATTGCGGGCGTGTTTATGGAAACGCATCCTGATCCTTCAAAAGCTTTATCTGACGGCCCAAACGCGTGGCCGCTGCACAAAATGGAAGATTTATTGCATTTGTTGGTGGATATGGATAAATTGGTGAAAAAAGCAGGTCTAGCTGAACAGAGCTTATAAGCTGAACAAACTTTGTAGATTACGTAGATAAAAGGAACTAAAAATGAGCGCAATTGTAGATATTATCGCCCGCGAAATTATGGATTCACGCGGCAATCCCACTGTTGAAGCTGACGTGTTGCTGGAAAGCGGTGTGATTGGCCGCGCGGCGGTGCCTTCTGGCGCATCGACTGGTAGCAAAGAGGCGGCAGAGCTCCGTGATGGCGACGCAGCGCGCTATCTGGGCAAAGGCGTTTTACAAGCTGTGGAAAACGTAAATACCGAAATTACCGAGGCGATTATTGGCTTGGATGCCGAAGAGCAAAGTTTTATCGACAAAACCTTGATTGATCTAGACGGCACAGAGAACAAAGACCGCTTGGGAGCAAACGCGATTTTAGCGGTTTCCATGGCTTGCGCGCGCGCGGCGGCGGAAGAGTCTGGATTGCCGCTATACCGCTATTTAGGCGGCTCTGGCAGTATGCAATTGCCAACACCGATGATGAACATTATCAACGGTGGTGCGCATGCAGATAATAGCGTAGATATGCAAGAATTCATGATTATTCCTGCTGGTTTGCCGAGTTTCCGCGAGGCTTTGCGTTGCGGTGCGGAAGTGTTTCACCAATTAAAGAAAACTTTACACAAAAAAGGTTTGGCGACGACGGTGGGCGATGAAGGTGGTTTTGCACCAAACTTGCCGTCGAACGAGGCTGCGATTCAACTCATCTTAGAAGCGATTTCAGCTGCAGGTTACGAACCAGGTAAAGATGTCTATTTGGGCTTGGATTGCGCTAGTACCGAATTTTATAAAGATGGAAAATATCATTTAGAATCAGAAGGTTTGGCACTGTCCAGCGCTCAATTTTCTGATTACTTAGCCACTTGGTGCGATAAATATCCCATCATTAGCATTGAAGATGGCATGGCTGAATTTGATTGGGACGGCTGGGATGTTTTGACCAAGCGCCTAGGTAAAGACACGCAATTGGTGGGCGACGATTTGTTTGTCACCAACGCGAAAATTTTACGCGAAGGCATTAAGCGTGGCGTAGCAAACTCATGTTTGATTAAAGTGAATCAAATTGGGACGTTGACGGAGACTTTCCAAACCATCGAAACCGCCAAGCGTGCGGGCTACACAGCCGTGATTTCGCATCGCTCGGGCGAGACGGAAGATACGACGATTGCCGATATTTCAGTCGCGACCAATGCGCTGCAAATTAAAACTGGCTCTCTGTGCCGCAGCGAGCGCGTGGCGAAATATAACCAGTTACTGCGCATCGAAGAAGAGCTGGGCGATTCATCGAGTTATGCGGGTATGGGCGCCTTTTACCAATTATTTAAGTGAAAGCACTCACACTCATTTTTGTTGTCTTAATTGCCCTGTTGCAATACCCGTTGTGGCTGGGCAAGGGCAGCTGGTTGCGGGTGTGGAATGTGAATCAGCAAATAGATGAGCAAAAAGAAAAAAATACGTTGTATAAGCAGCGCAATCAAACGCTAAATGCCGAAGTGCGCGATTTAAAACAAGGCAATGCGGCGATTGAAGAACGTGCTCGCAGCGAGCTGGGCATGATTAAGCAAGATGAAGTGTTTTATCAGGTGATCGACCAACCATTGCCCTCGCAGCCTGCCAATCAACTACCAGAATCAGTCAGCCAAAAAGATGTTCCCAATAAAAAATCAGATGCGCCAGAACCCCCGCCGAATAAGGCTGTTGGCGACGCTCAATTATCAACTGAATAAGGCAATGCTTTCAGTTTAATTTTTACATCGTTCCAGTAAATTTTACCCGTTTGTTGCGCATCAATGCGCAATTCGACCAACACATCAAAGCTGTTTTTATGGTTTGAATCATAGTTTGGCGCAACGCGTACGAGCTGTCCAACTTCATTTCTCGTGGCTTCATTTTGCGTCGCATCCAACAGTTTGTCACCAGCCTGCGGAGCGCTTGAGGATTGGATTGCAGGGCATATTTCTGCCAAAAAAGTACGGCGTTTTACCGTGCCTAAATAGTGCGTTCTGGCGACAATTTCTTGCCCAGTGTAGCAACCTTTTTTAAAGTTGATGCCGTTTAAAATATCCAAATTAAGCATTTGCGGCACAAATTGTTCTTGGGTTTTTAACTCAATATCGGGAATGCCCGTTTGAATCTCCAACCAATCCCAGTGAGCTTTTTCGACGATTTCGCATTGGATTTTGAGCGTTTCCCAAATCGCTGGCGCATTTTTATGATCGGTGAAAATTTCAAAGCGCGCGCCGTTGGTGCTGGGTAATTTTAAAACCGTGGCATTCTCTAAAGTGACTAATTCGTAATCTTCAGCAGGAATTTTGACAAGGCTGTAAGCCAATATCTGTGTGGCTTCCAGACCATTAATCCCGAACTTTATAATTGAATCTGAAACGTCTTTAATCTCCACTTTACTGCGCATGACGTACATTTTTAAGCGCTTTAAAATTGGCTCTACCAACTCGCGATTGAGTTGTAAGTGAATATGGCCAGCATGTGCAAACGCGAGGAAAAGCGCCAGCATGCGACCCTTGGGGTTGCAATAGGCGCTGTAATGGGCGTTATTTCCCGTGAGTAATTTCACATCATTGGTGACTTGGCCTTGCAAAAAAGTCACTGCATCCGCGCCGCTAATTTCTAGCAAGCCTAGATGCGATAAATCGCACAAAATAGTATTGTTTGTTGCTGTCATGCGCATTTCAACCTATTATTTGTTCATCATGGCGATGCAACCCGTACACATTCAACTTTTGCCTTCTAAGTTATTAGTGGGGCTGCTTGGTGGCGTTTCAATTGCTTGCTGTTTTGTTTTAATGAGTTTGCCAATTTTGCTTTCTCTCAAGTTTGTCATTATCGCGCTAATTATCGCTTCGAGTGCATTTTTTATTTTGCGTGATGCGCTGTTAATATTGCCAAACTCGTGGAAAACAATCGACGTGGATAGCAAAGGTGAGTTGGCTTTGACAAATAAAAATGGCCAAAAATTTCAATTAAAACCTGCCTCAAACTCCTTTATCTATGCGGCTTGCAGCGTGCTTAATTTTAGGCGAGTTGGTTTTAATTTTGCGCTTCCACCTGTGATTTTGCTGTCAAACGCAGAAAATGCAGACGAATTAAGGCGTTTTAGGGTTTGGTTGCGTTGGGGTAAACATGAAGAAAATCAAGAAGATTTGACGCCAGATTTAGCCGAATAGCGCGCTCTGCGTGCCAAAAATTCTTTGAACATATCTTTAGATTCTTTAACGGGATGTTTGGGCAAATAAGCTGCTAAAAATAATAAGCCTGCAAGGCCAGCAAAAATCCATTTTAGTTCGAAATCAGCCTTGCTGCGGCGTGCTGGTGGTTGCGCTTTCATCGCCGACAATATGTTTTGTAAGCTGCTACCATTCACATAATTTCCGCCTACTTCTTTGGCGAGCGAGATAAGATATTTTTCATCCAATTTAGACATGTAGCGATCGCTTACTTCGCCTGCCACGCTATCTTCACGCGTGCCAATATTTTCTTGCGCAATTTGCGCCACGCCTGGTTGCATGGCAAAACTTTCTGCCGACCAATAACCAATCAGTTGATTTTTGTCATCCAATTTGGGAATTGCCGTGCCTTTATCTGAGCCAATGCCGACCAATAGCCAGTCTTTACCGCCCTGAAAGCCAGTTAAATCTCGAGTGTTGAAGATGTGCAATTTAGGTGTTTCTTCACCATCGCTAAAATAAACTACTTGCGCAGGCTCTGGAAAGCTACGAATGAGTCTTGCTAGTGTGACCATGCTTTCGCGCACGCGGCTGTTGCCAGACCAGCCGTTACGCCAATCCAAATGGTCAATCGTATCTTCAATCGCGGCAAAATTTTCACAAACTTCAATCGGCGTGTAGAGCGCCGCCACGCTCACGCCCGCAAACAAACCAATACTCACCTGTGTGCCGCAAGGCATTTCGCCAATAATGCGGTGCAGCAAATATTGTTGATATTGCATGCGCGTGACCGGTTTACCGAGGATTGTCATGTCTTTTACGTTCATGCTTTGAGAAATATCCGCCACCAAAATGTAGCTGAAAATATCGCGCTTAATCGGCACAGTCGGCTTAAAAAGCGCAATAACAAGCAGCAATAAAGACGCGTAGAGCAAAAGCATGTCGCGGCGATGGCGTAAAATATTAAACAGTTTATGCATGGCTAGATTAAGGTAATCCTACTGGCACATTGCCCATAATTAGCCCAGCTTTATCGCCTTCACCCACGCCAGGCGTAGGCGTTTCGGGCAACAAGCCGAGCAATCTATCCAAATTATGCTTGGCATCCCATTGTGTATTATCCAGTTTAAGCGAGGCAACATAAGCGGTTTTGGCTTGTTGCATCAAATATTCTGTCTCTTGCGAAATAGCAGCGCCACGACCACCCATCGCATTGGCGCGCAGTAAGAAAATATTTCCCACGTTGTATTGCACTGCTGATTTTTGTGCAGTGTTAGCTTTTGGCATCAGCGCAGTAAAAAGTAAGGTCGCTTCTTTATAGCGTTCTTTTTTAGCCAAATACAGCGCCGTGGCGAATTTTGCTTCAAAGCTTTCTTTGTCTGTGGCTGGTGTTTCGCCTGCGCCAATCGCACGGTTAAACGCATCTACTTCTTGAATGCGCTTGAAGGTAAAAATGCTACCTGCCAAGCAAATTAAGGCGATTAGCGTGAAAGCCCAAGTGAGTTTTTTTACGCTTAAAAAACGCGCAAGCTTGTATGGAATGTTCAGTGCCATGTTTTAACCTCTAAGTATTTTACGCCAAGCAACAATACAATCATGCTGGCGGCAATTAAAAAACAAAGATCCGATAAATCTTTGCCTGGAATCTTTTCCATGTATTTAATCGGCTTTTTCTCTTTACGATTAATGTCGTCAATCGCCAATTGCAAGGTTTTTGGGTCTTCCGCCTCGTAGGCGTGAAATTCTGTTTTCATGGTTTTAAAAAACTCATAAAGCTCAATTTCGGCAGGCAAAGCTTTGTCTGGGTCAGCTTTGTAAGTGGTATCAAAGATACTCAAACCGCCAGGCTGGCGCAACACAATCCAGTACAAGCTAATGTGCATGCGGTCGTACCAATCTCGAATCTTTTGTTGCGCATCTGCGCCAATTCTACCTGCACCGTCTGAGAGCAAAATCACAGCGCGCGAGCCAGAATCTGGCACTTTTTCAAACAACTCCGCGCCTGCGGTAAGTCCGCTACCAATATTGGTTTGAAACAGCGCATTGCCAGCCGTGGCCTGTACTGCGGCCACCATCGCCTCTTTATTTTCATTGAGGGGTAATACGCGCATGGCGGAGTTGCTAAAAGAAACCATACCCATTAAATCGTTTTGGCGCGATTGTACAAATTTTGTGATTAAGCGCGCTGCAGCCGCCGATTTATTTTCGCCCACTGTGCCAACCATGCCAGAAAATGGGTCATCCATACTCGCGCTTCTATCCAGCACCAAACCAATTTGAGCGCCTACGCCAATGCGTTCAACATGTTGTTGATTGGTATGCGGCGCACTTAACCCCAGCACGATAAATAACAGCGTAAGCACAGCCAGCACCTTTAAAAACCAGCCGATGAGGTTGGAAAGCGGGTCAGCGGGCAGCATATCGAGCCAAGAGTAACTTTTGCTGTGCGCGCGCTGAAACACCAGTGGCAAAAAAGCCAAAGGCAGCAACCATAACAACCAAGGGTTAGAAAATGACATAATTATTTTGTGTTTGGACTTAAAGTATCAGGAATTAAACCGCGTTCGCAATCTCGGCAGCGGCGACAAAACTGCGCTAGCCAATTTAGCGGGTCGCTCCCAGCTTTGTGTTGTGCGTTAGGTTCGAAAAATACTTGGTTCGATAAGCCAAAAAAATGCTGCATTTCAGTTTTAATGGCGTTAAACGCAGGTTTTTTGGCTAAAAATTCATCCAAATTATCGTTAAATAAACTATAACCCGCAGTGGTGTTTAATGCGCCATGCATGCTGAAAACCGCATTCTGTATGCCTTGCGGCGTGCTCGCTTGTTTCCGAATTTGGCGATAGCTTTTAGCAAATGGCCCGCCCATACGTGGCAGCCAAGCATGTTTGCCCAGCATATAAATCAAGCCCAGCAAACTCAAAGCTAATATGCTCAGCAACATTTTAAGGCGTTGTTTCTCTGGCGCGCTATCAAGCAGTAGCGGCCCTCTATATGGGCTCATGTCTTCTTCAATTTTAATTTGGCCAAAGCGCGCAATTGGCGAAATATTAAATTCAAAGCTAGGAATACGAAATTTCACCACTTCTTTACCTTTAGATTCCACATTGATGATATGCAGATATTCGGCTGGCAATGCACCATTTTTAACGACATTTCTATTCGTCCATACTTGGTAGCTCAAGGTTAAATCGTGAACTACAGTATCGCCATGCTCTTTGCTACTATGTTTAATATCGCTTAAATCAATACCAATCAGCTGGCCGCGATAACGTTTTTGGTAGCCAATAATCGGCAATGATTCGGGGATTAGCTTGTAAGGTTTTTTGATGCTAATTACCATGTGGCGCGTTAGTACATCGCCCACAGTATAGCCGATAGCCCTTTCTGGGTCCTGTATTTGGATGCCAACCACACCCGCTTTAATATCGGGTAGCGATTGGCTATCGAGCGCATGGGCGGCGATTGCACTAAGGCTTAACATGCACGCGTATAAGAGTTGGAATATTAATTTTTTCATATATTTAATTAGTTTAAGCAGCTACAAATTGGTGAAAATACTCAGTCAGCATATCGGCATCAAAATCGCCTTCTACATAAAAAGGCGGCATGTCGAATTCCATAAAAATTTTATAAATCGCCGCACGGCGCGCTTCAAACGCTGCAATAATTTTATCGCGATAACTTTTGCGCAAAAATAAAGTACGTCGCGCGCCAGATTCTGGGTCTGTGACGGCGGTAATGCCGTTTTCGGGCAAATTGGTATATTCGTCAGCATCCCACAGCACCACGGGCACAATGTGGTGGCGGGTGAGGTTAGAAAGCGCGCCTTCTAGTTGTGCCAGAGGCATATGGAAATCTGAAATCATAAACACTAGCGAGCGTTCGCGAGGTAAATAGCGCCACACTTCACCGATGCCAGCGCCAGAAACTGGTTCTGGGTGATATTCTTTTAAGCGTTCCGCCAGCTCAATCGCGCGGTGCGATTTAAACGACTGCGTACTAATCCAATCTTCGCGTACTACGTCATCAAAACCCACAAAACCAAATGGGTCGGCATTTTTAGTGGCGCTTCTGGCAATAGATTCTGCAATATCTGCCGCCTTACGGATTTTGCGCGCTTTACTACCAAAATTCATGCTGCCCGATAAATCGCAAATCACATAAACGGGCGTAGCACTTTTTTGGTTAAAAAGTCGAACATACACTTGCTCCATTGGGTCGCGCAGCGTCTGGCGCAAATCAATACGGCGCGGATCAGGGTAATTAAGTAGTGAAGTATGTCCAATAAACTCCATGCCCATGCCGCGCTGCGTACTGGCGTGACGGCCAGGATGGCGGCCACGGTTGCGCCAGCCGATGTGGTAGCTGAATTCCTTGATATCTTCGATGGACATGCTTAGAAGCTAATTAAGGCGCTGCAACTGCGTTGATAATATTGCTCAACATCTCGCGCGCAATCTCGGTGCGGCGCATTTCATACACTGGGCTAAACACAATTCTATGCGCCACGGTGGCGTGAAACACGGCGTGAATATCATCAGGTGTAATTGCTGTACGCTCGTTCAGCCAAGCGTTCACGCGCGCTGCGCGCAACATCATACTCATACCGCGCGGGCTGGCGCCTGCAAGCACAAGGCGGCTCATGTCTACATTGGTCACTTTTACGCCATAATCGGTGGGGTTACGTGTCGCTTTCCATAAATTGAGTGCGTATTTTTCTAGCGTAGGCGAGGCTTCAACATGTTTTTGAATCACGCTAGAAAAGCCATTTAACTGGTCAAACTGCAATACATCAGCCTTAACTGTGTCAATCAACGCATCTGCATTGTGAAAGCGTGTGTCAAACATCAAGTCAGACATCACGCTATCATCGTTCGGCACCACAATTGGGATTTCCATCATAAAACGATCGCGCGCAGCAGAAGGGATTTCAAAAGTTTCTTCGCGTTCCACTTGGTTGCGGTCGGCAAATACAATCATGTGCGGGAAAACATGTTCTTTATTGAATGCAGATAAAGTACGTTCCGCCATCACGCGCAATAATAGCGAGTGTACTTGCGGCCGCGCGCGGTTAATCTCGTTAAAGAAAAATACACTTAAATTCTCACCCGACATTAATAACGGTCCCGCGCTCACGTGCGGTTTGCCATCTTCACCCAAATAAGTGTGGTACACCAAATCGTTGGGCATCAAATCGATGGTGCCTTCAATACGCTGATAACCACCGCCAATACCGCGCGTAAATGCGCGTAGCAGTGTAGTTTTACCCACACCCACATCGCCCTCAAGCAACACATGACCGCGCGCAAAAATCGCGGTGGTGATGAGTCGCACAGGGTTTGCCTGACCAACGACTACCTTATTGACTTCGTTTTCTAAAGTTAGCGCATGGTTGCGCCAGTCGGCCAGTTGACGGTCGCTCATGGAGTTTTCCCTAAAAAGTAAATGATTAATATGACTGTTTAATTAATATTATATTAAATGAATTCACACAAAGTGTATACAGGTTTGTATAGCGCACTAAAAATTTGAGGTAATTTAATAACAAATCGCGTTAAAAAACTAAAAATATATGCTCTGCAAGGCAATATCCATGCGGGTTGCAGGGTGTGTTAATTTAGCTAGTCTAGTAAATTTAAGTAGTAAAAATGATTTGGCTTTAGCTTACTACAATAAGCTTACTTGGATAACTGTTTAAAGATAGTACTTTCGCTAAATTGATTTTCCAGCGAAAATAGCACTAATCTCAACACAATATTAAGTAAAAATATAATGACAAGACAAAGCAGCTATACCAAAGAGGAATTGTTGGCGTGTGGGCGTGGGGGAATGTTTGGTGAGGGCAATGCGCAGCTGCCGCTACCGCCAATGTTGATGTTTGATCGCATTGTAAAAATCACCGATGAAGGCGGCAAATATGGCAATGGGCAGATTATTGCAGAGCTGGATATTTCGCCCGATTTATGGTTTTTTGATTGCCATTTTACTGGCGACCCAGTGATGCCGGGTTGCTTGGGGCTGGATGCGATGTGGCAATTAGTAGGTTTTTATTTAGGTTGGGCGGGCGGTCTTGGGCGCGGCAGGGCACTTGGCGCGGGCGAAGTAAAATTTAGCGGGCAGGTACTTCCAACTGCCAAAATGGCGACTTATACTATCGATTTAAAGCGCGTGATAATGCGTAAGCTGGTGATGGGAATCGCCGATGCGACGATGAGTTTAGATGGTCGCGAGATTTATGCGGCGAGTGATTTGCGCGTAGGATTATTTACAAGAACTGATAATTTCTAATAAAAACAAAAAATACTATAGGAGGAACACGAAATGCGTCGTGTCGTCATTACTGGACTAGGTATCGTATCTAGCCTTGGCAATAATAAAAATGAAGTCAAAGAGAGCTTGCATGCAGGCCGCTCTGGTATTAGCTTTCAGCCTGAATACGCAGAGCGCGGCTTTCGCTCGCACGTGGCAGGTAATGTTAAACTGAATTTAGAAGGCTTGATTGACCGCAAGCTGATGCGCTTTATGGCCAAAGGCCATGCCTATAGCTGGATTGCTCTGCAGGAAGCGATTGCTGATGCTAAATTGCCAAAAGAACTCGTTTCTAATATCCGCACGGGTATGATTGTCGGCGCGGGCGGCACATCAACAGAAAGCATGTTGGAAGCCACCGATACTTTCCGTGAAAAAGGCGCCAAGCGCGTCGGCCCGTATATGGTCACCAAAACTATGTCCAACGGCATTGTGGCTTGTTTGGCGACTGGAGCGGAAATCAAAGGCGTTAATTACTCTATCAGCTCGGCATGCTCGACTAGTGCGCATTGCATTGGTAATGGCGTTGAGCAAATTCAAATGGGCAAACAAGATATTATTTTTGCGGGTGGTGGTGAGGAAGAGCATTGGACGATGAGTTTATTGTTCGATGCGATGGGCGCGCTTTCCAGCAAATATAACGATACACCTGAAAAAGCCAGCCGTACTTACGATGCAGATCGCGATGGTTTTGTGATTTCTGGCGGTGGCGGTATTGTAGTGCTAGAGGAATACGAACACGCAAAAAAACGCGGTGCAAAAATCTATGCTGAAGTCGTGGGTTACGGCGCGACTTCGGATGGCTACGACATGGTCGCGCCAAGCGGCGAGGGCGCAGAACGCTGCATGAAGTTGGCTCTGGAAGGTATAGACCATGTGGATTACATTAACACGCATGGGACTTCGACTCCTGTGGGCGACACCAAAGAGCTCGAAGCGATACGCGGCGTGTTTGCAGGCGGCGCTTATGGCAAGTTGCCAGCTATTGCCTCAACTAAATCACTCAGCGGCCACGCATTAGGCGCTGCGGGCGTTAACGAGGCGATTTATACCTTGATTATGATGGAAAATAATTTCATCGCCGCATCTGCCAATATTGAGAATCTCGACCCCGCTGCAGAGGGCTTGCCTATTGCCACCAAGCGTATTGATAACGTGAAAATTGAAACCGCGTTGTCCAACAGTTTCGGCTTTGGCGGCACGAATGCCACGTTGACGCTATCAACCAAAAACCTGTAAGGCGCGTTAGTAATCGCATCCCCTTAAAATAGGAGCGTGGTATGAAGTCTTTTTTAACCATTCTTTTTGCGCTTGTTTTAAACGGCTGCGCCACCATGATGGGCGACCGCACAGTAAACGTCACAGGCGACCAAATCGCGCAAAAACTCAATGAAAAATTAGCGCTACCCATCTCGCTGCTTAAAGTGTTCGATGTGAATTTATCTAATTCTGTAGTCACTTTCGATAAAACCACTGGCCGCATGATGACAACCATGGATAGCACGCTTTCCAGCCAAATACTCGATCAATCTTTAGCAGGCAAACTCGGCATTTCGGGTAAATTGCGCTTCGACGCCGCTACCAGCGCGGTGGTGTTAGATGAACCGAAAATTGAAAACGTGAGCTTTAATGGTGCAGATGGCAAATTTAACGATTTATTTAACGCGCTCGCCAAAACGGTGGGCGGCGAAATGTTGACTGGCTTAACGCTTTACCAAGTGAAACCAGAAGATTTAACATTTGGCGGCACCAGCTACAGCCCAAAAGATATGGTGGTGACGGATAACGGCTTGCTGTTGACGCTAACGCCGCAGCGATAAATTCTAATTAAATTAAAAAAGTTGATAATGAAAAAAAGCAAATTACTACTTACCTTTTTTTTAATGCAGATAAGCTTTAGTAGCTTTGCAGATTCGGCTTTGTCTACAACTGACGAAGTTAATAACACGCCATGGGATCAAAGAAGCTACGAAGATAAGGTGATGAATTCTCGGTATGAGGATCACTATACATTTAAGCATGGTAAGCCTTACATTTTAGACCCATGGACATGGGGTTATACCAAAGAATTTGCTGAACGTTTTCGTATGCCAAAACAATGGGTGGAACCCGAGTTGAAGGGCGCGCTGGCTGTGGCTTGGCGCATGACGACTATTGGCTACACAATGTGCGGCTATGATAAAAAAGAAGATAGCTGCTGGAAACCCCTCAATTGCCAAATGGATGTGTACTACGACAATAAAATTCAAATGCCTTCTTGGATTAAGCCAGAAATCATTAAAGAAAACCGCGTGCAAAGCTTAACTTCTAGTAGATTTTTGGAAATCCCACCCAAAGAATTGCCAAAGGATCTACCTCCGCCAGAGGCCGGGCCTTGGGGTGGAGGAATCTTTAAATACGGCAAGTCTAATCAAGCTGGCGGATATATCGCCTACTTTAATCGAGAGTTTCAAGAGGGCATAGGGCTAATCAGTTGGATAGGAGCTGGTTTGTGCCCTACAAAAGCTGCAGCTGAATATGCAGAGAAACCCGGAGTGCATATGGATTTTATCAATTTTAATGACTACGAAAAATATCGCCATGGCAAAATTAAAAAAGAGGAAATAAAAGTAGAACATCGGATTGATTTCCCCCAAAGTCTGCTACTGAGAATGAATGCTTTATATGAAGTGCAAAAAAAACCGAATGATGAAGTAACAAACAGCTTGCTCAAAAACTTTTTTGAACAACGTGAAAATAGCAAATAATTGATGCCCTGCAACCCAATATCCATGCGGTTCCTAGGCCATCGTTTTGAATCAATTTAAGGCGCTAAACCAACAAAGCCGCCGCCACATTACGGCCTTCGCTCATTAAAAAGTTGTAGGTTCTGCACGCTGCGGCGGTGGTCATGCATTCAAGTGGAATGCCAATTTCAGTTAGATTTTTGTAAATTTTCGGGTGTAAAAACTGGTGTTTTTCGCCTGTGCCGAGTAAAACTACTTCTGGGTTTAATTCTACAATTTGCGCGAAATGCGCTTCTGCCAAACTGGCAAAATCAGTCGCTTGCCAATCTAAAATCAGCTTATCTGCCATCACAATTAAATTTTGTGCATAACGCCGTTTGTTGATTTCCACAAAGCTTTCGCCATAGCCCGTAATTAAATAGTTATTTTCTGCAGTGGTTAAATGTAGTTTCATACGCCTATTTTAGCGCGCCTTTCATTGAACGAGAACCCCATTCTAAGGTAAACTTACGCCTTATGACTTCTCCAAAAAAACTAGCTAAATCTAATAAACTTGCCAACGTTTGCTACGATATTCGTGGCCCTGTGCTGCAACGTGCGCGGCAGATGGAAGACGAAGGCCAGCGCATTATTAAGCTCAATATTGGCAACCCAGCTTCGTTCGGCTTTGAAGTGCCAGAGGAAATCATGCAGGACGTGATTCGCAACATGGGCAATGCGGGTGGTTATACCGATAGCAAAGGCTTATTTGCACCGCGTAAAGCGATTATGCACGCTACGCAAAGCAAGCACATACGTGGTGTGACAGTAGATGACATTATCATCGGCAATGGCGTCTCGGAGTTGATTGTGATGGCGATGCAGGCGCTGGTGAATAATGGCGACCAAGTGCTGGTGCCGATGCCAGATTATCCGCTGTGGACAGCTGCTGTGACGTTGGCTGGCGGCACCGCGCGACATTATGTGTGCGATGAAGCGACAGGCTGGTTGCCCGATTTGGCCGATATTGAAGCGAAAATTACTGCCAACACGCGCGGCATTGTGGTGATTAACCCGAATAATCCAACAGGAGCGCTTTATCCGCCTGAGATTTTAAAAGGCATTATCGAAATCGCGCGGCATCACGATTTGGTGATTTTCGCTGATGAAATTTACGATAAAGTGTTATACGATGAAAACACTCATACTTCCATCGCCTCGCTGGCAGATGATGTGTTGTTTGTGACTTTTAACGGGCTTTCAAAGAACTATCGCACTTGCGGTTATAGAGCGGGCTGGATGGTGATTTCTGGCGAAAAAGACCACGCGGCCGATTACATCGAAGGCTTGAATATGCTGGCATCTATGCGGCTTTGCGCCAATGTGCCAGGGCAATTGGCTATTCAAACTGCGCTCGGCGGTTATCAAAGTATCGATGATTTAGTCGCTCCCGCTGGTAGGTTGTGCAAACAGCGCGATTTGGCTTATGACATGATTACGGCGATTCCTGGCGTGAGCTGCGTTAAGCCCAAAGCCGCCATGTATTTATTCCCGAAACTCGACCCTAAAATTTATCCAATAGCAGATGACCAGCAATTTATTTTGGATTTATTGTTAGAAGAAAAAGTCTTGCTGGTGCAAGGCACGGGCTTTAATTGGAAGACGCCAGACCACTTTAGGATTGTATTTCTGCCCAATGTGGATGATTTAACTGAGGCGATGAAGCGTATTGCCAGATTCTTAAAAAATTACCGAATGAAGCATGGAGCAAAAGCTTGAAGCAACTTAATGTAGGTTTGTTGGGCATCGGTACCGTCGGCGGCGGTACTTATACGGTTTTAACGCGCAACGCGGCAGAAATTACGCGTCGCACGGGCGTGGCGATAAACGTGGTGCAAGTGGCGGATAGAAATGTTGATCATGCTAAAACCTTGACTGGCGGTAGTGTGGACGTGACTAACGATGCTTTTGCGGTGGTGAGTAACCCGAAAGTGGACGTGGTAGTTGAGCTGATTGGTGGATATACCCTAAGCAAAGAGTTGGTGTTAAAAGCCATTGAAAACGGCAAGCACGTGGTGACTGCGAACAAGGCGCTACTTGCCTTGCATGGCAATGAGATTTTTGCAGCTGCGCAAAAAGCGGGTGTAATTGTCGCGTTTGAGGCAGCGGTTGCGGGTGGTATCCCCATTATCAAGGCGCTACGCGAAGGTTTAGGCGCCAATAAAATTGAATGGGTGGCGGGTATCATCAACGGGACTACGAATTTTATCCTCACCGAAATGCGCGAAAAAGGCCTAGCTTTTAAAGACGTGCTAGGAGAAGCGCAACGCTTGGGCTACGCTGAGGCAGATCCTACTTTTGACGTGGAAGGCATCGATGCCGCGCACAAACTCACGATTATGTCGGCGATTGCCTTTGGCATGCCGATGAAATTTGAGCAGGCTTACACTGAAGGCATCACCAAGTTGCAGCAAACTGATATTAAATACGCGGAAGAGCTAGGCTATCGCGTGAAACTTTTGGGCATTGCTAAGCGCACTGATAAAGGCGTGGAACTACGTGTGCACCCTACGCTAATCTCAGAAAAACGATTAATCGCCAACGTCAATGGTGCAATGAACGCTGTGGTGGTGAAGGGCGATGCCGTTGGTCCAACGCTGTATTACGGTGCAGGTGCTGGCGCAGAGCCTACAGCTAGTGCGGTGGTAGCAGATTTAATGGATGTGGCGCGCTTAAGTGGCGCGACGGTGGAGCAGCGCGTGCCTTATTTGGCTTTCCAGCCCAATAGTGTGGCTGATTTACCGATTTTGCTGATTGCTGAAGTTAATTCGGCTTACTATTTGCGTTTACGCGCCAGTGACAAACCTGGTGTGTTGGCAGGCGTGACCAAGATCTTAGCCGATAAAAATATTTCTATCGATGCAATGCTACAAAAAGAGCCGCAGGATAATGAAACTGAAGCCGACATTGTTATTTTGACGCATGTAACGCTCGAGAAGAATATGGATGCTGGCATTGCTGAGATTGAAGCGCTGCCTGCGATTGTGGGCAAGTTAGTTAAAATTCGCATGGAAGAATTAGGCCGTTAATTTAGTATGAAATATATTTCCACCCGCGGGCAATCGCCAGCTTTAAGTTTTAGCGAAATTTTATTAGGTGGTCTCGCGCCAGATGGCGGATTGTATTTGCCTGAAAGCTATCCGCAATTAAACGATGCCGATTTAACCGCCATGCGCGGCATGAATTACCGTGATTTGGCTTTTACCATTTTAAGTCGCCTCATTGATGACATTCCTGCCGCTGATTTAAAGGCAATTATCGATAAAACCTATACGGCTAAAGTTTATGGCTTTACTCGCGAAGGGCAAAAAGCAGATGATATTGCTCCGATTTTAAAGCTAGAAAATAATTTGTATCTGTTAAGTCTTTCCAACGGGCCTACATTGGCGTTTAAAGACATGGCGATGCAGTTGCTCGGCAATTTGTTTGAGTATGTGTTGGCAAAAAAAGGTGAAACGACCAATATTCTAGGCGCAACCTCAGGTGACACGGGCAGTGCGGCTGAATATGCCATGCGCGGAAAAAAAGGCGTGCGCGTATTTATGCTGAGTCCGCACAAAAAAATGAGCCGCTTCCAAACTGCACAAATGTTTAGTCTACAAGACGAAAATATTTTCAATATCGCCGTGAATGGCGTGTTTGACGATTGCCAAGACATAGTGAAAGCCGTGAGTAACGACGCGTCTTTTAAAGCTAAATACAAAATTGGCGCGGTGAATTCCATCAACTGGGGGCGTATCGTTGCGCAAGTGGTGTACTACTTTAAGGGCTACTTTGCTGTGACGCAAAACAACGCGCAGAAGGTTGATTTTGCAGTGCCTAGCGGCAATTTCGGTAACGTGTGTGCTGGTCACGTTGCGCGCATGATGGGCTTGCCGATTGATAAGCTAATTGTCGCTACAAACGAGAATGATGTATTAGACGAGTTTTTTAAATCGGGCGTTTATCGCCCGCGTGGTTCAGCCAATACTTATCACACTTCTAGCCCATCTATGGATATTTCCAAAGCTTCGAATTTTGAGCGTTTTGTGTTTGACTTGGTTGGGCAAGATGGCGCAAAAGTGCGCGAGTTGTGGTCTAGCGTGGATAAAGGTGGCGCATTTGATATTAAAGATTTAATGCCAAAAGTGCGTGAATTTGGCTTTGTATCGGGTAGTAGCAACCATGCAAATCGCATGGCAACTATTCGTGAAACTAACAAAAAATACGGTGTGGTGATTGATACGCACACGGCAGATGGTTTGAAAGTGGCGCTAGAATTAAGAGATAAAAATACGCCGATGGTAGTGCTAGAAACCGCGCTGGCAGTTAAGTTTGAAGATGCAATTATGGAAGCCTTAGGACAAGCGCCAGAGCGGCCTGCAGGCTTGCTTGGCATTGAGAGTTTACCGCAAAAATTTGACGTAATGGACCCGGATGTGGCAACGATTAAAGCATTTATTGTGCAGAATACTTCGCCAGAATGACGGAGTTTTTATGAAGCAGGTTTTAACATGAAACAATACACTGATTTAATGCGCCATGTGCTGGCACACGGCAACAAAAAAGAAGACCGCACTGGCACTGGCACGTTGTCAGTGTTTGGCTACCAAATGCGCTTTAATTTGGCAGATGGTTTCCCGCTACTGACCACTAAAAAAGTACATTTAAAATCCATTATTCATGAGTTACTTTGGTTTTTGCAAGGTAGCACCAATATTGCCTATTTAAAAGAAAACGGCGTACGTATTTGGGATGAATGGGCGGATGAGAGCGGTAATCTCGGCCCTGTATATGGTTATCAATGGCGCAACTGGCCAAAGCCAGATGGCACGCATATTGACCAAATTACGCAAGTGGTGAACGCGATTAAGAAAAGCCCTGATTCGCGCCGCTTGATTGTGAGCGCTTGGAACGTGGCGGATGTGGATCAAATGAAGTTACCACCTTGCCATGCGTTTTTTCAGTTTTATGTGGCAGATGGTAAATTGAGTTGCCAGCTTTATCAGCGCAGCGCAGACATCTTTCTAGGCGTGCCATTTAACATTGCTTCCTATGCGCTTTTAACTATGATGGTGGCGCAAGTATGCGGCTTAAAACTGGGCGATTTTGTGCACACGCTGGGCGATGCACACATTTATACCAATCATATGGAACAAGTAAACGAGCAGCTTTCACGCGAACTTCGCGCCTTGCCGCAAATGAAGATTAACCCAGAAGTAACTGATATTTTCAGCTTTAAGTTTGAGGACTTTACTCTGGAAAATTACGACCCGCACCCAGCCATTGCAGGAAAAGTGGCGGTTTGAAAAATAGTCTTTCACTGATTGTTGCGTGCGCAAAAAACCGTGTTATAGGCTTGAATAACGCACTACCATGGCATTTGCCCGAAGATTTAAAGCGTTTTCGCGCGCTCACCACGGGTCACCACATTATCATGGGGCGCAAAACCTATGAATCTCTAGGGCGCTTGTTGCCAGGGCGCACCACGATAATTGTGACGCGAAATAAACAGTATAAAGTAGAAGGCGCGCTAATTGCACATAGCTTGCAGGCCGCATGGATATTGGCTTCTGGCGATGCTGAACCATTCGTTATTGGCGGCGCAGAATTGTATCAAGAAGGCTTAAAACTTGCTACCAAGCTCTATATTACAGAAGTGAAAGCAAATGTTGAAGGCGATGCGTTTTTTCCAGAAATTAATGAAAGTGAATGGAAGTTAGTTGAAAAAAAAGACCACGTCGCAGCGAGTGGTCTTGAATATTACGATTTAATTTACAGCCGAAAAAATCTTTAAAACATGCTCTGCAAGCCAATATCCATGAGGCCTGCAGGCACGCACTATTTCTCTACGCAATCCACATAATAAATCGCTTTGCCATCCACAATTTCTTTCACCAAACCGTGATTATCCGTTTCAAAGCCGGGAAATTTCTCGTTAAACTCGCGTGCAAATTTTAAGTAATTTACAATCACTTTGTTAAATTTTTCACCTGGAATTAATAGCGGAATACCAGGCGGGTAGGGTGTTAGTAGCACAGCGGTAATGCGACCCTCAAGGTCGTCAATCGCCACGCGATCAATCTCGCGATGCGCCATTTTGGCAAACGCGTCGGTCGGTTTCATCGCGGGCACCATGTCAGATAGATACATTTCAGTCGTCAGGCGAGCTACGTCATTTGCCTTGTAAACCGCATGAATTTGCTCGCATAAATCGCGCAAGCCAATTTTTTCGTAACGCGGTTGTTTTTGACAAAACTCTGGCAACACTTTCCACAGCGGTTGGTTCTTGTCGTAATCGTCTTTAAATTGCTGCAAAGCCGCTACCAACGTGTTCCAGCGACCTTTGGTAATGCCAATAGTGAACATGATAAAGAACGAATACAAGCCAGTTTTTTCAACAATAACGCCATGTTCTGCCAAGTATTTAGTGACGATTGCGGCGGGAATGCCAAATTTATTCGAGAAATCGCCTTTAATATCCAAACCTGGCGTGATGATGGTCGCTTTAATCGGATCTAGCATATTGAAGCCTGGAGCCAAATCGCCAAAATCGTGCCAAGCCTCGTTGGCGTGTAACATCCACGCTTCGCGCTCTTCTAAGCCTTCCTCGCTTAAATCGTTTGGCCCCCACACTTTAAACCACCAATCGGCACCCCAGTCTTCATCTACTTTGCGCATGGCGCGCCGGAAGTCGAGCGCTTCCATCAAGCTTTCTTCCACTAATGCCGTGCCGCCAGGCGCTTCCATCATGGCGGCGGCTACGTCGATACTCGCGACAATCGAATATTGCGGGCTGGTTGACGTGTGCATCAAGTAGGATTCGTTGAATACATCGCGGTCGAGCTTGTTGTTTTCGGCATCTTGTACTAAAATCTGCGACGCTTGGCTTAAGCCCGCAAGCAACTTGTGGGTGGATTGCGTTGAAAACACCATGCTTTCTTTACAACGTGGACGTCCCTCGCCAATTGCGTGATAATCGCCATAAAAATCGTGAAAAGTCGCATGTGGCAACCACGCTTCATCAAAATGAAGCGTGTCAATTTTGCCGTCCAGCATGTCTTTAATTTCTTCCACGTTATACAACACGCCATCGTAGGTCGATTGCGTAATCGTGAGTACACGCGGCTTAGCTTTTTTATCGGCAATAAAGGGGTTTCTATCGATTTTCTTTTGAATGTTTTTCCATTCAAATTCGCTCTTTGGAATTGGTCCGATAATGCCAAAATGATTGCGTGTTGGCATTAAAAATACGGGGATTGCACCTGTCATAATAATCGCGTGCAAAATCGATTTGTGGCAGTTGCGGTCAACAACTACCACGTCTCCTGGCGCCACGGTGCTGTTCCACACCATTTTGTTGGATGTCGATGTGCCATTGGTGACAAAATACAAATGGTCGCAATTATAAATACGCGCCGCATTGCGCTCAGAGGCTGCCACTGGACCAGTGTGGTCGAGTAATTGACCAAGCTCATCTACCGCGTTACATACGTCGGCGCGCAACATATTTTCCCCGAAAAATTGGTGAAACATTTGGCCTACGGGTGATTTTAAAAACGCCACGCCACCCGAGTGGCCTGGGCAATGCCACGAATATGAGCCATCGGCAGCATATTCAGTTAGCGCTTTAAAAAACGGTGGAGCAAGGCTATCTAAATACGTCCGCGCTTCGCGCAGAATATAGCGTGCAACGAATTCTGGCGTATCTTCGTACATGTGAATAAAACCGTTAAGTTCGCGCAAAATCTCGTTGGGAATGTGGCGCGAAGTGCGCGTTTCGCCATGCAAAAAGATAGGAATTTCCTCATTGCGATAACGAATTTCATCGACAAATTTACGCAAATTATCTAGCGCATCTTGATTTTCTTCAATAATTTCATTGTCGTCAATCGACAGAATAAACGCCGAAGCGCGGCTTTGTTGTTGCGCGAAAGAGGTTAGATCGCCATAACTGGTGACGCCAAGCACTTCAACACCTTCTTCCTCGATGGCCTTAGCGAGCATGCGGATACCTAGGCCAGAAGAATTTTCTGAGCGGAAATCTTCATCGATAATGACAACGGGAAAGCGGAACTTCATCTAATGTCCTTAATTAAATCTTAGGTAGTGTGACGCCAACCTGACCTTGATACTTGCCGCCGCGATCTTTGTAGCTAGTTTCGCAAATATCATCATCATCGGCTTCAAAAAATAGCACTTGTGCGCAGCCTTCATTGGCGTATATCTTGGCGGGCAGCGGCGTGGTGTTGCTAAATTCTAGTGTCACATAGCCTTCCCATTCTGGCTCAAATGGTGTCACGTTCACTATGATGCCACAGCGCGCGTAAGTCGATTTACCCAGACAAATAGTCAACACATTGCGTGGAATACGGAAGTATTCAACGGTTCTTGCCAGTGCAAACGAGTTGGGTGGAATGATGCAAAAATCAGCATTTACTTCTACAAATGAATTTGGGTCGAAATTTTTTGGGTCAACAATGGTGCTGTTAATATTGGTGAATAGTTTAAATTCTTTACTGCAGCGAATATCGTAACCATAGCTAGAAGTGCCGTATGAAACCATGCGCTGACCTTCAGCATTTTGTTTCACTTGATTCGGCTCAAACGGCTCTATCATGCCGTGTTGCTCGGCCATGCGGCGTATCCATTTATCAGATTTTATGCTCATATTTTTTCTATTCTATACTGTAAAAAATAATGCCCAAGGTTTAAGTTGGGCATTATAAAGTGCATTGCTTATGTTTGTGAAAAACTTTTAATTAAACACCGCTAAAAATTATCCAAGAATTAGTGGGCATCGCCGCCTAATTCAATGCTATAGCGCCAGAACTGGTCTTTAGCTTCAAAAATCACACTTGATTCAGCTGGATCGCGACTGCCAGCCTTGTATTGATGTACAGGTGATTTATCTGCCACCCATGCTTTAACCACAGGGTCAATCAAGCGCCATTGTGCTTCAACTTCGCTAATATGTAGATAAAGCGATGGGTCGCCTTCCATCAGGTTTAACATTAAAGACTCGTAAGAATCAATAGTTTCGTCTTCTTTTTGGCGTTGTGGCGCGTCTATGCTAAGTGTACGTGTGGCAATATCTAAGCCTGGTATTTTAGATTCGATTTCCATTTTAATGCACTCACGCGGCTGAATGTTAAGCGTGAGCCAATTTTGGTGCTGACCTTCCACCAATTGCATAGGGGCTTTTTTGAAGCGAATAGAAATCGCCGTATTGCCCTCATGCATGCGTTTTGCAGTGCGCACGTAGAATGGAACGCCTTTCCAGCGTGGGTTATCAATAAACAGCTTTAGAGCGGCGTAAGTTTCAGTCACGCTTGATGTCACGCCTTCTCTAGCTAACTCTTCCAAATAGCCGTGTACGTTCTCGCCATGACCATCTGCAACGCACACACGCCCAGCCGCATATTGTGCTCGGAAAGCGTGTTTGCTAAGGGTATTGACGGGAATAGGGCGAATAGATTCAAGTAATTTGATTTTTTCAGCGCGGATGCTTTCTGGACTTAAATCCTTAGGTTTTTCCATTGCAACTAAAGCCAATGTTTGTAACAAGTGACTTTGCACCATATCCCTTAAAGCGCCCGTGCTATCGTAAAACGTCGTACGGTCACCAACGCCTAAAATCTCATTATTGGTAATTTGTACGTGATCAATGTGTTCATTATTCCAAATTGGCTCGAACATTGCGTTGGTAAAGCGTGTGAGCATTACATTTTGCAACGCAGATTTACCTAAATAATGGTCGATACGGTAGATCTGACTTTCTTTTAGATGCTTGGTGATTTTTGCCTGTAAGTCTTGCGCACTTGGTAAATCAGTGCCAAATGGCTTTTCAATCAATACACGGCGCCAGTACTTGCTTTCGTCTAACAAACCTACACCTGAAAGCTGTTCTACTACGGGTGCAAAATCAGTTGGACGCACCGATAAGAAATAGGCCAAGTTTTGTGGGAATACACTTTCGTCGGACAAAACAGCCTTCATTTTCTTGAAAGCATCAGGGTCGGTCGGTGGATTAGCGTGGTAATGATTGCGCGCAATAAAGCGCTCATAAATTTTTTGATCATAGCCATTTTTGAATTTGGCATCCAACATACCCTTAATCTCCGCCTGCCAAGCTTCGCGTGATAGTTCGCCGCGACCAACAGAAAGAATCACCATGTGATCTGGTAGACGACCAGCAACATCAAGGCGAAACAAGCCTGGCATGAGTTTAATGCGCGATAAGTTGCCGCTTGCGCCAAACAAAACGAGGGTACATGGGTCTATTTTTCGTGTCATTTAATCCCTTTTAAACTACATTTTATATGCTCTGCAAGCCAATACCCCAGGGTACCTTCTCTCAAATTCACTTCGTGAGTTTGATTCACCTTGTATCCATGCGGTTGCTGGCGCGGTGGTTTTTAGTTGTTAAACTTATAACGGCAACATAATAATAAAATTTAATGGTGCCGCTTAGTGTCTACTTTCAGCCGCTGCGCCATCATTTGCCATATCCAAATCGCCATAACCTAATCTGCGGTGGAACAGCGCCAATAGCAAGTTCCAGCTTTGTAATGCTAATTCAGGATCGTAGCGGTGTCCTTCGTCGCGCATAAACGCGTGCTGACCGTTAAATTCGTGCCAAGTGTAACGCGTGCCCACTTCGTCCAAGCGCGCTTTAATCATATTACGCCCTTCCATCGGTACGTGCGGATCTTGCTTGCCCCAAATGTGCAACAGCTCGCCTTTAATTTCGCCAGCTCGT
Organism: Methylotenera sp.; assembly: GCA_040079935.1. Taxonomy (GTDB): domain Bacteria; phylum Pseudomonadota; class Gammaproteobacteria; order Burkholderiales; family Methylophilaceae; genus Methylotenera_A. Next base: position 57,300 of record JBEBJI010000002.1, read on the forward strand.
TCCAGTGAGTTATCATTTTTGCCCAAGCCGAGCGCTTTTTTGTGAATGTCTGTCGCGTAAAAACAGACTGCCGCCAGCACGCCAGGGTTCATGGCAGCGCGGAAAGCCAAGTGACCACCCACGCAAATGCCCATCACGCCGAGTCTGCCCGTACAATCTTCACGCGATTTTAAGTAAGCTAAAACGGCACGTGCGTCAGTATCGTAAGCGGTTAATGGTTTGGTTATTTTAAGCTCGTTGCCGCGCTCTGTGCCAGTGGTGTCGTAAGCAAGCACGGTGCCTGCAGGTTCAAATTCGTGATAAATCTCTGGGCAAGCGACGATAAAACCGTGTCCAGCCAACATGGCGGCGGTGCGACGAATGGGGCCAGTTACTTGAAAAATCTCTGAATACATCAAAATAGCAGGATATTTGCCTGGGGCGAGTGGGCGAAAAATGTGCGCACGCATGTCGCCAGTTGGCGTGTCGATGTTTACAACTTCATCATCTTTTATTAGCATTTAAAGTTCCTTTTGAATAAGCCGATATAATAATGCATGGCAGTGTTTACGCACAATGATCTATGTCATAAATGCGGAAAAAAGCACGATAATTCCTGTTAAAATGCGACCTAATTTTTATCTGACTATTAAAGTACATGCAAAATAAAAACACACATCAAGTCACTCGTTGGAAACAATTCAATAGCATCGAGGCGCTACGCCACAGCGTGTGCGATGCCATTGTGCAAAGCGCAAATGAGGCCATTGCCGAGCGCGGCCAGTTTTTGTTAGTGCTGGCAGGTGGCAACACGCCGCGCAGTATTTATAGGCGGTTGCGCGACATTGATACTGATTGGTCAAAATGGCATATTTTTTTAAACGACGATCGCTGCCTGCCTGTGGATGACGTGGAGCGTAATAGCGTGATGGTGCGTCAAGTGTGGCTCGATCATGTCGCCATTCCAAAATCGCAAGTATTTGATATTCCAACAGAATTGGGCAATGTAGTGGCGGCTAAAATTTTTTCTGAAACCATCAAAAACGTCGGCACTTTTGATGTGGTTATTTGCGGCCTAGGTGAAGATGGCCATACCGCCAGTTTGTTTCCTGGGCAGCCAATAGATAACAGTGCCGATGCAGTGCCCGTGTTTAATGCCCCAAAACCGCCTGCCGACCGTGTCACCATGAGCGTGAATCGTCTAAATAACACGCGCGAAGCCATGTTTTTAGTCACAGGTGAAGGCAAGCAAGAAGCTGTGAATAATTGGCGTAAGGGCGTGGAAATTCCCGCTGCTTTGATGGCGCCAGCGAATGGTGTGGATGTTTATTGTTATGATGTTGAGTTGAAGTAAACTTAAATTAACTGCCCTGTACCAGTTCTTGGCATCACCATTCTCGCTAAGTGCTAAAGCACTAAGTCGAATGCGAAACCTGCATGGATACTAGGCTACAGGGCATGTGATTTTTTTGTTATTTTAAGTCAATGATTGCTTTTCAATTAAATTCCCTAGTAACCGCAACTGTTCTTTTTGAATCGCAATCAACTCGCTCCATTGATTTTCGCGCAGCAAATCCACCTTTTCGTGCAGCAGCATAATTTCCAGCTCAGCTTTTAGATTCACTTCGTAATCATGCTCGGCATTTTGGCGGTCTTTTTCAGCTTGGCGGTTTTGCGACATCAAAATAATCGGCGCCTGAATCGATGCCAACATCGACAAAAATAAATTCAGTAAAATGTAGGGGTAGGGGTCAAACGCTTTATCGTAATTAGCCAAAACGACCGAATTTAAAATTACCCAGCAAACTAAAACCACGCCAAATAAAATAATAAACGCCCATGAGCCACCAAATTTGGCGACCGCATCGGCCGCGCGCTGGCCAAAAGTTTTGCTGTCATCTTGTTCTAACGAGGTGTTTTTAGAGATGTGCTTGCGCTCGGTGATATGCCTCGCGACTTTTTGCGTGCGCTCATCCATGGCTTCATAGCTGGTACCGATGAGTTTTTCCGTTGCGCTGTGTTTGTGATTTTTCATAAATTCTAAGTGGCTTAGTTATTCATTTTTTGTGTAAGTTTTAACCAGCCATTTTTGTCTTCTAACTTTACGAATTTCGCATCTTCTCTTGATATGCAGCCATGCGAGCCCAAAAAGTCACCTTCGTATCTTGGATGCACTATAAACTCAACTACAGTTTTATCTTTTATAAACAAAAGTGATACAACACCTTCGTTGCCTCTGCCTGTATTAAATAAGCCGTCCCACTTAAAGCCAATTTGTTTTTCTACGTCCTCAGCTAATGCATAAGGAGCAATGATGCATACTCTATCCCAATCTGTTTTTGATAAAACTGACAAATCAAGATAGTCAAATTTTTCTCTAAGTAAGGCTTGTGTAATTTCTATACTAAGCCGTTTATTTTCTTTTTTACCCTCATCATTGCTACAACCACTAAGAAATAGTGCTATGAATAGTGCGAGAAATAGTAAGATTTTTGGCATTATCTTTCTTTCTTAAGTATTCTGAATCACAATATTCGGAAATTTGCTGCTATGGTCGAGCGATGCATTCGCGATTTTAATCGCGGCTTTACGTGCGATTTCTTTGTAAATACTGGCGATTTTTGAATCAGGTTGTGCAATGACGCTTGGGTTTCCGCTGTCGGTGAGTTCACGAATGCTGATGTCGAGCGGTAAACTACCAAGTAAATCCACTTTGTAATCATCACACATTTTTTGTCCACCACCCGCACCGAATATATGTTCTTCGTGTCCACAATTGCTACAAATATGCGTACTCATATTTTCAACAATGCCTAAAATGGGGATGCCGACTTTTTCGAACATTTTCAAGCCTTTACGTGCATCCAGCAGCGCAATATCTTGCGGCGTGGTCACGATAATCGCACCAGTCACAGGTATTTTTTGCGCGAGCGTGAGTTGAATATCACCCGTGCCAGGCGGTAAATCGATGATCAAATAATCCAAATTATCCCAACGCGTTTCACGTAACAATTGTTCTAGAGCACCCGTCACCATTGGGCCGCGCCACACCATCGGCGTATCAATATCTACCAAAAATCCAATACTCATGGCTTGAATGCCATGCGCAACCATCGGGTCCATGCTTTTGCCATCCGAGCTTTCTGGGCGACCTGAAATGCCGAGCATTTGCGGCTGGCTTGGGCCGTAAATATCGGCATCTAGCAAGCCCACCGTCGCGCCTTCAGCCGCCAGCGCCAAAGCCAAATTCACAGAAGTGGTTGATTTGCCAACGCCGCCTTTTCCTGAAGCTACTGCGATGATGTTTTTCACGTTCGGCAACAGCGTTACGCCTTGCTGCGCCTTGTGTGCAACGATGCGGCTGCCAATATTTACGTTTACATTTTCCACGCCTTGTAGCACTTTTAAATGCGTTTCTACTAAGGTTTTGACAGAACCCATCACGCTTTTGGCAGGGTAGCCCAACACAATATCTACACTCACGTGGTTGCCCGTAATTTGAATATTTTTGGCCGATTTCGAGGTGACAAAATCACGCCCCGTGTTTGGGTCAATGAGCGTTTTTAAAGCGGTTTGGATGTCTAATTCGGTGATTGCCATGGATATTCCTAATAAAAATGCATTTTAACTTATGTAGAAGCCAGCGTCTTTGCTAAAATGGCGCTTATGAGAAAAATTCTAGTTACCTCTGCGCTGCCTTACGCTAATGGCAGTATTCATTTAGGCCATTTAGTTGAATACATTCAAACTGATATTTGGGTGCGTTTTCAAAAAATGCAAGGTCATACTGTTCACTACGTGTGCGCGGACGATACGCACGGCACGCCGATTATGTTACGTGCGGAGAAAGAAGGCATTACGCCGGAAGCCTTAATTGAAGCGGTGCATAAAGAACACAGTGCTGATTTTAAAGAATTTTTGGTGGAATTTGATAATTACTATTCCACCAATTCTGATGAAAACAAAGTGCTTTCTCAAGGTATTTATAGAAAGTTAAAAGCTAACGGAAAAATTGCCACCAGAACCATCGAACAGTTTTACGATCCTGTAAAGAACATGTTCTTGCCTGATAGGTTCATCAAAGGCGAATGTCCAAAATGCCACGCCAAAGACCAATATGGCGATAGCTGTGAGGTGTGCGGTGCGACTTACAATCCAACCGAGCTGATAAATGCGTATTCAGCCGTTTCTGGTGCGGCGCCTGTGCGTAAAGAGACAGAACACTACTTTTTTAAACTTTCAGAATGTGAAGTCTTTTTAAAAGACTGGACGCGTAGCGGAACGTTACAAGGCGAAGCTGCCAATAAAATGGGCGAGTGGTTTGAGAATGGCCTGAATGACTGGGATATTTCGCGCGATGCGCCATATTTTGGTTTTGAAATCCCCGATGCGCCAGGTAAATACTTCTATGTGTGGCTGGATGCGCCGATTGGCTACATGGCGAGCTTCAAAAATCTATGCGCTAAGAATGGGCTGGATTTTGACGAGTACTGGAAGCAAGATTCCAAAACTGAGCTTTACCACTTTATCGGCAAAGATATTTTGTATTTCCATGCGCTATTTTGGCCTGCAACGCTGGAATATAGCGGCTACCGTACACCTACCAGTATATTTGCACATGGTTTTTTAACTGTGAATGGCGAAAAAATGAGTAAGTCGCGCGGCACTTTTATTACCGCACGCAGTTATTTAGACCATATCAAAAATCCTGAATATCTGCGCTATTACTACGCGGCTAAACTCAATAGCAGTATGGAAGATATTGATTTAAGTTTAGAAGACTTTGTCGCACGTGTGAATAGCGATTTGGTTGGAAAATATGTCAATATCGCTAGCAGAACTGCCAATATTTTAAATAAGTATTTTGAAGGAAAGTTATGTGAACTTGAGCCCAATACTGGCTTCTATGCGCTAGGGTTAATTAAGATAGAAGAAGATGTGAAACTAGCTTATGAGCAACGTGATTATAGTAAAGTGGTAAGACTAATCATGGGTTATGCAGATGAAATTAATCAATACGTTCAAACCAAACAACCTTGGGTACTAGCAAAGGAATTCGAGTCGAATAAAAGCGATTTGCATCAAATTTGTACCAATGCATTATTGGGTTTTTACAACCTATCAATACTTATTAAACCGATATTACCCGCATTAGTTGTAAATGTAGAGCGGCTGTTCAGCACTCCAGATTTACAATGGGATGACTTGGGAACTAAACCTACAAATCCTGTTAGAGCAAAAGCGATTAAGGAATTCGAACATTTAATGACTCGTATTGACCCGAAAGCAATTGAAGCCATGACAGAAGCTAACAAAGAAAACCTAACTGCTACGCCCGCAATCGTTAAAACAGCATCGCCAGAAACCTCGCCGGTATTGGCTTCCAGCGATGCTCCTGAAGCCAAGAATGATGGCGAGTATATAACAATTGATGACTTCACTAAGGTGGATTTACGCATCGCGAAAATCGTCAATGCCGAGCATGTGGAAGGCGCGGAGAAGCTGCTCAAGCTCACGCTGGATATTGGCGAAGATAAGCCGCGCCAAGTGTTTGCGGGCATTAAATCCGCTTACGATCCTGCAACTTTAGTCGGCAGGATGACTGTGATGGTGGCTAATTTAGCACCGCGTAAAATGAAATTTGGTATGTCTGAAGGCATGGTTTTAGCTGCAAGTAATGAACTTGGCGGCCCTTTTATACTCTCACCTGATGCTGGTGCAAAAGCTGGCATGCGCGTTAAATAACGCGTGCTTTTTCAAAAGGGTTAAAGGAGTTATTAATTGATTATTAAAACAATTTATACAGTAATTATCGCTGGTGTATTGGTCAGTGGTAATGCTGTTGCAGAAGATAGCAATGCAAAAACTGCCGTGGGTGGCGGTTTAGGTGCGGCAGCAGGCACGGCAATTGGTGGTGTGTTGGGTGGCAGCACAGGCGAGGTAATTGGCGGCGCAGTAGGTGGCGGTGTCGGCGGGGCGGTAACTACCAAAGGCGAAGGCCAAACGGGCGCTGTAATTGGCGGTGCAGCTGGTGGCGCGACAGGTGCCGCAGTTGGACGCAAAGTAAGTGGTAGCGGTACGGGAGCCGTTGTGGGTGCTGGTGTTGGTGGTGCTGGCGGTGCTGTAGTTGGTAAGGTAATTGCTGAACCTGGAAAGACTTCTAAGAATAAATATCATAAACGTCATCACAGACATAAGCATGGCAAAGGCCATGCTTATGGGCACGATAAACATAATGAAGGACGTCACGAAGAGCATCGTGACTGATAAGTAAAAACTGAGAGAAAGTTAGAAATTAAAAAAAGCCCCCGAAGGGGCTTTTTTTATTGGACTTGTTTATTAGACTTAGTTAGAACTAGCGAATAAATCACTCAGTTTTTTTAGTTTCTGCTTTTTTCTTATCTGCGGCTGCTTTTTTATCTGCGGCTGCTTTTTTATCTGCGGCTGCTTTTTTATCTGCGGCTGCTTTTTTATCTGCTTTCTTTTTTGCATCAGCTTTTTTCTTGTCAGCTTTCTTTTTATCATCCGCGGCTTTTTTGTCAGCTTTATCGTCTTTGGCCTTATCGGCCTTATCTTTATTATTAGTGTCTTTTTTGGCTTTGTCTGAATCATCTTTAGATTCTTTTTTAGCTTTCTTGTCCTTAGAATCTTTATCTTTTTTGTCAGATGCTTTGGCATCTTTTTTGTCGGCTTTCTCAGATTTTTCTTTCTTCATGTCGTTATCTTTTTTATCTGAATCTTTCTTATTTTTAGAACTTATATCTTTAGATTCCTTTCCTTCTTTCACTTCTTTGCTATCTGCTGTTTTGCCACTAGCTGCCGCTTTTTCGGTACCCACGGTTTTGGTTTTAGTTTCTTTCGATGATTTGTCTGTTTTCATCTCTTTTGCAGGTTTCGTTTCTTTAGCAGATTTGTCTGCCACTGGTGCAACAACAGTGGTTTTGCCGCTTACAGAAACGTCTTTACGCACGTTTTGTAATGTAATTTCACCCACACCATCCACTTTTTCTAGCTCATCAACTGACTTAAAACCGCCATTTTTTTTGCGGTAATCAATGATGGCTTGTGCTTTAACTGGGCCAATGCCATCAAGGCTTTCCAGCTCTGCTTGTGTGGCGGTGTTAAGGTTTACTGCCGCAAATGCGCTAAAGCTGAATGCGAGCGAGGCGAGCAAGGCTATTAGTATTTTTTTCAATTTGATTCTCCCTAGGGTTCTATTTATTTATTAATTAAAGGTGATGAGTGTTACAAAATCACAGTTAGTAAACGCTAGTGTACTGTTTTCGTTGACGTTAGACTACTGTAAGACTTGAATTTCTTGATTGATCGCAATTAAAGCTTCAATTGGCTTGGCGGCCTGCGTGATAGGGCGGCCAATGACCAGATAATTCACGCCCATGCGCAAAGCTTGGCTTGGCGTAAGCACGCGGCTTTGGTCGTCTAAACTTGCGCTAGCGGGGCGAATGCCTGGCGTTACGAGTAGAAAGTCATTTGGCAGATGTTGCCTTAACAATTGCGCCTCAAGTGCAGAGCAGACCACGCCGTTTAAACCTGCTGCTTGCGTTAGTTTGGCGAGTTTTAGCACTTGGTTTTCGATAGTATTTTCAACGCCAATTTCATGTAAAGTGGCTTGATTGCTACTGGTGAGCACGGTCACTGCAATTAAAAATGGTTTATGGTTTATATTATGCATGCTGCCCTGCGAGCCAATATCCACTCCCTCTGCAGCGGCATTCATCATGGCGCTTCCGCCACTAGCATGCACGTTCAACATCCATACGCCTAAGCTGCTGGCAGCTTGGCAGGCTTTTTTAACTGTGGTGGGAATGTCGTGAAATTTTAAATCGAGAAAAACACTGAAGTTTTTTTCGACGAGTTTTTCGACCAATTGCGGACCAGCAGCAGTAAAAAGCTCTTTACCCACTTTGAGTTTGCATAAAGCTGGATCTAGCTGATTGACCAAATATAGCGCGCTGGCGGCATCGGCGTAATCTAGCGCAACAATGACTTTACTCTCTGGTGCTTTATAGTCGTTATTTGCCATTATTTTTCTTGATGGTCATTTCGCGGCTAACTGCCTCACTTGGCTCGGCGGGCAAAGATTCCCACGCGTTGCAAGCGGGACATTGCCAGTGATGCTGCTTGGCGCGGAAGCCGCATTGATCGCAATGATAAGCGGCGCGGTTGCCAATGGCGTTGCGCACAGTTTGTTGCATCAGTTGAATATCTTGTGTGCTGGCACGATTTTTAATCTGTGCATTCGTCTCATCTGCCATGGCGCGTGCTTGCAAAAGCTGGTCTAGCGTGGTGAGGCTAGGTTGGCGAATCAGCTCATTTCTGGCCAGTTTAGCGGCTTTTTCCGCGCCTTCTTCATTTAAAGTCGCTTCATATAAAGTTGACATCAGCGAAGGTAATTTATAGGTTTCTAAATAGATGTTAAGCTGCGCCAAGCCTTCTTTTAAGCTACTTTTTGCTGGTTTCCCTTTTGCTGGCTGGCTGGCGCGATAACTTTTAAGCATTTTGCTTGCAACCAAACCTAAATATTCAGGCTGCTGAAATTCGATACGTTTCCAATGTGATATTGCTGCTTGATGTGCGCCATTGCTCGCTTCTAGGTCGCCTAACAGCACGTTGGCACGCACACAGTTTTTATTGGCATCTAAAGCTAAATTCAACTGAATGCGCGCCGTATCTTGGTTGCGCGCGATCAGCTCGTTCATCGCCAGTTCGCAATAATATTGTGCAATTTCAACCCTGAAAGGCACGCCAGATAAGCGTTCCAGCTCGGTCGCGGTGGCAATGGCTTGCGCCCATTCGCGTTCGCGTACATAAATTTCCAGTAATGCATTGAGTGCAGGTTGGCGATAGCGCGTGTCGTCCAAGCCTTTAAATAATTCTTCTGCGCGGTCGTACAAACCCGCTTTTAAATAATCTTGTGCTAACTCGGCCTTCACTGCATTTTTTTGGTTTTCGGTGAGTTCTTTTTTATCGAGTAAATTTAAGTGCATGTTGATGGCGCGATCAGTTTCGCCGGTTCGTCTAAACAAGCTGCCTAGCGCAAAATGTAACTCTAGCGAATCGGTATTAGCTTGCATGGCTTCAGAAAAGGCTTCCACGGCTTTGTCGTGCTGATCGCTAATCAGAAAATTGAGTCCCTTAAAATACGCGGCTGGGAGGGCGGTGGATTCGGATAACAGCTGTTTAATATCAACGCGTGCGGCTATCCAACCCAGCGTGAAAAACAGCGGCAGAACGAGTAACCACCAATATTCAAATTCAACGGTCATATTTTTTCTTTAATGTTGATAAGGCTATTTTACCTAAGCTTGAGGCTAGTAGCTAATCATTCTAAAAAGGTATAAAAAAAGCGCAATTTCTTGCGCTGTTTTTAAAGTAAATCTAAATAAAAAAGCCTTAAGCTGCTGAGTCGACTCTATCACGTAACTCTTTACCCGCTTTAAAGTGCGGCACATGCTTAGCAGGCACTTGCACTTTGCTACCGGTTTTAGGATTGCGACCCAAGCGTGGCGGACGGTAATTTAAGCTAAAACTACCAAAGCCACGTATTTCGATGCGTTCCCCAGTCGATAAATTATCGGTCATTGCATCTAGGATGGCTTTAACTGATAGTTCTGCGTCTTTCACAACGAGTTGCGGAAAACGCTCGGCGAGTAAATTAATGAGTTCAGATTTTGTCATGGCTATAGCTGCCTTTAGTTTAACTTAATTAAGACGATTATTTTTTACTATCTATCTTACTTCTTGCTATCCATTTTGGCTTTTAATAAAGCGCCAAGATTGGTAGAACCTGAAGCTGCAGCGGCCTCTTCAGCAGAAGGTGCTTCTGCTTTAGTTTTTGCTGATTTTGCTTTTGGCTTAGCGGCTTTTTCTTCAGATGAAGATACAGAAGATGTTGCCCCTGATGGATCTTCAGTGAGTTGTTTTACGCCCAAAGAAATACGTTCTTTTTCTACATCAATGGCTAAAATCACCGCGTTCAGCTCGTCACCTTTTTTGAAGTTACGAATCGCTTCTTCGCCAGTTTGTGTCCAAGATAAATCAGATAAGTGAACTAAACCATCAATACCACCTGGCAAGCCAATAAACACGCCAAAATCGGTAATGGATTTAATTTGGCCAGCAACCTTGTCACCTTTGTGGTGCGTTGCAGAAAAGTCATCCCAAGGGTTGGCTTTACATTGTTTCATGCCGAGAGATAAACGACGACGTTCTTCGTCAATTTCTAAAATCATCACTTCAACTTCGTCGCCCAATTGTGCGATTTTGCCTGGGTGAATATTTTTGTTGGTCCAATCCATTTCGGAAACGTGCACCAAACCTTCAATGCCTGGCTCTACCTCAACAAACGCGCCATAATCAGTGATGTTAGAAACTTTACCGAACAAGCGCGTGCTTACTGGATAACGGCGTGTTAGTGCAACCCATGGGTCGTCGCCTAATTGTTTAATACCAAGTGAAACACGATTTTTTTCTTGATCGAATTTCAAGATTTTTGCTTCAACTTCTTCGCCAACCGTTAATACTTCTGACGGATGCTTAACGCGACGCCAAGCCAAATCGGTAATGTGCAATAAGCCATCAATGCCGCCTAAATCCACGAATGCGCCGTAATCGGTGATGTTTTTAACAATACCTTTAACAGTTGCGCCTTCGGTTAGCGTGCCCATCAATGCTTCGCGGTCTGCGCCAGCAGAAACTTCCATTACAGCACGACGTGAAACCACAATATTGTTGCGTTTGCGGTCTAATTTAATTACTTTGAAATCCCACTCTTTGTTTTCGAATGGGGTGGTATCTTTTACTGGGCGCACATCAACTAAAGAGCCTGGCAAGAAAGCGGTGATGCCGTTTACAGCCACACGCAAACCACCTTTTACTTTACCGCTCACAAAGCCTTTAACTACGCGACCTTCGTTCATTGCGTCTTCTAAATCCAGCCAAGCTTCCATTTTCTTCGCTTTTTCGCGCGAAAGTTGAGTATTGCCAAAACCATCTTCCAATTTTTCGATACATACTTTTACGAAGTCGCCAACGGCAACTTCCAATTCGCCAGCGGCGTTTTTGAATTCAGCAGCGTCAATCCAACTTTCAGATTTTAAGCCAGCGTTTACAGTGACGTGATCGCTATCAATTGAGATTACTTCGGCGGTGATGACCTCGCCGGAACGCATTTCTTGACGCGCTAAGCTTTCCTCAAATAGGGCAGCAAAGGATTCCATCGAAGATGGGGTTGATTTAGAAGTAGAAGCCATTAAAATAAAGTTACCTAAAAAATTACTTAAAGTTAATTTCTGAAATTATCTTAAGTATTCCCACCTAGCAGTGGGGTAGTTAATTAACGTTATGCAAATATTCAGATAAAAGCATAACACGAACCGTGCATACTACACAAAAAATAGCTTATGTTCAATGACTTAAAACATTTTTAGCTTAAATTTTGCAATTTCTTTTTATATTCTCTGAGAACAAATTCCACGGCATCGTTAATTGAGCGGTAACTGGTATCTAAAAGCACTGCGTCAGGCGTTTGTACTAGCGGCGAAGCGCGACGTTGGCTGTCGCGATAATCGCGCGCTTGCAAATCTAGCAAAACCTTGGCGTAAGTGGTGGGCAATTTGTCACTGATAGGTTGTTTGTAGCGCCGATCGGCGCGAACCTCTACATTGGCGGTGAGAAAAATTTTGAGTGTTGCATCGGTAAACACCACCGAGCCCATGTCGCGGCCATCAGCCACCAGACCGGGCCGCTTGCGAAAACTTTGCTGCAAATCAAACAGCGCGCTACGCACTTGCGGATGAATGGCGACTTCAGATGCGCCACGACTGATTTCCTCAGAGCGCACTTGCGCCGCGATGGGTTTGCTTCCAAGGAATATTTCGTCTTCAATAAACTGAATTTGCAGCTTTTTTGCCATCTCGCCAAGCGCATCGGCGTTATCCCAAACAATATTTTGTTGTTTTGCGGCCAGCGCGACGATTCTATATAAAGCGCCAGAGTCTAAATAATGAAAGCCTAACTTTTCGGCCACTAACTGTGCAACTGTGCCTTTGCCACTGGCGGAGGGACCATCAATGGCGATGACAGGAAACGAATTATTCATTTTACAATTTTAGCAAACTCTTCAAAATAATTCGGGAAAGTTTTAGCGACGCATTTGGGGTCGTTAATGATAATCGGTACGCCGCCCAGTGAAACCAACGAAAAACACATCGCCATGCGATGGTCGTCGTAGGTGTCAATCACCGCATTAGGTGTGAGCTTGGCGGGAGGTGTAATTTTGATGAAATCTGCGCCTTCCTCAACAATCGCACCCAGTTTGCGCAACTCGTTTGCCATGGCCGCGATGCGGTCGGTTTCTTTCACGCGCCAACTGGCGATGTTGCGCAACGTCGTCGTGCCGTCGGCAAATAGCGCTAGAATCGCCAACGTCAGGGCTGCGTCAGGAATATGATTACAATCCAAATCGATGCTCTGCAAGCCAATATCCATGCGCCTTGCAGAGCATGCATTATTAGCATTGTATTCAATCTCTGCACCCATTAGTTTTAATGCTTCAGCAAATTTAATATCGCCTTGAATGCTGTTTTGGCCGACACCTTGTACTGTAACTTTGCCGCCAATCGCGCCAGCAGCCAAAAAATATGAGGCGCTGGAGGCGTCACCTTCTACAAAAATCTTTTTAGGAGAAAGAAAATTTGCATTGGCTGGAATGGTAAATTTTTGCCAACCATCGCGCTGCACATGTACACCAAATTTCGCCATTAAATTGAGCGTAATTTCAATGTAAGGTTTAGATATCAATTCGCCTACCACTTCAATCGTGGCTAGTTGCTTGGTAAGTGGTAGCGCCATTAAAAGCGCGGTTAAAAATTGGCTAGAAACGTCACCGCGGATTTTAATGGGCTTACTGACATCAATATTGGCGGGCGAGATTTTAAGCGGCGGAAACCCTTCATTTTCTAGGTATTCGATATTCGCGCCAATTTGGCGTAAGGCATCCACCAGATCGCCAATCGGGCGTTCGTGCATGCGCGACACGCCGTGCAGATAAAAATATCCGTTAGATAAAGCCAGTGCGGCAGTGAGTGGGCGAAACGCCGTGCCTGCGTTGCCTAGAAACAACTCGGCATCTTTATTGGGAAAGTTGCCGCCGCAGCCATGCACGCGCCAATCGGTTTCATTCAACTTTTTAAGCTTTACGCCCAATTTTTCCAGCGCCTCCAACATTCTGGCCGTATCGTCAGAAACCAGTAAGTCGCGAATTTCAGTTGTGCCATTTGCTAAGGCGGCGAGCAATAAGGTACGGTTGGAAATGCTTTTTGAGCCTGGTAATTTTACTGTGCCTTCGGCGTGGCTGGAGGCAGGTAGATGTAATTGTTCCATATTTATTGCGACTTGCCCCAGTCGTTACGCGCTTGGCTGGCGCGCTCAAACAGCGCTAGCAAGCCCGCACTGTCTCCATTATTAAGCAATTGTTTTAATTGATTTAATTCGCTTTCAAAAGCATTAATTTCGCTTAATAAAGCGCTTTTATTGGCAAGTGAAATATCGCGCCACATTTCGGGCGAGCTACCTGCAATGCGCGTGAAATCTCTAAATCCACTCGCCGCGAAGTTGAATAATTGTGCGGCGTTAGGGCGCGAGGCAATTTCGTTCACCAGCGCAAACGCGAGCAAATGCGGTAAATGGCTCACGGCCGCGAAGATGCTATCGTGCGTTTCTGCGCTCATTTTACTTACGTTAGCGCCACATTTTTGCCATAAATCGGCAATGCCAGCAACCGCGCCCCTATTGGTCTCTGGCGATGGTGTTAATACAACATTTTTGCCTAAAAATAAGTCAGCTTTTGCTGCACTAACACCACTTTTCTCTGCGCCTGCAATCGGGTGGCCGCCGACAAATTGGCTGAATTGATCGCCCAAAATTTCACGCGCTGTCGCCAAAATATCGCTTTTGGTGCTACCCGCGTCGGTGATGATGGTTTTAGCATTTAAATGCGGTTTGATGCTTTGCAAAATGCTAGCAGTTTGCGCAACAGGTGCTGCAATAAGGATTAAATCAGCATCGCTGCAAGCCTTATGGATATTGGTTTCTAGAGCATCAATTACGTTTAACTTTAGCGCTTCATTTAAGCCTTTTTCACTTCTGCCAACGCCGATAATATGCGTGTTTTCGCCTGCTTTTTTCAAAGTAAGTGCAACAGAGCCACCAATCAAGCCCACACCAAAGATGACGAGTTTTTTCAAAAGGAATAATGCGGAAAAATTAAAAAACGAAATTGTAGCACGTGATAGGTGCTTATTGAGCGCTAACCTTGTGATACCCACTCTCCATCTATCAACTTTTCTTGTGGTTTAAACGCTTGTTTATAAGCCATTTTTTGGCTTTCTGCAATCCAATAGCCTAAATACAAATAAGGCAGGCCGATGCTTTTTGTCCATTCTGCCAGCCACATAATGGAGTGGGTTCCATAGCTGGATTTGGCGTCAGTGGCATCGTAAAACGTGTAAACCGCAGAAACGCCGTCGCGCACTACATCAATGACGCTGACGATTTTGACTTGGTTTGTAGCGTCGCGAAATTCAATCATCAGGCTTTCTACGTTGCTCATACACAAAAATTGCAAGTATTGGTTCTCACCTTCATCTGCGTCGGTGGGCACGCTCAACTCTGGCTCGGCATGACGTAATTTTTGGTAGCTGGTATAAAGCTCAAAGTGACTTTGAATATAGCCAAGCGGCAATATGCGCGCCGTTAAATTAGCATGTTGCTTGAAGGCACGTTTTTGGCTGCGCGCAGGTGTAAGTTCGTTTAAGACCAATCTAATCGCAATACAAGCGTTGCAGTTAAAGCAATGTGGACGATACGCAAATTTGCCACTGCGCCGAAACCCTTGTTGAATAAGGCCACTGTAGATATTGGAATCGACTAAATGATGTGGTGCGGCGATTAAACTTTGCGCGAGTTTATCGGGCAAATAGCCGCATTTGTACGGCGTGGTGACGTAAAATTGTAATTTATGAAGCGCAGGTTCGCTGGGCAATGTCATGCTGATTAGTTTACCAATATTTTTAGCAGTTTTGCAAAATCTTCACTTTCAATTTCGCGTCCGCCAAAGCTTGTTAAAAGTGGCGTTTTCATTTGACAATCTATCATATCAACACCTTGATTTTTAAGGTGATTGACTAAATGTACAAAGGCAATTTTTGAGGCGTCGGTGACGTGATGAAACATACTTTCACCATAAAACATACGGCCGATTTTTACGCCGTAACAGCCGCCGACCAACCTGCCGTCAAGCCAGCTTTCTGCACACGTTGCATAACCTAGGCGATATAATTCGCAATATGCTGCAATCATGTCGGGCGAAATCCAAGTGCCAGATTGCGTACTCCTAGGCGTTTGACTACAGGCAGTAATGACAGCCTGGAAGGCAGTATCCATGCGGGTTTCGAAGGCGTTATTTTTAAGTGTTTTTTTAAGCGAATTTGATATTTTTAATTCGTTTGGAAACAACACCATGCGTGGGTTCGGGCTCCACCACATGATGGGTTCATTCTCATTAAACCATGGGAAAATACCTTGTTTATAAGCGCTCAAAAGTCGCGTGGCAGATAAATCACCACCAATTGCGATTAAGCCATTTGGCTCTTTAAGCGCTTGGTTTAATGGTGGAAATTCGCAGTCGTCATCAATCGCCGCGACGCGACCAGTTTCCAGTTGGTAATATCCTGTACTCAAGTTACTTCTGCACCGATTCGATAATCGCCGATTGCCTCTAACACAGCATTCAATGTTTCAATATTTGCAGTTGGTCCTGTAAGTATAACCTGAGGAGGCTTCAATGTTACTTCAACTGCATCTGCATATGGCGCTAAAGTAGCCTTAACTTTGGCAACACAGTGGTTGCAACTTAGGCCAGAAATCGAGTAAATTGTGTGTGTTTTCATTGCATTAACTATAATCTATAAAAACCGTGTAAGCTGTAATTTAATAGCAGGTGATTTAATAACAATAAGTTTAAAACATAAATTTTCGGGGAAGTGATTTATTTATGAACACGATTTATAAAAAAACCCTAAAAGGGATTGAAGAAACTTCGTTGCGAAGCCAGGGCTTGCAGTTAAAGTTGAGAGAATATTTAAAGCAGGTGGATGGCGTGAAGACTGTGGATGAAATTCAACGCTCCAACCCGCACTTGCTAGAAGTAGACGTGGTGCTATTGGTGCTAAAAAATGATGGGTATATTGAACTTTTACACTAAAAAATAAACACCATAAGTCTTTGTAATTGAATGAAAAGTGCGTAGAATGCGCGCCTTATGGAGTTATATACCAATAATCTAGCCAAGCCGATCCATTCGTATCGCCCTTATTGGGCGAAACGCTTTGGTACGGCCAAAATGCTACCGATGACGCGCGCCGAAATGGACGAGCTGGGCTGGGATTCTTGTGACATTATTTTGGTCACTGGTGATGCGTATATTGACCATCCAAGCTTTGGCATGGCGTTAGTTGGGCGCTTGCTCGAGGCGCAGGGGTTCCGCGTCGGCATTATCGCGCAGCCCGATTGGCAAGATGCAAAAGCCTTCAAAGCGCTCGGCAAACCTAACCTTTATTTTGGCATCACCGCGGGCAATATGGATAGCATGGTGAATCGCTATACCGCCGACCGAAAAATCCGTTCTGATGACGCTTACACGCCAGATGCCGCAGCAAATAAACGACCTGACCGAGCAGTTTTGGTATATTCGCAACGTTGCCGCGAGGCTTACAGCCAAGTTCCGCTAGTCATCGGCAGCATCGAAGCCAGCCTGCGCCGCATAGCGCATTATGATTACTGGAGTGATAAAGTGCGTCGCAGCATTTTAGTCGATTCCAAAGCCGATATTTTGCTTTATGGCAACGCAGAGCGCGCGCTGGTTGAGTTAAGTCACCGCATCGCCAAAGGCGAAAAAATTAGTGATATCCAAGATATTCGCGGCACGGCGTTTTTGCGAAAATGTATCCCAGAAGGCTGGGATGAGATTGAATCTACAAAATTAGATCGCCCTGGTACGATTGACAAGGCGATTGACCCATACGAAATGAAGATGGGCAAGGCTGATGCGAGCTGCGCGATAGAAGAGTCTAGCGCAAAACCTGTTTTGCCAGAAGGCACAAAAGCCATTGAAATCATCCGCAAGCCAAAAGCCGATAGAAGTAAACAGGTGGTGCGTTTGCCTGATTATGAAGAAGTGTCAAAAGACCCCGTTTTGTACGCCCATGCTTCGCGTGTGTTGCACCTAGAAGCTAACCCTGGCAACGCCCGTGCGCTAGTTCAAAAGCATGGCGACCGCGAGGTGTGGCTTAACCCACCGCCGATTCCGCTCACCACCAAAGAGATGGATTACGTGTACGACATGCCGTATGCGCGCAAACCGCACCCCATCTACAAAAACGCCAAAATCCCAGCGTGGGAGATGATACGGTTTAGTGTGAATATTATGCGCGGCTGCTTCGGTGGTTGCACTTTCTGCTCAATCACTGAGCACGAAGGCCGTATTATTCAAAGCCGTAGCGAAGAATCCATTTTGAAAGAAGTGGAAGAGATTCGCGACAAGGTGGATGGGTTTACTGGCATCATTTCTGACCTTGGCGGGCCAACTGCCAATATGTATCGCATCGCCTGCAAATCTGAAAAAATCGAACAATCGTGCCGCAAACTAAGCTGCGTTTACCCAGGCATTTGCGAGAATTTGAATACCGACCATAGTGCTCTCATTCAGCTGTACCGCAAAGCTCGCGCTATTAAAGGCGTTAAAAAGATTTTAATCGGCTCCGGCTTACGTTACGATTTAGCTGTGAAATCGCCAGAGTACGTGAAGGAGCTGGTGCAACATCACGTTGGAGGTTACTTAAAAATCGCGCCTGAACACTCTGAAGAAAACGTCTTAAGCAAAATGATGAAGCCAGGCATGGGCGCGTATGATGAATTTAAAGCAATGTTCGAAAAATTTAGCGCCGAAGTCGGAAAAAAGCAGTATCTCATTCCGTATTTTATTGCCGCGCACCCGGGCACAACGGATGAAGACATGCTGAACCTTGCGCTGTGGCTAAAAAAATATGATTTCCGGCTAGACCAGGTGCAGAACTTTACGCCGACGCCGATGGCGATGGCGACTGCTATGTATCACAGTGGTAAAAACCCGCTGCGCAAAGTGACAGCAGATTCTGACGATGTGCCGATTCCTAAAAGTGGCACGCAACGCAAGCTGCACAAAGCGTTTATTCGCTACCACGACCCCGCAAATTGGCCGATGCTGCGCGAGGCGCTTAAAAAAATGGGCAGGGCAGATTTAATCGGCAACAGCAAAAAACACTTGGTGCCGGCGTTTCAACCCGCGGTGATGGGCGCTGTACGGCAATCGGACGGCAGTGTGTTTAAGCCTAAGGTGTTGCCAAAAGCCTTTAATAACTTTAAAAACGCCGCACGGCCTGGGTTTAGTAAAGCAAAAAAAGCGCATTAACTGTAGGGCGGATTAGCTTAGTGTATCCGTCGAAATAAAAACACCACCACATGCGGCGCAATACGCATGGCTATTGCATCCTATGCCCTATGCTTACTTCCAATCAATTATGGCTAGCGTAGTTTATCAAAGTAGGGCGTGTATTTTACGTGTTCTTCTTGTAGATGACTTACCCACCAAGTACGTAAAAATTTAAGCAAAATGTTTGGGTCTGCATAAAGTAAGGCCTCTTCCATAGACGCAGCAATCTTTTTCTCGAAATTTTCTTGACTCTCGATATGGTGAATAACCGCTGGATAACCAAGTTTTGTAAGCATGCCTTCTTCTGTTTTTTGATGAAACTTAGAGTAGCTTAAAAGAATATTGACGGTAGGTTTGAGTGCCGCTAACCCCCAGCCTTCTTGTATAAAGTAATAGAGTGAATTAATGGTGGCAACCAATGCGTGATGTTGTTCATTTAGAATGGGAACGCCTACGCTATGCTCATCTTTCCAGACGATGTAAAGTGGATTTATCATTGACACGCTCTAAATATTGTTAGTTTTAAAAAATAAACGCTGAATATTCAGTATAAGGTTTTACTCACAAATAGTAATTGTTGAACAGCAACAGTTTGTTGTCTTAATTTATAGGTTGATATTGTTTTGTAGTTTTTCTAGGTCATTATTACTTAACCAGCGCCATTCCCCCACAGCTAAATCTTCAGGCAGTTTCAGTTCACCAATTTGAATGCGCTTTAAGCCTTCCACACGGTTACTAATTGCTGCAACCATACGTTTTACTTGGTGGTATTTGCCTTCGGCTAGCGTCATGTGAATGACGCGTTCGCTGATTTGTTTTACGGCTAAAGCAGCTATGGTTTCAGCTTCATCGATTAATTTAACCCCGCCAAGAAGTGCATGGATATTGGCTTCCACAATAGGGTGTTTACATGTCACTTCGTATATTTTTGGTACTTTATGTTTGGGCGAGCTCATTTTATGAATAAATTGACCATCGTCCGAAATCAAAATTAGCCCAGTCGTATCTTCATCCAAACGGCCGATACACTGCACATCACGTGCTACCAGCGGGTGTGGCAACAAGCTGTAAATGGTCGGGTGGTGCTGCGTTTTGTGCGAGCACTCGTAATTACTGGGTTTGTGCATCATTAGGTACGATTTTTCTTTGTATTCCCAAGATTCACCTTTCACCGTAAAACTTAAATTTTCCAGCTCAAATACAGCATCTGGGTCGTCACACATTTCGACATTGACGGTGATTTCTTCATTGATAATCATAACGCGGCATTGCTTGCGCGTACCAAAGCCTTGTTTGCTGAGGATGCGTTCTAAATCGAGTTTTTTAGCCATACAGCATTATACGATTTATTTTTGAACCCCTCGCCTTGGAAAGGGGCGAGGGTGTAAAAAAGCCCGCACATGGCGGGCTTTTTTAATGTAAAGCCACTGGATTCCGTGTCGAGCACGGAATGACAGCTTTAATTTTTACTTGCAACTAAGTTATAAATTTTCGCACCAATCACGCCGCCCAAAATCGGCGCAACCCAGAAAAGCCAAAGTTGTTGCAGGTAAATGCCGCCTGCAAACAGCGCTTGGCTGGTGCTGCGCGCGGGGTTCACTGAAGTATTGGTGATTGGGATGCTAATCATGTGAATGAGCGCCAGAGTTAAACCAATCGCCAACGGTGCTAAAGCTGCAGGTGCGCGGCTATCGGTTGCGCCCATGATGATAAACAGAAACACGGCGGTCATCACGACTTCGCACACAAATGCGGCGTGCAGCGCGTAACCATGTGGCGAAGCTTCGCCGTAGCCATTGGATGCAAAGCCGCCTAACTGAAAGCCTTCTTGCCCGCTGGCGATGCACCAAATAATTGCTGCCGCTAAAATGCCGCCCAATACTTGCGCGATGATGTAATGCGGTAAATCGCTCGATTTAAACCGCCCGCCTGCCACTAAGCCAATCGATACGGCTGGGTTTAAATGGCAACCTGAAATGTGGCCGATTGCGTAGGCCATGGTGACCACGCTTAAGCCAAAAGCGAGCGAAACGCCTAGATAACCCAAGCCTAATTCGGGTATGCCAGCCGCCAGTACTGCGCTACCACAGCCGCCCAACACCAGCCAAAAAGTACCAATTAATTCTGCTAACGCACGCTTATTTAAAGACATTTGAATCCTCCCTAGGTTTTAATTTTTGTTAAAGCAGGAATAATTTACGCTGAATTTATTAAGATAACAAGTGGCTTCGGTTAGAATGCTAATATGAGTTTTAAGCATATTACTTCGCGCGACAATCCAATTTTTAAATACCTAAAAAAATTGGCCGAAAACGCACGGGAGCGCCGTGCCGAAGGCAAAACGCTGCTCGATGGCGTGCATTTGATTGAAGCTTATATTCAGGCGGTTGGTGAGCCAGAACTCATCATTATCCCCGAAGGTAAAAGCTCGCTCGAGGCTACGCAACTCATGCAACATTTGGAGTATGTAAATACGATTATGTTTCCAACGCTGATGTTTGCTGAATTAACACCAGTGGCTACTTCAACAGGCATTTTGGCACTAGTCCTGCAACCCAATATCCATGCGCCTGTCGTTAATGAGTCTTTAGCAGCATCATTTATTTTGCTTTTAGAGGATATTCAAGACCCAGGTAACTTGGGCAGCATGCTGCGCACGGCTCTGGGCGCAGGTGTCGAAGCGGTTTATTTGAGCAAAGGATGCACCGATGCTTATTCGCCAAAATGTTTGCGCGGCGGACAGGGCGCGCAGTTTCATTTGCCGATTATTGAAGGTGCGAATTTACTTGAAATCATCCAAAATTTTGCAGGAAATACTTACGCCACAGCGATTGACGGTGAGTCGCTCTACGCGCAAGATTTGACACAACCAACTGCGTTTATTATCGGCAACGAAGGCGCGGGTTTAAGCGCCAAAGTTGTGCAGGCGGCTAGCCACAAAATTAGCATTCCAATGCACCAAAGTTTGGAATCGCTCAACGCAGCCGCAGCAACGGCGGTCTGTTTATTTGAACGCAGGCGCCAAATCATGGTCAACTAAAGTTGAAAGGATGGCTATGAGGAATAAACAAATTGGTTTTACTGTAGTTGAAATGATGGTGGTAGTGGCGATTCTGGCAATTTTAGCGATGATGGCGATACCCTCACAAATCGAGCGAATTGTTAGAGAAGAAGTGAAATCAGCCATGTCTTTGGCAGACGCGGCAAAAGAGCCGATAGGTGAAGCATGGAAAACAAGCAAGACTTTACCTGTTAATAATGCCGAAGCACGGTTGCCTGTACCGGAAAAAGTAGTGAGTAATTTTATTAACAAGTTAGAAGTGGTTGATGGTGCGATACACATGACATTTGGTAATAAAGCACGCACTCAGTTGAGTGGAAAAATATTATCTATTCGGCCAGCGGTGATTGAAGAATCGCAAGCGGTACCGATTGCTTGGGTGTGTGGCAATGCCAAAGCGCCTGACCAAATGACCATTAAGGGCGAAAATAAAACGAATATTTCGGATATATATTTACCAGGTTTATGCAGGTAAATTAATGCGTTGAAGTACTTACATTGATTACAATTTCATTTGTAAATAACGCGGCTGCATCCACCGCATCAAACAAATATTGTTTGTTACAAAAATCGCAATTCACTTCAATGTTGTCGCGCTCGTTCAAGATGTCATTCACTTCATCAATGCCCAACATGCGTAGCATTGCGCCTACCTTGGTTTTACTACAACTGCATTGAAACTTGGTAGGTTTTGCATCAAATAAGCGGATATCTTCTTCTACGAAAAGTCTGGTTAATAGCTGTTCTGGCGCTAAGTTTTGCAGCTCTTCATTAGTGAGAGTATTCGCTAGTAGATTGAGGCGATTCCATGCATCAGCTTCTATTACCAACTGCTCTGGTAGCTTTTGCAATAGCATGCCAGATGCAGTTTCGCCATCACAATGTAACCATAACGAAGTGTCAATTTGTTGAGAGCGTTGCATATAGTGCTGTAACATCTCTGCAATTGTCTCACCTTCAATTGCCACAATGCCTTGATAGGCCTCACCTTCTTTTGGGTCTAGCGTAATGACAAATTGACCATTTTTTACTAAATTCAAAAATGTCCCATTGGCAATTTCATCTGCTCGCGCTTCATCCCACTTAGCCGTTGCGCGCATTTTTAGTGTTGAGCTACATTCTACAACCAGTAATTTAAGCGCACCCTTGCTCTGCAATTGCAGCACCATCGTGCCCTCCATTTTTAGCGTAGCAGAAAGCAATGCGCTTGCTGCCATCAACTCGCCAAGCGTTTGTTTTAATACTAAAGGTAAGGTTTGGTGCTGTAAAACCTGCTGATAGGTGTGATTGAGGTGGACAATATTGCCGCGAATGGGTGTGTTTTCAAACAAGAAATGCTGCAGTGAATCGCCAAAGTTTTTCATGCATGCATTTTAACATTTGCAAGCCTGCAAAGGTTAAGTTAAGCTCTAACTGTATCGTTTTAATGAGTCGCAGCGAGTGCCATAAAAATAGGCGCATAAAATTATTATGAAATTGGCAAACACAACCTTTTTGTTTAAAAAACCATTAACCACTAAACAAGTGGTGATTAGAATTTTATGTATTGAGTTGCTGATGGAATTTTTAATCATGCTGATGTTCAGCGTGCTTCCATTTCAATTCAGTACATTAACGGGTGCCTTGGTAGATGCTATTTTATTGGTGATATTGACTACGCCTGCCATTTATTTTTGGGTGATTAAACCCTTTGTGGAGGCGCGAGACGAGGCTATTATTCACATTAACCACTTGGCGCATACCGATTCTTTAACCAAGTTAGCCAATCGCAAACTTATTTTAGAGTATCTCGAGCTATTGGTGGCGGGCAATGCGCGCCATGCTGACCACGGCGCAGTGTTGTTGATTGATTTGGATAACTTTAAGCCAGTGAATGATAACTATGGGCATGATGCGGGTGATGCTTTGCTGATTAAAATCGGCGAGCGTTTAAAAACCAGCGTGCGCGGTGAGGACGTAGTGGGGAGACTTGGAGGCGATAAGTTTATTGTGTTGCTGCGTAGGCTGGGCGCAGAAGATAAAGTCGCACGCTATGTGGCGCAATTTGTCGCCTATAAATTGATTAAACAAGCGATGGAGCCAGTTGACCATAACGGTAATATATTGTTGGTGGGCGCCAGTGTTGGCATACGTCTTTTCACTACCGAATCCGACGTGCACAAAATTATCAGTGAAGCCGAGGCGGCAATGTATCGCGCGAAAGAAAACGGCAAAGGTTGCGCAGTTTTTTTTGATGAATAATTAAATCTAATTTAATTAAACTGTAATTATTTGCCGTTGCTTAGGTGCTGCTGAAATTCCCCAATTTGTTATTGCCCAGCGCCATATTTCCGCAAGTGTGGCGTTTTTTATTTCTGCGGGCGGGTTTTGACCTAAAAAGTTTAAGGCATCGAATAATTGATGCTCTGGAAGGCGCATAGATATTGGCTGCACGCGAGTCTGTTTGCTGAGTTTTTCGCCTGCATCATTCACCGCAATTGGAATGTGCGCGTAGCTTGGCGTTTTAAAGCCAAGCAATTGTTGCAAGTAAATTTGCCGCGGCGTGGAATCCAATAAATCTGCGCCGCGCACAATGTGGGTGATGTTTTGCGCGGCATCATCGACGACCACTGCGAGCTGATACGCAAATAATCCATCGGCGCGTTTGACGATAAAGTCGCCGACATCATGCGCTAGATTTTGCGTGATTTCGCCCTGAATCGCATCTAAAAATCTGATATCTTTATCTATAACCACTGCCCTGTAAGCCGCATGAATATTGCCTCGCAGGGCAGGTATATTAAAGCAAGTTCTAGGGTAAATTAAGCCATCAATGCCTTGCGCGTTGCTGGAATCAGCAATTTCTTTGCGCGTGCAGGTGCAGGCGTAAATTAAATTTTGTTTTTTCAGTGTATTTAAAGCATTTGCGTAAGCTTCACTGCGCTGGCTTTGGTAAACAATTTTGTCATCCCACTCAAATTCAAATGCTTCCAAAGTGCGTAGAATCTCATCCGCCGCGCCGCTTATTTCACGCGGCTTGTCGAGATCTTCCATGCGTACTAGCCATTTTCCGCCGTGCGATTTTGCATCGCAATAACTGGCAACCGCGGCGACTAATGAGCCAAAATGTAGTGGCCCGGTCGGCGAAGGCGCAAAACGCCCAACATAATTAGTGGATTCGGTGGACATTGCTTTCTACAGCGCCAGCCTGCGCGTAAGGCGGAATATGCCAAGTTTGCAGTTGTTTTCCGAGTAGTTGCAAATTGCATTGCATGCGCTCGGCGCCACTGGCGCTCACTTCAAACTCGTATAAACGTTGCAATTGTGCATGACCACTGCTATCGCGACCAATGCGTATTCTATTGCAGGCCACAGTTTCGTCTAGCAGTTGTAAATTGCAGCGGTTTGCCAACTCGCGCCCTAAATTAATGGCAAGCTCACGCTTGGCGATGCTATCCAGCCAAAACCATGCCGCAAACAACAGTAATGCTAAAAGGAGCAATTCCAACATGATTTTTTCACTTTTCTATTTACAACGCGCGAAATATAATTAAACTTAACCTATACTATATGAGACATTTATTATAGTTTTCAATAGATTATGCAGTAGAATTAAAAATATAAATTAAGTGATGAATTAATGACAATTCAAGAACGCGAACAACAAGCGCTGGAAGTTTACATTAAGTTGCTAACCAGCAAAGGTTTCGGCCCAGATACTTTTGTGCCGCGCGTTAATTTTTTGAATAGATTAATACCTTTGTTGAGTGATAAAGAGCTTAATGGACGTGAATATCGAATCGCCATTGAAGAGCTGATGGACTCGGTAGAAGAGGCGGATTGGCCTGAGAGTTTAACTATCGCCCGCGAGTATTATCCCTTTTGGCTCAATGACTTAAAAGCAGTTGCGCAGCTGAGCAAAAATACGCCTAAAGACACTTTGCCGATTGATTGGCAACCCATCCAAGTCACATTAAGTGCGCTATGGCATACGGTGGATGCTGAAAAGTTTGATACCACCGATAGCTGGGCACTAAAGGGTTATACCAAAGCGCTGCGCTTTGAAAACGCTGATCAAACGCTCATCGATACACGTTTAAAATTAGCCAAAATTTTATTGGTGCGCTTGCGGGATGCACCAAATAAAGATAACAAATTTTATCGCACCACAGTAGATGCAACATTGCCGCTGTTTGAGGTGAAAAAAAATCGTCGCTTATTTTTGGTGGTTGTACGCGAGTTTTTCCATTTTTGGGCTGGCAATCCAGAGGCGGAAAAGTATGTGCTGAACAGCAATACGGTCAGCATGCTATAAAAGTAGTTTTTGCACTTTTAAAGTGCGCCGCACTTTACATAGCACCAAATAAGTGCAAAATTTTAAATCCCACTTGTAAAATCCGTTTAAAATCAATGGCCGATTCCATGGCTTAAATTTTGCTTTTATGTATTGGCTTTTAAAGCAAGATAGCTATAATAATTCAAAAATATTAAATAATTATGGGGAGTAATTTTCAATGGAAGCATTAGTTTCGGCCAATGATGTTTTATTTGTATTGCTGGGCGCTATCATGGTGCTGGCCATGCACGCGGGGTTCGCGTTTTTAGAGCTCGGCACCGTTCGCAGTAAAAACCAAGTCAATGCGCTGGTTAAAATTATGGTCGATTTTTCTATCTCGACCATCGCTTATTTTTTCATCGGCTACAGTGTTGCTTATGGGGTGAGTTTTTTTAGCGGTGCAGAGGTGTTAGCGGCCAAAAATGGCTATGATTTAGTTAAGTTTTTCTTTTTACTCACCTTCGCTGCGGCTATACCAGCCATTGTTTCTGGTGGTATTGCTGAGCGTGCAAAATTCAATCCGCAAGTCGCTGCAACATTCTTGCTGGTCGGCTTCGTGTATCCGTTTTTTGAAGGCATCGCATGGAACAAACATTACGGTATTCAAGATTGGTTATTAGCCAATTTTGGCGCCACCTTTCACGATTTCGCTGGCTCAGTAGTAGTGCATGCCATGGGTGGTTGGATAGCGCTAGCCGCTGTGATTTTATTGGGCGCGCGTACTGGTAGATATAGCAAAGATGGAAAATTGCACGCCTACCCACCTTCAAACATTCCATTTTTGGCGCTAGGTGCATGGATACTCACCGTGGGCTGGTTTGGCTTTAATGTGATGTCGGCGCAGGCCATTCAAGGTATTTCGGGCTTGGTTGCAGTGAATTCGCTGATGGCTTTAGTGGGCGGCACTTTAGCGGCTACTTTGTTAGGTAAAAACGACCCAGGCTTTGTACATAACGGCCCACTAGCTGGTTTGGTGGCGGTGTGCGCGGGCTCGGATGTCATGCACCCACTTGGCGCTCTGGCGACAGGTGCAGTAGCTGGCGCGCTGTTTGTATGGGCGTTTACCCTCACGCAAAATCGCTTAAAAATTGATGACGTACTTGGTGTTTGGCCTTTGCATGGTTTATGTGGCGCTTGGGGCGGCTTAGCGGCAGGTATTTTTGGCGCAAAAAGTTTAGGGGGGTTGGGCGGCGTTACGTTTATGTCGCAATTGATTGGCACTGGTTTAGGTCTAGTGATTGCACTTGTAGGCGGCGCGTTGGTGTATGGCGGACTTAAACAATTGGTTGGCATACGCATGAGCCAAGAAGACGAATTTGAAGGAGCTGACTTGAGCATTCATAAAATTCCGGCGCGTTCAGAAGACTAGTTTTTTATGGTGAATTTAAAGAGACTTTTTAAGTTTCTTTAATTTACCAACTCAAAATTCAAAATTTAGAACAGCTCAATTTCGCCACTATTTTCGCTATGTACTAGTATGCCAGCGCTTATTAATTGCTCATGTTGACATACTTGGTTTCTGCCATTGTTTTTTGCATGGTATAGCGATGTATCAGCTCGGTCAATAATGCTAGACGATAAATCAGAAGTAACTATTTTAGTGAAGCCACTGCTAACGGTGACTATCCCAACTTGTGGAAAGTTATATTTCTCAATGTTGTCTCTAAATCGATTGAGTACAGAGTACATTGCTTCATCAGATGGGCATTGAAACACGCCTACAAACTCTTCTCCGCCAAAACGAAATAACAAGTCTTGATCTCTAAAAGTTTTTTCTAAGATTCTAGAAAATAACAACAATACCTCATCACCCATCAAGTGACCATATGTGTCATTAACACGTTTAAAATGGTCAATATCAAAAATGGCTAGGTAGCTTTGGGTTTGCTCACCTTTACGTCTATGCAGGTTCGAGATAATAGTATTAATTTTAAGGTCAAATGTTTTTCTATTGAGCAATCCAGTCAGTGTGTCACGCTCATTTTCATTCATTAGTGCGACAAAATTATGATAGATTTTTAAGATCATCAGCGTTAATGCATGGTCTTGCGAACCTTGCAGCGCTTCAATTAAAATGACTGCAATCGGTTGTTTTTTAGCATTCAACAATGGGAACAAGGTTAGTTCTTTTTCTTGCCTGTGTGTGTACGTGGTTTTGCAGCTTTCAAGACATTCTTTTAAAGCGTCTAAAATGTCTGCAGGGATATTTTCATTTTCTTGCTGCTTGCCGATGAGTGTATTGGTGTATTTAATATTATCGATGCTACTAGCACGATACAACGTCATGCGTTCTGGCGCGGCGAGCTTAAAAAGAGTTTGCGCGAGTGCTAACTCAATGGCGTTAGAATCTCTCTCACTGGTTAGCGAGATAATGTTTTCTAATACGCTTTTTAGATTATTTTCTTTCATTTTTTTATTTGCACTAGTTTTATTTAGCATTATCCATGGCGTATTGGTAAGTAAATCCATAATAAGCGCCACTAACTTTACTTAGTTTTTGAGATTACTCGTATATACGCTTCATCCTGCATGCTAAAATTAGGCATGGTGCGCTTTCATGTAATCATCCCTGCTGCAGGTACAGGTTCCCGTATGGCTAACGTTCTGCCTAAGCAATACTTGCCGCTGGCGGGCAAGCCGATGATTTCGCACACCATTCAGGTATTTTTTAATCATCCGCGCATCGCGAGTATTCACTTGGCACTAAGTCCAGATGACGGGTTTTGGCGCGGTTTAACGTTAGACCCTACAACAAAGCTCAAATTGCATTACACGGGCGGCGAAAGTCGAAGTGAAACCGTGCTCAATACCTTGCAAGCCATTGAAGTTGCAGAAGACGATTGGATTTTGGTGCACGATGCCGCACGGCCAGGCTTGACGCATGCGCTGTTAGATAACTTATTGAATACGTTGGAGAGTGATGCAGTGGGTGGCTTGCTGGCTTTGCCGTTGGCAGATACTTTAAAGCAAGCGAATGCAGAAAATCGTGCTGAAAAAACCATTCCGCGCGATGGTTTATGGCAAGCGCAAACACCACAAATGTTTAAATATGGTGTGTTAAAGCATGCTCTGCAAGCCAATACCGGAGCGGCTTCCAGAGCACATTTTACAGATGAATCAGAAGCCGTTGAAGCGCTTGGCTTAAAGCCAATCTTGGTGCAGGGCGAGTTGCGCAATTTAAAAGTCACTTACCCGCAAGATTTAGAAATGCTGGAAGCGCTATTTGCAAAGGAAAAAGCATGATAAGAATCGGCCATGGTTTTGATGTTCACGCGTTAGTCGTCGGTCGAAAATGCATTATTGGTGGCGTAGAAATTGCGCACGACAAAGGCTTAGATGGTCATTCTGATGCGGATGTTTTATTACACGCGATTTGTGACGCTCTACTTGGCGCAGCGGCGCTGGGCGACATTGGCAAACATTTTCCGCCCACAGATGACGCGTATAAAAATGCGGATTCGCGTGAATTATTGCGCCGCGTGGTTGCGTTGCTTAAAGCTAAAAATTTCAGCGTGAATAACATCGACGCGACGGTGATTTGCGAAGCGCCAAAACTTAGCCCGCACACCGCACAAATGTGCGCCAATATTGCTGCCGATTGCACTGTGGATGTTTCGCAAGTCAATGTAAAGGCCACTACTACTGAGAAGCTTGGCTTTACTGGCCGCGGTGAAGGCATTGCAGCTGAAGCAGTTTGCACAATAATCTGATATGTTTAAATGGTTTGAAAACCTCGCAAAGCCTTTCCCAGAAGCGCTGATTACCACGCCGCCCACGCAGTTTTGGGCGTTCGCTTGGGGTTGCACGCAAGGCCTGCGGCCGTTTTTAATTTGCATGACGCTACTTACCGCCATCATCGGCGCGTTTGAGGCATTGCTGTTCGCCATGATGGGCAAAGTGGTAGATTGGCTGGCCACGATCCCGCCTGCCGAGTTGTGGAATCAAGAAAGTAATCACCTCATTTGGCTCGCCATTATCTTGCTTGCAAGCACCGTGTTTATTGGCTTGCAGAGCATGTTGAAACATCAAACTTTAGCTGCAAACTTCCCCATGCGTATGCGCTGGAATTTTCACCGGCTTATGCTCAATCAAAGCATGAGTTTTTATCAGGATGAATTTGCAGGCCGTGTCGCCGCCAAAGTCATGCAAACCGCGCTGGCAGTGCGCGATGTGTGGTTTATCGTTGCAGATATTCTAGTGTTTGTAATTATCTACTTCGCTACGATGGTAGGCGTGGTGGGAAGTTTTAACCTATTGATTATTTGGCCATTTTTGGCTTGGCTAGCATTGTATGCCAGCGCCTTGTTTTATTTTGTGCCTAAACTTAGTAACGTTGGTCGGCAACAGGCCGATGCGCGTAGCCTTATGACAGGCCGCATTACCGATGCCTACACCAACATCAGCACGGTCAAGCTGTTTAGCCACGCGGGACGCGAGGCGGGCTATGCACAAACCGCCATGCAAGAGTTTATTGGCACCGTGCATCAGCAAATGCGCTTGGTGACGATGGTGGAAACGATTAATCATGTGCTTAATATGCTATTGCTCATCGGCGCGGGCGGCTTGGCGCTGTGGTTGTGGAGCAACGGTCAGGTTGGCGTGGGCGGTGTGGCAGCTGTGACCGCCATGTCGTTGCGGTTAAACGGCATTTCACACTGGGTGATGTGGGAGATGACCACTTTATATGAACAAGTAGGCACGGTGCAAGACGGTATTAACACGCTCACTACGCATAATAAAATTATCGATTCAGTTGACGCAAAACCGTTGCAAGTAAGTCAAGGTGATATCAAGTTTGATTCGGTTAATTTTAACTATGGCCGAGAAATTAAAGAGGGACATAAAGAACTGCTAAAAACGCTCAACTTGCACATTAAAGCGGGCGAAAAAGTGGGGCTGGTAGGGCGTTCTGGCGCAGGTAAATCGACCATTGTTAATTTGCTACTGCGTTTTTATGAGGTGGAATCTGGGCAAATTTTGATTGATGGTCAAAACATTAACAGCGTCACACAAAACAGCCTGCGTGAGCATATCGGCATGGTTACGCAAGACACAAGTTTGTTGCATCGCAGCGTGCGCGATAACATTTTATATGGTCGCCCAAACGCGACAGAAGCAGAAATGATTGCTGCCGCCAAACGCGCCGAGGCGCACGAATTTATACTTAACTTGGCCGATGCCAAGGGACGCACAGGCTACGATGCGCACGTGGGCGAGCGCGGCGTTAAGCTCTCGGGCGGGCAACGCCAGCGCATCGCTATTGCGCGCGTCATGCTAAAAGACGCGCCGATTTTACTGTTAGATGAAGCCACTAGCGCGCTGGACAGCGAAGTAGAAGCAGTGATTCAAAGCAGTTTGTACGATTTAATGGAAGGTAAAACCGTGATTGCGATTGCACATCGACTATCGACCATCGCAGCGATGGATAGGCTGATTGTGCTGGATGACGGCAAGATTATCGAAGAAGGCAGTCATAAAAAACTACTCGCCCAAAAGGGCTTGTATGCTAGCTTATGGGCACGCCAAAGTGGCGGCTTTTTGGCTGAAAATTAGGAGAAAATCATGAGTGAAGTTGAGCAAAAACCACCATTTCCGCCATTCACGCGTGAAACCGCCATACAAAAAGTGCGCATGGCAGAAGATGGTTGGAACAGCCGCGACCCGCAACGTGTTTCAATGGTGTATACGCAAGATTCGCAATGGCGCAATCGCGCGGAGTTTCCTAAAGGTCGTGCGCAGATTGTAGAATTTTTAACCCGTAAATGGGCAAAAGAGCTGGATTACCGGCTGATTAAAGAACTGTGGGCATTTGCCGATAACCGTATCGCGGTGCGCTTTGCTTACGAATGGCATGATGAGGGAGGACAATGGTTTCGCTCTTATGGCAACGAGAATTGGCAGTTCGATGCCAATGGCTTAATGGAGCTGCGCTACGCCAGCATCAACGATTTGCCGATAAGCGAGAATGAACGAAAACTCTTTTGGCCGTTAGGCCGCAGGCCAGATGACCACGCGAGCTTAAGTGAGCTTGAATTTTAGATGGTACAAAAGTTACTAAGAACTGGTTTTTTCTTGTAACATCCAATAACTTTTTAACTGTATAAACGCTACAGCATGATTAAAGTGGTACTGAGGCGATATTTCAATCAGAGGCTAGCACTTGCCTAGCTTTAACCATACATTCACGCACGCCATAAGTGAAAAATTCTTGCGTTTTCGCAAGTTACATTCGCGTATTATTTTTACTTTTTCTGTTCTGTTGTTTTTGGTGCTGTTGGCGGTTTTGTACAGTATAAACAACATCATTTCTAATAGTGCCAATCAAGATATTCAAAAAAATCTTGATAATGGTCAGCAGCTATTCAAATTTATTAACGATGAAAGTAGCCTTAGGTTAACGCAAACAGCAAGTATTTTGGCATCAGACTTTGCTTTCCGCGAGGCTATTGCGACTGAAGACCTAAATACTATGGTTTCTGCATTGGTAAATCACCGCATCAGGTTTAATGCCAGCGCCATGTTTTTGGTGAATACTGATAATCAATTGATTGCAGATACCGTTGGGCTGGCGCAATCAAAAGCAAAATTCCCTTTCCCTGATTTACTTGCAATCGCCGAAGAAGAGGGCACTGCAACGGCTATTGTGTTGTTAGATGGCCATTTATATCAAATGGTGGTTGTGCCTGTGCTAGCGCCAACGCCTATTGGTTGGCTAGTGTCGAGCTTTATTATTGATGACAAATTTGCCAACAATTTAAAATCGTTAACTGGCCTAGACGTATCCTTGCTCACGCGTCAGCAAACCAATAAACAGTGGGAGCTGCGTGCAACTACGTTAAGGGCCGATTTATCTAAAAGTTTGCCAAGCGCCATAGCTGGCATTGCGGCCAAACAAGCTAAAAATACGGTTCAAATTCATCTTGATGATAACGATTATTTGGCACTTATCCCCGTGCTAGCCACTCGACCCGACGGTATGGTGATTGCGGCCGTGTTGCAACGATCTTTGCAGCAAGCTTTAGCGCCGCTGCGCTTTTTGCAAAAAACGCTGCTGATACTAAGCTTGTTATCCTTTGCTGTAGCGCTATTGGCAAGCACTTGGATTGCACGCGGCATTACTAACCCCATTCGCAAGCTGGGCGCGCTTGCGCAGCGCATTGAGGAAGGGGATTACACGCAAACTTTGGAGTTGGGTAGTAATGATGAAATTGGTCAATTGGCTTCGGCCATTAATCACATGAGTATTGGTATTGCAGATAGAGAATCGAAAATTGTCGAGCTCGCCAATACGGATGTCTTGACTAAGCTGCCCAATCGGACCTTGTTTCTAGATCGCCTAGGACAAGCCATTCAGATCGCACATCGTGGTGGTCCACACATTGCCGTGATGGTGATGGACTTAGACCGATTTAAAGAAGTAAATGATATTTTAGGCCATCACGTTGGCGATTTGTTATTGCAAGAAGTTGCTAAGCGCTTACAAGCCGTTATAGCGCGCGGTAGCGACACAATAGCCAGGCTGGGTGGCGATGAATTTGCGATACTGTTAATTGCAACCGATGATGATGGCGCGCAAATTGTGGCTAATAAGCTATTAAAAACTTTTGATGAATCTTTCTTGTTTGAAGGACAAGAAATTATAATCAACACTAGCATCGGCATTACCTATCATCCTCTACACGGAGACGATGTGAGTGCTTTGATGCGCGGTGCAGATTTGGCGATGTACGCGGCCAAACGCAATAATTCGGGTTATGTCGTTTACGATGCCAGCCTTGCTTGGCAAACGCAAGAACATTTATCACTAATGGCCGAGTTACGTAATGCGATTGCTAATGGCGAATTAATTATTTATTACCAACCAAAATTAGACCTAGGCACTGGCAAAATTAGTGATGTTGAAGCGCTTATTCGCTGGATTCATCCTGTACGCG
Organism: Methylotenera sp.; assembly: GCA_040079935.1. GTDB lineage: Bacteria > Pseudomonadota > Gammaproteobacteria > Burkholderiales > Methylophilaceae > Methylotenera_A. Next base: position 91,139 of record JBEBJI010000002.1, read on the forward strand.
GGCTAGTGCCGCCCGATAATTTTATTCCTTTTGCAGAACACACTGGTTTTATCGTCATCATCACGCAATGGGTGGTAGAAAATGTGATGCGCCAGCAACAAGAGTGGCGAAAAATAGGCATTATGCTCAATATTTCGATCAATATTTCTGCTCGCGATTTACTGGTGCCAAAGCTACCAGTATTTTTTGCAAAAATGCTGAAAATCTATGATATTCCACCACAGTGCTTGGTGTTGGAAATTACTGAAAGCTCGATTATGGCCAACCCGCAAACTGCACTAAATATCATGAACGAGCTTAAAAATATGGGTTTAAGTTTGTCTGTGGATGATTTTGGAACAGGCTATTCGTCCCTTTCGTACTTGAAAAAATTGCCTGTATCTGAATTGAAGATTGACAGGTCATTTGTTATGCAAATGGAAAAAGACAATGACGACGTGACGATTGTGCGCTCTACCATTGACTTGGCACATAATATGGGACTTGCTGTGGTGGCAGAGGGCGTCGAAAATCAAGCTACTTGCGATATGCTCCAAAAAATGGGGTGTGATTATATTCAAGGTTATTTTATTAGCCGACCAGTGATGGCGCAAAATTTGCTTGATATTATAAAATTGCATCAATTAAATATAGATTAAGGTTTGTGTAATGTTTGATAATTTTTTGCGAAAAATATCAGTTTATTTCGCAACTCAATTTGTTGTAATAATACTATGCGGTGCGGCGCATGCCGAAGGCTTTTTGACGCTTGAAGGCAAACTTAAGTACGATAGTAATCTCTCGCAAGCACGATTTTCACAAGATCAGGTTAGTGATATGGCAACCGCCATAAACGTTACGGCTGGAAAGTACTTTCAACTGAGTGACTACAATAGCCTTACTGTGACAGGTGATTTGGGTGGCGAGATATACAATACATACCACGGTATGAATAATGTGTCGCTGGGTGGAAGTACTACGTTAAAAAGAAAATGGGGTTTGGGCTTATACCAGCCATGGACAGCCTTTACTTTGTCAACTACACGCTTAGACTACAACAATGATGTGCGTGATGGTTGGCTGCACAAAGTGATGTTTAGCGGCGGCAAGCGTATATCTGAACATTGGGATATTTGGGCAGATATCTCTTTACAAAAACGCACCCAAGATAATGATAATGTGATTGAGCCTGGTCTTTCTGGAAGCCCGTTTGATTTGCTCAATAAAGTGGCTACTTTGGACGCGGTTTATGCTTTTAGTGAAAATACCTTTTTAATGTTGGGTTATCAATGGCGTCGCGGAGACGTGGTTGCAACTGCAATTACAGAATCCCCTATTCATGCTGTTTTTGACCCCGTGACCACCGCAGAAACGGCTGACAACGCTTTTGGGGTAGAAGGCGAAGCGTATCGACTCAGAGGTACTACGCATACATTTGGCGCAAAGGTGAACACCACCATTAATCAGAATTATGTGTTGGGCATAGAGTATCAACGCTATATTACACATGGCGGTAATGGCAATAACTACTATAAAAGCATGCCAGCTTTAACGCTGTCTTATCATTTTTAAGCGAATAAGTATGATTAATAAAACATTCCCACTAATATTTGGCACCGCATGCTTGTTTAGCACGGCATCTATTGCAAATGCTGGTGAATTGACCATATCGATTAAAGACGGTAAAGGCGCAATGCTTCAAGATGCGATTATTACTGCCATGCCGTTAGATGCTAAAAACCTGCCTAAGGATAAGCCTGCTAAACCCATTGTTGACCAAGTGGGTAAAGAGTTTTTGCCGCATGTGTTGCCAATATATGTAAATTCACAGGTTTCCTTCCCCAATAACGATACTATTCGTCATCATGTTTACTCGTTTTCACCCGCAAAAAAATTCGAGTTACCCCTTTACAGCGGCACTCCAGCAGAGCCTGTGTTGTTCGATAGGCCAGGCGTCATCATACTTGGCTGCAATATTCATGATTGGATGCTAGGCTACATTTACGTATCTGCAACGCCTTATTTTGCTAGAAGCGATAAAACTGGCAAAGCGTCGATTAAAGACCTGTCCGAAGGTGAATACACCATTAAAGTATGGCATCCACAGATGATTGCGACTGAGGAATCAACTGGCCGAGTAATCACCATTGCTACTGCAAAGGCGGGTTACGAAGAATGGCAATTGCCGCTAAAACGTGCATTCAAACTACCACGTAATTCGGTAGGCAGGGGTTTTGGGTATTAATTCAGAGTGCTTTCTTAAAATTTAACCTTAAACAATATGCCCCGCAAGCCAATACCCATGCGACTAGCAGGGAATGCGTTTTTAAAGGTTTGTAGTCAAGCTTTGAATAAATCGCTGCTTTGCGTTGCATTTTTCCTACGAATGGCAGTTCGATGCCAATGGATTAATGGAACTGCGCTACGCCAGTATTAACGATTTGCCGATAAGCGAATCTGAACCAAAATTCTTTTGGCCGCTCGGTCGCAGACCGGATGACCATGCGAGCTTGAGTGAGTTAGGGTTATAGGGCTAGAAATAACTGGCTGCTAGAGCTCCTTTATTTAATAGCCGGTAGATCAAGGGTTGCATATTGAAGAAGGGCTCGAATCTCAGTTGCTCGTAGCCAACCAGCGTGTCCTTCTATCATCACTGCAACAACGCCGCCACCAGTTGCAAGAACAGGCCCACCTGAGTGGCCACCTTCACTGAGATTGCTGTCAAATTTGAGAGTCCATTCAGTTCCGTCTGAACGTTCGCGCGGCTGTTCGCATTCGTATGTAGGAATGTCGACAACAGCTACTGCATAGTTGTGTGTGTTTTTGTCACTCAAGGACGGAGCATAACCCCAATACTGTAGTCCGTGGTGGCCGCTGATTCGCTGATCGCTTGGGTAGAGTGGTACGGTACATTGAGGGGTATCTACCTCAAGTACAGCTAAATCAAGCGATGGATGCAGAAATATTGGTTTTACTTGCGGGTAATTGGGTTGGTTCTGCATAAGCACTAAGTTGGAACGTATTTCTCCAGTTTGGTCGTCAACAACAACATGCTTTGCGGTAACGAAGAATTTTGGTTGCAGGAAATAAAAGCCTGTTCCAAGTGGCCTGTGAGTACTTTGATCCACGATTATTGAGACGGCGGATGGGTCAATGTCAGCGGATAGTTTGGTCATCTTAAGGGGCTATGTGCTACTGGCTAACAGTTAACATTCTTGTAATAATAAATAGAAAAGACGGACATAAATTTAAGCCTTCAACAACACAATCACCGCGCCGCTACCGCCATCTTCCGGCTTAGCTTGGGCGTAAGCGATGACTTCGTCGCGTTGCATCAGCCAGCTGCGTAGTTTATGTTTAAGCACAGGTTCACGGTTGCGCGAGCCTAAGCCTTTGCCATGCACAATGCGCACACAGCGGATATTGCGTTTTTTACACGAGTTTAAAAAATCCGCTACATATAGGCGCGCTTCATCTGAAACCAAACCGTGTAAATCAATCTGCGCTTGCACCACCCAAAAGCCGCGGCGCAACTTGCTTAAAATATTGGGGGTTTGGCCTTCACGTAGGTAAAGCAGTTCTTCGCCGCTTTCTAGCTCATGCGCAGGAATATAGTCATCGCTTAACGAATCTCTAAGGGCTTGTTTTTCATCGCGCATAAAGTGCTTGGCGATGGGTTTGGGGCGCGTTTTTGGCGAGTGAATTGGCTCGACGTTGAGCGGGCGCGCGTCTTTTACGGCTTGTTGAAACAGCTTGGCTTCGTCTAAATTTTCATCCGTTGCCATATGCTAATCCTAAAATCATTCACGCTCGTCATTCCCGCAAAAGTGGGAATGACGAATAAAGGAAGTTATTTCAAACTAAAACTGTAAAATTGACTGCCCTAAGAGCCAATATCCATGCGGCTTGCAGAGAATTTATTTTAATAATAAATAAAGCACAATTATTCTAAATTAGCTAAATAGCGCTCCGCATCCAACGCTGCCATACAACCCGTGCCAGCGCTGGTAACCGCTTGGCGATAAATATGGTCTTGCACATCACCCGCCGCAAATACGCCAGGCACACTCGTCGCAGTCGCATTACCCACGCGACCTGCTTGCGTGACAATATAACCACCTTCCATCTCGAGCTGGCCTGCAAAAATATCGGTATTCGGTTTGTGGCCAATGGCAATAAACACGCCCTTAAGCGCGATATCTTTCGTTGTACCAGTTTGCACATTTTTTAAGCGCATGCCCGTTACGCCGCTGTTGTCACCCAATACTTCGTCTAGTGTGTGGAAAGTTTGTAGCTCAATTTTACCTTCGGCCACGCGCGCCATCAGTTTATCCACCAAAATCGCTTCGGCTTTAAACTTATCTCGTCTGTGCACCAGCGTGACTTTGCTGGCGATGTTTGCTAAATAAAGCGCTTCTTCCACCGCGGTATTACCGCCGCCAATCACTGCAACTTCTTGATTTTTATAGAAAAACCCATCACAAGTTGCACAAGCAGAAACGCCTTTGCCGCTAAATGCCTCTTCACTTGGCAAGCCCAAATATTGCGCAGAAGCGCCTGTGGCGATAATGAGCGCATCGCAAGTATATTCGCCATTATCGCCGACTAAACGAATCGGTTTTTCTTTTAAATGTGCAGTATGAATGTGGTCAAAAATCATCTCGGTGTTAAAGCGCTCCGCATGTTTTTGAAAGCGCTCCATCAGCTCTGGGCCTTGTACGCCATCTACATCGGCAGGCCAATTATCGACCTCAGTGGTGGTCATTAATTGACCACCTTGCGCAATGCCAGTGATGAGCACAGGTTTAAGGTTGGCGCGCGCGGCGTAAACGGCAGCCGAGTAACCAGCAGGACCTGAGCCCAAAATGAGAAGTTTTTGGTGACGAGTTGACATTGTGGAGTGCTTTCTTTGCTTAAGTGAATATGGTAAAAATGGTGATAATTTGCTTAATTTCAAGTGGCGAAACTGACGCGTTTCGGCAACGCTTCAATATCATGTTATTTAATTGTTAGATTTTAAATTTATGGCGCACTTTACGCAATTTGATTTTGCTATAATTAGCAAATAATATTAATCGCACTATTATTTCTCAAGGTTTGTAACGCATTGTTTTTTAATAAAAAATCATCAGCATTCAATGGCCGCGTCGAAACGCCAAAAACACCGCAACAACAAAAACACGCGCATTTGGTGCGCGAGGCGTGGTGGCTGGGCTTGGTGCTGGTCGGCTTATATCTTGCCGTTATTTTAATCACTTACAATCAGCAAGATCCATCTTGGTCACACATGGCTAGCGAGGGCGCTAGCATTAGCAATGCGGGTGGCTCGGTTGGTGCTTGGGTGTCGGATATGTTGTTGTATTTATTTGGATTTTCAGCCTGGTGGTGGGTAGTATTAGCGTTTTACAGCATGTGGCTGGTGTATCAACGATTAGAACTAACGATTTCTGAGCGGCCATTTTTAGTATTTAATTTATTTGGCTTTGGTTTGTTGATTTTGGCTTCTAGCGCATTAGAAGCAGGTCATTTGATTGATCTGCCAGCCGCACTGCCATTGGGTGCTGGCGGCATGCTTGGAAGCGGTTTAGATAGTGCCTTGCGGAGCATGTTTGCTTACGCAGGTTCGAGTATGATTTTGTTACTCTTATTCGCAATTGGCTTTAGTTTATTCACTGGATGGTCATGGATTATGATGACCGAAAAACTCGGGTTTGGCTTAATTAATGGCTATCAATGGGCAAAGAATAAGTATTACGATTGGCAAGATAGAAAAGCGGGCAAAGTAGTTGAGCAAAAACGCGAAGTGTTTGTGGATGCAGAGCGCAAACGCACAGAAGACCGTGCGCCGTTGGAAATTAAGCCTGCCCAAGTTGAAATTGCCAAGAGTGAGCGCGTATTAAAAGAAAAACAAACCACGCTGTTTGCTTCTGACCCAGATTCCACTTTGCCGCCGCTACATTTGCTGGATGAAGCGAAAAATACGGTCGAGTTGCCTTCTGATGAAACTTTGGATTTTACCTCGCGCTTAATAGAGCGGAAATTGGCCGATTTTGGCATCGAAGTAAAAGTGCTTTCTGCGCAGCCTGGCCCAGTGATTACACGTTACGAGCTGGAGCCAGCTGCTGGCGTGAAAGGTAGTCAAGTGACCAACTTGGTGAAAGATTTAGCCCGCGCGTTGTCTGTGGTGAGCGTTCGTGTCGTCGAGACTATTCCTGGCAAAACTTGCATGGGTTTAGAGATTCCCAATCCAAAACGCCAAATCGTATTTTTATCTGAAATCATGAGTAGCCAAGTTTATGCGGATATGCATTCACCGATTGCAATCGCTATGGGCAAGGATATTGCGGGCAAGCCAGTGGTGGCAGATTTAGCCAAAATGCCGCACGTGTTGGTGGCGGGCACGACGGGTTCGGGCAAATCAGTGGCAATCAATGCATTGATTTTGAGCTTTTTGTATAAATCTGAAGCCAGTAAAGTGCGCATGATTTTAATCGACCCGAAAATGCTGGAGCTTTCTGTTTACGAAGGCATCCCACACTTGCTGGCGCCAGTCGTCACAGATATGCGCCAAGCCGCCAACGCACTGAATTGGTGTGTGGCAGAGATGGAGCGCCGTTATAAACTCATGTCTAGTTTAGGCGTGCGTAACTTGGCGGGCTACAACCAAAAAATCAAAGATGCCGAAAAGTTAGGCGAGAAAATTCCGCATCCATTCAGCTTAACGCCAGATGCGCCAGAACCGCTCGAAGAAATGCCGTTAATCGTGGTGGTAATAGATGAGCTGGCCGATTTGATGATGGTGGTCGGTAAAAAAGTCGAGGAACTTATCGCGCGTCTCGCCCAAAAGGCGCGCGCTTCTGGCATTCATTTGGTATTGGCAACGCAACGTCCTTCGGTAGATGTGATTACTGGTTTAATTAAGGCTAATGTGCCAACGCGCATCTCGTTTCAAGTCTCTAGCAAAATCGATTCTCGAACGATACTAGACCAAATGGGCGCTGAAGCGTTATTGGGTCAGGGTGATATGTTGTACATGCCTCCTGGTACAGGTTATCCAGTGCGTATTCATGGCGCTTTTGTGAGCGATCACGAGGTGCATGAGGTGGTAAATCACCTCAAAGCCATGGGCGAGCCGAACTATATTGAAGGCATATTGACCAATGAAACAGAAGGCGGTGAGCTCAGTGAGTATGGCGATGACGGCGCAGAGAAAGATCCGCTTTACGATGAGGCGGTTTCTATCGTGCTAAAAAGTCGTCGTGCGAGCATTTCCTCTGTGCAGCGTCAGTTGCGTATCGGCTACAACCGTGCGGCACGTTTAATTGAGAATATGGAGCGCGCAGGGCTGGTTTCTGCCATGCAGAGTAACGGTAACCGCGAAGTGCTCGTAAAAGCTGGTGGCGCAGAAAATTAACACAAGTCTGCAGAGCGCATGGATATTGGTTTGCAGGGCATGTTTTTAAAGGATTAAAGGATTAAATGATTAAATTTTTATTTTTTTTCATGGCGTTAGCATCGCAAGCAGCAATGGCAGACGGCGTTTCTAGCTTGCGTGACTTTTTTAATAACACCAACACCATGCGCGCGCAATTTAGCCAAGTGGTGAACGACAAACAAGGCCGCAAAGAGCAAGAAGTTGAAGGCACCATGCAGCTGCAACGTCCAAATAAATTCCGTTGGGATTATAAAAAACCTTACGAACAGCAAATTGTAAGCGATGGCAAAGACGTTTTTTTGTATGACACTGAACTGCAGCAAGTAACTGTTCGGCAACTTAGTAAAACCTTAGGTTCAAGTCCTGCCGCTATGCTGGCGGGCGGTGAAAATGTAGAGAAAAGCTTCACGCTTAAAAATGCGACGCGCAAAGATGATCTGGCTTGGGTACTGGCTTTGCCAAAAAACAAAGAGAGTGGTTTTGAACGTGTTTTATTGGGCTTTAAAGCCGATAAGCTACGCAAAATGGAGATTTACGACAGCTTTAATCACATTACGCATATTACTTTTGAGGAAGTTGAGCGCAACCCTAAGCTCGAAGATGCTACATTTTTGTTTACTCCGCCAAAAGGGGTGGATGTGGTGGGCGAGTAAACCGACAAATTCAAAAGTTGTGAATTCACAACAAGTCTTCTGTATTGCCGCAAAACTTAAGTTTTAACTTTGTTTATGTTTTGCAATCCATTATTATTTAGCATGTTTTTAAATGATCAACTAAGGCATGCGGCTTTTATTTCAACTCATTAAACCTCATCTAGTCGCCGTGCTTGTGGTTTTGTTCTCTTCAATACCAACACTTTCAGTTGCCGCGCAAGATGATGTCACAAAAGAAGCGGAAGTGTTGATTCGCAAAGGTGACTTCAACGCAGCCTATCAGTTGTTAGAACCACTAGAAGCTGAGCGGGCGGGCGATGTGGATTATGATTATTTATTCGGTGTTGCTGGTGTGGAAAGTGGTAATGCCACGCGTGGTGCATTTGCCTTAGAGCGAGTATTGGCAACAGATCCCAATCATAAGGATGCTCGTGCCGAGATGGCGAAAGCACATTTTATACTTGGCGAAACAGATGCCTCAAAAACTGAATTTAATAACGTGTTACAACAAAATCCTGACGCAGAAACCAAAAAAACCATAGAAAAACTACTGACCGCTATTCAAAAAATTGAAGGTACCACAACCACATTTGGCGCTTATTTAGGGTTTGGTTTAGGCTACGATTCTAATGTGAGTAGCGCACCCAGTATCAGTTCAATAGGAGTGCCAGCCTTCGGTGGCTTGCTTATTCAGCTAGATAACAGCGCAAGAGAGCAGTCAGACAATTTCATGAATTTAGCAGGTGGTCTTTCCGTGCGCCATCCGTTTACAGACAAGCTTGCGGCGTTTGGCGCTGTCAGTGGTACCAGCCGTATCAATAGCGATCAAACGGTTTTTGATAATAGCGCGCTTGATTTCAATGCGGGATTGCAATATCGGCAAAATCAACATAATTTCTCATTTGCACTGCAAGATAATCATTTTGATTTAGATACTGAAGCGTTTAGGCATGCTTATGGTGCCACCGCGCAATGGCTTTATAACATCGATACAAACAATCAGCTTGGGTCATATTTGCAATATTCGCGGCTTAATTACAATGATAATGAGATTCGTAATGCCGATAGAACTATTGTCGGACTTAATGCGGCACATGTATTTGCGGGTGATTTAAGCCCTGTGGTATTCGCCAGTATTTATGGTGGGCGCGAAGTTGCACGAGATTCGCAGTTCGATTTTTTAAGCCAAGATATACTCGGCGTGCGAGCTGGAGGCCAATTGAGTTTGAATAATAAATGGCAATTATTTGGCTCACTCGGGCATGAGCAGCGCGATAATGATGAAGATGAGCCAGCTTTTTTGAAGCAACGTAAAGATCGTCAATACGATGCGTCATTGGGTTTAAACTTTGTTCCAGCGCGCGATTGGTCGATTAAGCCGCAGCTTAGTTACAGCAAAGTAGATTCCAACATCGAACTGTATAGTTTCGATCGCCACATTATTTCTGTCGATATTCGCAAAGATTTCAGCTGGTAATAATTTAAGCAACTAGCGGTATAATTCATACCGTGAACACACTATTTCAGCCTAATGCCCCGCAAGCACCGCTCGCCGAAAGACTTCGTCCAAAAACGTTAGATGAAGTCGTCGGGCAATCACATCTTTTGGGCGAAAATAAGCCACTGCGATTAGCTTTTCAATCAGGCAATTTGCCATCGATGATTTTGTGGGGCCCGCCTGGTGTGGGCAAAACCACCTTAGCACGTTTAATTGCCAACACGGCAGATGCTGAATTTATTGCAGTTTCCGCCGTGCTTTCTGGTATTAAAGATATTCGTGAGGCTGTGGAGCGGGCAGAGCTTAGCTTGCAGCAACATGGCCGCAAAACGATTTTATTTGTGGATGAGGTGCATCGCTTTAACAAAGGTCAGCAAGACGCATTTTTACCCTTTGTGGAAAGCGGCTTAATTACCTTTATTGGCGCGACCACAGAAAATCCATCTTTTGAGGTAAATAGCGCGTTGTTAAGTCGCGCACAAGTGTTTGTATTGAATTCGCTTTCAGAGCCAGAGCTGGCGCTACTACTAGAGCGGGCGCGTTTATTGGTCGTGGAAAACATCACCATTCCAGACGATATTCGGGAGCAGATAATTGCATATGCAGATGGTGACGCAAGGCGTTTATTGAACTTCCTGCAAGCCTTATTCCATGCGGCTTCTGGATCATCTACTTCAACAATTGATGAAGCGTTCTTGCAAACCACCATGGCAGAAAAGCTGCGCCGTTTTGATAAAGGTGGCGAAGCTTTTTATGACCAAATTTCTGCGCTACATAAATCGGTGCGCGGTAGCAATCCAGATGCGGCGCTATATTGGTTTTTGCGCATGATAGATGGCGGCGCAGATCCTCTCTATTTAGGGCGGCGCATTGTGCGTATGGCGATTGAAGATATAGGCTTGGCAGACCCGCGTGCGCAAGGCATGTGTTTGGAAGCCTGCCAGATTTACGAGCGGCTAGGCTCACCAGAAGGCGAGTTGGCGCTAAGCAACGCGGTAATCTACTTGGCTGTTGCACCTAAAAGCAACGCCGCTTATAACGCTTATAATCAGGCGAAAGCTTTTGTTGGGCAAGATAAATCGCGGCCTGTGCCGTTACATTTGCGCAACGCGCCGACTAAGCTGATGAAGTCGCTCGATTACGGCAAAGAATACCGCTACGCACACAATGAGCCAGAGGCTTATGCGGCGGGTGTGGATTATTTTCCTGACGAACTTTATGAGGGAAAAAACTCACCACCGCAATTTTATACGCCCACACCGCGCGGCTTAGAAGGTAAAATAGGCGAAAAATTGGCTCACCTTAAAGATTTAGATAAAAAAGCGAAAAAATAGGTTTGTCATTCCGTGCTACGACACGGAATCCAGCGTCGTTAGATAGCAAAAAAGTCACTGGATACCGACTTCCGTCGGTATGACGAAAATATATAGAAGGATTTAAATGTTAGATATTCAGCAATTAAGAAATGATTTGGACGGCGTTGTAAGCCAATTAGCCAAGCGCGGTTTTGTGCTGGATGCGGCGCAATTTAGTATATTAGAGACGGAGCGCAAGCTAGCGCAAACCGAGACAGAAGCGCTACAAGCTAAGCGTAATAAGGCTTCTAAGAGCATCGGTATTGCAAAATCTAAAGGTGAAGATGTCAGCGCCATCATGGCAGAAGTGGCGGGTTTAGGTGATGAGCAAAAAGCGGGCGAAGCGCGTTTAGCTGAAATTCAAGAGCAACTAAAAGACTTAATGCTGAATGTGCCAAATCTTCCACACGAAAGCGTTCCAGCGGGCAAGAGCGAAGCGGATAACGTTGAAGTGCGTAAAGTTGGTACGCCGAAAACCTTTGATTTTACTGTGAAAGACCATACCGACGTTGGCACGCCATTGGGTTTAGATTTTGATACAGGCATTAAACTTTCAGGGACGCGCTTTACCTTTATGCGTGGTGGCATAGCCAAGCTACATCGCGCGCTTTCGCAGTTTATGTTGGATACGCAAACTGAGCAGCATGGTTATACTGAGTGTTACACGCCGTATTTGGTGAATGCGGAAACCTTGACTGGTACTGGCCAATTGCCAAAATTTGAAGCAGATTTATTTACATTGAATCACAATGACAGTAAACTCTATCTAATTCCTACATCTGAAGTCACGCTGACCAACACGGTACGCGATGAAATCGTGCCGCTGGAAGCCTTGCCGATTAAACTGACCGCACACACGCCATGCTTTAGAAGCGAGGCGGGCAGCTACGGAAAAGATACCAAAGGCATGATTCGTCAGCACCAATTCGATAAAGTCGAGATGGTGCAAATTGTGCATCCTGATACAAGTTACGAAGCGCTGGAAGAGATGGTCAGCCACGCTGAAAACATCTTGAAGGCGTTGGAATTGCCTTATCGCGTGGTTTCACTTTGCACGGGCGATATGGGTTTTGGCGCGGCAAAAACGTATGATTTGGAAGTGTGGTTGCCTGCACAAAATACTTATCGAGAAATCTCAAGCGTGAGCAATTGCGAGGCGTTTCAAGCGCGGCGTTTGCAAGCGCGTTTTAGAAACGTGCAAGGCAAAACCGAATTTGTGCATACGCTGAATGGTTCTGGCTTGGCGGTAGGGCGCACGCTGGTGGCGGTGCTGGAGAATTATCAAAATGCCGATGGTAGCGTGACGATTCCTAAGGTGTTGCAGCCTTACATGAATGGACTACAAAAGCTCAGTATTTCTTAAGTTAATTCAAAAAAATGCCCTGTAGCCCAATATCCATGGGGCTTGCAGGCATGTTATTTTAACAACTAAAAGTATTTCTGAAGTAAATATTAATAATTCGCCGCTAAAATCTGTTTTTCGCCGGCAATTTTAAAGTTATCTTGCTCAGGATCATGGCTAGGTTGGTAGCGTAGTAAAATGCTGTGATAGCTACGTATGGATTCCACAAAAATTACTGGTTGGCCACAGTTGCAGTAGCCATATCTAGCATTCACGTAATAACTAGGATTATTTAACATCACCAGCGTTTTTTTCACGTCAGCCCAGCTATTGGGGTTGAGTTTTAAACGTTGCGCCAGCACGCGCGCATCTTCCACATGCGCATAGCCAATATTATACGAAGCTAAGGCCATATAAATACGGTCAGGCTGCGGAACGTGTTCTGGAATCGTATCTACCATTAAATTGATGTACTTTGCGCCTGCAGGGATGCTTTGCTTGGGATCTAACCTGTCTGTGACCCCCATGCGGTCTGCGGTGGATTCCGTCAGCATCATCAGCCCGCGCACATTGGTGGGCGAAGTGTTAAACGTATCCCAATGCGATTCTTGGTAACTAATCGCTGCAAGCAAGCGCCAATCGATGCCAGTGATTTCTTGTGCCTGCTGAAAAAGACGCTTGTATTTAGGTAAAAGCGTGTTGCTTCTGACTAAAAAAGTCTTTACATCCACTGGATTAAGGCGTTTAGCGTTGCCATGATAACGATCAACTAAATTGCGCAACGTGCCATCATTTTTAATTTTAGTAAAAAAGGCGTTGGCATTCTCAAGTAGCTTCGGATCAGCATCCTTAGAAAGTGCCCAAGCAATTTTCTCTGGCTCACCTACTGCAAAAGCCACACCTAAATTCGGATAATAGTTCTGTAAAATTGAAATCAAATGGCTATCTGCAATGGTAAACTCAATTTCTCCATTAGCCACTTCGGCGAGTAGTTTTTCAGAGTTTGCGCTATCTCGCTCCTCCCAAGCCAGTTCGGGCTCAAGTTCGCGTAATTTGGTTAATCGTTCTGCAAAGCTGGTACCTTTTGGTACGACGATATTCAGGCCGACTAAATCCTTCGAGCTTTTAGGTGGCTTTTTGTTCGTCGCCTTGTTGTAAACCACTTGTTGCTGTACATCTTGATATGGAATAGTGAAATTAATACGCTTTTTGCGTGCCTCGGTCACGGTAATGTCTGCGGCTGCAATGTCAGCTTTTCCGTTCAAAATGCTAGGCAAAATTTGGTCGATATGATTGGCAACAATCAGTTTTAACTGTGTGCCATCATTGAGTTCTTTAATAAATAGTTTGACCAAATCATATTCAAGCCCAGCGAATTCGTTGCTATCGTTCACATAATAAGTATTGGGGCTATTCATGGTCACGAAGGTAATGACCTTAGCATTTTCTACTACTGGGACAGAAGGTGCTGGTGCTGGCGGAGCTGGTTTATCGCAGCCGACAAAAGTCAGCGAAAGCAACAGAAAAATGTGGTGAATTTTATTCAAAAAATAGTCTCAAAAATCAACCGTAAAATCACTTCCAACGCTCTTCAACTTTGCCATCACCAGCAATTAACACTACGCTGGTAAGGCCGCGAAAAATGCCATGCTCCACCACACCAGGTATGTTGTTAATGAGCTGATTTAGCGATTCCTCAGAGATCGATTTATCAAACGCCATGTCCAAAATAAGGCTACCCTGCGAGCTAATAGATAAGCCATCCTTGGCGGCATTTTGGCGCAAGTCTCCAACACCGCCAGCCGCTTCCAAGCTGCGTTTTGTGGCTTTCCAAGCCATTGGCATGACCTCAATGGGAATCGCATAATTGGTACCGATGCGATCGACCAATTTAGTTTTATCTGCAACCACTACAAACTGTTTTGCCGCTTTGGCGAGCAATTTTTCTAGCACCAAATCATAGCCGCGACCCTTTAGTAGCGTCATATCTGGCGTAATTTCATCTGCGCCATCCACATATAAATCTATCTCGGCAACTTGTGTTAGCGCAATCACGTTTAAGCCCAAGCTTTGCGCTTTAATCATGCTGATATTTGAGCTAGCAATCGTCGTCACTTTTAGATTTTCTTCCGCTTGCCGACGCGCCAGCTCTTCGATGAAATAATTTGCGGTTGAACCCGTGCCTAGACCAACTAACATGCCGCTTTCCACGTATTTTGCGGCATGTATTGCAACGGCCTGTTTATCATTGATGGGTTTGTCGTTCATGGCGCTAGTCTCCCCGTTTTTTTATTTTTGGCATGAATGAAATTGGCTTAATTGATGCGACCTTATTACAGTTATAATAGGTAAAATCCATCCTTAAACTCAAGTCATTTTATGCAGTTAATACCGCCTACAAAGGGCAAAAAAAGTCGTTTTTCTTATTCTGCCAATGGCTTAGACAGCTTATCTCTTGCAACACTTTCATGTGGTCTATTTACAACAGTCGAGACCAAAGCCGCACCACTTGTTGTAATTACGTCAAATGCGTTTGAAGCGCAGCGTTTGTTGGAAGAAGTCCCTTACTTTGCGCCAGATTTACGGGTTAATTTGCTGCCAGATTGGGAGACGCTGCCCTACGATGTGTTCTCACCACATCCCGATTTAATTTCTGAACGGCTAGCGACTTTATACCAAATTAGCCAAAATGTTTGCGATGTAGTCATTGTGCCAATTGCCACGGCTTTATTGCGTTTGCCGTCAGTTGCATATTTATCTGCGCATACATTTATGCTCAAAAAAGGCCAAAAACTCAACTTAGATGCGCTGCGAAATCAATGCGCGCAAGCGGGCTATCACCACGTCAGCCAGGTCATCTCGCCAGGTGAGTTTAGTGTGCGCGGCGGTCTGGTTGATTTATTCCCCATGGGCAGTGTGCTGCCTTACAGAATTGACTTGTTTGGCGACGAAATTGAAACTATCCGCACCTTCGATATTGATACGCAACGTAGTCTTTACCCTGTGCCCGAGATACGCTTGTTACCTGCACGCGAGTTTCCGCTGGATGAGGCGGGCATTGCTAAATTCCGCAGTAATTTTCGTGAACAATTTGAAGGCGACCCGCAGCGCGCCACCATTTATAAAAATGTCAGCAAAGGCGTCGCCAGTGGAGGCATTGAGTGGTATTTGCCGCTATTTTTTGATGCAACGGCGAGTTTTTTAGATTACTTGCCGCAAAATGCCAATATTTGCCTGCACGGCAATGTGGATAAAGCTGCGCAGCAGTTTTGGGCAGAAGCGAATTCACGTTACCGATTATTGGCGCACGATGCCGAGCGGCCGATCTTAAAACCTGAAATTTTACTGATTAAAACTGAGGACTTTTTTGCGCAAACGCATGAATTTGCCAATTTAATTTTTACAAAAGAAGCAGAAAATTCACTGCCAGATTTAAGCATAGAACGTCGCGAAACACTTCCATTGCATAGGCTGCAAGCCTTTATTCATGAGGTTTCTGGCAGTGCATCTAAAAAGCGTATTTTAATCACTGCAGAGAGTTTAGGCCGTCGCGAAACTATGTCGCAGCTTTTTACCGAGCATGGTTTGAAAATGCCAACCTGCGAAACTTGGGCAGAATTTCAATCATCTACAGAAAAAATCATGTTGGGCGTATCGTCGTTGCACAGCGGCTTTGCAGATGAAGAAATTGTCCTCATTACTGAATCCGAGCTTTATTCTGGTACTGTGCGTCAGCAGCGCCGCCGCGAGAAAGAAAAAGCGCGTAACACCGAGGGCATGCTCAAAGATTTATCCGAGCTGCATTTTTCAGACCCTGTCGTGCACGAGCAGCACGGCGTTGGGCGCTACAAAGGTTTGGTGAATTTAGATTTTGGCGAAGGCGAAACCGAATTTTTGCTACTGGAATATTTCGGCGACGATAAATTATATGTGCCAGTTTCGCAGCTTTTCCTCATCTCGCGTTATTCTGGCGGTCCGCCAGAAAGCGCGCCGCTGCATCGTTTAGGCTCTGGTCAGTGGGAAAAAGCCAAGAAAAAAGCGCTAAAACAAATTCGCGATACGGCGGCTGAATTGCTCAACCTCTATGCCCAGCGCGCGGCGCGGCGTGGTCATGCATTTACGCTGAGTTTGCAAGATTACGATACTTTCTGCGATGGCTTTCCGTTTGAAGAAACGCCAGACCAATTGGAAGCCATCGAAAACGTTATCAAAGATATGCAATCGGGTCGTCCGATGGATAGGCTGGTATGCGGTGATGTTGGTTTTGGTAAAACAGAAGTCGCGCTACGCGCCGCTTTTGTTGCGGTAATGGGCGGCAGACAGGTCGCGGTGCTGGTGCCGACGACATTGTTAGCTGAACAGCATTACCAAAATTTCTGTGACCGTTTTGCTGAATGGCCGATTAAAATTGCTGAAATTTCACGTTTTAGAACAGCGAAAGAAATCACCGAAGCCTTACGCGGCTTAGCCGCTGGCGAAATTGATATTATTATCGGCACGCATCGACTGATTCAAAAAGATGTGAAATTTAAAAACTTAGGCTTGGTGATTTTGGATGAAGAGCACCGTTTTGGTGTGCGCCAAAAAGAGCAGCTTAAAGCCATGCGCGCCGAGGTGGACGTGCTAACGCTCACTGCCACGCCGATTCCGCGCACGCTCAGCATGGCGATGGAAGGTTTGCGCGAATTTAGCGTGATTAGTACGCCGCCGCAAAAACGCCTCAGCATTAAAACTTTTGCCACTTATTATGGCGAAGGCATTATTCGCGAGGCGATGATGCGTGAATTTAAACGCGGCGGGCAGGTTTATTTTCTGCATAACGAAGTCGATACCATTTTTGTGCAGCGCGAAAAGCTTGAGAAAATCGTCCCCGATGCGCGCATCGGCATTGCCCACGGCCAATTGCGCGAGCGCGAGTTGGAATCGGTGATGCGTGACTTTCATCAGCAACGTTTTAATGTGCTCTTATGCACCACAATTATCGAAACTGGCATCGACATTCCCACTGCCAACACGATTATTATGAATCGCGCCGATATGTTCGGTCTAGCGCAGTTGCACCAATTAAGAGGTAGAGTAGGTCGCTCGCACCATCAAGCCTATGCTTATTTGCTAACTGATGAACACCGCAAGATTACACCGCAAGCGCAAAAGCGCTTAGATGCGATTCAGTTAATGGAAGACCTTGGCGCAGGTTTTCACCTAGCCATGCACGATTTAGAAATTCGCGGGGCGGGCGAACTGTTGGGCGATTCACAGAGTGGCGAGATGCAAGCTATTGGTTTTCAACTCTATTCCGACATGCTCAACCACGCCGTTAAACAACTTAAGGCAGGCAAAGAGCCTGATTTAGATGCGCCACTAGGCGTGACCACAGAGATTAATTTACACGTTCCAGCGTTGTTACCCAACAACTATTGCCCTGATGTGCACGAGCGCTTGGTGCTATACAAACGCCTCGCCAACGCCAACAATGATGATGAACTAGATACGTTGCAAGAAGAGCTGATTGACCGATTTGGCTTATTGCCTGAGCAAGGCGAGGCGCTGTTAGCTTGTCATAGATTGCGTATTGCAGCTAAACCACTCGGCATTATCAAAATTGACGCTTCCGATTCATCGATTCAGCTACAATTTAATATCAAAGCAGACCTAGACCCAATGAAACTGGTGAGTTTACTGCAGCGCGACCGTCGTTGCCGTATGAACGGGCCAGATAAATTGCGGGTGACAGCGCAGTTTGGCAATTTAGCGCACCGCGTAGATTTTGTAAAAACTTTATTAAAAGAATTTGTATAGCGAACATTAAGCAATCAATTAGAGAATAGAAAAACTAAAGCCATAAAAAATCATGTTCTATTAATGTTGGTGCTCCAACTAGGGTGATAAGTTGTTCTTGCACACCAGCGCCATTAGCATCAGCATCATAGTAAAGCGCCCCTGAACTGGTATCGTAAATAAAGTAATCATTATTATCTAGAGCTACGGCATCTGGGCCGCTAATGAAAGCGCCAGTAAGAGTACCGATTACTGAGAAGACACTGGTCCTTAGCATGATTACATCAACATTGCTCGCAAAGTCGGTTATAACATCAACTCCACTAGATGCTGAGTTGCTAGTTAGAATAAATCTGTCACCACCTCCACCACCAGTCAGTGTGTCAATGCCATTGCTAGTGAATATTCCATCGTTGCCGTCTCCGCCATCAACTAAATCATTGCCGTCTCCTGGGTCAATGCTATCTACATCGTCTCCTCCAAATAGCGAATCGTTACCAGTTCCTCCATACAGATTATCCATGCGAGCTTCACCGTAAATTACGTCATCGCCAGCATCACCGTACAAATTGTCAAGGAAATCACCACCGTATATTGTATCGTTGCCATTATCTCCGTGTATTGCATCTGCCTCAGGGCCTCCTATTAATAGGTCATCTCCATCATTTCCATTTATACTATCAAAGCCACCTCCGCCGCTGATTGTATCGTTGCCAACTCCACCATTTAATTGCTCACTATTGTTGGTGCCCACAATACTTAGGCCGCCAGATTGGGTCGTATTTAAAGCGCCCACAAAATCTGTTTGTAATAAGTTGCTATTTGGGAGGAAGTTTGCGATTAACTGCTGTGCATTTATCCCATTACCATCGATATCAAAAAATAAATCACCTGTAGATTTGTTATATATAAAATAGTCGTTAGCGTCTTGTGCAGCAGAACCTAAAACAAACATATCTGTATAAATGCCTGAAAGTAGAGAGGGTATAAAGAACGTTCCATCAGAAACTCTGATTTTATCTTGACCGCTTACAAAATCTTTCACTATGTCTGATGTGCTTGTGCCAGCTGATTCAAAGACAAAAGTGTCATTTCCAGCATCACCCCATAAAATATCATTCCCAGACATACCATATAATTTGTCATCTCCTCCCATGCCTTTTAACTCATCATTTCCAGATAAGCCATAAATGTTATTAGCAATGTTATTTGCAATAATTAAATTGTCTTTGTTCGTTCCGCTTATATAGTCATGTAAGACATTATCATTTGCGAGAATAAAATTCTCTATCTCCGAATTTGGGTCAATTAAAAATGCTGTAGGAATTCCAGTATTATACGAAAGTATTTGTGTGTCGATTCCTTCGTTGGCATTTTCTATTATTGTTTCACCGCCCCGAACAATATAAGTATCATCACCTTTGCCACCGATTAGTGTGTCTAAACCCCCATCAAATATATAAAATATGTATGGGCTTGTTGGGGACATGTATTCTATTGTCATCAGCTCAGGGTTGGTAATAACCCCGCCGTCCAAAATATTATTTCCATCATTACCAGTAATGACATTGATTTTTAAGTTACTTCCATAGCCATTTATATTATCTGATCCAGTTAGCGTTAAGTTGCCAATCCCAAAATCTGCCGTATAGCTAACAGAAGAATAAATTGTGTTCGTATAACCATTTTCATAGAACAATCCATTTGATTCATTAAAATAAAAGTAATCTTCAAACACAATATCGTCTACGTTATCTACATAAAAAGTATCATCTCCCAGATCTCCGTACATAATGTCGGCGCCTATTCCACCATTAATTATGTCATTTCCAGCTAAACCAATGATTGAATCATTGCCTATGGTGCCGTTCAAAGTGTCAGCTTGGTCGGTGCCTACGATGTTAAAGCTTAAGCCTAAAGAAAAACTGTTATTCGTAAGAGTTCCCACTGTTCCTGTTAATGTTGCAAATTGGATGGCTGCTTGCCCTCCAACACCATCAGCGTCGTAATAAAGTGCACCATTGGTGGTGTTGAATATAATGTGCTGGTTAGCAGTAGCTGCGGTGGTTACGCCAGCTCCACTTCTGTACTCAATTACATCTAAATTGGTGCCAAGTGTGTCGAATATTGTAAAGTCAAGAAGAATTTGATCTTCGGCGACATTAAAGCCTTGTATGGTGTCTTTGTTAGTGATTGCATTTAGCAAGGTATCAAACACAAACGCATCATTCCCCGCGCCACCAATTAACGTATCAATTCCTAACCCACCAATGAGCGTATCATTACCCAATCCACCAGTAAGGGAGTCGTTGCCTGCATCACCACTGAGCGTATTGTTGCCATCATCACCAATGATGATGTTATTTAAGGCATTGCCTGAGCCATTAATATTATTGTTTGCTAATCCTATAAGGGTAAGGTTTTCTACATTCGCACTAAGCGTAAAGCTGGCTTTTGCTCTAACAATATCTACTCCGCCAGCCGCTAACGCACTGTCTTCTTGCACAACATCGTTGGTTTCATCTACTTCGTAAGTATCATTACCATCACCGCCGATAAGCAGGTCGATACCTAAACCACCAATCAATGTATCAATACCCGCAAGACCAATGAGTTGGTTATTGCCATCATTGCCTATGAGTAGGTTAGCCAAAGCATTGCCAGTGCCGTCGATATTGGTTATTCCAGTGAGCGTGAGGTTTTCTACATTACCACCATTCAGGCCAGCACCATCTGTGTCAAACAAGCTGTAAGTAACGCTAGATTGAACGGTATCAATCCCTGCATTAAGCAGTTCGGTAACAATATCACCTGCATTATCTGTGATGTAAATATCGTTGCCAGCACCGCCAAGCATGGTGTCTGCACCTAAGGCCCCATCGATGACATTATTGGCAGCATTGCCAGTAAGCTTGTTATCGGCATCATTGCCCGTGAGGTCGAGTCTGGTAGAGCCGGTGAGGCTGATATCTAAATTCTCAATACTGGCAAGCATGCCGGTGAGGGCGATATTGGTGGCTAGCGTTGCCGATGGAATCACCACACTACCACGTAGTTTAAGCGTATCTATGCCATCGGCCGTGCCATTAAATTCTTCAATATCGTCTTGTAGCTTAGCGCCAGTAATGATGATAGGTGCGGGCGCAACGCCAGTCGTTGTGGCGATAATATCTACAAGATAGGTATCATTCTCAGTACCGCCAATAAGTCTATCTTCGCCTAGGCCGCCATCTAGAGTATCGTTGCCAGCGCGACCATCTAGCGTGTCATCACCCGTGCTGTCTAATAAAATGTTAGTCGCATCGTTACCAATGAGGCTGTTGTTTAGCTTATTGCCGGTCAGGTTGAGCTTGGTCGAGCTAGTTTGACTGGCATCTAAGGTCTCTAGGTTGGCACCTAGCGTAAGCGTGGTGGCATTGAGGTGATCAAAGTTACCATGCAATTCTAAGATATCATTTGTACCTGCATTAAGCGCTTCAGTCACGGTGTCTTGTAACGCTACTCTAAACGTGGCGGCAGTGGTGCCCGTTTGCACGAGGTCAACAATGTATCGGTCACTTTCCAAACCACCATTGAGGATGTCGATCCCCGCACCACCATCAAGTGTGTTGGCACCTGCATTGCCGGTAAGCGTATTGGCAAGCGCATTGCCTTTTGCGCTGATGGCGGTACCTGTGAGCGTAAGTTTTTCGATGTTGGTGCGGATGTTTTCACCAACGTTATTAGACAAGTCAAAATCAATAGAGCTTTGTACTAAGTCAATACCGCCAATTGCAAGCGCATTGGTTTCTTTGATGATATCATCAATACTATCAACGATATAAGTATCACCGCCATCGCCACCTATTAGCGTATCGGTGCCAACACCACCATTGAGGATATTCGCCGCCGCGTTGCCGGTCAGGACATTGTTCAGGTCATTCCCCGTCGCGTTGATGGCTGTGGTGCCGGCGAGAGTTAGGTTTTCTACATTTCCGCCGTTGACGCCAGCACCATCGGTATCCACTAGACTGTAAGTCACTGCCGATTTAACCTCGTCTGTGCCTTGTCCACCAAGCTCTGTGATGATGTCAGTGGCGACATTGATGAAGTATGTATCGTCACCATCGCCGCCTACTAAGGTGTCATTGCCCAAGCCACCATCTAGTGTATCGTTGCCTGAGAGGCTTTCTATGATATTTGCTGCAGCATTGCCAATTAATTTATTGTCAACATCACTACCGCCTATATTGATTTTAGTCGTGCCTGTGGCACTGAAGTCGAAGTTTTCAAAAGTTGAATCAATAATAAAGTAAAATGGTTGGTAAAAAGTGTTGGCTACTGCACCTTTAAACACGATGGTATCATTACCACTAATGTCGGGAATAATAGTATCCTGTATTGTTGCAAAGGTGTTCCCCCCGTCTATAATTTTAATCAAGTCGAGAACATAAGTATCATTCCCATTGCCGCCCTCAAGTGTGTCATTACCTACGCCGCCATATAGAGTGTCATGGCCTTCGCCACCGATTAACCAATCATCGCCAGCCTCGCCGTTAATAACATCATTGCCAGCTGCACCTTTGATGTTGTCATTTCCGCCACCGCCGTTGATTATGTTGTTAGCGTCATTAGCATAGATGTCATTATCAGCACCGTTGCCGGTAAAGTTAAGCAAAGTTGTATTGGTCCAAAAAGCATCTAAATTTTCTAGACCCAAAGCCAAAGTAATGGTGCTGGCTTTGGTCAGGTCAAGGTCGCCGTACAGGTTAAGTTTATCTACGCCGCCCGCAACAGTGTTGGCTTCTGTAATACTGTCTTGTAGAGAAGCCACAGCGCTAGCAGTGCCTGCAATACCCGTGAGTTTTAAATCCACTTCATAAGTGTCGCTACCTGCACCACCAAAGAGTATATCTACACCTTCTTTGCCATCAAGTACATTGTCACCTACATTGCCTGTGAGAGTGTTAGCAAGCGCGTTGCCTGTAGCATTGTTATTATCGGTGCCTTTGAGTGTTAATTTCTCAATATTGGTACGGATGTTCTCGCCAGAATTGTCAGAGAGATCGAAAGTTACCAAACTTTCCACGAGGTCAATCCCACCGATTGCAAGCGCATTCGTCTCTTTGATGACATCGCCAAGGCTATCAACAACATAAGTATCGCCACCGTCGCCGCCGATTAAGGTATCAGCACCACCGTTACCATTGAGGATATTAGCTGCGCTATTACCAGTGATTATGTTGGCATCAACATTGCCTGTGCCATTGATGGCAGCAGTGCCAGTAAGCGTGAGGTTTGTAAATGCACCGCCATCTAGAAGCGTATATGTTAAGCCGATGTTGAGTGTATTGCTGCCTGATGTGTCATTAATCAGATTTACTTCTGCAAGGCTATCTACCAAGTAGGTATCATCACCTAGGCCACCAATTAACGTATCAATACCAGCGCCGCCGCTTAATGTGTCGTTGCCATCGCCGCCGTCAATGAGGTTGTTAGCTGCATTGCCGGTAAGAGCGTTATTTTGTGCATCACCTATGAGGTTGTAATTGCCTGTTCCAGTTACGGTAAGATTTTCGATGGTGTTGAGTTCTATGCTGGCACTCGTTAAAAAGTTAAGTATAATTGTGTTCTGATTCGAGGTGCCTAATGTAAGCGTGCTGGTTTGTGTGGTGCTGGCATTAACGCTGAATATAACCGTATCTGCAATGTCAGCATTAGCCTCTTCCGAAATGATATCTAGTATATTGTCTATGATATAGGTGTCATTGCCTGCGCCACCATACAATGTATCAGCACCGGTGCCACCGTCTAGCGTGTCATTGCCAGCGACACCAAATAGAATATCATTGCCGGCGCGGCCATTGATGAGATTATTTGCATTGTTGCCTTGAATGCTATTATCCACATCATTACCAGTAAAGTTTAGTAAAGTTGTGTCGGTAAATTGAGCATCTATAGCTTCCAAGCCAGCTGCTAATGTAATAGTGCTAGCTTTAGTGAGGTTATAGGTACCAAATAACTGTATGGCATCGTAGCCGCCAGATGTAGCAGTAGCTTCAACAATAATATCTTCTAGTGAGACTGATGCCGAAGCAGTACCTTCAGTACCTGTAAGTTTTAAATCAACTTGATATCCGTCATTGCCGGCACCCCCAATAAGCGTGTCTATTCCTGCATAACCATAAAGTACATTACGCCCAATATTGCCAGTAAGTATGTTTGCCAAGCTATTACCATACGCATTGATATCATCACTTACACCTGTAAGTGTAAGATTTTCTATGTAAGACCGTTCGCCGCCGCTACGATTAAATCCAAGCTCGAAATCTACCGAGCTATATACAATATCCACACCACCAGCAGCAAGTCCATTTGTTTCAATTAGTACGTCATCCACACTATCTACGAAGTAAATGTCATTACCATCGCCGCCAGTCATGATGTCTGCGCCAGCGTCGCCATCTAGACTATCAGCGCCCGCATCACCTGATAAGCTATCTGCACCCGCGCCGCCCTTTAATGTGTCATTACCCACGCCACCAATAAGCGTATCATCACCATCACCGCCGTTAAGACTGTCGTTGCCAACAAGGCCATCCAGTATGTTATTGCCTGCATTGCCAGTGATAATATTATTGAACGCATTGCCTATGCCATCGATGTTGGCTATGCCAGTTAAAGTGAGGTTTTCTACATTGCCGCCATTTGTGCCAGCAGCATCCGTATCGAGTAAGCTATAAGTTATGCTGGATTGCACGGTATCGATACCTGCATTTAGCAGCTCAGTCACGATATCACCAGTGTTATCTACGATATAGATATCATTGCCCGCACCACCAATCATAGTGTCGGCGCCCTCATTACCATTAAGAGTGTTGGCCGCAGCATTGCCAGTTAAGACATTACCAAGTACGTTGCCGGTGAGATTGAATGCAACGGCATTAATCAGTGTGCCATTTTCAATGTTGTCACCAAGCGAATAGATTCCATTTGCCGTGGCAATATTAACTTTGACTAGGTCGGTGCCTTCATCGAAATTCTCAATGACAATATCGCCAATGTTATCCACCACGTAGACGTCATTACCTGTACCGCCAACTAGTGTATCTGCGCCGGCAGCGCCATCTAGCGTGTCATTGCCAGCGAATCCGCGCATCACATCTGCGCCAGCTGTTCCAGTCATAGAATCACTACCAGACATTACATCGGCGACAAAAGAGTCTAAATCGATGTAAGTATCAAGTTGCTGATAGGGGACAGATAGACCAGATAATTGATACTCATGACCAGCACTATCTATGTATCCAAACGTAGTTAAGTTTCCTGTAATGGTGTCAGTTAGCCCGTGATAGATAAATGCGCCTTTTATCTCAATATCACCAGCTCCAATGAGGTGGTAAGTAATTCTACTAAGTGAAGCGTCATAGCTATTTACATTGCTAGTACCATATACATCTAACCTGTCACCTAAAGGATTTTGAATCGCAATGTGATTCAATGTGCCGCTCGAGTCTCCAGTATTTGCATTTACTACAATGTTGCCGTAAAACTCGTATAACCATGAGTCCGGTGCCTGAATAAGAAAACTAGTTACCGTTGGCGTGTAAGAAGTAGTAAAGCCTCTTCCATACATTTGAAAAAAGCCACCCCCATAAAAATTACCTGATGCAAAAGTTGGAGTTGCATAGACTGTATTTAAGTCTATATTTGGGGTGGAATTAAACCAACTAGATGCGACGGCCAAATTCATAGCAAAATTTGTTCCCGCATTATCCATTACTTGATTTGAAATTACACCTGACCAATTACCAATATATTTTGCCATTTTAGGGGGAGGCTTTCTTTAGAGAGTGTTTATTTTTGTTAATTATTATGCAGTTAACCGTAAAATACAGGTAAATCCACGGGCGCGCAATAGCCCGTTGTAACAAAATAATCTATTATTCGTCTTGCAAATAACTAAACTAAATTTATCGAGATTTTTACATGTTAGAAAAAATTATCGCATTCGTCGCCACGTGGATTATGAGCGTGATTTCATCCATGGGTTACGGCGGTGTTGTGCTGCTGATGGCGATTGAATCTGCCTGCATCCCTTTGCCTAGCGAAATAATTATGCCGTTTGCGGGTTTTCTGGTGAGCAAAGGTGAAATGACGCTGCTAGGTATTGCGCTGGCGGGCGCGATTGGTTGTGTAGTTGGCTCGATTCCGGCTTATTATCTGGGCATGTTCGGTGGCAGGCCTTTAGTGGAAAAATATGGTAAATACGTGCTCATTTCGCATAAGGATTTGGACATGGCCGACGACTGGTTTGCCAGGCATGGCGAAATTATTATTTTCATCGCGCGGCTCTTGCCTGGCGTTCGCACGTTTATTGCCTTCCCAGCTGGTGTGGCGCGCATGAAAATGACCAAGTTTATTGTTTACACCTTCGTTGGCTCGTTTGTTTGGTGTTGGGTGCTGGGTTATGTTGGTGTGAAAGCGGGCGAAAATTGGGAATCGCTCGGAAAATATTTTCATCAATTTCACTATGTGATTATCGCGCTCGGCATCGCGTTTGTAGTGTGGTATTTGCGCAGACATTTTAAAAATGAAGAAACTTAAATCTCTACTAATTTGCCTAAACTTAAAAAGAAAACCGCTGTTTTAATCGGCAAATTCTCATGTTCAAATAGCGCTGCATAGCCCACCAATTGTGGCTTGTGGGCTTGTGCAACAATTTTCGCATTGCTTTCATTTACATCTAAACAAAATTTGTAATCAATAATCCATCTTACGTTATTTTCTGTAAACGTCAGGTCAATGCGCTGCTCTTGCGCTTCGTTATCCTTCCATTCTGTAATGCTTAACTCTGCTTGAGAAGATGCTCTGGGAGCTAACATCCATGAGCCTTCTTGGCTTGTTGTTGTGCGTTTTAAAGCGTCGACAATCTGCGCAACATATTTTTCAACTTCATTTTTGTTATACCCGCGTTGTAATAACCAAAACAACATGCTCTGGGAGGCAATATCCATGCGGCTTGCAGGCCAGTGCTCCAAGCCGTCTTTGGCAATCATTTCCATGTATAAATGTGCCAACGAGCCGCACTCTTGCTCTATCGTTTTCACTTCAAGTTTTGGTGCAGTTTGTGGCATATTATTTGAAATTTCGCTACTTTCGTGACGGAAAATCGACGGAATTTGCGTCTGTTTTAGACGGATTAAATTCGGGGTAAAGTCTGCGATATTGTCTTCGTTTTTAGAAGCGTTCTCTGACAATTCCGCAGCTTCAAAAGTGTTTGAAACCGCGTTCCAAAGCAAATCTAAATAAGTATTTTTTGTAGGCTTAATTTCACCTTTTGTGCTTTGATTGGCAATGCCAACCAAGTGCAATTTTCGTTCTGCGCGCGTGGCAGCCACGTAGAGCACGCGCGCGTCCTCGTTAGCATCGCGCTCGTTTTCCAGTGTTTCTAAATAATCATACACACTCACATTTTCATCACGTAAACCTTTTGGAATATAAGGCGCAGCAAGCAATTCAGGCTGCTCTTCAACTGTTACTTCCTCCCACAAAACCAATGGTTTGTCAGAGTTATTGCCACCAATTTTTGCGCCCAGGCCAGGCAAAATCACCGTATCGAATTCTAAACCTTTAGATTTATGAATCGTCATCATTTGTACGTTTCCGCCTTGCGTATCGGGCGTGGCAAAAAGCTTGGTAATTTCAATTTCCATGCGTTCTGGCGAAAATTGATTGCTGCGATCCAAGTCATCCAAACAGGCGAAAAACGCCTGTACATCGACGATATCGGCTTGCTCCCACAAACACGCGGCGCCATTCAACATCAGCCAAATGCCCCGAATCCATCGGCTAGTGTTCATGCGACCTTGCGTGGCGACCGCCTCGAAAAAAATCTCACGCACATGTTTTAGCCGTATTTGACCATCGGCAGAAAGATTTTTTACCACTTCATCATTTTGCATCAGCGACCAAATTGTCGCATGATGATTGCTGCCGGTTAGTGCATGCAAATCGTGCAGCGTCAGACCGCACCAAGGCGCACGCAGCACTGCTAGCCAATGCACACGGCCCGCGGGGTGATGCAACGCGTGCGTAAGCGAGAGCAAATCTTGCACAATTTGGCGACCTTGCAGCGCTTCAATCTCCACAGCCTGAAACTTCAATTCTTTGTGTTCTCTGCGTAGTTTGCTGACTAATGGCGCCAAATGTTTTTTTGCGCGCACTAAAATCGCGATTCTTTTGCATGGATTTTCAGCTTGTTCACGCTGAATAATGCGGATAATTTCTTCCGCTTCTTTTTGCTGCGCATCGTTGCTTGATTCACTATTTAATTTAATAATAGGATATATTTCAATGCCGCTGGGAGTCTCATGGATGTTGGTTTGCAAGGCATGTTTATTTGAGCCTGCAATGAATGGCCTGTAGCAAATTGCGCCTTGTTTTTCGTCATCAAGCGCGGGGAAAATTGTCGCGAAAGTGCCGTTAATCCAATCTACAATCTCTGGGCAACTGCGATTATTGCGATAAAGTTGCAGCCGCTCCAACTTGATGTCGCCAATGCCGCGGGCGGCGACATGAATAAATTGCGCAACATTGGCTTTGCGGAAGCGATAAATCGATTGCATCGGGTCACCGACACAAAAAATAGTCCGCCCGTCATCTGCTTGCCAACCCAGTGTGAGCTGCTCCAACAGCGCAATCTGGCTGGGGCTGGTATCTTGAAATTCATCCACCAGCAAGTGTTGAATTTGGTAATCCAGCTTAAGCGCTAACTCCGTCGGTTCGCCAAAATGATCAGACAAAGCCTGTGTTGCGCGCTGTGCAATCTCCACAAAATCCACTTCATTCGCACGCTGGAATGTTAACCACAATTGCGCGACTGCTAAATTGAGTAGCTGGGAAAGCGCGGTGATCATTTGCCAGCTTGTGTCGTCTTCCAGGTTGGGCAGCGCACGCACGCGATGCAAAGTGCTCACGTTTTCTATTGCAGAAATCACTTCTATCAAAGCCTGTTTTTGCGTTTTACCTTCTTCAGTTGGCGGAAAGCCGAACTTCACGTTTAAACCTGCTTCTTTGCGTGGCTCGCCAGTGGCTGTGAGCAATAAATCCGCCAGTGCGCACCACATTGGTAATGTTTCAGGCGTGGCGGAAATTGGCGAATCCCAATCGATTAACAGCGCAATAGCATGGTCGCAAGGCAGATTAGCAGCGGCAAAGCGCGCAATTGGCATTAACAATTGTTGAAAAGGTAAAGGCAAAGCGATAGCCTGTAATTCGCTTTCAACCAAGTGGCACAAAGTGTTTTTCAACTGTTTTGCATTTACTTCATGTTGAGCTTGATGCAACCATTGGTCGCGCTTGGCGAGCATGCTGACCAATAAATTTGTGAGTTGGTTGGCGTTATTATCCACATAGCGCAGCGCAGTTTTTACCACATCGCTATGTTCGCTATGTTCCAACAAAGCCAGCGTTTGCTCGGCGGCCTTCATGTATAAAATATTCGCATCATCTGTCATGCTAGGCTGCGCGCCAAGTCGACTCATCAGCGGCATTTGCCGTGCCAAGTGCGCACACAAACTATCAATGGTAAAAATACGCAAACGCGATGGGTTTTCAATCAGTTGCCAGCCCTTATTCTGCGCGTGCTGCAAGGCTTTCAGGCTTAATTCATAAGTGATTTTTTTATGTGTTTTATCAGGCGGCGTTAGGTTTGCGGCCGCAATCAAACTATCCAAAATACGCAGTCGCATTTCCGCCGCCGCCTTGTTGGTAAAGGTAATGGCGATGATTTCCTCAGGCTCATTAACAGTTTGCAGCAATCTCAAATATCGCTGTGTGAGTAACTCGGTTTTACCCGCGCCAGCAGGCGCTTCAACAATAAACGAGCTTAAATCGAGCGCGCGTAGGCGATTTTCTTCATCAATTTTTAAGAGGCTCGCGGTCATTTGTCGTTGTTCTGAAATCGCTCAAACTGTAATTGCCGTTCTGGCAAGCGCAGTAGGGGCGTGACTTCGCAATAAACTAATAAATTTTCATCGTCATATCTTACGGCGGCTTCTCCTGCTTTTATTTCTTGCGCTATGGTTTCTATGCTAACTTTCCAGTGATTCAAAAGCGCTTGCCAGTCGTTAACGCTTTGAATAAATTTAGGTTTTCGTTTTTCTAGCTCCGCTTCAAAATTGGTTTCAGAAACACCTTCAAAGCTGTGTTCGGCAATTTTTACCATGCCAAATTGCACGCCAGTAACGCGATAATTTTTATCGTAAAAAGCCGCATAAATAGGCAGTTGTGGCTCGGTAATGCGCGTTTCACCCCAACTTTTCATGTCGGGTTTTTGCCCAGTTTTGTAGTCTATAAACTCAATAGCCCCGCTTTCAAGCGCATGAATGCGGTCGATTTTTAAGGTTACTTCAATGCCGCAAATATCGACTTGTTTTTCGGCTTCGCAAGCAACTATATTAAACACAATATTGCGTTGTTTTTCATACATCAGCCAATCGTCAATTAGCTTGTAAAGTCGTTCATGTTCCAGTTCTAATACGGTTTTTGAGATAGATTTATTGTTTTCAGAAAAATTGCGCAATGCGCTGTGAATGGCGACATTCAAGGCTTGTGCGAATTCTGTTTCGTTCATATCGCGCAAATCGGTAAAATGAAGTTTGCACCAAAAGTGTTCTAACACATCATGCACCAGGGAGCCGCGCTCCATGCTGTCCAACCCGTTGCTCGGCGTTTTCAGCGCTTTTGCACCGAGCCGAAATTGGTAAAATGCCCAAGCTGGGCAAATCGCCTGCGCTTTTATTAAGCCCGTACCGCCAGAAACGTGTTCGTCTGTTTGCACGGTGGGCGCAAGGTGGTCATCGACATGTTCTAAATCGCGATTACCTTGGTGACTCAATTGCTCCGCAAGTGTTGCTGCAAGCGGCATTTTAGTATCAATGTTTGTAATGTTTTTCATTAAGGGCGAAGCGCGTAATTGGCTTTCGCCCTCGGTTTTGCTACTCGAAAAAATTATGTGCTTGGCTGAATGTAAAAGACGCGTTTGCACCGTTTCGGCAAAGGATGCTTGCACGCTGTTGTCAGCATTCGGTAAGCGTGCTGCGCGTTGAATAAATGCGGGTAGCAGTGGGTTAGGGCGCGCTGGTGGCGGCCAAATATGGTCGTTCATTTGCAGAACCCAGATGGTGTCCACAGGCGCGCTCAAGGCTTCCATAATGCCTAAAATTTGTATTGAAGGTTCAATCTTAGTTTCGGCCTGAAACACTTGGCTAGCGCAGATTTGTTGCATGAGTTGCGCGGCCTCGCCGATAGAGAATTGCTTGCCTAAAACATCCAAATTTTTAAGTTGTAGCAGCGCCTTTTGCCAAGCGTTCATGGCCTGAAACTCCACGCTGCTAGTGCTACGCTCACCAGGCCATTTTAAAGCAGCCAGTAGCATATCCAATGTTTGCGCCCATTGCGAAGGTGCGGCTTTTTTGTTCGAAACGATGGCAAATGCAGTCGTCATGTCTGCCAATAAACGCGGCAGTTGCAGGCTGTTTTCATGTTGCGTTTTAATAAAATCGATTAAACGTGAAAGTGACAATTGCAGCGGTAATTTTTCGCGCATTTTCGCATCTAATATCGCTCTGGTGTCTGATTCTAGCTGACTTGCCGACCAAAATGGTGACAGTAACATGTTTGAAATATCAGCCTGTTGAACTTGGTAACTGCTGAACATGCTCAGCAAATTTAACGCCGCTTGAATTATGGGCTGCTGGCTAAGCGGCGTGCCGAGCGAAAAGTTATAGTTGCGCGTAGCGTCAGCCAAGCTGGGGCGCACGCTGACGGGATAAATCACGTCATCCAGCAAATCCGCTAATTGGTTTCTGATTTCGCTAAGCTGCGGTGCGATAATAGCCAATTTTTTCTGTGGATTTTTGTCTAAACAATCCTTCACCCAAGCAACAGCTGCACGGCATTCAGCCTCTTGGTTTTCTAAATTAATATGCTGAGTGATTGCAGAATTAGTATACGTAGTTGTATATTCGCTTACTTGCACGCCTTGCTTGGTTAAAATCTCGCGCAAATGTTGTTCTTGCGGTGCGGTTTGGTCAAAACCTGCAAATTCAATGCCGCCAGAATGCCCATGGATATTGGCTTGCAGGGCATCTGATTTAATAATTTCTAGCTGCCAATCAAAATAACGTACGCTTTCCAGCACGTTCAGCTGCCTACATCGCTGTTGAAACGCGCGTTGCCACTGCGCAAATTGGCGCGATTCTTCGGCTTGTTGTTCGCGCGGAATATGCAAACCCCACGCGATTTGATAGCGATTTGCCTCCATCGCCGCACTAGCCAAGCCGGAAATATCGAATAAATCGCCAAAGGTATTCTTTTTGAGCGAGGCGCTGATGACTTCTTCCCATAGCAATTGCTCGTTAAAAGAGCTTAGCGCGACAATTGGTTGCGTAATTTTGCCTGACAATAAACTCGTTTCAACAATGCCATCCAGCCATAGCGAAAGTGTTTGCACGGCGGCACTTTGCCATTGCGTTTGTCCTTGTTTCATTTGCTCGCGCGCAATATCGGCTTGAATGCTACGCACTAGCCGCGCGGTTGGGCAAAGAATGAGTGAATTGGTGATTACAGACATAACCGAATTCTATTGGATATTTAGCGGCAACAGTAGTGTTAAAATAATGCATTGTTCAAACAGAAGGAAAGACCATGCTAGCCAAATTTGCCAAATTTTTTAAAGTGTTTATTTGGGCTTTGTTAATCCCTATTTTGCTGGCTGTGCTCTACACTTGGGCAGCGCTTACGTGGGTGTATTCGTCTGGCGAGCGCGCCGGCTATGTGCAAAAACTTTCTGAAAAAGGCTATATTTGCAAAACTTTCGAAGGCGAGTTGATATTGGTTTCTATGCCAGGTACGCAGGCAGAAAAATTCACTTTTACCGTGCGCGATAAAAATATAGCCAAAAAAATCAATGAAACGGTGGGAAAAAGAGTGCGTTTACTGTACGAGGAACATAAAGGCATTCCGACCAGCTGCTTTGGCGAAACAGGCTATTTTGTGTACGATGTGCAACTGCTTGATAACCCGAAAGTTGAGATGATACAAAAAAGTGAGCCTCAGTAAGTATGGCGGGTGCGCTTGCCGTTAACGATGAAAAAAATTACATCACGCCACAAGGCTTTGCCGCCTTGCAGGCCGAGTTCCATGCGCTTTATAAAGTAGAACGGCCCGAAGTTGTAAGAACAGTTGCGTGGGCGGCTAGTAATGGAGATAGAAGTGAAAATGGCGATTACATTTACGGCAAGCGTCGCTTGCGCCAGATTGATGGGCGTTGCAAACATTTGATGAAGCGCATGGATTTGGCTGAAATTGTCGATTCCAGCTTGCAGCAACATCTGGAAAAAGTGTTTTTTGGTGCTTGGGTCACACTTTTTAATTTGAGCGACGATACAGAAGCCACTTATCGCATCGTCGGCAAAGACGAACTCGAGCCGAACAAAGGTTATATTTCGTGGGTATCGCCGCTAGCCAAGGCTATGCTGGGCAAGGGTTTGGGCGATGTGGTAAAAGTGATTACACCCAGCGGCGAAGCTGAATTTGAGGTGATTGATATTCGCTTTAGTGAGTCAGCAACATAATCACTTGAACTTAAAGATTAATTTTACTATCATAGGTTGTATGAAAAGACTGATTTGCCTATTCTTAATGCTTTGGTTTCCCTTGTTTATGGGCTCCGCTTGGGCAATGAATATGCAAATGCAGCTTGAAAAACAGCAAGTGCAGATGTCACAAAAGTCGAGCATGAGCTGCCATAAGAGCTCAGGTAAATCACAACAAAATCAAACACATAAATGCGCCGTGTGCGGTATGTGTGCATTGGTAAATGGCGCCGCTAACTTCAATACAGCACCTGTTTTAAACTTGGCTTTCAGCCAATCTCCTGCGCCACAGTTTTTTTACGTGGCATTCACCTCGCAAGATTATCCTCCCAGTTATAAACCACCAATATTAGTTTAAAAATCAGGGCCAAATTGCGCCCAAAATTTTTGAATTTATTTGGAGGTTTTTCATGTTTGATAAGACAGTTTTTAAGCAACTAGCCGTTGCAATTTCTATCTTGCCATCTGCTCTGCAAGTCAATGCTGCTGCGCTGATGGGCTTTGAAGATAGTGCCATGTTGATGACCGAAATCGGGCGATATAATCAAGAGTTAATGCTCAATTATTCGCCCGAAGTTGGCCATGCGTTTGGCTTGGAAGTGATGCGCATGTCGGGCAAAAACGAGGATGCAACTACGCTGGCTGGCATCAATTATACGGGCTTGATTAAGCGTTGGAACATGCCTGCCGCCCAAGCCAATGTTTGGTTTAACGGCAGCATTGGCGAGGCGCACGGGCTATATTCCGGCTTAAGTTATACGCCAAGTTTGCAGTTTGATTACGAAACAACACGGTTGTATTTTTTAGCTAAAACGCGGCTCATTCGCGCGCCGCATATGAATTACGACACCGCTGCGATTCAAGCGGGATTCTCGTTTTATGATGCAGGCTTTGATGAAACGCAGCCCTGGTTTGTACTCGAAGCAAAAACCATGCGCAACACCGAACCCGCTTTGCAAATTACGCCAGCCTTACGGCTAATCAACAAAAATTATTTTTTAGAGTTGGGTGTGACCAATCCGTTTGATAAAAACGAGCGCACGCCACGACTTAACTTGATGTTTGTATTTTAAATTTTATAAAGGAATTACCATGAAAGTATTATTAGCAATTTTAGTATCATTTTTAGTGTCAATGCCCGCTTTCGCGGTTACTAGCATCAAGGCCGAAGTTAACGGCATGGTGTGCGCGTTTTGCGCCAAAGGCATCGAGAAAAAACTTAAAGCGCTGCCAGAAGGTCAGGGTACTTACGTCGATTTAAAAAGTCGTGTTGTAGTATTAGAGCTTAAAGATGGCCTTGACGTATCGTTAGAGAAATTCACTAAAATTATCAAAGATGCGGGGTACAGCGTGCGCAAGGTAGGTAAAGTCGAACAATCCGCGGCGGAAATTAAGGAAGAAGTTGCGAAAGGTGCAAAATAATGGCGGCAGATATCGACTTATTGGCTGTTAAAACCGTGCAAAAGGCGAACATTCTCTCGCTCTTCACTAGCGGCTCGACCCTTATTTGTTGTGCCTTGCCAGCCACTTTAGTGGCGATAGGCTCGGCCGCAACATTGGCGAGTTTAGTTTCTAACTTTCCACAATTAATATGGATAAGCGAGGATAAAGGTTTGGTGTTTGGTTTAGCAGGTGCAATGTTATCGATTGCAGGTTATTTGCAATGGCGGGCACGCAATGCGCCTTGCCCCGCAGACGCGCAATTGGCAGTGGTTTGTGCAAAAGCGCGTAAAAACGCGCTACGCATTTATTGGCTATCGGTTGCAATTTTTGGTGTGGGTGTATTTTTTGCGTTTGTTGCACCATTTTTAGTTTAATGAAAGATGATTATGTTAGTAAATAAATCACAGTTAATTGCCTTGTTGTTACCTTTGATGCTGGTGGGTTGCGCCACGTTTAGCTCCGATGGTGGTTTTGGTGCGGTAGAAAAAACTACGCAAAATTATATTAAGCAAAAAACTGTCTGGGCGACCTCAGAAGCGCAAAGAACGGCTAGTGCACAACAAGCAACTGCAATGTTAGAGAAGCCACTTAGTGTTGACGATGCTGTGCAGGTGGCGTTACTTAACAATGCTCAATTACAAGCTGATTATTATCAGCTACAAATTGCAGAGGCGGATATGGTGCAGGCAGGACGCTTGCCTAATCCATCATTTTCTATGCTGTTTGCCAGAAATAATGGTGATTATAAAATTGAGCAGGTTGTCACCTTGAATATTTTGGCGTTATTTACCATACCAAAAGCCACGGAGATTGAGAAGAAACGTTTTGCTGCAGCACAAAATACGGCCACTTTGAGGGTGTTAGAGTTGGCATATCAAACTAGAAACGCCTACATTAACGCGTTAGCAGCGACCGAAAGTGTGAACTACCTCGAGAAAGTTAAACGAACGGCAGAAGCCACTACTGAGCTTGCCAAACGCATGAATCAAGCTGGAAATTGGAGCGCGCTCGACCAAGCGCGTGAGCAAAGTTTTTATGCAGATGCAACCATTGACCTCGCGCGTGCAGAGAATCAATGTGTGCAAATGGAAGAAAATCTTACGCAGTTGTTAGGCTTAAAAAATCGCTCAGACTTTAAGTTACCTGAACGACTGCCAGACTTGCCTAAATCGAGTGAATCGCTGAAACAAGTTAGCGCTGAGGATTTTTCTAAACGCTTGGATTTGCAACAGACGAAAGAAAATACCGAAGCGCTGGCACTGCAGCTAGGATTAACAAAAGCCACACGTTTTGTGAATGTGTTGGAGTTGGGCCCTGCGAGAGTGTTAGAAGGCAGACGTGGTGAGTCTTATAAAAAAGGATTCTCAATTGGATTTGAATTGCCTATTTTTGACTGGGGAGCTGCTAGGGTAAAGCGTGCCGAGGCTACTTATATGCAAGCAGTGAATGAGGCTAAAGCTAATGCGATTACCGCTGCATCAGAGGTGCGCGGTAGCTACAACCAGTATCTGAGCAGTTTCGAACTTGCTAAACAGTATCGCGACGAAATTGTGCCGTTACGCAAACGTATTTTGCAAGAAAATCAGCTACGATATAACGGCATGCTGATTGGACCTTTTGAATTGCTTGCAGATGCGCGTGCGCAAGTGTTGAGTGTGAATAGTTACTTAGAAGCTTTGCGAGATTTTTGGCTGGCAGAGAGTAACTTGGACATGTCGCTAATAGGTAAGCCACTGAATGCAGGAGAGTTTTAATATGTTAAGTCGCAGAAATTTTTTGCAGTTATCGGGTGCTGCCATCGCCATGAGCGCAGTCAGCAAGGCATCTTTGGCAGGCATCCCTGAGCTAGTGAGCGTTGATAACGCAAATACACAGCCACTTTTAATGCCTGAAACAGGAAGACCATATCACCCAGTCGCCACACTGAATGGCTGGAGCTTGCCCTGGCGCATGAGCAATAGTGTTAAAGAGTTCCACTTAGTGGCTGAACCAGTTAAACGTGAGGTTGCGCCAGGCATGATTGCTTATTTATGGGGTTATAACGGTCAAAGCCCAGGTCCCACGATTGAGGTGGTAGAAGGTGACCGCGTACGTATTTTTGTGACAAATAAATTGTCAGAAAAAACCAGTGTCCATTGGCATGGGCAGCGTTTACCCAATGGCATGGATGGGGTGAGCGGGCTGACGCAACCGCCGATTCTACCTGGGAAAACCTATGTCTATGAGTTTGAAGCTAAGCGTGCTGGCACATTTATGTATCATCCTCACGCAGATGAAATGACGCAAATGGCAATGGGTATGATGGGATCTTGGATTACGCATCCGAAAAATCAAAAAATTATGCAGGTGGACAGAGATTATGTTTTTTTACTTAACGCTTATGACATAGAGCCCGGCAGTTACAAGCCTAAAACCAATACCATGTTGAATTTTAATTTATGGACATTCAACAGCCGAGTTTTCCCTGGCATTTCATCACTTGTCGCCAAGCAAGGTGAAAAGATGCGTATTCGTGTGGGCAATCTTACTATGACCAATCATCCCATTCATTTGCATGGACACGAATTTGAAGTAACAGGTACGGACGGAGGTTGGATACCAAAATCTGCACGTTGGCCAGAAGTGACCACAGATATTGCAGTTGGCCAAATGCGAGTAATTGAATTATTGGCAAACGAGCCTGGTGATTGGTCGCTACACTGCCATAAATCGCATCACACCATGAACGCAATGGGACACGATGTGCCGAATATGATTGGCGTTAGCCAAGACAGTATTGCAGAGCAATTTTCCAAACTCGTGCCAGAGTATATGAGCATGGGTGAAACTGGCATGGCGGAAATGAGTGAGATGGCTGATATGATGCCGATGCCGCTTCCTGAAAACACTTTGCCCATGATGACTGGCAAGGGGCAGTTTGGAGCCATTGACATGGGGGGCATGTTCACTACGCTGAAAGTGCGCAAGGATATACCCAAAAATAGCTATGCAGACCCAGGCCATTATCAGCAACCAAAAGGAAGTGCTGCATATGAGTGGAAGGGACAAAGCGCTATGCCTGACGAGATAAGCGCACCGAAACTTAAGCAACAAAATAATCAGCCAGAAGTTGAGTTTAAGGTCAAAAAGCCTGATACTGCATCTGGACATAATCACTAGCATAGGTTACTGAAAGTAAGGTTAATTATGAAATTTATCATCATAAAATATTTTATCACTGCAGCTGTGGTGGTCGTAGTTTCGGAGTTCGCCAAAGCTAATGACAAGCTCGGTGGGCTGATAGCTGCATTGCCGCTTGTAACGGTGCTAGCGTTGATTTGGCTATATGTTGAAGACCAGCCTGTCAGCAAAATCGCCAATCATGCGTATTACACGTTTTGGTATGTTATTCCTACGTTACCGATGTTTTTGCTGTTTCCATATCTGTTGCCGAAACTGGGCTTTTGGCCAACTTTATTGAGTTGTATTGCGTTCACTTTGGTGATTTTTTATGTGTATGCACATGTACTAAAAAACTTTGGTATTAATCTGCTTTGACTGATTTTGCTTTAAAACCTCGCTGGGATATCTTTTGCAAAATCGTCGATAACTTTGGCGATATTGGCGTGTGTTGGCGGCTGGCGAGGCAATTGCAAAGCGAACATGATTTGCAAGTTCGGCTTTGGATCGATGATTTAGGCGTTGCGCAAGCAATTATTTCTAGTTTAGATACTGAAAAAAACGTACAAATGTGCGGCGAAATTAGTATTTTAAAATGGAATGCTGAAACTGATTTTAGCCAAGCGAGCGACGTGGTGATTGAAACGTTTGCATGTGGCTTACCGCCTGCTTATTTGGTGGCGATGGAGCAGCAAAAATCTAAATGGGTGAATTTGGAATATTTATCTGCTGAGTTATGGGTGGATAATTTTCACGGCAAGCCTTCGCCACAAGTTTTGCTAAATTCAGGCAATGATTTAGTGCGACATTTTTATTTTCCTGGGTTTACTGAAGCCACTGGCGGTTTAATTCGGGAGAAGAATATTCTTAGTCGTTATTCTGATTTTAGTCAGAAGGGCAATGGCGCTTTAAAAATATCGCTATTTTGTTACCCCTATGCGCCAATTCAGCCATTGTTAACTTCACTGGCCGAATCTAATCAAGCCATAGATTGTTATGTGTCTGATAACAGTATTTTTTATCAACTAGCTGATTTTTTTGATAAAGATTTAATCAATGTTGGAGACACGCTAACAAAAGGCAACCTGACTTTGCATGCATTGCCGTTTTTAAGTCAGACAGATTACGACCAACTACTAAACACTTGCGACCTTAATTTTGTGCGTGGCGAAGATAGCTGGATACGTGCGATTTGGGCAGGAAAGCCGTTTATTTGGCAGCCATATTTGCAAACTGAAAATACGCATATTAAAAAGCTAAAGGCTTTTATAGATATATTTTATGCAAATTATGAACAAAAAGACATGCTCTGGAAGGCGCATGAATATTGGGCTGCAGAGCATGTTATGCAAGCTGAATTTAATGTGGATTGGCAACATTATTTTAATGCACTTGAATCTATTCGTGCATTTACTCAAACACAGGTAAATACTCTAGTGAATCAAACTGACTTGGCTACTAAGTTGGTGATTTTTTGCAATAAACTTTAACTCGCGTATAATGCGCGCTTCACAAATATTTAAAGATTTTAGCGATGAAAACAGCTCAAGAACTCCGCGCAGGTAACGTGATTATGGTCGATGGCACGCCATTAGTCGTGGTAAAAGCCGAATACAACAAATCTGGCCGCAGCACCGCCGTGGTTAAGATGAAATTTAAGAACTTGTTAACAGATGCGCCAAGCGAGACCATTTACGGCGCAGGTGACAAATTTGACGTCATTGTTTTAGAGAAAAAAGAAGCGACATATTCATATTTCGCAGATCCAACTTACGTGTTCATGGATTCTGAATACAACCAATATGATGTTGATGCTGAATTTATGGAAGATGCACTGCCGTTTATTGAAGATGGCATGCCAGTGGATATTCGTTTTTACGACGGCAAAGCGATTTCTGTTGAGTTGCCAACCACTGTCGTACGTGAAGTAGCTTACACCGAGCCAGCGGTGAAGGGCGACACATCAGGTAAAGTCATGAAACCAGCTAAATTGGCTTCAGGCTTTGAGATTCCTGTGCCGTTGTTTGTGGCGCAAGGCGACAAAATTGAGATTGATACTAGGACGGGTGAATATAGAAATCGCGTTTTGAAATAAGCTATTGAATTAATTAGAAAAGGGCGCGCTTATATTAAGATGCACCCAGATAGAAAAGGCGCATTGGGCGCCTTTTCTACTTGTGAAAAACTAATTATTTAGCCAACATCTTTTTAATTTGCACTTCTGCGGCAATCCAGTAATCTGCGCTACTTCCTGCAAAGTTATTACGTTCAGCAATAAAATAGGCGGCTGTTTCTACCATTTTATAGCGTTCAGCAGCGCCGATTTTTACTGTGGTCGCTTTGCTGGCTTTCTTTGCAGGTGCCTTTTTCGCAGCAATTTTTTTTACGGGTTTTGCTTTGTCAGCGACAGTTGCTTTTGTTTTAGTAGTTGCTGGTTTGCTAGCTACTTTCTTTGCAGCAGGTTTTTTGGCTGCTGGTTTTTTTTCAGTAGTTTTTTTTGCGGTTGCCATGAGAAGTTCCTCTCTATAAGGGTTCTAAATAAACGGTCACAAAAGTTAGTGCACTTACAAGTGTGATGATATTAAACTGTACCACCTACCGTCAAGCCATCAATTTTAAGCGTGGGTTGACCAACGCCAACTGGCACGCTTTGGCCTTCTTTGCCGCAAGTGCCTACGCCGCTGTCTAACGCCATGTCGTTGCCTATCATGGATACGCGCTTTAGCACATCTGGCCCGTTGCCGATTAAGGTTGCACCCTTGACTGGGTAGGTGATTTTACCATCTTCAATCATATAAGCCTCTGCGGCGCTGAACACAAATTTGCCGCTGGTAATATCCACTTGTCCACCACCAAAATTAGCGGCGTAGAGACCTTTTTTAACCGATTTAATAATTTCCGCAGGGTCCTTATCGCCGTTCATCATGTAGGTATTAGTCATGCGCGGCATGGGGATGTGCGCGTAGCTCTCGCGGCGCGCATTGCCTGTCACTGCCATGCCCATCAGACGCGCGTTGAGGCTATCTTGAATATAGCCGCGCAAAATACCATTTTCAATCAACACGGTTTTATTGGTTTGGTTGCCTTCATCGTCCATGCTCAGCGAGCCACGCCTATCAACAATCGTGCCGTCATCAACAATAGTGATACCTTTGGCAGCCACTTGTTTGCCCATCATGTTGGCAAACGCGCTACTGCCTTTGCGGTTAAAATCACCCTCCAAACCATGTCCAATCGCTTCGTGTAGCAAAATTCCTGGCCAACCAGCACCTAGCACCACGGTCATACTTCCTGCGGGGGCAGGGCGCGCGCCGAGGTTTGTAATGGCTTGATGCACTGCCTTTTGTGCGTAATCTTGTAAAATTTCATCGCTAAAATAGCTGTAATCAAATCGTCCGCCGCCGCCGCTAGAGCCTTGCTCACGCCTACCGTCTTGTTCAGCATGCACTTGCACCGAAATGCGCACCAATGGACGCACATCGGCCGCCATCAGGCCATCGCTGCGCGCCACCATAATCACTTCGTATTCGCCTGCAATGCTTGCCATGACTTGCGTTACGCGCGGATCAATTTTGCGTGCAAATTGCTCTAAACGCTCTAGTAATTTTACTTTCGCATCAGCAGATAGACTGGCGATTGGGTCTTGCGGCAGATAAAGTTGCGTTGCAGGGCGCTTAACAATGCTTTTGCCAGTTTGCTCAAGCCCCAGCGCGGCAATTGATTTTGTTGCGTCAGCCGCTGCTTTGAGCGCTGGTAAGTTGATGTCATCAGAATAGGCAAACGCAGTTCTTTCGCCGCTTACCGCACGCACGCCAACGCCTTGGTCGATGCTAAAATTGCCCGATTTGACTTGGCCTTCTTCTAAGCCCCACGATTCTGAGCGCGAATATTGAAAATACAAATCGGCGTAATCGACTTGATGCGACATAATGTTAGAAAGGATGCCCTGTAAGCCGCTTGTAGTAAGGCTTGCAGGCTTAAGCAAAACATCGTTTGCGATGTTAAAATGATCGACTCTGGTTAAATTGGGTTGTTCGATTTTCATAGCAATACTATAACAGCTCGGCTTAAAAGCGGCGTAAGTATATTCTTGAATTTGGCGTTATTAAACTGCCTTAATGGTGCGGTGTTTTAGCGCAGGTAAGCTGTTGCGTAAGCTGGCTTGATAATCACGATTAATGTTAGCAATCACCACGCCAGAGCCGCGCGGCAGCCTATCTAAAATTACTCCCCACGGGTCAACAATCATGCTGTTGCCGTGTGTTTCGCGGCCAGATAAATGATAACCGCCTTGCGCTGGCGCGATGACGTAGCATAAGTTTTCAATAGCACGGGCGCGGATTAAACTTTCCCAATGCGCTTTACCTGTAGTTTCGGTAAATGCAGATGGAATGACAATCATATCGACTTGCCCCATGGCGCGATATAGCTCGGGGAAGCGCAAATCATAACAAGTAGACAGGCCAATTTTGCCGTAAGGTGTTTCTACTACAACAACCTCGTTACCTGACTCGATGGTATTTTCTTCATGATAATGCTCGGTACCTAAGTCGAGTCCGAATAGGTGGATTTTGTCGTAACGTGCGACTTGTTCGCCCTTGTCGTTATACACCAAGCAGCTATTACGCACTTTGGTGGGGTAATTGCTGACCAAAGGA
This sequence comes from Methylotenera sp., assembly GCA_040079935.1. Lineage (GTDB taxonomy): Bacteria > Pseudomonadota > Gammaproteobacteria > Burkholderiales > Methylophilaceae > Methylotenera_A. Next base: position 134,080 of record JBEBJI010000002.1, read on the forward strand.
ACTGTCCCACCTATGAGCCAAATTTCGTATTCGCGCGCAATTTTGGAGAGAAAACGTTGAATCGGACCATCGCCCGCCTTTTCACGCACAGCTACTTTGTCGCTTTCTTTGGTGCCCATGATGCAGAAATATTCTGGCAACACTACAATTTTTGCGCCTTGCTCAACTGCAATAGTTATCAAACGTTCGGCTTCGGTGAGGTTTGAAGCTACGTTTGGGCTAGACGCCATTTGAATGCCCGCCACTCTTACAATGCCAGATGCAATGGCTTTATTGAGCGCTTTGCTACTGGAAGTCACGTTATCTCTAGCTCTGCTGTAGGATTTTGGTGTTTTATTTCGCGATGTAATTGGCATAAACTTTTCTTTTTGTTTGTAGTTATACTTAAGGATTTAGCGGCGATTTACTGCTCGGTTTTTGCACATTATCTTTCTCTGATTCTACCTCTACTGGCTTATCCCATGTGCCAGTAATGGTGTATTCGCTAGAGATGATTTTGTTAAATGGGTCTTTTAGTATCTTTTGCGCAACAAAAGCAGCTGCACCAGCAATCGGTCCACCAGCCAGCGCGGCAAGCGATAAACTATCGCTGACATGCGGGGTAACTTTTACTTTTAATTTTTGTGTTTCTGTTTTTAAGTTGGTTTCACCTTTGATGCTGGTTTCAGCGGCGGGGCCAGTCATAAAAAAATCATCACTGCGCATAATGCCATTTTCAATTTTGGCATTGGCGCTAATTTTATCAAAAGCAAAACCATCGCTGAATAAATCTCTAAAATCTAAACTCAAACGGCGTGGTAGGCTTTGCAGTGTTAGCAAGCCAAACAGACGTCCAACACCAGGCTGCACTTTTAAAATTTGACCTTTTGTCGCATCTAGCTTGAAGTTGCCATCCAAACTGTTGGTATCAAATTCATGCGGGCTACCAGACCATCGCAATTGTCCGACAATCTCAGCCTCTCCACCTTTTACCGTATCAGGTTGGCCAAAACGTTTAAGAGTTTTCCCGATATTACTCACATTAAGCGTAAATTTTAAATTGGTATTAGGGTTGCGTGTCCAATTATGCCAGTTACCATCGGCGGTTAATGTGCTGTCTGGATTAGTGATTTTTAGCTTTTGTATAGCCCAATCATCGCCAGTTTCAAAAGCGTTCAGTTCCAAGCTGCCTAAGTTTTTATTGCCTAATTGAAAATTTTCTGCTGTTACGTCTAGTGCAGGGTAGCTCTTAGTGAGTTTTGTAAAGTCTTTTTTCTCCGCAACTTTATTGATTTCGTTGCTGTTCGGAATGCTTAGGTTTTTAAGTCGCGCAATAATTTTCCCGTTTGAATTAACATTGCTTGCGCTTTGCCATTCTGCGTTGCCAGTAATTTCCTGGCTATCAATCGCCATTTGTAAGCCAGTGGCATTGGGTTGTGCAATTAGTTTTACAGCATTTAATCTGCGGCCAAAAACGTCAAGCTTTTGTACAACAACATTGGCTTTATTGATAGTTATTGGTGAGGCCTCAGTTTTGTTGCTAGGCTTGCTAAATAGTGCTAACCAGTCGTTTACATCTACATAATCCAACTTTCCATGCAAGGATAAGCCTGGCTGACTGGGTGTTTCTGCAACCATATTAATGCCAATATCGCCGCGCTCAAAAGCAAGCTTTCCTGCTTGTTCAGTACGTAATATTTTTGCAGCGATAACGTTACCATATTGAATATCCGCACTGTCATTGCTTGGGCTGGTTTGCTTTTTCACGATACTGAAAGCCACATTTTGATTGGCCGTCTTATTAAATGGTGGCGGAAGTTGTATGGCCATGCCTACTAAGTTTGAGCGTAAATTAACATCAGCCAGCGGTTTTTTAATGGTGATATCGCCTGTCCAATCTGTGTTGCCTTGTATGCTATCTATCAGCGCGTTGGAAGCTAATTTTTTGATGCCAACATCGGAAACACGTCCCTTGGCATTTATTCGCAATATTTTGTCAGCACCAGTAACTAAGCTAAATTGTGCTGGCCCGCCTAAAATTTCAGTGTTCACATTTTGCGCGGCTAAGCTGTTTTCAGTAAAATTAAGTACACCATTTAACTTACTAAGTTCTGGCAAACCAACATCAGCGTTTGTAAATATGGTGCCGTTGGTGATTTTGTAAACACCCTTGTATTTCGCGGATTCTAGATCTTGCATGGGTATTTTTAATTCTAAGGAAAGCTTGCCACTACCTGCGGTTTTTAAGTTGTCCGTAAAACCTTGAGTGACTAATTTTACTGGGCTCTCATTGACAAATTTGATGCCATCAACCACTGGTCCTTCTACCTCGCTGACGATATGCAGTATTGGCCAATCGGCATCAAGCTGTGCAATTTCCGTTTTGCTTTTGATGATTTTATTGCCGTAAATATGGCCTTTGTTGGCGTTGAGTTCCATACGCTTGCCTTCAAACAGCATGTCTAAGCCTAAGCCTTCAACCATCGGCCAGCCCGTTCCATATTCCAGTAGCACATCACTCACTTTGGCGGTCACTTTAAAGATGCCCAGTTTTTTATCTAATTTGTTCTTTTTATCCACGTATGGGAAATCCGCTAAATTGCCTTTCACTACAAGGTTCACATCTTCAGCGCGACCTTCTAAAATAGACGTGTCTAACCACTGCAAGGTTTCTTTACCAAGTATGATGGGGTAGTAAAAAAGCGCATATTTGGCATTACCTTTGCCAAATTTCCCAACTAAATCTAAATAACCGCCTTTGATGCCATTTTTGTTATAGCTTGCATTGACCGTGCCGGTAATGTGTGGGCTGGAAATAAAAAGTTCTTTGGCAGTGATTTTGATTTTGTCGTTGTTAATTTCCCAATTTACTTGGCCATTTAGTTTATCTGCAGGTATCGGCCAGCGCAAAATATCTTTTAAATCTAGCATGGCATTTTGCGTGTTTAAAATTACTACGCCGCCCTCTTCATCGGCTTTAATAGTGCCTGTGAGGTTGCTAAAACCAGGAATTTTTTGGTATGCAGTAATGCCTAGTTTTTTAAATCCGCTGTTGATTTTGTAAATGCTTGGTTTGTAGGCTTCACCCTCATAACCTAGTGCCAACGCTTGCAGCTCACCCACCAGTGAGAGAGCATTTAATTGGCTGGTGACATTATCAGGAAGTGTAAAGTAGGGCGAAAGTTGCTTAATGGACGCTAAATCAAATTGGTCTAGTTTTAGGTCTGCTTTTACCCAAGGTTTGCCATTTCTGGTGCTGCTTGCATAATAGCCGCTGCCGTTGTTGATATTGAGACCAGTGTTGGTGCTGAGCTTAATGTTTTGTGCGCTGATGGTTTGGGTGTTTTTAAAATCGCTCCAGCCAATATCGCCAGTAAATTGTTTTGCAATAAACGGTGCCGTTTGTTTGTTTACAATAAGCGATAAATTATTTAACGTAGCATGCATTTTTACTTTTTCTATTTTTGCATCAGCAAAATCTAGTGATATTTGCGCATCACCCGTGCCAGATTGGATATCAACTGGATAACTTACCCAAGGTCGCCACACCGCCAAATCGGCTTGTTTTAGCTGTAAAGATAGATCGCCATGCCAAGTGTTTATTTTACCAACATCGCGACCAACAAAACGCCCATTGGCTTCTATAAAATGGCTGGTTCCAATCGATGGCAGGGCACTAATGCTAAACGTGTGCTGACCAAACAAGGTTTTCCAAGCAGGATTGAGTAGCGTCAGATTGAGTTGCTTCAGCGATAGTGGCGGTGCTTGGCGCATATCGTCCAGCCAAATCACTTGCGCGTTTTTAATGCGTACTTTGGATTGACTCAGCAACCAGTTGGGAAACTCTGGCTGACTTTTACCCGCCAAATTGATACCAGCCAAATAAATATCGCCATCCGCTTTACGGCGTATAGTGAGTTCGGGTTGGTTGACCGTAAGCCTTGATAGGCGAGGCTCCAGCAATGGCAAGCTCAGCCAAGAAATTTTCGCCTGCACGTCATTTAAGTGCAGTGCCGAACGATTTTCAGCATCAAATACATCAACGTTTTTAAGTCCAATATGTGGTGAAAAACCATCCCAGCTTGGCGTAATGTCGCCAATGGTGATTTTCTGTCCAGCGGTTTTGCTGGCAAAAGCGGCAATGTCGTTTTTGTATTGGTCGATATTCGGGAAAATCACAAAACGCACGATTAGCGCTACTAAAACGATAATACCCAATATGGCTAGCAATGCGTATAACAGCCAGCGGTAGAGTTTTTTGAGGTGAATTAGCATTAAGATTTTATTATTACTTTAATAATTGCGCTATGCATTGTAGTTGCCGTTTATTTTACTTTAATTGGTCGAATAGCACATGTGATAAATTTGCTTAGAAAATGCGCTAGATGCTTTAGAATAACGCCTTTTGGCCAATTTGGCTGACATTAGACCAATAAGTTCAGGCTCACATTGATTCAATTTAGAAATTTAACGCTCACGCGCGGCGTAAAAGTGTTGCTAGAGGCGGCATCTTTTCAGCTGCACCTAGGCCATAAAGTCGGCTTAATTGGCGCGAATGGCGCAGGTAAAACCTCGCTTTTTGCCTTGCTGCGCGGTGAGTTGCAGCCTGAAGTGGGCGATTTGGAAATGCCACCAAACTGGGTGATTGCGCACGTGGCGCAAGAAACGCCCGCGCTAAATCAGCCTGCAGTTGAGTTTGTTTTGGATGGCGATGTTGAGCTGCGTGAAATTGAAAATGTTTTAATTGCGGCAGAAGCCAATCATCAAGGCGAAAAAATCGCCGAGCTACATCATCGTTTGAGTGATATTGAGGGTTACAGCGCCAAAGCGCGCGCATCTGCCTTGCTGGATGGTTTGGGTTTCTCGCAGTTAGATTTGGTGCGTGCCGTCAGTGAATTTTCTGGCGGTTGGCGTGTGCGCTTGAATTTGGCGCGTGCATTGATGTGCCGAAGTGATTTATTGCTACTGGATGAGCCGACCAATCACTTGGACTTAGACGCGGTGATTTGGCTAGAAGGCTGGTTACGCGAGTATCGCGGCACTTTACTACTTATTTCGCACGATAGAGATTTTCTCGATGCGGTGATTGATAATGTGCTGCATATTGAACAGCAACGCATCACACTTTATCGTGGCGGTTACAGCGATTTTGAGCGCCAACGTGCCGAAAAACTCGCGCTGCAGCAGGCCATGTATGAAAAGCAACAGCGCAAAGTCGCGCATTTACACAGTTATATTGATCGTTTTCGCGTGCAAGCCACTAAAGCGCGTCAGGCGCAAAGCCGCATTAAGGCGCTGGAGCGCATGGAAATGATTTCTGCTGCGCATGTAGATTCGCAATTTAACTTTGAGTTTCGTGCGCCGATAAGCGCGCCAGACCCACTGCTGGTGCTAGATGACGTTGATGCAGGTTACGCGGATAAAAAAATATTAAATCAGGTGAAACTGACGATTCGCCCAGGAGAGCGTATCGGCTTGCTGGGTAAGAACGGCGCGGGCAAATCTACACTCATTAAATTGTTAGCCAAAGAATTAAAACCATTAACAGGTAAAAGAATTGAAGGCAAAGATTTGCGCATTGGTTATTTTGCGCAACATCAATTGGAACAACTGCGCCCAAGCGAATCGCCCTTGCAACACATGCTGCGGCTAGACCCGACCACGCGTGAACAAGAACACTTAAATTTTCTTGGCGGCTTTGATTTTAAAGGCGACATGGCGCGCAGTTCAATTGAAAAATTTTCTGGTGGTGAAAAATCACGCCTCGCTTTGGCGCTATTAATTTGGACTCGACCGAATTTGCTATTATTGGACGAGCCGACCAATCATTTAGATTTGGAAATGCGTCACGCGTTGACATTGGCCTTGCAGGATTATGAGGGTGGCGTGATTTTGGTTTCGCACGATAGAGCTTTATTAAGAGCAAGCTGCGATAAATTTGTGTTAGTTGCGCATGGTAAAGCGGAGGCGTTTGACGGCGATTTGGAAGATTATAAAGCTTGGCTTTTAACTCAAAAAACAATAAATAACGATGCTCTGCAGACCAATACCCATGCGCCTTCCAGGGCATCTCAAAATAGCTATTCGCAGCAAAAACAAGATAGACAAGCGCGTATTCTGCAGCGTCGTCCATTGTTAAAAGAAACTGAACAGCTCGAAAAAACCCTCGATAAATTGAACCAAGAAAAAGCAGATTTAGACGCGCGTGCTGGTGAATCTAGTTTATATGAAGCTGAAAATAAAACAGAATTGCAACAATTATTAAAACGCCAAGCCGAGCTTGGAGGCGCAATTGATGAAGCTGAAATGCGCTGGCTGGAACTGCACGAGCAGCTTGAAACTTTACCCGAAATTACCTAATACATAACTAAAAACCTAACCTAAAAGAGAATGATATGGATTATTCAAAACGCCTCACTTTGCTGCACGCCTTATGTCTTGCGGAAACTTTTGATGATGATGGTGCAAAACACAACATTAATTTAGACGAATATAACGCGCTTGATTCAGCGCATTATTTAGCCAGTTACGTTACTTTTAAGGCGATTCAAGAGGCCGATAGGCAGCCTGCGTTTGAACATAAAAATAATTTTGATATGTTAAGCGTGTATCAAACTTATGCGTTGTTGGCGTTTACGTTTTTTACAGCGCCGCTAGCTGCTGAAATGCTCATGCCCGATTTAACTGCTGCACAAATTGTCATTTCAAAAACCTTATTTGCAGGCTTGCCAGAAGCGGAATTGTTGGAAATTATCGAGAGTGGATTTAATAAATTCAAATTGATAGGTGAGGCTGAGGCCGAGCACTGGATCGAGTTTCGTGAGAATCTAGACAAACTCACCGTGAGTTTTGTCATCGCTGGTACGGATGACGATAGCCCGCACAGCAAAGAGGAAGTATTGCCTTTATTTGGGCAAATGCTCAGCCAATTGTGTGAGGCGTTTCAGGCAGATTGATTTAAAATTAATGGCTCTGTGATGCGCATGGATGTTGCCTCGCAGGGCAGTGCTTTATGGTTTTAAGGCTTTGAGTGTCGCGTTTTAAACATCTGGTAGCAATCTGTACAAACTACGCCTAAATCGCAAAACTGTTTAAAAGCCTCAGTCAATTCGGCTTCGCGCAAAAACATCGCCTCGCATGCATCGCACCAAGCTTGCAGGTCACTCGGGTCGTCGCTGTTTTCTACAAAACCCATCACGCGGTCTTTGGCGTCAATGATGTGGCGGCAGACAATCGCTCCCACTTGGCGGCCATGTTCATCGCAATCAACGGTGTAATTTTTATGGGATGTCATGCAGCATTAATTTAAGCGATTTCCCGTGTTTCCGCAAATTCAATTTCAGGGTAACGCTCTTGCGCCATCTGTAAATTCACACGGTTTGGTGCGAGGTAAACGTAGCCATCTGCGCCATCTAACCCTACGTTAAAGCCATATTTATCGGCAATGGCTTTCAGGTCAGCATCGCTTCCTTTGAGCCAGCGCGCGGTGTAGCAATCGTATGGTTCAAACACCATGTCTACACTGTATTCGTGTTCTAAGCGGTGCGCGACGACTTCAAATTGCAACATGCCGACTGCGCCTAAAATCAGGTCGTTGCTTAATAGTGGGCGGAAAAGTTGCGCCGCACCTTCTTCCGAAAGTTGTTTTAGGCCAATTTGCAATTGCTTCATTTTCATCGGGTTTTTGATGCGCGCACGGCGGAAAAACTCGGGCGCGAATGACGGGATGCCAGTGAATTTTAGCGCTTCACCTTCAGTAAACGTATCGCCAACTTTGATCGTGCCGTGATTAGGGATGCCAATAATATCGCCCGAATATGCTTCATCCATGGTGGTGCGGTCTTGCGCCATAAAGGTGATGGCGTTGTTCACAGCCATTAGCTTGCCTGTGGAGACTTGCTTGATTTTCATGCCGCGCTCGAATCGGCCAGAACACACGCGCAAAAATGCAATGCGGTCACGATGTTTTGGGTCCATATTCGCTTGAATTTTAAACACAAACCCAGAGAATTTTGACTCGTCTGGCGCGACTAATCGCGTGGCTGAGTTACGCGCAAGTGGCGCGGGGGATAAATCCACAACCGCATCTAATAAGCTTTGCACGCCGAAGTTGTTAATGGCAGAGCCAAAATACACAGGTGTTTGTTTGCCGCCCAAAAAACGTGCTGCATCAAACGTGTGCGATGCGCCGCGCACCAGCTCAATATCGATTCTTAAATCAGCTGCCACATGACCTAGTAACTCATCTAAACGCGGATTATCAAGACCTTTAATGACTTCTGAAGTACCTTTTTCTGCACGCGGATCGAAAAATAAAATGGTGTCGGTGTAAAGGTTGTAAACGCCGCGAAACGATTTCCCCATGCCAATTGGCCAAGTCATCGGCGCACATTCCATGCCCAGCGTAGTTTCAATTTCGTCTAGCAACTCAATTGGCTCGCGGCTTTCGCGGTCCAGTTTGTTAATAAACGTGATAATTGGCGTATCGCGCATTCTACAAACATTGAGTAGTTTAATTGTTTGCGCTTCTACGCCATTCACCGCATCAATCACCATCACAGCGGAATCCACAGCCGTCAATGTACGATAAGTATCTTCCGAAAAGTCATCGTGGCCAGGCGTATCAAGTAGATTAATCATGTGCTCGCGATACGGAAATTGCATCACTGAAGAGGTTACCGAAATGCCGCGTTGCTTCTCCAGCTCCATCCAATCGCTCGTCGCATGGCGTGAAGCCTTGCGCCCGCGCACTTCACCCGCTACTTGAATCGCACCACCAAACCATAATAGTTTTTCAGTAAGCGTAGTTTTACCCGCATCTGGATGCGAAATAATGGCGAAGGTGCGGCGGCGGGAAATTTCGTCTTGAAGGGCGCTCATGCTAATTGGATTCTAAATTTCAAAAGCGCTATTTTACAGTAGTGAGCCTTTTTTTGCGCCGACCTTCGCATTAAACTTGCTTTTGTTGATGATAAATCGCTCGTGTTGGCCATGGGATATAAGCTCGACGCCATCGTGTGCTTGCACTGTAAAAATGAGTTTTTTGCCGTCAACCGCAATAAGTTCTACGGTTGCCGTCACTTCAAGCCCAGGCGGAGTTGCCGCTTCGTGGCTTACATTGATGCGTATGCCTACCGTTTGTTCCTCTGGCCAATTTAGATGCGGATTGATTGCCTTAATACACGCCCACTCAAGTAAACCTACCAAAAAACCAGTCGCAAACACCTCTGGCATCGCCATAAATTCTGCGGATTCTGGATAGAGCGCAGGCACAGTTTTTGATGCAGGCACTATAAACTTATGCACATACCTAATGCCAGGTTGTAGTGTTTCTTTCATTGGCTTAACGTTATATTGATTAGCGAATCACTTCCTTCAACTGCTCTAAAATGGCTGGGTTATCTAACGTTGAAATGTCCGAAGTTATTTCTTCACCTTTTGCTAAAGTACGCAACAACCTGCGCATAATCTTGCCGCTGCGAGTTTTGGGTAAATTGTCGCCGAATCTTATTTCATCGGGTTTAGCGATTGGACCGATTTCTTTGCCAACCCAATTGCGTAGATTTTCGACGATTTTTTTGGCTTCATCGCCAGTCGGCCGCGCGCCTTTTAGCACCACGTAAGCGACAACAGATTCGCCTTTAATATCGTGCGGCTTGCCCACCACGGCGGCTTCAGCCACTAATGGATTGGATACAAGCGCAGATTCAATTTCCATCGTGCCTAAACGGTGACCAGACACATTTAATACGTCATCAATTCGCCCCATAATAGTGAAATTGCCCGTTTTGGCATCGCGTACTGCGCCATCGCCTGCTAAATAAGTTGTGCCACCTAAGTCTATAGGGTAATAGCTCGATTTATAGCGCTCAGGGTCGTTGTAAATGGTACGAATCATAGATGGCCATGGTTTTTTAATCACTAATAAACCACCCGTGCCCCATGGTACGTCTTTGCCAGTTTCGTCTACCACATCTATGGCTATTCCAGGGAACGGCAATGTACATGAGCCAGGCACTAATGGCGTTGCACCTGGTAGCGGGGTAATCACATGGCCGCCAGTTTCGGTTTGCCAAAAAGTATCAACAATTGGGCAGCGGCTACCACCTATGTTTTCAAAGTACCACATCCATGCCTCTGGGTTAATCGGCTCACCCACTGAACCTAATAAGCGCAAGCTAGTTAAATTGTAGTTTCTAGGGTGCACTTCTGGTGTGGTTTCAGAAGCCTTAATGAGCGAACGTATCGCCGTTGGTGCAGTGTAGAAAATCGAGACTTTATGTTTTTCGATCATCTGCCAAAAGCGGCCAGCATTAGGGAAGGTAGGAATACCTTCAAACACGATTTGTGTTGCGCCCATTGCTAGCGGTCCGTAGGCGATATAGGTATGGCCAGTAATCCAGCCCACGTCAGCGGTACACCAGAATACATCATCAGCGTGTATGTCGAATGTCCAGCGCATAGTATTCATAGCATGCAGCAAATAGCCAGCCGAGCTGTGTTGCACGCCTTTTGGTTTGCCCGTAGAGCCGCTTGTATAAAGCAAAAATAGTGGATGCTCCGCGTTGACTATCACTGGTTCGCAGGTGTCTGCAACGCCTGCAACAAGGTCATGCCACCAGATATCGTTTGCATTCCATGTGATGTCTAGCCCAGTTTTTTTCAGTACCACGATTTTTTGAATGCACTCACACCCACCCATGGCAATCGCTTCATCCGCAGCAGTTTTTAATGGCAGTGTTTTACCGCCACGAAATTGGCCGTCAGACGTGATGATTGCCGAAGCGCTAGCATCTAAAATGCGTTCATGAATACTTTTGGCTGAAAAGCCTCCAAAAACCACGCTGTGAATCAATCCCAATCTTGCACAGGCCTGCATGGCGACGATGGCTTCTATGCCCATAGGCATGTAAATAATGACACGCGAGCCTACACTTAAATTGAGTTTTTTTAAGCCATTCGCAAACTGGCACACTTGGTGATATAGCTCTTTATAGGTGATTTTTTTACTATCGCCGTTATCAGCTTCAAAAATAATGGCGGTTTTATTGGGAATAGTGTTGAGGTGTTTATCTAGGCAATTAGCAGAAACATTCAGCTCGCCATCTTCAAACCACTTGTAGAATGGCGCATTTTCTTCATTTAGAGTTTTTGTGAATGGTTTGCTCCACACCAAAAGTTCGCGCGCTAACTTTGCCCAAGTGCCTGCGTAATCTGTATCAAATTCGGCGCAAAGTGTGTTGTAGGCGACCATGCCAGAAACATTGGCCTGTTTTTTAAATGCTTCAGATGGTTCAAAAATGCGACTTTCATGAAGAACTGACTCGATTGACATGCTACTCTCCCAATACTACAAATTATAATGATGATTAAGGTAAGATGTTGCTTCTGTTTAATAGTCATACTACCTTAAAAAACTGATGCTTACACTTGATAAATTGTTATCTGAAAACCACGCTACAACTAGTTTCGTAGCGGGTATAAGACGCTTGGTGGATTGCAGTTCGTTCGCGGCTCGATTGCTTACAAAAGATGCGCAATTGTTGGATGATTTGCTACAAAATCATTACCAACCATACCTAATTGCGGATATGCAACAATTTTTAAATGTTACAAATATTAGCGATGAAAATGGGCTAAAAAAAGCCTTGCGGCAACTGCGACAGCGTGTGATTTTACGCATTATTTATCGCGATTTAAACGGTTTGGCCAATTTAGATGAAGTCGTAAAAACCACCACAAATTTGGCAGAAATAGCGCTAAATACCGCAGTAAAATATCACCAAACTAGGCTGGAAGATACTTACGGAAAGCCTTTCGGCAAAGGCACCGCACAACATTTTATTATCATCGGAATGGGTAAATTAGGCGGCGGCGAGCTGAATGTATCGTCCGACATCGATTTGATTTTTGCTTATGAAGAAGAGGGTGAGACGCTAGGATTAATGCCGAATAGCGCAGACAAAATTTCCAATCAAGATTTTTTTACTAAACTCGCTAAAAAAGTCATTACTGCGCTAGATGAAATTACCGAAGATGGCTTTGTTTTTCGGGTTGATATGCGGCTGCGGCCGTTTGGTAGCGAAGGCGTGCTGGTTTCAAATTTAGAAGCGCTGGAAGATTATTATCAAAACAACGGCCGCGAGTGGGAACGCTATGCATGGATAAAAGGCCGCGTTATTAGTGGCGAAAATAACGATAGCCTGGGAGCTAATATCCATGGGCTTCTCAGGCCATTTATTTTCAGAAAATATTTAGACTTTAATGCATTAAATAGTATGCGCGATTTGAAATTGCAGATTCACCGCGACGTGATGGAAAAAGGTCAGCAAGATAATATTAAACTTGGTCGTGGCGGCATTCGCGAGATTGAATTTATCGCGCAGGTGTTTCAATTAATTCGTGGTGGGCAAGATGCTGGTTTGCAAATAAAACCTACATTAGAAGTGTTAAAGTTATTAAAGAACAAAGGGTTGCTGCAAGAAAAAGCAGTAGATGAGCTGATTTCTGCATACAATTTTTTGCGCAATTTAGAGCACAGGTTAATGTACGTGGAAGATCAACAAACGCAGGATTTGCCCAAGACTAACGAGGCAAAAACACGCATTGCTAATGCTATGCATTTTGCAAATTGGGATGCACTTTTAAGCGAGTTGAACTTGCACAGAAAAATCGTTGCGCAACATTTTGATGCGACTTTTAGCGACAAAACCCAGCATCAAAATACATATGAAAGTAAAGTAGAAAACGCAATTTGGCAAGGCACAATAGAAAAAGAACCTGCCCTGAAAGCCTTGCTGGATAAGGGCTACAGCGATGTCTCTGAAACACTTTCTAGGTTGCAAATGTTGCGCGCAAGTAATCGCTATCAACAGTTGCCAGAGCTCAGTCGGCAACGATTTGATACGTTGATGCCGCTGGTGATTCGGCAATCTGCGTTAGAGGAAAATGCCGATGTCGCACTGCTACGCACGATCATTTTGCTGGAAAATATTTGCCGTCGCGCCAGTTATTTGGCGCTGTTGGCGGAGTTTCCTGAAGCTTTGCATTTGGTGATTAAGCTTTGTGCTGCCAGCCCTTGGTTGGCGCAATATTTAACCGCACACCCTATTTTGCTGGATGAGCTATTAGATACGCGAACACTTTATGCCGCGCCAGATTTTGCAAAAATGCGCGCAGAGTTAAGCAGAAAAATGACTGAGTTATCTGGCGATGCCGAAGCGCAAATGGATGCGATGCGCCATTTTAAACATGCGGCAATTATGCGTTTAGCAGCGCAGGATGTGGCAGGGCGGCTGAAATTGGAAACACTCTCGGATTATTTAAGTGCCTTAGCTGATATGATTTTAGAAGTGAGTTTACAGATAATTTGGCAAAGTTTGAAATTTAAACATATTGAAACTCCTAAATTTGCAGTGATTGGCTACGGCAAACTCGGCGGCAAAGAATTAGGCTATATGTCTGATTTGGATATTATTTTCCTCTACCAAGATGAGAATGAAAATGCGGCAGAGAATTATGCGCGCTTTGCGCAACGCATCAATAGTTGGTTTAATAGCGCAACCAATGCGGGTTTGCTGTACGAAACCGATTTGCAATTGAGGCCTGATGGCAACAGTGGTTTGTTGGTGAGTTCGGTTGCGGCTTTTAGAGAATACCAGCTCAATAAAGCATGGGTGTGGGAACATCAAGCGATTACGAGAGCTCGGTTTGTGGCTGGCGATGCAAATATCTGCGAGGTCTTTGAGGAGCTTCGCAAAGAAGTGATTTGCCAAGTGCGTGACCTTGAAAAACTGAAATCAGAAGTGGTTGCCATGCGCGAAAAAATGCGTGCAGCACAAAAATATGCGCCAGGTTTTTTTGATATAAAACACAGTGCGGGCGGTATTATTGACGTGGAATTTATAGTGCAATTTTTAGTGTTGGCGCATGCAAAACAATATCCAAAACTCACAGGTAATATCGGTAATATTGGCTTATTAAAACTGTTGTCCAAGCTTAAAATTATCGAACACGATTTAGCCGAAAAAGTTGCGTCAGCTTATCGAGAATATCGCCACATACAACATGCGCTTAAGCTACAAGGCGCGCCGCATATGCGAGTAGAGGTGGTTATCGTCAACGAGCATGCGGGCGCTGTAAAAGCTTTGTGGAATCAAGTGCTTGTGGATTAGGTTTTCTGTGATTCTGTAAGGCGAGCTTCGGTTAATCTTTTCAGCCTAGCTGCTTCTTGAAACTCAGCATTTTTAATTTCGCGCATCACGCTTTGCATATCCACTGCTTTTTTGGTTTCAGCAAAATGACCAGTGAGTTTACTTTCAATCGTTAAATCGCCACGTTCGTACAACGCCCAAATTTCTTTGGCATATTGCGTTGTGAGCAATTCTGAAGCAAATTGACCAAAATAATTGGCTAAGTTATTCACATCGCGTGCCAGCATGTCTTTGGCGTGGTTATTGCCTGCGGCATCTACCGCTTGCGGCAGGTCGATAATGACTGGGCCATCACTGCCCACCAAAATATTAAACTCGGATAAATCTCCATGTACAATGCCCACGCAGAGCATGCGCACCACTTGTCCAATTAAAAATGTGTGATATTCACGCGCGGTTTCTGCGCTTAATTGTACGTCATTCAAGCGCGGCGCGGCGTTGCCGTCATCGCCAGTCACCAGTTCCATTAGTAGCACGCCCTCGTAAAAATTATACGGTGTTGGAACGCGAACGCCAGCATTGGCAAGTCTATACAGCGCATCCACCTCGGCACTTTGCCAAGCCGCTTCTTGTGATTCTCGCCCATATTTGCTGCCTTTTTGCATGGCGCGCGCTTGGCGGCTATTTTTCACTTTGCGACCTTCGGTGTAATCAACACTTTGGCGAAAACTACGTTTGTTCGCTTCTTTATACACTTTGGCGCAACGCACTTCATCACCGCAGCGTACCACAAACACCATAGCCTCTTTGCCGCTCATCAGTTGACGAGTTACATCGTCAATCAAGCCATCTTCTAGCAACGGTTGTAATCTATGTGGGATTTTCAAGGTTCACCAAGGTGGTTTTTGTTAAATACGTAAGCCATAAAAAGCCAATAAGCCCAGCGCTTAAAGACGCGAGCAGAATGGCGGTTTTAGAAGCATTGATGGTTTCAATATTTCCAGTAAAAGCTAAATTGGTAATGAAAATAGACATGGTAAAACCAATGCCGCCAAGAATGCCTGCACCAAAAATATGGCGCCAATTTAAATCGGGCGGCAGTCGACATAAACCGCTAATAACAGCCAAAAAGCATAGCACAGTTACACCCAAAGGCTTGCCAATGAGCAAGCCAGCCATAATGCCAATGCTGTTTGTGCTGATTAAATTTTGCATCCAATCTGCACTGATGACAACGCTAGTATTAGCCAAAGCAAAAATTGGCAAAATAACAAAAGCAACAGGTTTGTGTAAAATATGCTCTAGCCGATGTGAGGGCGATTCTAAGTCGTTATCTTTGCTTGAGTAGGGTATTGCAAAAGCAAGCATCACGCCAGCCAGCGTTGCATGTACGCCAGATTTAAGCATCAAAAACCACATTAAAGCACCACCAAGTAAATAGGGCGCTAGGGCGATGATGCGAAAAAAACGATTTAAAATAATCAGCAGTAAAAATAGGCTTATTGCACCAGTAAAATACCAAATGGAAAGTTGTGCTGTGTAAAAAATAGCAATAATTAAAATTGCACTTAAATCATCTATCACGGCAAAAGCGACAATAAACACTTTAAGTGACGGTGGAATACGGCTGCCAAGAATCGCTAAAACACCTAGTGCAAAGGCAATGTCTGTTGCCATAGGTATGCCAATACCAGCTTGCGTAGGCGTGCCTGCATTGAGTGAATAGTGAATTAATGCAGGTACCACAATGCCGCCAAAAGCAGCAAAAATAGGCAGCAGCGCGTTTTTAAAGTTGGATAGCTCGCCGCTGTAGAGCTCGCGTTCTAGCTCTAGTCCAATCAGCAAAAAGAAAATAGCCATCAGCGCATCGTTTATCCAATGTGCCAAACTAAGTCCGCCGATATTGAACTGCCAAAAATTCAAGTATTGGCTGCCAAACGCTGAGTTGGTCAATACAAGTGAAATTAGCGTGCAAATAACCAGCAAAATACCACTAGACTTTTCAGAATCAAAAAACTGTTGAAAGGTATTCGATACGGGTTTGGGAATTACACGCATGATCTAGTTAAAACCAGCCCTAACTTTGCCGTAAGCCGCCAGCAATTGCTGATGCATTTTGCTACCTTCCATGTTTGCACCTAAATTACCGAGGCCGAGATACTGTTCTTTTCGATTGATGAGTTTGTGCGCTTGTTGCAGCGTTTCTGCGCCGTACATCAGTTGCAAATTCTCCTCGAAAGGCCCGCTGCTGTCCATTTCTTCGTTCAATTGCACAATGTTAGAAATACAGCGATACACGCTGGCACGCGCAGCTGGAAGCTCGTTAAATTGCGCAATCCACGCACATCCGTCCAAAATATCGTCGGTGCTGTTGCACGCCAATGCAGCTAAGGTTTTCAGCTCGCCTACGCGCAAATCCACCCATGTAGTGTTGGGATCGGCACATAGGCCAATCAATGTCGTTACGGGCAATTCATCGGCTAAGTCTAGGTCTAGCAAGGTTTCCAGCAATTCGGCAGATTCTTTTTTGGTTAAATCTTGCAGTTTAATTGCAAAAAGGCGCACTAAATTTCCTACGGTGTTGTTTTCCCATTCGAGTTCTTCAACGGGGTAAATTTCACTCATGCCTGGCACAAAAATGCGGCAGGCGTACACGCCTAAATGCGTGAAATCGGCGATGTACATGTCTTTATCAAGCCCGTGTATCGTGCTCACGCACCAATCGTAATCTTCTTGCGTGGTGCTGCCAAAGTTCCAATCTGCAAATTCGTAATCTGGCGTGCTACTTAAAAACCCCCAGCTAATCACGCCGCTAGAATCGACAAAGTGAATCTCTAAGTTTTGTGAGTCGGCAATTTCTTCCATATCAAAACCTGGCGCAACAAAGCCTGTTAAGCTGCCAAGTGCGCGGCCTTGTAGTAGTTCGGTAAGCGCTCGTTCTAGTGCCACTTCAAAGCGCGGATGCGCACCAAAACTGGCAAAGCAGCCCTGATCTTGCGGGTGCAACAATGTGACGCACATCACAGGATATTTTCCGCCGAGTGAGGCGTCTTTAACCAAAATGCCATAGCCTGCTTTGCGTAAGCCCGCGATACCCGCCGCAATTCGCGGATAGCGGTTGATGACGTCTTCAGGCACATCGGGCAAGCAAATGCCTTCGCGGATTATTTTGTATTTAATGTCGCGCTCAAAAATCTCTGCCAGCGCCTGCGTACGAGCCTCCATCAGGGTGTTGCCCGCACTCATGCCATTGCTGACGTACAAATTGCCGATTAAATTCACAGGGAATAATACGGTTTTGCCATCGCGCAAACGTGTGTAGGGAATCGCGCAAATGCCGCGCTCTTTATTGCCAGAATTCAAATCAATGAGCTGGCTGGCAATCGCTGTGCCTTCTGGATTGTAGAACTTTTGCAGCTCTGGTGTTAGCAATTCTTTTGGCCATTTATCGCCAGTCACTTTAAACCATTGTTCATTTGGATAATGCACAAAGTCTTTATTAGCGATTTTTTCGCCCAAATAAAAGTGCGTCCAAAAATAATTGGTGCTTAAACGCTCAAAATATTCGCCCAAGGCACTTGCTCTGGCAGCCAATTGGGATGCGCCTTTGCCATTGGTGAATAAGCGCGTGCAATCTTTATCGATGACATGTACGGACCAAATGCCTTCAATTTCATTCAGCCATGATTTTTCTTCTACGTGAATATTGAGCGCCAATAATTTGGCTTGCAGTGTGGCGATAGAGGATTCGAGTGAGGCGTCTTTACTGGGTATAAAGGTTTCTGTCATGGTTAAAGCTTAAAATAATTAAGCCGACAGAATAACATGCGTCGCTAAAAATGGCTTAAAAGTTAGCGACCCCAGCGCAATGCAGGTGTGTGCACGGGGCTGTCCCAATGTGTGGCAATTTCATCATCCAACAAGCACACGGTAATCGATGCGCCAGCCATATCTAGCGCGGTGGTGTAGTTGCCTACGAGTGAGCGCGTAATTTGTAAACCATGCGTGTTAAGTAGTTTTGCCGCGCTGTTGTAGAGCAAATAAAGTTCCATCAGCGGCGTTGCGCCAAAGCCGTTCACCAGCAGCAAAATCTCGCTATTTTTAGCAGGTTTTAAGTCAGCAATAATCGCTTCGACCATATCTTTTACAATCGCATCTGCATCGCGCATGGCTTCCCGCTTGCGCCCTGGCTCGCCGTGTATGCCGACGCCCATTTCGATTTTATTGTCGCCAATATCAAAAGTAGGGCGGCCTGCGGCAGGCACGGTGCAACTGGTTAAAGCTACGCCAATGCTGGCTGTGCGGCTATTTACTTTATCGCCAAGTGCTTTGCAGGCGGCTAAATTTGCACCAGTTTCGGCGAGGCTACCGACGCATTTTTCGACGATGACTGTGCCTGCCACGCCGCGTCGGCCTGTGGTGTAGGTGCTGTTAATCACGGCGCAATCGTCGCTTGTCAAAACTGTGGCATGTTCAAAAGCCAGCATTTCTGCCGCCATTTCAAAATTCATTACGTCCCCAGCATAATTTTTGACAATAAATAAAATGCCTTTATCCGCATGCGCGGCCTCTGCCGCGGCAAGTATTTGATCTGGCGTTGGCGAGCTAAACACATGGCCAGGACAAGCCGCATCGAGCATGCCGTAGCCAATATAACCCGCGTGCAATGGCTCGTGGCCAGAGCCGCCACCAGAGATAATCGCGACTTTATTGTTAGCTATATTTTTACGCGTTAAAAAGTTAGGGTCGAGGTGCAATGTAACTAAATCGCTGTGCGCTGCGGCAAAGCCAGAAAGGCTTTCTACTAAGATGTTATCGACTTTATTAATGAATTTTTTCACACTATTTTTCTTTCAAAATCAAATCGCACACTGCATGTACCATCACTTGGCAGCTTTTTGCGCCAGGGTCTAAATGTCCTTTAGCGCGCTCGCCCAAGCCCGCCGCACGACCTTTGGTGGCCACTAAATCGCGTGTATATTCCAAGCCTTTATCAGCCGCATTTTTTACTTCTTTGCAGATTTCGGCAACGTTTTTGCCAAGCGCGGCGTTGTGCGTAAATGTGGTGGAAACTGGCACCAGCACATCCAGCATGGTTTTTTCGCCCACATTCGATTTGCCGCGCATCATCAGGCTTTGTACACCGTAGGCAAAGGCGGCAGCATTTTCTAGGTTGGCATTTATCTCGTTAATCTTAGTGTGATTTTCTTTTAAATATTTGGCCATGCCCATGGCAAAACTGGCGAATAACACGCCAGAAGCCCCGCCAATAGTGCTTAGCAACTTGGCGCCGATTTTTTGCAATGCTTCGTCAGGAGGCAAATTTTGCAATTCGTTGTACATGCCCGCAATAGCTTCAGAGCCGCGTTTTACGTTAATAAAATGGTCGCCATCACCAATCGCACGGTCCAGCGCCTCGATTTCATTTTCATTCGCGCAAATGGCAGCGTGAATAGCGTGTGTCGCAGATAAAATCAAATCAGTTTTCATATCAATAGTTTAAAACGATAGTTAGATTTTTGCGATAGTGCTGGATGAAATAGTGTTGAATAGAATTAAGTTAATCGCAGCGTTTATAGCGCTCAATATTTCCATCAGTGGTTTTGAGCGACAATTTACGGCGCGAAAGTTGCGTGATTTGATAGTGAAAAATACCGAGGTGTGTGGAGACAATCAGCCGTTTTTTCTCTAAATGCCAAGTGCCGAAATCGGCAGGACGTTGGTGCAAATAGGCACGAAATTCACGCTGACTTTCGTTAATTTCCAGCACAAATTCTTGATGAAACTCAGCGCTGGAAGTGGCGCACCAACTGCCTAGCAGTTGATTCTCTAACGATGGTTCAGCCGACGCCAAGCATGCGAAAAACAAAGAAAATATTGCAAAAATTTTGTTGTGCAACATGTTAAACCAGCCACAACAATAGCAAGCCAAGTGCAGCGGGCAGCGCTTGAATATATAGGATTTTTTTGCCAACAGTGGCTGCGCCATATAATCCTGCAATCAAAACGCAGCTTAGAAAAAACGTCTGAGTTGCTACATCACCGCGCCATAAGCCCCACAACAAACCAGCTGCTAAAAATCCGTTATATAAGCCTTGGTTAGCTGCCAAAACTTTGCTGGTTTTGGCGAAATCTGGCGTGAGTTTAAAGGTGCGCAAACCCAGCGGTTTGTCCCAAAATAACATTTCTAACACCAAAAAATACAGGTGCAACATAGCGACCAGTGCAATGACAATATTGGCAATAGTTGACATCATTTATCCTTGAAAATAACTTAATTAAGATGCTCTGCGATCCAATATCCATGCGGGTTGCAGGGCATGTGATAAATGGTTGTTTTGCGTATAAAATATTAACGTTAGCATAAGTGTAATGTGGGTGCTACGCAAGCGATGCGTAAGAAATATTAATCTGTGTTAAATTAGCATTAATTATTTGAGGAAATAACATGGCCAATTTAGATACTTACCGAGTGAATGCTAAAAAGTTTTCGCTGAAAAATTTTGACAGCAATGATAAATCGGAACGCACGGGTGATAAGGTGCAAGATGCGTTATTGCTGGAAAAAATAGCAAGTGAAATCAATGCCTTGCAAGATATTCTCTACGCGCAACGCAAACACAAAATTTTACTCGTTTTGCAAGGCATGGATGCCAGTGGCAAAGATGGCACGGTGAAACAAGTGTTTAGCGCGTGCGATCCGCTGGGCATTCGGCTGGCCAGTTTTAGAGGTCCAACAGAAGATGAATTAGACCACGATTATTTGTGGCGGGTGCACCAAGTAGTGCCGAAAAAAGGCGAAATAACAGTGTTTAACCGCAGTCATTATGAAGATGTGCTGATTGTAAAAGTGCACGATTGGATTGATGATGCTGAATGTAAACGCCGCTTTGCGCAGATTAACGAGTTTGAGCGAATGCTCACCGAAACTGGTACCGTAATCATTAAATGTTATTTACACATTAGCAAAGCGGAGCAAAAATTGCGTTTGCAAGAGCGTTTGGATGACCCGACTAAAACCTGGAAATTTAACCCGAATGATTTAAATGAGCGCGATATATGGAGTAAATATATGGTGGCATACGAAAACGCCATGAACGCGACCTCGACCGATTATGCGCCTTGGTATGTGGTGCCAGCGGATTCTAAAACTAATCGCAATTTGCTGATTTCTAAGTTGCTTTTAAACGCGCTAAAAAACTTAAAACTCACTTATCCGCCAGTACCAGCAGAGTTTAAAACCATTAAAATTGCAGATTAATTGTCAAAGAAACATGCTCTGAGAGGCAAAATACCCCAGAGCACCCACTCTCTAATTCATTTCGCCTCGTCAACCATCTGGATGGTTTTATCCTCAACCTCTTTAGCAACTTGGGCTAACCCTGCATCCTGAGATAGTGCCGAAAGCATTTGTACTGGCTTAATAAGGCCAATCATTGTTTTGCCTTTCTCAGTAAACACCGAGATACGACACGGCAGCGCCATATTCAGACGCATATCGGTTGACAGAACTTTTGCAGCCTGCCCCGGATTACAGACTTCAAAAACCTTGCACTGTTCATCAAATGCAACGCCTTTACTGCGAAGTGTGGTTCCCAAATCGTGGATATGCATTACCCCAAAGCCATAACGTTTAACGGCTGCTTCAAGGTCTGCCGACGCTTGGTCGAATGATTTGTCGGTTTCAACTATGTAATACATGGGTCACCTCTATTGTTGTATTTAGATATACAGTGTTTGACATTAGGGACGCGCTTTAGTGCGTTACGCTTGATGAATGGGTTAGATATGTTACTCACCAAACTCTTTTTTTATTCTTAACGCTTGTGGAAGTTGTTCATCTAGAGATTGACGATACTTGATACAGCCGCGCATGAATTGCGGCCACTCAGGAACTTGGGCAGTATTGTCGGTTTTTTCGGGTAATAATGACCATAAGTTGGGGTGATACCAACAGAGGTCATGACCAGAGCAATCTCGGTGTTCACGAATGCCAGTACGCAATTTTTTAACTTCAGTAATTAATTGCTCTTTGCTCATTGATTCAATGTCACTGTCCATAAGAACCTCTAGGCCTAACGTTTGAATTAAGTGGCGCTGTTAGGCGTCCCGCTTTAATGATGATTTAGGCATTTTGTGGTTTTGCACCAGGAAACCATTCAATGTGCTGGTCGCCCCCACGCCCCCAATATGTAACGCGCTTGCCGCGCAAAAATGCAATGTAACCCTGAACGCCTGCAATCATGGCTCGTTTGGTGAAGTCTCGGTAATGCTGCCCATTTTGCTGGCTGTCAAGTATGGCAGCGCGAAGCTCTTGAACATTCAACTCACTTGCAACAGCAGGCAAGCTCTCATAATTGATTGAGGTTTTAATAACACCACCGGAGGCGCTGTAATAGGTTTTTTGTAGCGCCACATAATCGACGTGGTAATACTCAACACCTGTTTCTAATAACCTACGAACAACCTCAGGAAAGGGTATGCTTCCATCAAGGGTTGCGCGGGCAGCTTCAGTAACAATTTTTGAATCCATATCACTTCCAGTTTTCCATGGTGGGTATCAAGCCTAACGTTTGAATTAAGGAGCGCTGTTAGGCGTCCCGCTTGAATGATGGGTTAGGTTGAAACGTGACATTGCTATTTTCTTTGATTTGCTAGAGCGTAAGCGACGATTGCATTTGCATGTCCATGTCCCATTTTGTGTTCTGTTTTAAGCCAGCTAACCATTTCCATGTGTTTCATATCTTTCAGGTTGCCCACAAGAGATAACCAATGGGCGATAGGCAGACCGTACTTCTTCTCTATCGAAGGAAAATACGAGGCAGGGCCTTTGACATTTTCTTCAGATGACATATCTAACCCTCTGTGATTGCTAATAAACCTAACGGGGTGCGAGTTATGCGACACCCCGAATAATTAAAGACATGCGTAGCATAAATTTAATTTTGAGCGGGCGCAAGTCGCGAAGCGGTGTTCGAATCAATGAAGGGATAGGGTCGCGTAGATCATCACGCTGAATAAACTTTAATAGCGCTTTAGTTGTGCAGTAGTTTCATGGTTTTAAGTAGATCATATTGGTAGTTAATTCGCTATAATCGGCTCATGAGTCTTCGCCTTCGCCTAAATTTACTCATTACTGCGCTGCTGCTATTGTTTATGTCAGCAGTGGGTTTTGTGGTGTTTAATGGCACCAAAGCGTCAATTCAAGAGGGCGTGGAAGCCTCTACGCGCGTTACAACACAGTTGCTAGATACTGTAATTATTAGCTCTGTACAAAATCCAGAATGGGGCTTTACACACGATGTGATGCGTCGCTTTTTGGAGCAGCTTGGCCATGTGCGCGGAACCGAGATTAATTTATATAACTTAAATGGTGGCTTAATTTATCAATCTCCGCCTTCGAAATATCGAGCCAATGAAAATCCGCCGCAATGGTTTTCTAAAATGCTTGACCCGCATGAAAAACCCATCACGCGTTTTATTCATTATGGCAAACTGGTGATTGAGCCTAACCCAGCAGGCGGAATCCGTGAGGCGTGGAGCAAAATGCAAACCTTGTTGTGGATAGGTTTGGCTTTCTTTATATTGTTAAATGTAGTGGTGTATTGGATGCTCGGCCACTGGCTGCAACCCTTGCGACCCATGCTTAAAGCCATCAATATGATGGAACAGGGTGATTTAAGCACGCGTTTGCCCAGTTTTGAGTTGCCCGAGTTCGATCGCATTGGGCATAGCTTAAACCGAATGGCAGAATCGCTGGCGGCAGAGCGCCAATTGGATGAAAATCGCCAATTGACGGCGCTCATTCAAAGTCATATTGAAGATGAGCGCAGAAGTTTAGCGAGAGAGCTACATGATGAGCTTGGCCAATATGTGACAGCGATTAAAACGTTTGCAGTAGCGATTGCCAATAAAACACAGAAAAAATCCCCAGATATCGCTAGCAACGCGCAAACCATTGTGGCGGCTGCGAATCATATTTACGATGGTATGCACAATATTATTCGCCAATTGCGGCCTGGCTCGCTAGATAATTTAGGCTTGGCAGAAACCTTAAAAGATGCGGTGCATCACGTGCAAAATCAGCACCCAAATTTGCATATTAGGTTAAATTTATCGGGCAACTTGGCTGGTTTGGGGGAGAGTTTAAACATTAATATTTATCGCATGGTGCAAGAGGCGATAAACAATGCAGTGAAGCATGCTGAGGCGAAAAATATTGAAATTAACTTAAGCGCGACTAAAACTGGCGCTTTGCAGTTGACCATTAAAGACGATGGCAAAGGCATGGATATTCATGATGTGGATCAATCCAACCATTTTGGGTTGTTAGGCATGCGCGAGCGTGTACAAGGTTTTAAAGGCAGTTTTAATGTGGATTCTGAACCAAACGCAAAAGCTGGCAACAAAGGTACAACGATTTATATTAATATTCCGCAAGCTGTTGCCGTGGAAACTAATAATGTTGAGAGAAAGTAACAAATGAGCCAAATAAACGTGATGCTAGTGGATGACCACGCCGTGGTGCGCATGGGCTTTAAAATGCTGCTGGAAACATCATCGGATATTAAAGTGGTGGCGGAGGCAGAAAATGGCGAAACTGCGATTAAAGCTTATATGGAGCATAAACCACACGTGGTGTTGATGGATATTACGATGCCAGGCATGGGCGGTTTGGAGGCGATTGAGCGTATTTTGGCTAAAGATAGCAATGCGAAAATTTTGGTGCTTTCTGCGCATGAAGATTCGGTGCATCCCAAGCGGGTGTTGAATGCTGGTGCGATGGGTTATTTAACCAAACGTAGCGCGGCTGAGGAAATGATTAAAGCTATTCACACGGTGGCGAGCGGTAAAAAATATATCGAAGCGGGCGTGGCGCAACAAATGGCGATTCAGCAATTATCTGGCGACCAAAGCCCAGTGGATGTGTTGAGTGAGCGTGAGTTTGAAGTGTTTATGTCGCTGGCTAAAGGCAAAACGACGAATGAAATTGCGGAGAGTTTGTTTTTAAGCCCGCGCACTGTGGGCACACATTTGTATAATATTAAGCAGAAGTTAAATGCACAAAATTCGGCAGAAATCGCGCTGATTGCCATGCGCAGTGGTTTGCTAGAACCCTAAGTTTAGCGGTTTGCTAGAGCCCTAATTTTTGCTTAAGTTCTGTTGTTTGCTTAAGCCTGACGCTTGTCTGTATTTTAAATTGTTGGGTTCGTAGCGCGCAATATTTAGCTCGCCAGGGCTCGCCAATTCAACCATAGCTATTGCGCCGCTTGGCAACTTTCCAAATTCTGGCGGAATTAAAAAAGTAACCACTTTTTTGCTATGTTCAATTGCGCCAACGCCAACTTGCCAGTTTTGCCATTCACGTTTTGGCGGTAGGCTGGTGGAGCCCACCAAGCGTGCGTTTTCGTACACCGCATTTTTTTCTTCGCCAATCAGTAAATTAAATAGCTCAACACGCACTAATTGGTTGCCTTGCACAATGGCAATGCGGGTTTCTACTTCGGCAATTTCTTCTGGAAGCGGCTCTGCAATTGGCTCTAGAGGTTTGAAGCTAAACGTTGCCATGGCATAGGTGACATCATCAACTTCTATATTCTCGGGTTTTTTGGTTTGCGGCGTTGCGTTGTGACTTGCTGTGCCTGGTAGCGTCGCTTTAGGTGCTGCTAGCTCTTCCTGTCGTGCGACATTAAAAGGGTCGCGATTACTTTGCGCTTGGTCTTCATCCACATCCATGGCGCGTGCCATGGTTTTATCGACTACACTGGTAGCAATTGAACGCGCAATTTGTTGTGCGACTGTTCCGCCAAGGCAACCGCTTAGCAGACAAGCGGCTGACAAGATTGCTATATATCTAAAATGCATAACAAGTTTAATCATTAAAACTAACCTTGCGTTTATGACGCGGAAAGTTCAGATTACTGCTAACTTATTGAAATGTAAAGTGCTTTGTGTGAAAGATTCTGCAAGACCACATTATTTTGTGGTTTGCGTTGAATTGTTTGTTGCGTTAATGCTAATAATGCCACTTAAGATAATTAAACCAATTGCTAACCATTCTGACCTTGAGAGATGTTCTTGCCACAATAAAACACCAAATAAACTGGCCAAAACCACCGTCACGTAGGCCAAACTCGCTACCGTGAGCGTGTTACCTGTGCGGTAAGCGCGCGTCATAGCGAGTTGCGCAATGGTGGCCGAAATGCCTAAGCCTAATAGCAACGGTAAATCTTGCCAAATTAAAGGGGTGAAGTGTTCTAACAGCATCCAAACCCCCGCGCCAATGCTAGAGATGAGCGTAAAGTAAAACACCGTGCGCCAATCTGGTTCATTAACATTGCCCAATTGTTTTACGTGAATATAGGCCAATGCAGCGCCTACCCCAGAAGCCAACCCAAGAGCGCCTGCTAGGGCATCTTCATTTTGCATTGTGGGTTTTAAAAGTAGCACAACGCCAATAAAACCCAGCACAACTGCGACATATAACCCTTTTTTGGATAAACTTTTTTGATGCTCTTTTTGTAAGAAAAATGGCATGAATAGCGCTAAAAATAAGGGCGAGGTGTAATTGAGCGTAATCGCAGTAGCCAGCGGCAAGTGTGCGATGGCGTAGAAAAATAGTACGAGAGAAATAAAGCCCACCACTGCGCGCGACATTTGTTTGGCCATCACAGGTGTTTTTAGCGGTAATTTTTTGGCAAAAATGTAAGCGTAAATCGCCAGCAAGCCAAATATAGAGCGGTAAAACACCAGCTCTGCGCTTGAAAATTTAGCCGCACCGATTTTGACCAGCGTGCCCATAATAGCAAAGCCCAGCGTAGCCACGAGCATCCATAAGCTTTTTAAATTCGGTAGTTTCATGTTGGGTTTGTTTGACGCATGTGGCAAAACCTCAAATATACCAAACTGGCGCAAATCGGGTACACTTTAGTTTGAATTTAATAAAAATCAGGGATGGAAAATGGCAGAAAATACCCAGCTAAAGCATACGCCGATAGTGTTTCAAGGCAAAGCTTCAGAATATTTTGGGATTTGGATCGTCAATTTACTGCTTAGCTTAGTTACCTTTGGTATTTACTCGGCTTGGGCCAAAGTGCGCCGCAAAAAGTACTTTTATAACAATACCTTAATTGACAATGTCGGCTTTGATTATCACGCCAAGCCAATTTCTATTTTAAAAGGTCGCATTGTCGCGTTTGTGTTGTTTGCGCTTTATGTTTACGGAAAAGGCAGTAGCCCGATATTAGCTGGTGTATTGTTTTTACTATTCTTTCTGGCGCTACCATGGTTGATCGTGCGAGGCTCTATTTTTAACGCGCGTAACACAAGCCATCGCGGTTTGCGATTTGATTTTGTAGGGACTACTGGTAATGCCGCTAAAGTCTTTATTGGCTTGCCTTTGCTGACATTTTTAACTTTGGGTTTGATTGTGCCGTACGCCGCGCACGAAAAAAATCAATTTTTGATGAACAATCACCGTTTTGGTTTAAGCCAATTCGACATGAGTCGCGTGGTGAAAGGCTTTTACAAGGTGTATGCCATTGTTTTTATAGTTCCGTTAATTCTGGTAATAATTGGCGTTATTGTTGGTGGAGTAATGAGAGGGCAGGAGCTTATTAAAGCCAAAGCCGCTGCGCAACACGCGCAGTTGAACATTCCTAATGTGCAAGTTTTTGCACCTATCAATACGCACGTGCTGTTAGCTGCGAATGATGTCACAACCGAAATGCCAGCTATAGAATCGATCATAGAAGAAACGCCAGCTATCGATGCAATGCCAAACGCCGCAGAACAAGAGTCAGAGCAAATTGCTGACGAAGTTTATAAGGCAGAGGAAGTCGCGCCTGAACTGACCGCAGAAGAAGAAAAAGCAGTTATCGAAGCAATGAAGCAAGCTGAAGCTCAGGTTGAAAAAGACAAAATGAAGGAATGGTTTAAAAGTCCAATTGGCATACTTGCGATTTTGGGAGGGGCGTTACTTTATGGACTATTAGTCTTTGGTTTCGCTGGCTACATACAGGCGCGTATCGGCAACTTGGTGTGGAATAACACAAAGTTAGATAAATTGTCGTTTAAAAGCAGTTTGCGCGCCCGCGATTTTATGTGGTTATATCTCACAAATCTATTGGCAATTATGCTCACGTTTGGCTTGGCAACGCCATGGGCGCAAATTCGCATGGCCAAATATCGCGCTTCAAAATTGCAAATTGTTGGCGATGTCGATTTTGACCAATTTGTAGGCGATAAGAAAGAAGAAGTGAAAGCCACGGGCGAAGAAATCGCCGAGATGTTCGATGTCGATTTATCCTTCGGTTAGCGCAAATTGAGCTTTCAAGCTGATTATTTTGATGGTTTAAAGGCCCGCCAGGAGCCGGTATTGGTGCGGGTTGCAGGGCATGCCAAAAACATTGTTTTTGATGCCAATGGCGAAACATTGACATTTAATTTTGCCGATTTGCATGTGCAATCTAAGTTGGGTTCAGCCAAGCGTTTGATTGATTTGTCCAACGGCGGTCGATTAGAAGCGGCAGATATTTCTGAGCTCGAAACCGCAATGCCTTCCAAAAAAAGTGCATTTTGGCGTGGTTTGCATTATTTAGAAAATCATCTCGGCTGGGTTTTAGTTGCGCTCATCGCCACCGTTTTTGCGGGCTGGCTGTTTTTGCAATTTGGTGTGCCAAAGTTAGCAGAATATGTGGCAAAAGCTACGCCACCCGCTATGGAAGAAAAGCTTGGCGAGCAAGCTTTGGAAGGCTTGGACAGCAAGTTTGGTTACTTTTCACCCAGCAAAACTGCGCAAAAGCGCAAAGAAGATATTGATGCTGCTTTGAAAACATTTTGCGTGGCAACCAAAAATTGCCCCATTTATCGGCTGGAATTTCGTGCTGGCGGCATGATTGGTGCCAATGCGTTTGCGCTGCCTGGCGGTATTATGGTGGTAACCGATGAACTGGTGACACTATCGAAAAATGATACTGAAATTATCGCAGTCTTGGCACACGAGCTTGGTCACGTAAAGCAGCGCCATGCGTTTCGGCAAAGTTTGCAGGGCATTTTGTCAGGTTTGATTTTGGCTGCTGTAACGGGCGATGTCAGCTCGGTGGGATCTGGGTTGCCAGCGGTGCTCATGCAAATGCGCTACTCGCGGGAGCATGAGTTGGAGGCGGATGATTTCGCGCTAAATGCTTTGCAAAAAGCCTGCTTACCGCCGAAAGCGTTTGCGGATATTTTGCAACGTTTGCAGAATCAGGCGCTTGGTGGTGGCAAAAAAGAAACATCTGATGAGGCTGCCAAAACAACGCATCCACAACAAGAGCAAGACATGGTGAGTGAAATGTTGGCGACTCATCCAGATACGCAAGCGCGTATTAAGCCGTTTTTAGTCGCGAAACAAAATTGTAATTAGGCGCAAGTTTTGCGAGCAAAACCTTGCCAAATCTAGGCTTTTGCGCTAATCTCGCAACTAACTAAACTAATAAATTTTATTAAGGAGCGATTACAATGAAAAATCCATTAGAATCAGTAACGGGAACGATAATCTCTGGGCTAATTCTGACTGTCGTGCTAGTGTTCTTTTTGAAAAATTTTTTAGTGACAGGGGTGTAACATGGAGTTAATGTCAGGTTTAGCACGATGGATTCACCTACTTGCAGGTATTACATGGATTGGCTTGCTTTATTATTTTAACTTGGTGCAAATGGCTGCGCTTAAGGATGCTGCCGCAGACGGCACCGCAGCTGGTATCACCAAACATGTAGCTCCACGTGCGCTGTTGTGGTTCCGCTGGGCGGCAGTGGTTACATGGCTAGCAGGCGCAGCTTTATTGGGTGCTGGCTTTATGGATGCCTTTATGTTGCGTAATGGCATGGAAGCTATTGGTATTGGCGCTTGGCTAGGCACGATTATGTTGATAAATGTATGGCATTTTATTTGGCCAAATCAAAAGAAAATTTTGGGTATTGTGCCAGCTACAGATGATCAGAAAGCCAAAGCGCGCCGTGTGGCGATGTTGGCATCGCGCACTAACATGATGCTTTCAATTCCTATGCTGTTTTTTATGGCAAACGGATTAAGTCATCGCGCTGCACTAGGTTTTTAATTGGATTTTAGGCTTAAACGGCGGCCTTAGCCGCCGTTTTGCTTTTTAGATTTTAGGTTTTTATATGTCACAACACTTGATGAATACTTACGGTCGCCAGCCAATCACATTCACACATGGTGAAGGCGTTTGGCTGTTTGATGCTGAAGGCAATAAATACCTCGACGCGCTGGCAGGTGTCGCAGTGAATGGGCTTGGTCATGCACACCCGAAAATGGTGAAGGCAATCAGCGCGCAAGTGGCGAAATTAATTCACGTTTCTAATATTTACCACATTGCAGAACAAGAAGCTTTGGCAGATAAATTAGCCGAAATTTCAGGTATGGATAAAGTGTTTTTTTGCAACTCAGGTTGCGAGGCAAATGAAGCTGCGATTAAACTGGCGCGGCTTTACGGACACAATAAAGGCATCGAAGCACCAGAAATTATCGTGATGGAGCGTAGTTTTCATGGACGCACTATGGCAACGCTTTCGGCGACGGGAAATCGCAAAGCGCAAGCAGGATTCGAGCCGTTAGTTTCTGGTTTTATCCGCGTGCCTTACGACGATATTGAAGCCGTAAAAGCCATCGCCAGCCGCAAAAATAATGTGGTGGCAATTTTGGTTGAGCCAGTACAGGGCGAGGGTGGCGTGCATATTCCAGCCGATGTGGCGGCGTATTTACAAGGTTTGCGCAAATTGTGCGACGACAACGGTTGGTTAATGATGTTGGACGAGGTGCAAACGGGCATTGGACGCACTGGCACTTGGTTTGCGTTTCAGCATAGCAAAATGTCGCCTGATGTGATGACGCTGGCGAAGGGTTTGGGTTCTGGAGTGCCGATAGGCGCTTGCGTGGCCAAAGGCGTGGCGGCAGGAGTGTTCACCCCTGGTAAGCATGGATCCACTTTTGGGGGCAACCCGCTGGCAACTATGGCTGGCTTGACGACACTGAAAGCGATAGAAGAGGAAAAATTGCGTGAAAATGCGCAACAAATGGGCGATTTAATTTGCAATGGCCTGCGAGCCGCATTACATGGACTTGCTGGCGTGGTGGTAATTCGCAATGCGGGCTTGATGATTGGCATTGAGCTGGATAGACCTTGTGCCGATTTGGTGAAAATGGCGCTAGAGGATAAATTGTTGATTAACGTGACTGCCGAAAAAGTGGTGCGTTTGTTGCCGCCTTTAATTATTAACCAAGCTGAGGCGAATGAGCTTGTAACGCGCCTGGTGGCTTTGATTAAGACTTTTTTGAACAAGTAATTTATGGCTTCAATTAAACATTTTTTGCAGTTTAACGATTTAACGACGGATGAGTTAAATCATATTTTCGCGCGCACTGCGTGGATAAAAGGCCAGTTTAAGAGCTACCAGCAATATTGGCCGTTGCAAGATAGAACCTTGGTGATGATTTTTGAAAAAGCCAGTACGCGGACAAGACTTTCGTTTGAGGCGGGCATGCACCAGCTCGGCGGCTCGGCGATTTATTTGAATACGCGCGATTCGCAATTGGGTCGTGGCGAGCCAGTGGAAGACGCAGCGCAAGTGATTTCGCGTATGTCAGATATTGTGATGATTCGTACCTTTGAGCAAGAAATTATCGAGCGTTTCGCTACAAATTCGCGCGTGCCGGTGATAAACGGTTTGACCAATGAATATCACCCATGCCAAATTTTGGCAGATATTTTCACCTATATTGAGCATAAAGGCTCGATTAAAGGCAAAACCGTGGCGTGGATAGGCGATAGCAATAACGTCTGCAATACTTGGCTGCAAGCGGCTGAGGTGTTAGATTTTAACGTGCATGTCTCAACCCCCAAAGGTTATGAGGTAGAGGCCGAGCGCGCCAATTTATTTGGTCACTCGCACTATGAAGAATTTGCCGACCCAATGGAAGCCGCACGTGGCGCAGATTTGGTGACGACGGACGTTTGGACGAGCATGGGTTTTGAAGCGGAAGATGAAGAGCGTAAACGTGACTTTGCCGATTGGCAAGTGGATACGGACATGATGCGCGCCGCCAATAAAGGTGCGCTTTTCATGCATTGTTTGCCTGCGCATCGCGGTGAGGAAGTTGCTGCAGACGTGATTGATGGTACGCAATCTGTGGTGTGGGATGAAGCTGAAAACAGACTGCATGTGCAAAAAGCGCTGATGGAATATTTATTGTTAGGAAAAGTATGAGTAAGATTAAAAAAGTCGTTCTCGCCTATTCGGGCGGCCTTGATACTTCTGTCATTTTGAAATGGCTACAGGATGAATATCAATGCGAAGTGGTGACTTTTACCGCGGATTTAGGTCAAGGTGAAGAGTTGGAACCTGCGCGGAGCAAGGCTAAAGCGGCTGGCGTAAAGGAAATTTATATCGACGATTTGCGTGAGGAATTTGTGCGCGATTTCGTATTCCCAATGTTCCGTGCCAATACCGTTTACGAAGGCGAATATTTACTCGGCACCTCGATTGCGCGACCGCTAATTGCCAAGCGTTTGATTGAAATTGCGGCAGAAACTAAAGCCGATGCGATTTCTCACGGCGCGACCGGCAAAGGTAACGACCAAGTGCGTTTTGAGTTAGGTGCTTATGCGCTGAACCCGAATATTCAAATTATTGCGCCGTGGCGTGAGTGGGATTTACTCAGCCGTGAAAAGCTGATGAGCTATGCTGAAAAGCACGGCATTCCTGTCGAGATGAAGCATAAGCAAGGCGGAAGCCCGTATAGCATGGATGCTAACTTGCTGCATATATCTTATGAAGGACGGCATCTTGAAAATCCAGCCGCCGAGGCAGAAGATAGCATGTGGCGCTGGACAGTGTCGCCAGAAGCTGCGCTAGATGCAGCGGAATATTTGGATATTGAATATGTGAATGGCGACCCAGTTTCAATCAATGGTGAAGCGATGAAGCCGCATGAACTATTGGCCCACCTAAACAAAATTGGTGGCAAACACGGCATTGGTAGACTCGATTTAGTTGAAAACCGTTACGTCGGTATGAAGTCGCGCGGTTGTTACGAAACGCCAGGCGGCACGATTATGTTGAAAGCACACAGAGCGATTGAAAGCCTGACTTTGGATAGAGAGGTTGCGCATTTGAAGGACGACTTGATGCCGCGCTACGCTAGCATGATTTACAACGGCTATTGGTGGAGCCCAGAAAGATTGGCGCTGCAAACTTTGATAGACCACACGCAAAAATCAGTGAATGGCTGGGTTCGGTTAAAACTTTATAAAGGTAACGTGATTGTTGCGGGGCGCGATAGTAAAACGGATTCGTTATTCGATTCGTCGATTGCGACGTTTGAAGACGATGCAGGTGCATACGACCAAAAAGACGCAGGTGGATTTATTAAGCTGAATGCTTTAAGAATGCGCATTGCCGCGAACCTGAGAAATAGGAAGAAATAAAGCGCAATGAATCAAGTAGTTGCATACGACTCTACGCTACGCGACGGTGCGCAAGCGCAAGGTGTCTCGTTTACGGTAGAAGATAAACTCAAAATCGTGCAGCGCTTGGACGAGTTGGGAATTGGCTATATCGAAGCGGGTAATCCGGGCTCTAATCCGAAAGATTTGGAGTTTTTTGAGCGTGTGAGTGCGCTTAAATTAAAGCACGCCAAAATTATTGCTTTTGGTGCAACGCGCAAACCCAATATCAGTGCGGTCGCAGACAATAATGTGCAATCGTTGTTATTGGCGAAAACGGAAGCAGTCGCGATTTTTGGCAAAAGTTGGGATTACCAAGTGACAGATATTTTGCGTACGACTTTGGATGAAAATCTGAATATGATTGCTGATACGATTGTTTTTTTGAAGAGTCAAGGCAAAGAAGTAGTGTTTGATGCTGAACATTTTTTTGACGGCTACAAGTCCAACTCCGACTATGCGATGAAAACGCTGCAAGCGGCTACGAATGCGGGTTGCAGTGTGCTTTGCTTATGCGACACCAATGGCGGTACGTTTCCGAATGAGGTGTTTGAAATCACCAAAAAAGTAGTAGAACGCTTCAATGTGCAGGTAGGCATTCATTGTCATAACGATTGTGAAATGGCAGTCGCCAATTCCATTGCTGCGGTGCAGGCTGGTGCATTGCAGGTACAAGGCACCATTAATGGCATAGGTGAGCGTTGCGGCAACGCGAATCTATGTTCGATTATTCCGAATTTGCAACTTAAATTGGGCTTGAATTGCATTCCCCAAGACAATATGACCGAGCTGACTTCTGCGGCGCGTTTTGTGAGTGAAATCGCCAACATGATCTTTAACGACAAAGCGCCATACGTTGGCAACGATGCCTTCTCGCACAAGGGTGGCATGCACATTGATGCGGTGAGCAAAAACCCGATTTCCTATGAGCACATTAACCCAGAACAGATTGGTAATGTGCGACATATTTTGGTGTCCGAAGTGGCGGGGCGCAGCGCGCTACTGGCAAAGATTAACGCGGTAGATCCCGCGCTTAATAAGGATTCGCCCGAAACCAAACGTATTTTGGAGCATCTTAAATCATTGGAGCATGAAGGCTACCAATTTGAGAGTGCGGAGAGTTCGTTTGAGTTGTTGGTGATGCGATTGCTAGGTAAACACGAATCGTTTTTTACGCTGAAAGGATACAAGGTTAGCACGCATGATACTTTTACCGATGGCGTGAATTCTTCTGCCAGCATTAAAATTGCGGTGGGTGACCAAGAAGAAAGCACGACGGCTGAAGGAGATGGCCCTGTGAACGCGCTGGATAAGGCTGTTCGCAAGGCGCTGGAGCGCTTTTACCCAGCGATAAACGAGGTGAAGTTAATAGATTACAAAGTACGCGTGCTGGATTCTGATAAGGCCACAGCCGCCAAAGTGCGCGTACTGATTGAATCTGCCGACAGCCACGCGTCATGGACGACTGTTGGTGTTTCCACGGATATTATTGAAGCGTCTTGGCGCGCGATGCTAGATGCGATTGAATACAAATTGATGCAAGATTCGCAAATATTAGTCGCGCAAAAGTAAAATTTAGAAGGATTTTTGAAGGAGCAGGATATGGCAGGAAAAACGTTATACGATAAATTGTGGGAATCGCACCTCGTGCATGAAGGTGATGACGGCACTTGCCTCATTTATATTGATCGCCATTTAGTGCATGAAGTCACCAGCCCTCAAGCGTTCGAAGGCTTGCGCATCGCTGGTCGCAAGGCCTGGCGTAACAGCAGCATTGTGGCGAATCCTGACCATAACACGCCGACTAAAGATTGGGACAAAGGCATCGAAGACCCGATTTCGCGTTTGCAAGTAGAAACGCTAGACAATAATATTAAAGATTTCGGGGCATTGGTGTACTTTCCATTTAAGCACGCCAACCAAGGCATTATTCACGTCATTGGCCCAGAGCAAGGCACGACTTTGCCTGGCATGACCGTGGTTTGCGGTGATAGCCATACTTCTACCCATGGCGCTTTTGGGGCACTGGCGCACGGCATTGGAACGTCGGAAGTTGAACATGTATTAGCGACACAAACTTTAATCGCTAAAAAATCTAAACGCATGTTGGTGAAGGTGGATGGCAAGCTTGGCAAGGGCGTGACTGCGAAAGACGTGGCGCTGGCTGTGATTGGCAAAATTGGCACTGCGGGCGGCAATGGCTACGCGATTGAGTTTGGCGGCGAAGTGATTCGCGCGCTTTCTATGGAAGGCCGCATGACCATTTGCAATATGGCGATTGAGGCGGGCGCACGCGCTGGCATTATCGCGCCAGATGAAAAAACTGTAGCATACCTCGAAGGCCGCAAATACGCGCCTAAAGGCGCAGATTGGGACAAAGCAGTTGCCTACTGGAGCACTTTGAAAACGGATGTTGATGCGACGTTTGATATGACTGTTGAGTTAGCGGGTGAAAAAATTGAACCGCAAGTGACTTGGGGTACATCGCCCGAGCAAGTCGTTGCAATTGGCGGACGTGTGCCAGACCCAGCGCAAGAAAAAGACGCAACCAAACGTACCAGTATTGAAAACGCATTAAAATACATGGGATTAACGGCCAATACGCCGGTTGAGGAAATTAAGCTCGATAAGATTTTTATTGGCTCTTGCACCAATTCGCGAATTGAAGATTTACGCGCCGCCGCTGTGGTGGCAAAAGGCAAAAAAGTCGCTAGCAGTATTGCGTTAGCCATGGTTGTGCCTGGTTCTGGCATCGTTAAGCGCCAAGCGGAAGAAGAAGGCTTGGACAAAATTTTCCTCGATGCAGGTTTTGAATGGCGCGAGCCAGGTTGTAGCATGTGTTTGGCGATGAATGCGGATAGATTAAGTCCAGGCGAGCGCTGTGCATCGACCAGCAACCGTAATTTTGAAGGTCGCCAAGGCCAAGGCGGGCGCACGCATTTGGTCAGTCCAGCCATGGCTGTAGCCGCGGCGATTGCAGGTCATTTTGTTGATGTGCGTACTGTTTAAAAAGTAAGATTTAAGGAAAAAATAGCATGAAAGCATTTACCCAATTAAACGGCTTAGCTTGCCCGATTGACCGTGCCAATATTGATACCGACGCGATTATTCCAAAGCAATTTTTAAAGAGCATTAAGCGCTCGGGTTTTGGTCCATATTTGTTTGATGAATGGCGTTACACCAACCATGGCGAGCCAGGTATGGATTGCAGCACGCGCCCATTGAATAAAGACTTTGTGCTCAATCAGCCACGCTACCAAGGCGCACAAATTATGTTAGCGCGAGAAAACTTTGGCTGCGGTTCTAGCCGTGAGCACGCGCCGTGGGCGATTGAAGATTACGGTTTCCGCGTGATTATTGCCGCCAGTTTTGCCGATATTTTCTTTAATAATTGCTATAAAAATGGCATGTTGCCGATTGTGGCTAGTCACGCCATGATGGATAAATTATTTAAAGAATGCTTCGAAAATGAGGGTTACAGCCTGAATGTTGATTTGCCGTCACAAACCGTCACGCTACCATCGGGCGAATCTTTTGGTTTTGAAATCAACGCAACATCTAAGCATAATTTACTCAATGGCTTGGACGAAATTGGTTTAACGCTTTTGCACTCGGATAAAATTAAAGCATTTGAAACAAAACATCAGTCGGCACAGCCCTGGTTATTTACTTAAATTAAAGGAAGTTTGAATGAAAATCGCAGTTCTGCCGGGCGACGGCATTGGTATAGAAATCATGGCGCAAGCTATGCGTGTGTTAAACGTATTAAAAGCTGAAGGCATGCCGTTTGAGTTTACTGAGGCGTCGATTGGCGGTGCTGCTTATGATTTGCATGGTCATCCATACCCAGAACAAACCCAAAAAGTTTGTCACGAGGCTGAAGCCGTGCTGCTAGGCGCAGTTGGTGGGCCGCAATACGATAAATTGCCGCGCCATTTACGGCCAGAGCACGGCGGTTTACTTGCCATGCGTAAAGACATGGGTTTGTTTGCTAACTTGCGCCCTGCAGTGCTGTACCCTGAGCTAGTGAACGCCTCAACACTTAAGCCAGAAGTGGTGAGCGGTTTGGATATTATGATTGTGCGCGAATTGACGGGCGATGTGTATTTTGGCCAACCACGCGGCATTCGCGTAGGCGAAAGTGGCGAGCGCGAAGGTTTTAACACCATGATTTATAAGGAATCTGAAATACGCAGAATTGCGCACGTGGCTTTTGGTATCGCGATGAAAAGAGCAAAAAAATTATGTTCTGTGGATAAAGCCAACGTGCTGGAAACCACTGAGTTTTGGAAAGAAATCGTCATCGACGTCGCCAAAGAATACCCTGAAGTTGAGTTGACGCACATGTACGTGGATAACGCGGCGATGCAACTGATTCGCAACCCGAAACAGTTTGACGTGATGGTGACGGGCAATATTTTTGGCGATATTTTAAGTGACGAAGCGTCAATGCTCACAGGATCAATCGGAATGCTGGCTTCGGCGAGTTTAAATGAAACCAAAAAAGGCATGTACGAGCCATCGCACGGCTCTGCGCCTGATATTGCAGGTAAAAATCTGGCCAATCCAATCGCGACAATTCTCTCAACCGCTATGATGTTACGTTACACTTTTGATAACGAAGCAGCTGCACAACGTATTGAAAACGCAGTGAAAAAAGTGTTAGCGGCGGGTTATCGTACGGGTGATATTTTTGAAGCAGGTATGAAAAAAGTATCATGCTCCGAAATGGGCGATCAAATTGTGGCTGTAATGTAGTTGTATAATCTATAAAAATTTTGAGGAACAAAAAATGGCACAGTTTGACAATGTAAGTGTAAAAAAGAAGGCCAACGTTTACTTTGATGGTAAATGCGTAAGCCACACCGTGATGCTCCCGAACGGCACGCGCAGCACCATCGGCGTGATTTTCCCGAGTAGTTTGACATTTAATACCGTCGCGCCAGAGTTGATGGAAATTAATTTGGGCAACTGTAAAGTGCGCTTAAAAGGCGAAGAAAACTGGAAAACTTACGGCGCAGGCGAGAAATTTACCGTGCCTGGAAATTCCAGTTTCGACATTGAAGTAACGGAAATGTTAGACTACGTTTGCCACTTTGAGTAACTCTTTCGTTATAAATTGTGCGATAACTGTGTTGTCATCACTAGCTGTACTTGCTTAGCTTAGACGCCTTGTTCTCGCCCAATTTCTTAACGAAATAGTGTAAATATGCTAGAATTTATATGCTCTGTAACCCGCATGGATATTGGCTTGCAGTGCAGCGTGTTTTAGGAGTTTTAATATGCCAAGTTTTGATATTTCTTCAGAAGTCGATATGGTTGCGCTGAAAAACGCGATTGATACGGCGGGCAAGCAAATCACTAATCGCTATGACTTTAAAGGTACTTCGGCCAAAGTGGAGCTGAACGAAAAAGACAATTTGATTACTTTGTTTGGTGATAATGATTTTCAACTTGATCAAATTAAAGATATTTTGCTGCCAGGCATGGAGAAAAAAGAGCCAGATTCTACAAAGCGTTTGGAACATAACGATGTGCAAAAAGTGGGCGGCAATAAAGTGAAGCAAGAGCTGAAAATCCGCGCTGGTATTGATTCGGAGCTTGCTAAGCGTATCGCTAAATTAATTAAAGATAGCGGCATGAAAGTACAAGCCAGCATTCAAGGTGACGAGGTGCGTGTGAATGGCGCCAAGCGAGATATGCTGCAAGACGCGATTGCATTTGTGAAGAAAAATGTGACGGATTTTCCGCTGAAGTTTGGGAATTTTAGAGACTAATGGAGTTGAAATGAGCAAAATTATGATAATTTTGATGTGTGCTTTCATGCTGGCGGGCTGCAACACTGTGCATGGGGTCGGCCAAGATGTCGAAAAAGCAGGCGAAGCGATTAAAAAATCGACGCAATAATGATTGAGTTTGGAAGCGAGAAATGATGAAAAGTGTTGGTTTTGTTGGCTGGCGTGGCATGGTGGGCAGTGTGCTCATGCAGCGCATGATGGAAGAAAACGATTTTGCGGAAATTGAGCCACAATTTTTCACGACTTCGCAAACTGGTGGCGCTGCGCCAAAAGTAGGCAAAGATTCGCCTGCGCTAAAAAATGCCAACGACATTGTCGAGCTGCAAAAAATGGACATTATCGTTACCTGCCAAGGCGGCGATTACACCAGCGAAATATTCCCAAAATTAAAAGCCGCAGGATGGGCTGGGCATTGGGTGGACGCCGCTTCGACGCTTAGAATGAGTGCAGATGCGGTAATTATTCTCGACCCAGTGAATATGCAAGTTATTGAAGATGCACTACACAACGGTGGCAAAGTTTGGGTGGGCGGCAATTGCACGGTTTCGCTTATGTTGATGGCGTTGAACGGCTTATTTAAAGCTGATTTGATTGAGTGGGTCACCTCCATGACTTACCAAGCGGCTTCTGGCGCAGGTGCGCAAAATATGCGTGAATTGCTCAACCAAATGGGTGAAGCGCATCGTGTCGCGAGTGATTTGCTTAACAATCCTGCGTCTGCGATTTTGGATATCGACCGCGAAGTGGCGGGCACATTGCGTGATGCTTCATTCCCAACTGCAAATTTTGGCGTTCCGCTGGCGGGCAGTTTAATTCCGTGGATAGACAGCGATTTAGGCAACGGCCAAAGCAAGGAAGAATGGAAAGGCGGCGTGGAGACTAATAAAATATTAGGTCGAAGCGACAAACCCATTCCTATCGATGGTCTGTGTGTGAGGATAGGCGCGATGCGTTGCCACAGTCAGGCGCTTACTATCAAGTTAACAAAAGATGTGCCGTTAGATGAAATAAACCAAATGTTGGCTGAGGCAAACGCTTGGGCGAAAGTCATTCCTAATGAGCGCCAAGCTAGCATGCGCGAGCTGACACCTGCAGCCGTGACAGGTAAACTAAATGTGCCAGTCGGGCGTTTACGTAAATTGAATATGGGAAATGAATATTTATCAGCATTTACGGTAGGTGATCAGCTGCTTTGGGGTGCTGCAGAGCCATTGCGCCGTATGTTGCGCATATTGATTGCGCACTAAAACGTGGCTATTTGGTAAAAATCGTTGAAAAAAACCAACACTGCTCACTTACAATCACATAGCTACTGAATATAATGTGTATTATGAGCTTGCATCTCTAACTGATTGATGTTATTTTTGTTATTGCAATATTTTAGTATAATAAGGGTGGGATAGTGCATAACTCAAAATTAAAGCAAATTACAGTTGCCTTGTGCATGGTTTTGATGCCGATTTCAGCGTTTGCCGCTGGTTTGGGCAAGTTGAATGTCATGTCTGGCTTGGGTGAACCACTTAAAGCAGATATCGAGCTGATATCTGTTACCCCAGAAGAGTTAAGTAGCATTACCGCTGCAATCGCGTCAGAAGAAGCTTATGCGATTCAAGGGATTGAGAAACCGGCCTCACATAACACTATCAAGGTAGATGTTGCAAAAAACGCCGCTGGCGCTCCCATTTTAAAACTTAAATCGGCTCAACCTATTAGTGAGCCGTTTTTGGATATGCTCATTCAAGTAGACTGGGCTTCTGGTCGCTTATTACGCGAATACACCGTGTTGCTAGATCCGCCAGGTTACACGGGTGAAGTTGATCGGCAAGCAGCACAAACTGCACAGGCGCCTGTGGTGAGAGCTGGCGAAAATATGCCTGGCGAGAATACTGCTACTCAAAACAATGCTTCTAGTGACTCAATGGCAACTGCGCCATCAACTGTAAAAAAAATCAGCAAAAAAAGCAAGGCTAAACCTGTTGCCGCTGAGGTAACTCAAGAAGTAATGCCAGCTGGGGATGTTTCTGGTCAAGAGCATTTGACGCAAAGTGGTGATACTTTAGGTAAAATTGCACGCGAGATGAAACCTGAAGGTATTAGTCTGGAGCAAATGCTAGTTGGCTTGTATCAGGCGAATCCA
Source organism: Methylotenera sp. (assembly GCA_040079935.1). Lineage (GTDB taxonomy): Bacteria > Pseudomonadota > Gammaproteobacteria > Burkholderiales > Methylophilaceae > Methylotenera_A. The sequence goes on from JBEBJI010000002.1 coordinate 175,651, forward strand.
GATGCGTTCCAAGGCAACAACATGAATAGACTTAAGGTGGGACAAATTATTCGTCCACCTTCCGAAGAAGAATTAAGCGCGATTTCGCGCAAAGAAGCTTCAAGCGAAATCAAAGTTCAAGCTACAGATTGGAATGCTTATCGTAACAAGTTAGCGGGCATGGTTGCAGACGCTGCACCAACTGACTCAGAAGCAAGTACACAATCGGCTGGTGGTAAAATTAAAAGTGCTGCAGAAGATAAATCAACACCTTCTGCGACAGGACCAAAAGACGTTGTTAAGCTTTCTGCTGGCGATGCGGCCGCCGCAAAAGCGAGTGCGGAGAATATTAAATCTTTACAAGATAAAATTACTGCGCTGCAAGAAGAAGCCACAGCGCGTGAAAAAAGCGTAAAAGAAGCACAAGATAGAACCGCTTCGCTAGAAAAACAAATTGAGGACATGCAAAAGCTGTTAGCGATGAAAAATGGCGCGATGGCGGATTTACAAAAACAAGCTGAAGCGCAAGCTACAACTGAACAGACCGCGACAGAGGCCAATGCGGTAAAGCCTTCAGCTGAAGTAACAAATGATAAGCCTATGGAAGTTGCGCCTGTTGCTACAGAGCCGCAGAAACCAGAAGCTATGCCTGCTGAAATACCTAAGGCAAAGCCAGCACCGATGCCTGAGCCAGCCCCAGAGCAAGGATTCTTGCGTGGCTTATTAGATGGTCTAGATTTAGGGTTGCTTGCACCGGCTGGCGGCTTGTTAGCTTTGTTAGGTGGCGGTTGGTTATATTTACGTAAAAAACGCGAAAAAAGTTTGGCTGATTTTGAGCAAGGCATCATGACTTCAGGCGGCTTAAAAGCCAATACAGTATTTGGCAACACCGCCAGCGCCAGCGTAGATACTGGCGATACGTCATTCTTAACTGATTTCTCTCAAAGCGCTAGTGGCGGCATGATTGACACTAACGATGTTGATCCGATTGCTGAAGCAGAAGTTTACATGGCCTATGGGCGTGACGCGCAAGCGGAAGAAATCTTAAAAGATGCGATTTCTAAAGAGCCAAAGCGTCATGAATTGCATTTGAAACTATTGGAAATGTATGCTGCAAGTAAAAATATGTCAGCATTCGAGACGATTTCTGGCGAGCTATATACTACGCTGGGCGCAGAAGATCCAACTTGGGAAAAAGTGGCAGAAATTGGTATTAAGTTAGAGCCGAACAATCCACTATATCAGGCAGGTAGCAAGCCTGCAGGCGGGAATGCTAAGGTAGCTGAGCCAGAAGCTAAAGCCCTAGATGACATTACACAACAAGACAAAACTGACGATAAATTAGATGCTGACGACTTTTCAGACTCACCTTTAGCAGCAGAAAAAGATTTAGATTTCTCATTTGACAATGATGCCTTAACAAAAGGTTTTGCACCAACTGGGGTAAGCGACGCGGATTTCGGAAAACCAGAGTCTGAAGACTTGGCTGTTTCTGCAGTGGCAGAGGCGCCTGCCGACGCGGGGATAGATTTTGATTTGGGTGACCTGAATCGCGGCGACTTAAACGCTTCTACAGGAGTATCCGAGCATGTTGTAGAAAGCTTTAGTAATACGATGCCTAGTTTGGATATTTCAACATTCCAGGCCCCACAATTTATGCCAGAAGCGATGTCTGAGGCTACCGATTCACCTACGTTTGGTGAAATGACTTCAGAAAATATTGAATTTCCGCAAATGGATACGCATCAGGAAGCAGGTGTGCTGGACATTAGCGACCAAGTCGAAGAGGCTGAGTCAAGCGCTACCAATGAGTTTACTTTTGCCGTGCATACTATCCAGCCAGAAGTTACTAGTTTTAAAGATAATACTGTGGGTGAGCCAAACGCGTTTGACTTGACGACGATTGATTTAGAGTTAAATGACAAAGCGGATAACATTGTCGAAGTTACTGATTTGGAAGTTGCTCCACCTATTCTTGAAGAGCCAGCATCTTCAGCGCTAGAGCCGATTGAAGTTGAAACCAAATTAGATTTAGTGGCGGCTTATATTGAGATGGATGACAAAGAAGGTGCAAAAGAACTGTTAGATGAAGTGATGAAAGAGGGTGGCGCTGGTCAGCGTAAGCGTGCTGAGGAACTATTGGCAAAGTTGGCTTAACAAATCCTACTCATAAAAACCGAGCTTAGGCTCGGTTTTTTATTTTCCGCTAATCAAATTAGTTAAATTCGAATAAAATGCCACGATGTTAGCAATCAACGTTATTACTCAACTGCTCAGCTTTTTTATATTGGCAATCATTGTTAATCAATTGAATTTAAAAGCATTAGTCTCATTGCTGCTAATTTTTTTAGCTACCATTCTGCTCAACAAAACACAGCAGTTTTTGCGCACAATCAAAAAATTCAAATGGTTATTTTTGGTGATGATCGCCATTTTTTCTTTTAACACGCCGGGTGAGCATTTAGCTAACTGGCCATTCGCAATCAGCCCAACTTATGAGGGTATTCTCGCTGGCTTGACACAGGTTATAAGAATCACATTAATGCTGGCCGCTTTGTCGCTCATTTTGGTCGCCAGCACTAGGCAGCAACTTATTTCTGGCTTTTATTTTATTTTTTCCCCACTCAAATATTTGGGTTTAGAAGTGGAGCGCTTTGCGGCGCGCTTATGGCTGACTTTGCATTATGTGGAGCTACAGAGCGACAAAAATATAAATCAGAATTTAATTGGTCGATTGAAAGACATGGCGAATTTAAAATCGAACCAAGAGAATGACGATGTTGAAGTTACATTTAGAGTGCCCCAATTTAATTTACTCGATTACGTAGCTATTGGGCTTTTAATTTTGCTTATGTTTAAGGTGGTTTTGTAAATGCGCATTGCTTTGGGTGTGGAATACGACGGCGCGCCTTATTGCGGCTGGCAAAGCCAAACTGGCGGCTGTGGAGTGCAAGATTTTTTAGAAAAGGCGATTAAAAGTATTGCTGAACATGAAATTCGCATACACGCTGCAGGCCGCACCGATACTGGGGTTCACGCCATGATGCAAGTGGTGCATTTTGACACGGAGACTACGCGACCAGAAAACGCTTGGGTGCGCGGCGTGAATGCCTTTCTGCCAGATAGCATTCGTGTAGTTTGGGCAAATGTGGTCGATGATGAGTTTCATGCACGCTTTTCCGCCTTGCAACGTAGTTATCAATATTTGTTGGTAAATAGCGTCACAGCGCCCGCGATAAAAGCGCAGCAGGCGGGTTGGTATCATTTGCCTTTAAATGTTTCTGCGATGCAAGTGGCAATTGCGCATTTGCGTGGCGAGCACGATTTTAGCGCTTTTCGCGCTAGCGAGTGTCAAGCGAAATCGCCTATAAAAACGCTAAGCACGGCGTCAATCAAGGCGCATGGCGAGTTTATTATTTTCAATTTTTCTGCCAATGCCTTTTTGCAACATCAAGTGCGCAACATGGTTGGCGCGCTGATTTATGTGGGTAATGGCAAAAATCCGCCCGAATTTATAAAAGATCTTTTGGAACAGAAAAATCGCACACTTTCGCCGCCAACATTTTCACCGAATGGCTTGTATTTGGCGGGCGTTGCTTACGATGAAAAATTTGCTTTGCCCAACACGCAGCACACGCTAACACTTGTTTAATGCTTTCGCATTTATATTTCATTGCTAAATAGATGCCGTGCAAGCCGCATGGATATTGGCTTACAGGGCAGGTGTTTTGATAATGAATGCGCGTGCATACGAGGCAATTTCAAACCAATTAACTGACAATTAGCCTGCTTTACGTTACGCTTACACATTATGCAGAGAACTCGAGTAAAAATTTGCGGCATCACGCGTGTGGAAGACGCTATAAGTGCTGTCCACGCTGGTGCGGATGCGATTGGCTTGGTATTTTATGCACAAAGTCCTCGCTTTGTGACCATTGAGCAAGCGCAAAAAATCGTCGCTGCAATTCCGCCCTTTATCAGCGTAGTAGGCTTGTTTGTCAATGCGCCTCAGGCTGAAATAGAAATCGTTTTATCTCAAGTAAAATTAGACATTTTGCAATTTCATGGTGATGAATCGCCACAAGATTGCAACCAAGTTTGCGAACAAATAAAAATGCCTTATTACAAGGCAATCCGCGTTAAAGCAGGTACAAATTTGGTACAATATGCAACTGAGTTTGAGTGTGCAAAAGCGTTGCTGTTAGATGCGCACAGCGAATCTGCATTTGGCGGCACGGGGCAAACTTTTGATTGGAATTTAATCCCCAAAAGTCTGACAAAACCTGTGATTTTGGCAGGCGGATTAACAGCTGAAAACGTCGCTTCTGCAATTCAACAAGTGCTGCCTTACGCGGTAGATGTCAGCGGCGGCGTGGAATTAACCAAAGGAATTAAGGATGCGGCGAAAATCGCGGCATTCATGCAAGGAGTAAGTAATGCAAGCATATAACATGCCTGACGAGCGCGGGCATTTTGGACAGTTCGGCGGTATTTTTGTTGCTGAGACTTTGGTCGAAGCATTAGAAGAATTGCGCGTGATGTATGAAAAATATAGGTATGATCCAGTATTTTTAGCTGAATTTGCTTATGATTTAAAACATTTTGTTGGCCGCCCAAGCCCGATTTATCATGCTGAACGCTGGTCTAACAGGGTTGGCGGCGCGCAGATTTACTTAAAACGCGAAGATTTAAACCACACCGGCGCGCACAAGGTCAACAACACTATCGGCCAAGCTTTATTGGCTAAACGCATGGGCAAGCCGCGCGTGATTGCGGAAACGGGCGCAGGGCAACACGGCGTGGCAACTGCGACGATTGCGGCGCGTTTGGGCTTGGAATGTGTCGTGTACATGGGCAGCGAGGATGTGAAACGCCAAGCGCCTAACGTGTTCCGCATGAAATTGTTAGGCGCAACTGTGGTGCCAGTCGAAAGTGGCTCTAAAACGCTTAAAGACGCGCTCAACGAGGCGATGCGAGACTGGGTGACCAATATTGAAAACACTTTTTACATTATTGGCACGGTGGCGGGCCCGCACCCTTACCCGATGATGGTGCGTGATTTTCAATCGGTCATTGGTACTGAAGCTAAAGTACAAATGTTGGAAATGGTTGGGCGCCAGCCTGATGCGATAGTTGCTTGCGTTGGCGGTGGCTCAAATGCGATGGGAATTTTTTATCCGTATATTGATGTGCCGAATGTGCGCTTGATTGGTGTGGAAGCCGCAGGTCATGGTATGGAGACCGGTATGCACGCCGCACCACTCACAGCGAACAGTCCGATTGGCGTGTTGCATGGCAATCGCACCTATTTAATGCAAGATGCTGATGGCAATATTATCGAAACACATTCGATTTCCGCTGGACTAGATTACCCTGGTGTTGGCCCAGAACACGCGTGGTTAAAAGATATTAAGCGTGCTGAATATGTTGCAATTACTGATGATGAAGCGATGACAGCGTTCCACAGTTTGTGCCGCACCGAGGGCATTATTCCTGCGCTGGAATCTAGTCATGCGCTGGCACATGCCGAAAAAATGGCCAAAACGATGCGTAAAGATGAAATCATTCTAGTTAATCTTTCAGGCCGTGGCGATAAAGACATCAATACCGTAGCCAAACTTTCAAATATAACTTTATAAGCCTTTATGTCACGCATACAAACCGTATTTTCTGCGCTCAAAGCCAACAACAAAAAAGCTTTAATTCCTTACATTGCCGCGGGCGATCCGCATCCAAAACACACGGTGAGCATATTGCACACTTTAGTTGCAAGCGGTGCGGACATGATAGAAGTTGGCATTCCTTTTTCTGATCCGATGGCAGATGGTCCCGTGATTCAACGCGCCAGCGAACGTGCGTTAAAGCATAAAGTAGGTTTAAAAAATGTGTTGGAAATGGTAAAAGAATTTCGCACAAAAGATACCAAAACGCCCATTATTTTAATGGGCTACGCCAATCCAATCGAAGCAATGGGCCAGAAAGCTTTTATCCATGAGGCTGCTGGAGCAGGTGTGGATGGCGTATTGACTGTGGATTATCCACCAGAGGAATGCAAAGAATTTATCGCAGCTTTACAAGATAACGGCATGGATAGTATTTTCTTGCTATCGCCAACTTCAGATGCCAAGCGTATAAATTTAATTGTGAATCAAGCCAGCGGATTTTTGTATTACGTTTCACTTAAAGGCGTTACTGGCGCGGCGAATATGGACGTAGCAGAAGTGAAAGCGCGCGTGGCAGAAATTCGCACTAAAACCAACTTGCCAATTGGCGTTGGATTTGGTGTAAAAGATGCTGCAACTGCTAAAAAAGTGGCGGCATTTGCCGATGCTGTCGTAGTTGGAAGTCGCATGGTGACGACGATTGAAGAATCAAACGAAGACAATATTGCCACTAATATTAGTACGTTAATGCTTGAGTTGCGCACTGCGATAGATAGCAAATAATTTTGCTTAAGGAGTAAATATGAGCTGGTTAGATAAGATTCCGCAAAAAATTAAGCGCGTCGTTGGGTCATCGCGTAAAAACGTACCAGAGGGCTTGTGGAGCAAGTGTGAATCTTGCCTGACGGTGCTTTACAAGACGGATTTAGAGGCGAATGCTGAAGTTTGTCCAAAATGCGGACATCATAATAGAATCGGCGCACGCGATCGTTTGAATCAACTGCTCGATCCAGAAGAAAAACGCATTGAAATTGGCGCGAATGTGGAGCCAATAGACCCATTAAAATTTAAAGACAGCAAAAGCTATGCTGAGCGCATCAAGGTGGCGCAGAAGGAGGGTGGCGAGAAAGATGCGCTCATTGTTATGCAAGGTAAAATTCACGGTGTTGGCGTAGTGGTGGCAGCGTTTGAGTTTAAATTTATGGGCGGTTCGATGGGCGCCGTGGTTGGCGAGCGTTTTGTACGCGGCATTGATGCGGCCATCAAAAATAAAACCCCATTTATCTGCATCTCAGCCAGTGGGGGCGCGCGTATGCAAGAAGGTTTGCTATCGCTGATGCAAATGGCCAAAACCAGTGCTGCGCTAACTAAATTGTCGCAGGCTGGTTTGCCTTATATTTCTGTACTGACTGACCCGACCATGGGCGGCGTTTCGGCTAGTTTTGCCATGTTGGGCGATATTATTATTGCTGAACCCAACGCGCTGATTGGCTTTGCGGGGCCGCGTGTGATTGAGCAAACCGTGCGTGAAACCTTGCCAGAAGGCTTTCAGCGCGCTGAATTTTTGGTCGAGCATGGTGCGGTGGATTTGATTGTAGATAGACGCGAAATGCGCCAAAAGTTAGCCAGCATTTTATCTAACTTAATGCGGACGCCTAAAGCCGCGTAACACCATTCCGCGTGATATATATCCAAGCCCAACCTCGCACCGCAATAGAGTGGCTGGCTTACATCGAGGCACTGCATCCAAAATCCATCGCCATGGGTTTGGATCGCGTCAAAACTGTTGCTAACAAGCTACAATTAAACCCAATATTTCCCATCATTACCGTCGCAGGCACTAACGGCAAAGGCTCTGTTTGCGCCATGCTTAGCCAGATTTATGTGCAAAGCGGTTATCGCGTTGGTTGCTACACATCGCCGCACTTAAATCGTTATAACGAGCGCGTCAGCGTTAATTTGCAACACATTTCGGATGACGATTTATGCGCGGCATTCGCGGCGGTTGAAGCTGCGCGTGGTGATGTTGCGCTCACATATTTTGAGATGGGCACACTGGCGGCTATGTGGTATTTTTGCCGTCAAAATTTGGATGTGTGTATTTTGGAAGTCGGGTTGGGAGGCAGGCTGGATGCGGTGAATATCTTTGAGCCGACCTGTGCGATTGTGACGGCGATTGATTTGGATCACATGGAATATTTAGGCGATACGCGCGAAAAAATTGGTTTTGAAAAAGCAGGTATTTTTCGCGCTAATAAGTTGGCAATTTGCGGCGATGAAAATCCGCCGCAAAGTTTGTTGGATTATGCAGCAAAAATTGGCGCCAATTTACAACTTATTAATCGTGACTTTGAGGTGAAAAAAACTGCGCAAGGTTGGAATTACAAATCTGACGAGCAAGTTTTGCAGCTACCCAATCTTGGTTTGGCGGGCGAGTTTCAACTCAACAATGCGGCTTGTGCAATATGTGCGGTGCAGCATCTAAGTGAAATATTGCCTGCCCTGCAGGCCAATATCCATGCGGCTCTCAGGGCGGTTAATTTAGAAGGTCGTTTTCAACAAATTCATGCAAATCCAAGCATTATCGTGGATGTTGCGCATAATCCGCAGGCGGCTAAATCGCTAGCACACAATTTACAATCTAGCGCCTGTGCAGGGAAAACACTCGCGGTACTTGGCATGTTGGCCGATAAGGATATGGAAGGTGTGATTGATGCGGTAGCGGGCGAAATTGATGCTTGGTATTTGGCAGATATCCACAGCCCGCGTGGTGCTAAAGCCAGCGAGTTGCAAAAATTGCTTTTAAAACGCACACGAAATTCGCCAGTGCTAACCTTTGCGAATGTGAACGCGGCGATTGATTCTGCCTGTAAAAACGCCGCTAAAAATGATAGAATGATCGTGTTTGGCTCGTTTTACACAGTGGCAGATGCTATTGCTAGCAAATTCAATAGCTTACATGATTAATATATAGCGCAAATTTGAAGGCATTGCTTATGCAAAGAGAAACAGCGGGCGACCAAGAACTCAATTTAAAAAAACGTGCGCGCCGTCGTTTGGTTGGCGCTATTGCCTTGGTATTGTTGATGGTGATTGTGCTACCAATGATACTCAAAGATCGCGCCGCGACTTCGCCACAAGAGCAAGTCACCATCACACTGCCTAGTGAACAAACAGCGTCAGAAGCATCGAATTTCGACTCCAGTATTGTGCCAACAGATTCGCCGATTTCTACTATGCCTGAAGTGGCAGAGCCAGAGTCAGAATCGACAGCAACAGTTGACCCTGAAGCCTCGCCAACAAAGGAAGTTCCAATAAAAGTGCCTGACCTAGCTAAACCTGCTGCTGAAAAATTATCTAGCGGCAAATTTTATGTGCAAATCGGCGTGTTTTCTGATGCAGCAAATGTGAAGCAGTTGCAAGCTAAATTAGGCGATTTAGGTTATAAATCGCAAACGGAAAAAATCAGCACAGATAAAGGTCAAAAAATACGCTTAAAAACACAAGTTTTTGGCGATAGAAATGAAGCGGCTATTGCATTGGAAAACATTAAAGACGCGGGCTTAACTGGCATGGTTGTAAGCCAATAAGCATGCGGCTTCTACAATAAGCAGCTTAAAGCGCATGACTAGTTTTGACTATGCAGTTTTATTGATTATAGGCATTTCTATTGTCGTGAGTATGATGCGTGGCGCAGTGCGCGAGGTGTTGGCAATTGTGGGTTGGCTGGCAGCAATTTATGCGGCAAAAACTTATGCCACACAATTAGTGCCCTTGCTTCCAGCAGATATTCCAACGGAGCAGCTTAGAATATTGGCTGCATATGTGATTGTTTTTCTTGGTGTTTTGCTGATTTCTAGCTTGCTGACTATCGCGCTTTCAAGTTTGATAAAAAAAATTAGTTTAAATTGGTTTAATCGTTTTTTGGGCGGATTTTTTGGTTTGGTGCGTGGCTTGCTAATAGTGTGCGTGCTGGTGTTCCTGGCAGGATTAACAAGCTTTCCTAAAGATGCGCGTTGGACTAACGCTATGTTTAGTGCGCCACTAGAGGCATTGGTAAAGTCGGCGCTACCTTGGGTACCGCAAATGGTAGCAAAACATGTCAAATATGATTGATTTGGCTTAAGATAACGGAGTTGCTTAAGGGCATTAATTTATGTGTGGAATTTTAGGCATTGTCGGTAAAAATCCAGTCAACCAATTGTTATACGATGGTTTGCTGGTGCTACAACACCGCGGGCAAGACGCTGCAGGCATTGTCACATGCGATGGCAACACATTTTTCATGCATAAAAACAATGGCTTAGTGAAGGATGTATTTCACACGCGCCATATGCGTAGCTTGGTCGGCAATGTTGGTATCGGCCATGTGCGCTACCCTACGGCGGGTTCATCTAGCGCAGCTGAGGCGCAACCGTTTTATGTTAATTCGCCATTCGGTATCGTGCTTGGACACAATGGCAATCTCACTAATTCAGAGCAGCTCAAATCTGAAATGTTCCGCCAAGATTTGCGCCACATTAATACCTCTTCCGATTCTGAAGTGTTGTTAAATGTGCTCGCGCATGAAATTGAAAAAACCTCTAAAAACGCAGTATTGAACACAGATATGGCGTTTGATGCGGTGGCTGGCGTGCATCGTCGTTGCAAAGGCGCATACGCCGTTGTCGCGATGATCGCTAATTTTGGCTTGCTAGCGTTTCGCGATCCAAATGGTATTCGTCCGCTGGTAATTGGCAAGCTGGATACGGAAAAAGGCACAGAATATATTGTCGCTTCAGAAAGCGTGGCGCTGGATGTGCTGGGCTTTCAAATGATTCGTGATGTAGAGCCTGGTGAGGCCGTGTTTATTGACATGGAAGGCAACTTCTTTAGTCGCCAATGCGCAGAAAATGCCAAATTAAATCCCTGTATTTTTGAATATGTTTACTTGGCAAGGCCAGATTCGGTCATTGACGGCGTTTCGGTGTATCAAACGCGTTTAGATATGGGCAAAAGCTTGGCTGAAAAAATTAAGCGCGAATGGTCAGATAAGCAAATTGACGTGGTCATTCCTATCCCCGATACCAGCCGCCCGAGTGCATTGCAAGTAGGCATTGCGCTAGGGTTGGATTATCGCGAAGGCTTTATTAAAAATCGTTACATCGGCCGCACCTTTATTATGCCAGGTCAAGCGCTGCGCAAAAAATCGGTGCGTCAAAAGCTCAACCCAATTGGCATTGAGTTTAAAGGTAAAAATGTGCTGTTGGTCGATGATTCTATTGTGCGCGGGACGACATCGCAGCAAATCGTACAAATGGCGCGCGATGCGGGCGCCAACAAAGTGTATTTCGCCTCCGCCGCGCCACCAGTGCGCTTTCCCAACGTGTATGGTATCGATATGCCAAGTCGCGATGAGCTACTGGCAACGGGCAGAAGCGATGAAGAAATCTGCCAAGAAATCGGCGCGGATGCCTTGATTTACCAAGATTTAGGCGATTTAGTAGAAGATATTAAATTAAGCAATCCTAAAATTAAAGATTTTGATTGCAGTTGTTTTGATGGCAAATACGTGACGGGCGATGTAGATGCCGCGTATTTGAATAGAATTGAAGCCGCACGTGGCGATATGAATAAAACCCACAAACCCGCTAATGCAAGCACGCAGATGGATTTGAACCTGATTGACAGCGATGAAGACGTGGAAGAAGCGACTGAAGTTTAAATATTCGCTTGACGTCTAATAACGTTAGGCATAACATTTAATTGCGCTGATTTGAGTGGCCAACTTTAAACAAAGCCTAACTCAGCTTGCGAGCGCATAATAAATTCTGCTAAAGCGAGGTAAAAAAGAACCCGTTTTAGCCTAATTTAGCTTTAACGGGTTTTTTAATGTCTAGACCTTTGTAAATGTACTTCTTGAGGCAAATTACCGCGTTGCGCGGTACTCAAAATGCTCATGTACTGCGTGTACATTCCGCTTTTTGCGTTCCGTGCGCCTTGTACTTCACCCCAATAATCACTTTTTCAAAGGTCTCGAAATGAATTGAGAGTAATGATGACAACAAAAAAATATCATCCAGAAACATTATCCGTTCGCGCAGGCAGTGAGATGACCGAGTTCGGCGAAAACTCCGAGGCTTTGTTCCTTAATTCCAGTTTCCGTTTTAAAAACGCAGCGCAAGCTGCTGCGCGCTTTGGCGGTACCGAGCCGGGCAATATTTACTCACGCTTTACCAACCCGACTGTTACCATGTTTCAAAACAAACTGGCCGCGCTGGAAGGTGCAGAGCAGTGTGTGGCGACTTCAACTGGCATGTCGGCGATATTGGCCTGCGTCATGGGTTTGTGCAATGCTGGCGACCATGTGGTAGCTTCGCGCAGCATTTTTGGCACGTCGGTGCAATTGTTCAGCAATATTCTCGCGCGCTGGGGTTTGCAGGTGACGTTTGTTTCTTTAACCGATACCAATGCATGGCAAGCTGCTATTACGCCCAAAACCAAACTGTTTTTTGTGGAAACGCCGTCGAACCCGCTCACCGAAGTTTGTGATATTGCTGCTTTGGCAAACATTGCGCACAAAGCAGGCGCACATTTGGTGGTAGATAATTGTTTTTGCACGCCTGCGATTCAGCGCCCGTTAGAATTGGGTGCAGATATTATTATTCATTCTGCGACTAAATATATCGATGGGCAGGGTAGGTGCCTTGGCGGCGCAGTGCTTGGCACCAAAGCGCTCATGGAGCCTGTATACGGCTTTTTACGCACAGCTGGGGTCACCATGAGCGCATTTAACGCGTGGGTGTTTTTAAAAGGATTGGAAACTTTGCATGTGCGCATGGAAGCGCACGCTGCGCGCGCATTGGCACTGGCGACTTGGTTAGAATCGCAACCGCAAGTGGCACGCGTATATTACCCAGGTTTAGCTTCGCACCCACAGCATGCGCTGGCTTTAAAACAGCAAAGCAGTGGTGGTGGCATTGTCAGTTTTGAAGTCAAACCAAAAGCTGGCCAAACGCAGCAGCAAGCCGCTTGGGCGCTCATCGACGCGACTGAACTGATTTCAATTACCGCTAACTTGGGCGATGCAAAAAGCACCATTACGCACCCAGCCACCACTACGCACAGCCGCATAACGGCAGAGGCGCGGGCGGAGGCAGGCATCAAAGATAACTTGGTGCGCATTGCCGTGGGTTTAGAGCATGTGGACGATTTGAAAGCGGATTTAAGATTCTAAAATAGATGCTCTGTAAGCCAATGTCTATGCGGTTTGCAGGCGATGATTTTTACTTAAATATATGTTACTGTAAGCACATGATAAAAGCTAAAACTCAATTGAGTTTTAGCGCATTGATTCAAAACCCAAATGGATTTAATTTTGAATAAATGAAACAACTGAGTTATAAGTATTACTTTTGGTTGCTTATTGGTGGCATAGTAATTTATTTATGTCAGGACATTACAAGCGCTGATAAGATATATGTGTCAGGAGTTTTCTTTCTGTTATGGATGGTTTTTGCGCCTCTTGTCATAATGATCATGCTATTCAGGTACTGGCCATTTTATTTGGTAGTTAGCATTTCCGCCTTTGTTTTATTTAGCCAATTTGCAGAAGGAGGGTTAGCTTTTTTTGCTGCTTACGCTGGTGTAATGTTAGGTATATTTATTAAACATTTCTTTCCAGAAGCGAAGCTGGCACAGGGTTCTGCGCTATGGGCTTAGAGTTAAGTATATTACTACTGATTGTTGCAGTTTTTGGTACAGTCAAACTCACTGCAGGAGATAAAGTTTTTTGGCTGTTACTTTCATTGCTATCAATAAGTGGGTTGCCAATAATTCTTTCAATATTTGTTACATCGCAATTAATTATCGATATATCTATGGTATTAGGGCCTTGGTTAATTTTTATTTGCAGGCTCATTAAGATTGATGGTGTAGATATATCCAGCACGTAGCACGTAGGTTGGGGTGAGTTGGTTTGTGAACCCCAACACTTCTCACATTGTTGGGGTTCGTTTCACTCACCGCCAACCTACATTTAATTCAAATCTTCTCTTAACGATTCCAACTGCGCCAGCGGAATCACCACGCTCATGTTGTAATTTGGGTGGTCGCAGCCCAATTTCACACTCGCGCCGTATTTAATGGCTTTTCTCGCGGCTTCGTTAAATTCAAAACGGCAAAAATGCACGGCGCTGGTTTTTACATCTGTTTCACGTTCTAAATCTTCGTCCGAAATCGCGTACACGCGCTTAAAGCCTTCGACTTCAATATAGGTTTTGTCTTCAATACCGATGAGTTTGGTGAGCGCGATTTTGCGTTCTTCCACGTCAGTATATTCAATCAGCATGGTGGCTTTCCAGTTGCTGCCATTGGGCACCAGCGGTGCGTAGGTGTCAATTTCGTCTTGAATGGCCTCTGCTTCGAACATTTTTTCAAGTCGCAACATTTCTTGAATTTGGTAGCGCATGGTGAGCTCGTTTTCAAATTGCATGGTCATGTGCTCGCCTAAGCTCACAGAGCGCAAACGGCGTTGCGCCATAATGTCAGCCTTGTTTTCTTTGCGGTATTTGCTGTACGCTTCTAGCGTCATTAAGTTTTCACGGGTAATTGCCATTTTGTTTCCTTTAGTTTTTAGTTCGTCTTTCTTCGCTACGCTCAGAATGACGGTTAAGCCAGTATTTGGCTTGTCCGTGGAATATATACGCTAAAGCGCATTATTCACACGCCAAATTACATATCCTGCAAGCCAATATCCATGCGGGTTGCAGGGCATGCTTAAATTGTTATTATATGCCGTAAGCTATGCGCGCAAGGCTTAATGGATGCGCCAGCTCGGCAGGTTTTTGTGTGTTGACCAAGTTATTTTCAGTCATCATTTGTTCAATGTGGTGACCAGCTAATTGACAGTCTGAACTGATGTAATCTGGCTCGCCATTTGCCATAAGTTTGGCGACAGGCTTGCCAATTTTTTTGGCCATGGTGTGATGCGCTTTTTTAACGCCATAGGTGCCGGCGTGACCAGAACAGCGCTCGACCGTGTTGAGCGTAGTTTCCGGAATCAGTTTCAAAAATTCTTCAGTTTTTTTACCGATATTCTGCACACGACCGTGGCACGGAATGTGGTAACTAATTTTGCCCAGCGGTTTTTTAAAGTCGGTTTTTAGCAGACCATCTTTTTTGCGCGCAATCAAGTATTCAAACGGATCCCACATGGCGTCTTGCACCAGTTTTGTATCAGTGCAGTCGGGGAACATGAGTGGAATTTCTTGCTTAAACATCAGCGTGCAGCTTGGAATCGCGCTTAAAATCGCATAACCATCCTTGGCGTATTTTACGAGATGCGGAATGTTCGCTTCTTTAGATTTCGCAACGCTTTCCAAGTCGCCCAGCTCGAGTTTCGGCATGCCGCAGCATTGTTCTTTATCCACTAAAACGTAGGGAATCTCATTGTGATCAAGCACTTTGAGTAAATCGTGACCAATCCCAGGCTCGTTATAATTCACGTAACAGGTTGAATAAATAGCTACTTTTCCTGGCGTTTTCTCGCCATCTTTGATGGCAAAATCTTCACTTTTCGCCGCGCCGTGCCTAAACTTTTCTGTGGCAAAGCTTGGCATCCAAGCGTTTTTATCCACACCCAACGTCGCTTCCATCACGTTACGCATAATTGAAGTGCTATTTACCGCATTGACTGTTTGTACGACGATGGGAATTCCAGCAAATTGGCCGTGCACGTCGGTACTCGCGAGTAATTTTTCTGCAAAACCGACTTCACCTTTTTTAAACTTCACTGCTTTTGCACGCAGCATGGTGTGTGGAAAATCCAGATTCCACTCGTGCGGCGGTGTGTATGGGCATTTGGTCATGTAGCACAAGTCGCACATGTAGCATTGGTCAACGACTTTCATGAAGTCTTTTTTGTCGACGCCTTCTACTTCCATGGTGGGGTTGTTATCGACTAAATCGAATAGCGTAGGGAAGCTGTTACACAAACTTACGCAACGGCGACAGCCATGGCATATATCGAAGATGCGCTCAAGCTCGTGATTGAGTTTTTCTTCGTTGTAAAAATCGGGATTTTGCCAATCTAAGGCATGGCGGGTAGGGGCTTCTAGATTGCCTTCGCGGCTCATTTTTTTACCTTAAAGTATTATTTAAACGCATATTGAAGCGGGCTAAAGATGCTAACCCGCTTGGTATGCGCTTACAGATTAATCGACTAGTTCGGCTAATGCTTTAGCGTAGCGGTTTGCGTGGCTGCGTTCTGCTTTGGCTAGCGTTTCAAACCAATCAGCGATTTCGTCAAAGCCTTCTTCACGTGCGCCCTTAGCCATGCCTGGGTACATGTCGGTGTACTCATGCGTTTCACCAGCGACGGCTGATTCCAAGTTTTGACGTGTAGGGCCAATAGGCAAGCCAGTTGCAGGGTCGCCAGAAGCTTCTAAAAATTCCAAGTGACCGTGTGCGTGACCAGTTTCACCCTCTGCTGTAGAGCGGAATAGTGCCGCTACATCATTTTGACCTTCGATATCCGCTTTGTTTGCGAAGTATAAATAGCGACGGTTAGCTTGTGATTCACCAGCAAAAGCATCTTTTAAGCTTTGCTCTGTTTTTGATCCTTTAAGTTGCATGTTGATCTCCTTGAGTTGATGTGGGTAATGCACAGGTAATATTAACGCCCGAACATGACGCTAATTTTACGCCTTATCAAGTCATCGTCTAGTTGATTATTTTTATTATTTTGATAAATAAAATTAATCATTAGTAAATAGTTGATTATTTTTATTGTACATTAAATTGATATAAATTTTTTGAATTATTTTAATTCGTTAAAAGCATATTTATGGTCTAAATATACGTGTTTTGCGAGGCTAATCGTGCTAGAATTTACGGGTTAAAAACAAGTAAAAAAGCACTTTCAAAAAGCGCCAATTTTCACACAAAACCTATAAGAAATACGACGGAAAAGTTAATGGATCAATTCGCTAAAGAAACCCTTCCAATCAGTTTAGAAGACGAAATGCGACGTAGCTACCTCGATTACGCCATGAGCGTAATTGTTGGTCGTGCCTTGCCAGATGTTCGCGACGGCTTGAAACCAGTGCATAGGCGTGTTTTGTTTGCGATGCACGAGCTCTCGAATGATTACAACAAGCCGTATAAAAAATCGGCACGTATTGTTGGTGATGTGATTGGTAAATACCATCCACATGGCGATACAGCGGTGTATGACACGATTGTGCGTATGGCGCAGGATTTTAGTCTGCGTTACATGTTAGTGGATGGTCAAGGTAACTTTGGCTCGGTAGATGGCGACAATGCGGCGGCGATGCGTTATACCGAAATCCGCATGGCGAAAATTGCTCATGAATTATTGGCAGATATCGACAAAGAAACCGTCGATTTTGGCCCGAACTACGATGGCAGCGAGAATGAGCCGCTCATTATGCCTGCGCGTATTCCGAACCTGCTGATTAATGGCAGCTCTGGCATCGCGGTAGGCATGGCGACGAATATTCCGCCACATAATATAAGCGAGGTGCTGGATGCTTGTTTTGCTTTGCTCAAAGATCCTGAAATTGGCATTGAAGAGCTGATTGAGCTCGTTCCAGCGCCAGACTTTCCAACAGCGGGCATTATTTATGGCACGGTGGGTGTAAAAGAAGGTTATCGCACTGGCCGTGGTCGTGTGGTGATGCGCGGGCGTACGCATTTTGAAGATATGGACAAATCTGGCGGTCGTCAGGCTTTAATCGTGGACGAGCTTCCGTATCAGGTCAACAAAAAAACTTTCGTTGAAAAAATTGCCGAGCTGGTGAACGAGAAAAAAATTGAAGGCATATCTGATTTGCGTGATGAATCAGATAAATCGGGTATGCGCGTGGTGATTGAACTTAAACGCGGCGAAATCGGCGAAGTGATTTTAAATAATCTGTACAAACAAACACAGTTGCAAGATACGTTTGGCATGAACATGGTCGCCATTATGGATGGCCAACCGCGCTTGTTGAATTTGAAACAAATGTTAGAGGCGTTTTTACGCCACCGCCGAGAGGTGATTACACGCCGCACTGTGTTTGAGCTTAAAAAAGCACGCGCTCGCGGACATGTGTTAGAAGGTTTGGCGGTTGCACTGGCCAATGTGGACGAGATGATTGCGATTATTAAAGCCGCGCCAACGCCGTCAGAAGCTAAAGTCGATTTGATGGCAAAGGCTTGGCATTCGACCGTGGTGGAAGAAATGTTGAAACGTGCTGCCATGGAAGCATCGCGTCCAGAAGGTTTGAGTGTGGATTTCGGCATGACGCCAAAGGGCTATAAATTGTCAGATGTGCAAGCGCAAGAAATCTTGCAAATGCGCCTGCAACGCTTAACTGGCTTAGAGCAAGACAAAATTGTCAGTGAATATAAAGAAGTGATGGATGAGATTGCCGACTTGCTGGACATATTGGCCAATGCTTCGCGCGTGACCGCCATAATTACGGATGAGCTGACTGAAATTCGTAAGCAGTTTGGTGATGAGCGCCGCAGTGAAATTATCGCCAACGCGCAAGATTTAAACCTGGAAGATTTAATCACGCCGCAAGACGTGGTGGTGACGCTCTCTCATACGGGTTATGTGAAATCGCAACCGCTAGATGAATATCGCGCGCAACGTCGTGGTGGGCGAGGCAAGCAAGCCGCTCCGACTAAAGAAGATGATTTTATCGATAAAATGTTCGTGGCGAATACGCACGATTACATTTTATGTTTCTCAAGTCGCGGTCGCGTGTATTGGTTGAAAGTGTATGAGGTGCCACAAGGCAGTAGAATCGGACGTGGCAAGCCGATTGTGAACCTGTTCCCGCTAGAAGAGGGTGAGAAAATCAACGCGATTCTTGCTGTAAAAGAGTTCGATGAAAATCACTTTATTTTTATGGCAACGTCACAAGGCACGGTAAAGAAAACAGCATTAAGCGAGTTCGCTAACCCGCGTAAATCGGGCATTATCGCGATTAACTTGGATGATGATGATTACCTGATTGGTGCGGAAATTACCAATGGCGCCAATGATATTGTATTGGTGTCGAACGGCGGCAAAGCGGTGTGGTTTACCGAAGGCGATGTGCGGCCGATGGGGCGAGCTACACGTGGTGTGCGTGGCATGAAGTTGGCTGCGAAACAGCAAGTGCTTTCACTGTTAATTGCCGAAAATGATCAACAAACCGTATTGGTAGCCACTGAAAATGGCTATGGCAAACGCACTGTGTTAGCGGATTTCCGCCATTCTGGTCGCGGCACACAAGGTGTTAAAGCAATTGCAATCAGTGAGCGTAACGGCTTGGTAGTAGCGGCAAAATTGGTGAATGAAGAAGATGAAATTATGCTGATTACGACTGGCGGCATTTTAATTCGCACGCGTGTGAAAGAAATTCGCGAGCTAGGTCGCGCCACACAAGGTGTGACGCTGATTAACCTTGGCGAGGGCGAAAAACTTTCTGGTTTAGAAAAAATCGTTGAAACTGACGACGAAGAAGCAACTGAATAATTTCTTAAATATTTTTAATAATCAATTGATTAAGGAAAAGTAAGCAATGACGACGATTTATAATTTTGCCGCTGGTCCAGCGGTGTTGCCGCAAGCAGTTTTACAACAAGTGCAAGCCGAATTATTGGATTGGCATGGCGCTGGAATGTCTGTGATGGAGATGTCGCACCGTGGTAAAGAATTCATGAGCATCGCGGCTGAAGCTGAAGCCGATTTGCGCGAGTTGATGGCGATTCCAGCGAACTACAAAGTCTTGTTTTTGCAAGGCGGTGCTTCTGCGCAATTTGGCATGATTCCAATGAATTTGCTGCGCGGCAAAAAAACTGCAGATTATTTGAACACTGGCGAGTGGTCGAAAAAAGCCATTAGCGAAGCAAAAAAATATTGCGAAGTGAATGTGGTTGCGACTTCTGCAGATAAGAATTTCAGCTACGCGCCAGCACAAGATGCTTGGAAACTCAACCCTGACGCGGCTTACGTGCATTACACTTCAAACGAAACGATTGGTGGCGTGGAAATGTTCTGGACGCCAAATGTAGGGGCAGTGCCGTTGGTGGCGGATATGTCTTCACATATTTTGTCGCGCCCAGTGGATGTTGCGAAGCACGCACTCATTTACGCTGGTGCGCAGAAAAATATCGGCCCAGCAGGTTTGACGATTGTGATTGTGCGTGATGATTTGATTGGCGAAACCGTTGCTGGCACGCCAAGTATGTACGATTACAAAATTCATGCTGAAAATGAATCGATGTACAATACGCCGCCAACTTTTGCGATTTACGTGGCGGGTTTGGTGTTTAAATGGTTGAAAGCCAATGGCGGCTTGGCAGCCATGGAAAAAATTAACATTCAAAAATCTAGTATGTTGTACGATTATTTAGATAGCACCAGCTTTTTTAACTGCCCAACCGCGAAAGAAAACCGTTCGCGTATGAATATACCTTTCACGCTGAAAGATGAGGCTTTAGATGAAGCTTTCCTCAAAGGCGCGAAAGACAAAGGTTTGTTGCAATTAAAAGGTCATCGCTCTGTAGGCGGCATGCGCGCCTCTATCTACAACGCCATGCCAACTGAAGGTGTGCGCGTATTGGTGGAATATATGAAAGCATTCGAAAAAGCAAATAGCTAGTACTTAACTATAATAAGCTTGAACTAAAATAAAATAGGCTTGAAACAGGGGAGAGTGGTTTGAGTAAACGTCAGATACAAGTACTTAATAAAATTGCATCGGTTGGAACGAAAAGATTTCCAGCCGAAAATTTCGAAGTGAGCGCTGAAGTGACCAAGCCAGACGCGATTTTAGTGCGATCGGCCAAAATGCATGACATGGAGATTCCTGCCAGCGTGCAAGCCATAGGCCGTGCTGGTGCGGGCACTAACAATATCCCTATTTCTGAGATGAGCAAACGTGGCGTGGTGGTGTTCAACACGCCAGGCGCCAACGCCAATGCGGTGAAAGAGCTGGTGCTTGCGGGCATCCTAATGGCTGCGCGCAATATTGGCCCTGCCATGAAGTTTGTTAGCGGCTTGCAGGGTGATGACGCGACGCTTTCTGTAACGGTTGAAGACGGGAAAAAGAACTTTGTCGGCATTGAAATCCCAGGCCGAACTTTGGGTATCGTTGGTTTAGGCGCTGTCGGGGGAATGGTGGCAGATACGGCGCTGAAACTCGGCATGAAAGTGCTTGGCTATGACCCAGAAATCACTGTGGATGCGGCTTGGCGTTTGTCTTCAGAAGTAAAACGCGTGATGACGGTGGATGAGTTGATTAAGCACAGCGATTTTATTACGCTACATGTGCCACTTATCGATGCAACTCGACATTTGATTAATGCTGAGCGTATCGCCATGATGAAGCATGGTGCAGTATTGATTAACTTTGCGCGTGAAGGCGTGATTGATGAACAAGCCGTGCTGGATGGCCTTGACAGCAAAAAATTGCGTGCTTATGTGTGCGATTTTCCTACTGCACGCATGAAATCTCACGCAAATGTCATCGCGTTGCCGCATTTGGGCGCATCCACGCAAGAGGCGGAGGACAATTGTGCCGTGATGGTGGTAGATCAAGTGCGTGAATTTTTAGATAACGGTAATATTACAAATTCAGTAAATTTCCCTGCAGTGAATATGCCGCGCGAAGCCGCTCACCGTGTGGCTGTGGCGAGTGCTAATATTCCAAATATGGTCGGGCAAATTTCTACCGCCATGGCCGATGCAGGCATTAATATTCACAATATGGTGAACAAATCACGCGGCGACATTGCCTATACCATGCTAGATTTAGATAGCCCAGCAGCAGACTCTGCACTTGCAAAAATTCGTGCGATTGCAGGCGTGATGACGGTGCGTGCGTTACCACAAAGGCAAGATTAAGCTTTAAAATATGAGTGATGAGTTAAAAAAATTTCGTGATGAAATCGATGCCATTGATGAGCATCTGCTTAAGCTCGTCAACGAGAGGGCAAAACTGGCACGTCAAATTGGCAGCTTAAAAGAAGATGGCGTGATTTATCGCCCAGAGCGTGAGGCTCAGATTTTACGCCGCTTGCAGGCCGATAACAAAGGCCCGTTATCGAATGAGGCAGTCGGTCATATTTTTCGCGGCGTGATGTCCAATTGTCGCGCGCTAGAAAAAGAGCTTTCCATCGCGTTTTTAGGCCCATTAGGTACGTATTCTGAAGAAGCAGCGCTGAAGCAGTTTGGCCAAGGTCGCAACGCCATTGTGTGTGGCACGATTGATGAGGTTTTTCGCACCTTAGAGGCGAATCAAGCCGATTATGGCGTGGTGCCGGTAGAAAATTCGACCGAAGGCGCGATTGGCTTAACCTTGGATTTACTACTTAGCACGTCATTAAAAGTGTGTGGTGAAATTACCTTGCCCATTCATCATTGTTTGCTCTCAAAGCAAACTGATATTACACAAATTTCACATGTGTTTTCGCATAATCAATCGCTCTCACAATGTCACGAATGGCTCAATAAAAACCTGCCGCGCGCCACGCGTGAGGCGGTAACGAGTAACGCTTTTGCTGCACAGATGATTCATGATTTGGTCTCAACGGACGGTACATTTGCCGCAGCTATAGCCAGTAAGCGCGCGGCAGAGCTGTTCGATTTGAACGTGCTTGCAGAAAATATCGAAGATGACGCCAAAAACACCACGCGATTTTTGGTGTTGGGTAGCCACGATGTGGCGGCTTCAGGAAATGATAAAACTTCTATTGTGATGACCTCGCAAAACAAGCCTGGCGCCATGGTAGAACTGTTAGAACCGCTTTCTCGGCATGGTGTGAGCATGACCAAATTCGAATCTCGGCCATCTAAACAAGGCTTGTGGGATTACGTGTTTTTCGTGGATATTGAAGGCCATCAAACCGACGCTAAAGTGAAAGCAGCGTTGCAAGAATGCGCAGCGCGCGCCTCCATGCTCAAAGTGCTGGGTTCGTATCCAGCTGCTGTGCTCTAATTTTATTCGTAACTTTAATCAATAGTTTTAACAGTTTCATCTATGAATTTATCTGAATTAGCTCCTGATTACATTCGTGCGATTGCGCCCTATCAAGGCGGCAAGCCAATTAGCGAGCTTGCGCGCGAAATGGGTTTGAACGAGGCGGACATTATCAAGCTTGCTTCGAATGAAAATCCGCTCGGCATCAGCCCCAAAGCGCAAATGGCGATTGATGAGGCGGTGCATGACATTGCGCGCTACCCAGACGGCAACAGTTTTGAATTACGCAAAGCAGTGAGCGAAAAATTTGGCGTTGCGCACAATCAAATTGTGTTTGGAAATGGTTCGAACGACATTCTCGAACTGGCCGCTAGAGCCTTTCTGCATGAGGGTTGCGAGGCGATTTACTCACAGCATGCATTTGCGGTTTATCCGCTGGTAACGCAAGCAGTGGGCGCGACAGGCGTGGTGGTTCCAGCCAAAAATTACGCGCACGATTTAGATAGCTTTTTAAAAGCTATTACACCAAAAACGCGCCTAATTTTTATTGCAAATCCGAATAATCCAACTGGCACATTGTTAAAAAAAGATGCTCTGCGAGCCTTTATCCATGCGGCTCCTAGGACAGTGCTTATTGTGCTGGATGAGGCGTATGATGAATATTTGAATGTTACGAACAAGTCTGAAGCGATTGGCTGGTTGGCTGAATATCCGAACTTAATTATTTCGCGCACTTTTTCCAAAGCTTACGGTTTGGCTGGCTTGCGCATCGGCTTTGGCCTTATGCACGCGGATGTGGCAGATATGCTAAACCGCGTGCGTCAGCCGTTTAATGTCAACTCAATCGCGCAAGCGGCTGCCATTGCCAGCTTGGCAGATGATGATTTTGTTGCTCGCAGTTATGCGGAAAATCAGGCGGGCATGACACAATTGACGCAAGGTTTTAACAAACTTGGCTTAGAATATATACCTTCATTCGCAAATTTTGTGAGTTTTAAAGTGAAAAATGCGGCAAGTGTGAACCAACTATTGCTGAAAAATGGCGTGATTGTGCGGCCAATTGCCAACTATGAAATGCCCGATTATTTGCGCGTAAGTATCGGGTTATTCAGCGAAAATGCGCGATTTTTAGATGTTTTAGAGAAAATATTAAGTCAATGACAGAGCAAGAAAAATTAGACCCTAAAAATGTAGGCTATGAAAAATTAGCGACGGACGATGTTCGCGTTCGCGAAATTAAAGAATTGGTAACGCCGTCGCAGTTGTTGGTGCATTTAAAAGAAAGCGTGACCTCGACGCAAAATATTTTGCAAACTCGCGCCGAAATTCATCGTATTTTGCACGGCGCAGATGACCGTTTGTTGGTCATTGTCGGGCCGTGCTCAATTCACGACACCAAGGCTGGGCTTGAGTATGCGCGTCGTTTGCTGGAAGTGCGCAAAGAGTTAAGCGCAGATTTATTGATTGTGATGCGGGTGTATTTTGAGAAACCACGCACCACCGTGGGTTGGAAAGGCTTGATTAACGATCCGCATTTAGATGGCAGTTACGACATCAATAAAGGCCTAGAAACTGCGCGTAAATTTTTGCTGGATGTGAACGAGCTTGGCATGCCAGCAGGCATGGAGTTCTTGGACATGATTACGCCGCAATACACGGCGGATTTGGTGAGTTGGGGTGCGATTGGCGCGCGAACGACGGAATCACAAGTGCATCGCGAGCTGGCTAGCGGCTTATCTTGCCCAGTAGGCTTTAAGAATGGCACCGATGGCAGCGTGCAAGTGGCGATTGACGCGATTAAAACCGCAGAAACGCCTCACCATTTCTTGTCCGTCACCAAAGAAGGTCATTCAGCGATTATTTCAACCTCTGGTAACGATGATTGTCATGTGATTTTGCGTGGCGGCAAAGCGCCTAACTATGACGCAAAAAGCGTAGAAGCGGCATGTGCAAACCTTGTTGCAGCTGGCTTAACGCCTAGTTTGATGGTTGATTGCAGTCATGCCAATAGTCAAAAAGATTACAGATTGCAAAAAATTGTTGCGCAAGATGTCGCCGCACAACTAAGTAATGGCGAGAGCAGAATTATGGGCGTGATGCTGGAATCACATCTGAACGAAGGTCGCCAAGAGCATACGCCAGGTTGTATGTTGGATTACGGTAAGTCGATTACTGATGCTTGCTTAGGCTGGGATGACAGCGTCGAAGTGCTGAAAATGTTAGCGAAATCTGTGCGAGCGCGCCGCAATCAGTGACCGAATGACCGAATTTAACTGACGCATACCTAATGAATTTACTTAGGCCTTATTCGGTATCTTAGCAGTGTTAGCATTTGTGAATAACGCGCAGAATTCGTTTCACGTTGTGGCACTTGTAACAAAGCAACAACGAATTTAATTAATAACATTACTAAGGAAACTATCATGTGGACAACACCAGCAGCTACTGAAATGCGTTTTGGCTTTGAAGTAACAATGTACGTAATGAACAAATAAGTTATTTGTTCATATAAAGGCTGCCCCCGGGCAGCTTTTTTTATTAAAAAAAGATGCTCGATGAATTACAAGTTGCAGCGTTTTTAGTTAGTTAAAGAGTAAAATTTAGTTTTCAATTTAAGTCCAATTTTAAGTAAAAGACTCTCATGCATATTCATGTTTTAGGCGCTGGTGCCGGTGGTGGCTTCCCTCAATGGAACTGTAATTGTTTTAATTGCGACGGCTTGCGTAAAGGCACTATTAAAGCCACAAAGCGAACACAATCTTCAATTTGCGTGAGTGGAGATGGCATCAATTGGGTGTTGTTTAATGCTTCTCCTGATGTGCTGCAACAAATTCAGGATTTCGCACCACTGCAGCCTGGTCGCGCTATTCGGGACAGTGGCATTCAAGCCATTGTGTTGATTGATGCGCAAATCGACCATACCACGGGCTTGTTTATGCTGCGTGAAGGACAAGTAAAACGAGAAATTTATTGTACCGATATGGTTTACGAAGACCTGACTACAGGCAATCAAATATTGAATATTCTTGGCCATTATTGTGGCATTAATCATCACCAAGTACCGATTGATGGAAAAACCAGTTTTGAAATCCCCAATGTACCAAATCTTAAATTCACCTCAGTAGCGTTAAAAAGCGCCGCACCACCATATTCGCCTCACCGCAATGATCCGCAAGCGGGTGACACCATAGGTGTGTTGATTGAAGAAATTAGTACTGGTAAAAAATGTTGGTATTCACCAGGCTTGGCGGAGATTGAGCTACATTTGCCTGCATTGATGAGCCAAGCAGATTGCATTATGGTGGATGGCACATTTTGGACTGATACCGAGATGAAGGATTTAGGACTAATGACTAAAACCGCTCGTAGTATCGGCCATAATCCACAATCTGGCGAAGGTGGCATGATTGAAGACTTAGATAAGTTTGGCTCAAATAAAGGCGGGCAGGTGCGCAAGGTGTTGATACACATCAATAATACTAACCCTATTTTAAGGGAAGATTCCGCTGAGCGCGCTGAGCTCACCCGTCATGGTATTGAAGTAGCTTATGACGGCATGGACATCATTCTTTAGGAGTTAATTATGAACGCAGTTACTAACAACAATTTACCTTGGTCACGTGCAGAGTTTGAAGACAAACTCCGTGAAAAGGGCAAGGGCTATCACATTTACCACCCGTTCCACGTGATGATGTATGAAGGCAAGTTGACCAAAGAGCAACTGCAATCTTGGGTTGCAAATCGTTTTTACTACCAAATTGCGATACCGTTGAAAGATGCTGCCATTCTTTCTAATTGCCCCGATGTAGAAGTGCGCAAGCAATGGATTGTGCGTATTACCGATCACGATGGTGTTGGCGATACAGTAGGCGGTATTGAGGCATGGATTCAGCTTGGTGCGGCTGTAGGGTTAACGCGCGAAGAAGTGACGAGTTTGAAAATGGTGAGCCCTGGTGTGCGATTTGCGGTAGATGCTTACATTAACTTTGCCAAACAACGCCCTTGGCAAGAATCAGTATGTTCAAGTTTAACTGAGCTGTTTGCGCCGCATATACACCAACAACGCATTAGCTCGTGGCCAACCATGTACCCATGGATAAAAGAAGAAGGCCTGACTTACTTTAAAAAGCGTTTAACTGAGGCTAGGCGCGACGTGGAGCAAGGCTTAAGCGTTACCTTAGATTACTTTAGCACCTCGCGCGAGATGCAAATGAAAGCACTGGATATTCTGCAATTTAAATTGAATGTGCTGTGGGTGATAGCGGATTCGATTATGTTGGCATCAACAGAGATTAAAACCGAAGGCCGCGATTATTTGCGCCAACCCGTGATTAATTTTGATTAAGACAATCTATGGAAAATAATATTCAACATGCAGATATTTATGCGCTCGCCTTTCATCACCGGTTTCAGTGGGAAGAAGCGCAGCAAAGTTATGTGATACTTTTTCCAGAAGGCATGGTCAAACTTCATGGTGGCGCAGGTGAAGTGATTAAACGTGTAAATGGTAAGGCAACGGTGGGCGAAATTGTGGCGGATTTAAAAGCAACTTTTCCCGATGCGACCAATATTGAAGCCGATATTATTGGCATGTTTGAAATGGCTAACAGTAAAGCTTGGATTCGGAAAGTTTAGGAGCACGAAATGACACAAAATTCATTAGGTGAATCAGCGGTGCAAAAAGCGGTACAAGTGCAGAATAATGGTGTGGCAGCTAATGTCACACAAACTCAGCCACTTTGGCTGCTGGCTGAAATTACCTATCGCTGTCCGCTACACTGTGCGTTTTGCTACAATCCAACCGACTACGATAAACATACGCAAAATGAACTTACGACTGAGCAATGGATTCAAGCGTTGCGAGATGCGCGCAAATTGGGGGCGATTCAACTTGGTATCTCAGGTGGCGAGCCATTGCTACGCGATGATATAGAAGAAATCGTTGTAGAGGCTCATAAATTGGGCTATTACAGCAATCTGATTACTTCGGGTGTTGGGCTCACAGAAAAACGTATTCAAGCCTTTAAAGATGGTGGTTTGGATCACATTCAGCTTTCCATGCACGATATTACTGAAGAAATTAACAATTTCATTACGAATACTAAGACGTTTGAATTAAAGAAAAAAGTCGCTGCCATGATTAAAAATCATGGTTATCCGATGGTGCTCAATGTGGTGATACACCGCTACAACATTGGCCACATGAAAGAAATTTTAGAAATGGCTGAAGCGCTTGGCGCGGATTATATTGAGCTTGCCAATACGCAATATTACGGCTGGTCACTGGTGAATCGCAATCAATTGATGCCGCTTAAAGAGCAAATTGATGAAGCGGAAAAAATCACCAATGAATTTCGCAAAAAAGTCGGCAATAAAATGAAAATATTTTTTGTCGTACCCGATTATTTTGGCGACCGCCCCAAAAAATGCATGAACGGCTGGGGCGAAGTTTTTATGATTGTGACGGCTAATGGCGATGTTTTGCCTTGTCATTCCGCCCGCGTGTTGCCTAATATGGCGTTCCCCAATGTACGTGACAATGGCTTAGAGTATGCTTGGAAGGAAAGCCCCGCGTTTAATAAATATCGCGGAACAGATTGGATGAAAGGCCCATGCGTAACTTGCCCAGAGAAAATGAACGACCTGGCAGGTTGTCGTTGCCAGGCATTTTTACTCACAGGCGATGCTGAAAGTGCTGACCCAGTTTGTTCGCTTTCACCCAACCATCATTTAATCGAGCAAGCGATTGAAGATTCTAAAAATCCAGTGTTGGCATCACAACCTATTATTTTCCGCACCGATAAAAATTCTAAAAAATATGTGGCAGGCGACAAAGAGCGTATTGAAGCGTTTCACGCACTGCCTTAAGCTTTCGCGGATATAATAAAGGCGCATTTTGATGCGCCTTTATTTTTGATAATTAAATGAAAACTAACTCGAATATTCTTGTGTACGTACTTGCGGCGCT
>JBEBJI010000010.1:0-77382 GCA_040079935.1 Methylotenera sp.
GGCTACTGCATTATTGGCGCAAAAAGATGGCAAACAAGAAGAGACAAACAAAATTCGTTTAACGCTAAAAGAAATTAATCCTGAGCTTTTGAATGATTTGGACAGCGCCGCGCAGGCGGAGTGTCTAGCATCTACTAAAAGCATTGAATGTTAAGAGCTTCGCATGAAACGACTACTGATATTCGGCTTACCTGCATTAGCTGTTATTGCTGTGTTGCTATTTTGGTATACGGATACGGGAGCTGAAAAGCAGTCGCAACAAATCTCTGCGCTAGAAAAAGTTGGTGATGAATGTGATTTGATTGCAGAAAAAGCGGCGATGAATTTGCCCGAAGCACTACCGTTTCAAAAATTAGAAAAGGCAGGCAGGCGAGCAAGAGTGCTGGAGGACTGCATGCATGATAGAGCTTATATAGAAAACCCTGCGTGGGCTAAATTTGCACAACCACAGGCGCAAAAAATTGCACAAACTCAGCATTTATCTTACAGCGAGGCATACGAAAATTTAAGGCGTAAAGGCATGCTGAAGTTTAAAACCGCAAAAGATGAGCCAGTTTATTGGGTAATGCCTCAAAAATAATCAAAATAAGTGCCTTGGAAGGCAATATCCATGCGGGTTGCAGGGCAGGTGATTTAGATGGTTTTAGTTTCGCTTTTGATGATATTGATGAGCGCCGCAAATACCATGATGTATTCCACGATTGTCAGCAACAAAAGATTTTCTTCAACAGCGCCAGTAAGCCCGATTAAAGCCAGTGTGAGGGCGTTGATGAAAATGCTGATGATGATAAATAGGCCGATCATTTTGGTGCGTAAACCAAAAAGATAAAATTGAGTAACAAAACTTAATCCGAGCAGTGTTTCGTAATCGATACCGCCATGGAGGTGTTTATTGGCGAGGTTTAGCGCTACATATAAAGCCGCTAGCAAAAATGCGGCCGGCAGCTTTGTGGGCATGCCAGCGCCACTGTGCCTTAAGCTTAGTGCCAGCCAAATATGTATCCATAATGCGTAAATCAGTTTCATTGCTGCCTTTCGAATACATTGCCAAAGCTGGCTTGGGGCTTATGAGTACGCGAGTTCTACCTCATCCACATGGTAGTAATGCTCATAATCCCAAACGGTAAAGTCTTGCGCACACTGCAAGGCTTGATCTAAATCTGCATATTCACGATAAAGTAGATTTTCTTCATTCAACACTTGATAAACAATCATCGCTAATCTCCTTAAATAAACTTAAGTAGCGTTAAGTATTACATCGGCATGTTTGAAATAATCTTGAGATAAAAAGCATGAAAAACCTGCATTTCTTAAATTAGCTAAGAATGTGCAGATTTGCGGCAGGATATTTTGCAGGTTTGTTTGTTGCTACATTGAGACAATGTTAACAATCTACAATATATAAACGCCCTATGTGATTGACGCAATGAGGCATTTTGTGCGAGTATTAACGACCTAGGTAATGTACGGATAGTGCGTATATAAAATCTTTGCTTATTTGCTCACTGGCGATACAAATGATGCTCGTTTACAAGGAGAACAGAACTTGAAAATGACAATACAACAGTATATTGAGGGGCAAAATTGCCCTGTGTGCCTGAGAATGTATCAGGCCTTGGAAATTAAGCTTGGGAATGCTTAAAGCTTAAGCCCACAAAAGATGGATTTATCAGTCGTTTACAGTAAAACTCCTAAAGGATTGCGCGCGCGCGCAAGCCTTATTGGCGGCTTGCCAGCGCAATTAATGAAAGTGCTTGCACACATCGACGGCGCCTCAAAAGCGCAATCCATTCTAGTCAAATTAGACGATATTACCGAAGAAAAGCTGATATACGGCTTGGCCTTGCTTGAAAGAGAAGGCTACATTAAGTCGGTCGTTGTTACTCGCCCAAGTGACGATGATTGGGCGTTGACTGAGAATTTCGCACCTATGGTAGTGGAAGAAGTTTTAAGTGTAGAAGAAGCGGAGGCCAAAGCTAAAGAAGATGCGCAACAAGCGGCGCAACGCAAAGCTGAAGAGGCAGAAAAAGCAGAAAAAGCGCGCCAGCAGGCAGAAATTAAGGCGCGCGAGGAAGAAGCGCAAGCGCTTGAGAAAGAAAAAGTCAAAGAAAAACTTAGAGCAGAAGCAAAAGTAAAGGCGCAGCTAGAGGCAGACCGCCTTACCCGAGAAAAAGAAGAGAAACGCAAAAAAGCCGAAGCCGATACAGCGGCAAAAGCGCAAGCCAAAGAAGAAGCGGCAAGAAAAGCTGAAAAAGAACTTAAAGACAAGGCAGAGCAAGAGGCGCGATTAGAAGCCGAACGTAAAGTCAAGGCGGAGGAGAAAGCCAAAGCTGATGAAGAAGCACGCCTAAAAGCCGAGGCCGACGCGAAAGCTAAAATCGAACAGAAAGAGCATGTGCGCCGCGAAATAGAACGCATTGCTCGTGAGGCAGAAGAAGCAGAAGAGAAAAAGGCAGAAGCTAAAGCCCGTTCAAAAGCCGAAGATGAAGCTAGATTGCACGCTGAGCGCAAGGCCAAAGAGGAGGAAGAACTGGCACGCGCTAAAGCGGAACAAGTCAGATTAGAAGCGGAAACTAAGGCTAAAGTAGCGGAGGAAGCCCGCCAGCAGGCTGAACTTAAAGCACAAGAGGCAGCAAAACAGGCGCAAGCTAAAGCAGAGGCTGAAGCGAAAGAGAATACGCGTCGTGAGCTGTTGCGCATTGCTCGCGAGGCAGAAGAATCACAAAGAAAAGCAGAGGCAGAACGTAGAGCCAAAGAGAAAGAAGAAGCAAGATTAGAAGCAGAGCGCAAAGCCAAGGCAGATGAAAAAGCGCGGCAGAAGGCTGAAGCGGAAGAAAAAGTAAAAGTAGCAGAAAAAGAGAAAGAGAAAGCAAAAGAGAAAGACCGTAATGAAATAGCGCGCATTGTGCGTGAAGCTGAGGAAGCGCGTAAAAAGGCGGAAGCCAAAGCCAAAGAAGAACGACTGGAAGCCAAGCGTAAAGCCAAAGAAGAGCAAGATGCGAAACTGAAGGTTACGCGCAAGCCAAAAGTAGAAGAAAAGCAGACACTCGCTAAAAGCGAGCCAGAAGAGACAATTAATGTGGATGCAAATTTGCAAGCAAGCCTTGCGATGCGGCGATTTGCTAATGACGTAGATGAGGAAAGTAAAAAATCCATAGTTGAAGCTAAGGCTAAAGAAGAGCGGCAGGAAGCCAAGCGCGTGGCCAAGGCAGAGCAAGAAGCTGAAAGAATTCGCGTTAGAGCTGAAGCGGAAGAAAAATCCAAAGGTGAAGAAAAAGAGCGTGCGCGTTTAGAAATGCAGCGCATTAGTCGCGAGGCTGATGAAGTTCGGCAAAAACAATCCGCTGAAGCCCATGCCAATATTAGAGTAACCGCAACAGAAAAGGTGAAACCAAAATCTTGGGAAGAGATTGAGGCGGAAGAGGAAAGAGCTTTTGCGGAAGAAGAAGCGGGAAATACCCAACCAAAAGTGAAACAGACAGAAGAGAAACGCGTCACCATAGAAAAAGTAGCCAAGGGAAAAAACAGCGAGCAAGATGATAGTGTGGGACGTGTCATTGAGAAAATAACCAAAGATGAAGCAGAAAGACTAGGTCGCGAGGAAATTAAACGCGTAGCCAAAGAAGAAGCAGAAGTTCTGGCTAAAACTTATGCCAAGAGATCGGCTGCATTGCTAAGTTATAAAAAGTGGATTTCCAAAGCAAGTAAAGCGATTAAGCCACTGCTGATTTATTCACCGTTAGTGATAGCCTTGCTAATCGGGTTGCTGCATTTCGTTAATCTCAGCATGTTGGTCGCCCCCATCGAAAAGATTGCCACAGCAAGCTTGGGCGAGACAGTGAACATTGGACAAGTGCATGCATCGTTATTACCGCAGCCGCATTTTGCGCTTGAAAATGTGACCATAGGCGCCAACCCTGAATCGAAAAAGGAGGGCCTAAAAATCGAGTTGGTGAATGCCTATTCGGCGCCTACAGTTTTGTTTGATGACGTAAAATTGTTGAAATCGCTAGAATTTGAAGGACTAAAAATCACACAGGATAATTTTGGGCAGCCGCAGCAATGGGTGAATAATTTAGGCAAAGCTCAACATGTGAAGATTGAGCAGTTTATTTTGAAAAAAATTGTCCTGCAGATTCGTGATCTAGAAATTGGTAACTTTGATGGCAAGGTCGAACTTTCCGAATCGCGCGAGCTTAAAAGCTATCATCTGACTAGTGATACACTTTCCGCTCAAATAACGCCACAAGGTAGCAGCTTTGAGGTTGCGCTGACTGGCAACAGCTGGTCTTTGCCAATGAATCCAAAACTAATCTTTGATGAATTTAAAGCGAACGGTACATTAACTCAAAGTCAGATTAATTTCAGTCAGATTGACGGAAAGATTTACGGTGGGAACATCAACGCTAAGGCTGCTGTTGATTGGTCTAGCGAATGGTCGGCTGCGGGTAATTTTGATTTGTCTAATGTGACTGCATCTCGGCTATTAAGTGCTTTTGAAAGCGGCGTTTCCATCGATGGCAAACTTAAACTGAATGGGCTTTTTTCTAGCAGATCTGTGCAGGCAGCTCAATTGGTCGATATGCCTGAGTTGACGGTCAATTTCGAGCTAGGTGAAGGTAAAATTAATGATATAGACCTAGCGCGCGCAGTGCTATTTAAGGGGAATCAACCTTTAGCGGGTGGTGCTACTCGGTTCGATAAACTGACTGGTAATTTACAGCTCACAAACGGACATTATCAATATGGGCAAATGGTGTTGGAAGCAGATCAATTTAATGCCAAAGGCAATGTGGATATTCAGTCAAATCAGGATGTTTCAGGCAAAATTATCGCAAATCTTACGGCACAATCGCGTCGCTTGTCTGCTAGCTTTAACCTTACAGGCAAAGTTGGCAATCTAAAAAAACAATAAGCGTTTGAATCGTTTTATCCCTTGCCACGTAAATAATCTGCTTTACCAAGCTCCACGCCGCTGTGGCGCAAAATGTTGTAGGCTGTTGTCACATGAAAATATACGTTTGGATTCACCCATTTTAATAGGTAGTCTAGACCCTTAAATTCCATTGGCTTATTGCGCACAAGAATCGTAACATCGCGCGTTTCTGCGCCTTGCATTTGTGCAGGTTTCACCTTTTCAATAAATGCTAATGTTTTGGCGATACGTGCTTGCAAGTCCGCAAAAGTTGTTTCGTTATCCTCATACTTAGGCACATCTAACTCAGCTAGTCTGGCAACCGCGCCCTTGCTCATGTCTGTGGCTATCTGCACTTGGCGGATGAGCGGGTACATATCAGGGAAAAGTCGCGTATTAAGCAAAACTGAATGCTCAATTTTTTTGGCGTCGGCGTATTCTTCACCTTTTTTTAAAATGTGCGAAAGGTTGTTTAATGCGCGTGTAAGTGGCGTAACGGTGATGTCATACACTGTGATGTCATTCATAGTGAAATCCTAAAACTAGTTTTCAGAAGAGCAAGTATAATCCTATTTAAGTAAGGCAAAATAATTTACCTATATCGCCGCATCAGCCTATGATGAAGTGGTTATTAACATCAGGAGAATCATCATGGCAAAAGGTCAAATTAAAAGTAACAAAGAAATTAAAAAACCTAAAAAAAGTAAAGAAGTTGTTGTACCAAACAGCTCGATTATTCCAATGAAATCAAGTTCACAAACTAAAAAATAGGCATTCATTACTACGCAGATTAAATAAAAAAGCCCATCAGATATATTTGATGGGCTTTAATTATTGCTGAATATCTATTCTTTAATGGCTGGTGGGCCTTTAAAGCGTTTTTTCTCACCAAATACGAACCAGAATAATGCCATAACTACTAACATGGCAATTGTCACATAAAGTACCTTTTCATTCGGTGGTTGTATGCCAACCACTACCAAGAAGCCACCACCAATTACTGCTAATGTAGCAACGACTTTTGACATGCCGCCTAAATCAAATGGTCCTTTATGTTTCCATGTTTTGCCTTCTGCCAAAATACCTGCTGCGGTAGGCATAATGTAAGAAATATAAAGAAATACTGCACAGCCAACAGCCAATACACTAAAAGCAGCCGCATATAGCGTAGCTGCTACAGCTAAAGCAGCTGAGACCCATACAGCAGCTACAGGTGTTTTTAAAGTGGGATTAACAATTTTGAGTAGATATGAACCTGGCAAGCCGCCATCGCGCGCAAAGGCGTACATCATGCGAGAGGTAGAAGTTAGGCAAGCCAACCCGCACAAGAAGTTAACTAAGAAAATACCTAAGCCTAAGATATTTTTTAACATCACAGGTAATGTGCCTAAGAGTGCGTCAAAAAACCCAAAACCTTGTTTTACACCTTCAGTTAAATCTGGCATCACTAATACAAAAGTGCAAATCATAATCCAGCCAAAAATCACTGAGTAAATAACTGAAGTCATAATACCTTTAGGTACTGTCTTTGCAGCATCGCGTGTTTCTTCAGAAGTGTGTGCGGAAGCATCAAAACCTGTGACAGTGTAAACCGCCAGTAAAAGACCTAACAAGAACGGAAATACCATGCCTTCACTTGCTGGCCATACACTACCCTCTGCACCTGTAAAATTGGTAAAAGTGTACAACCTAGAAAAATCAATAGGCGTTTGGTTATAAACTAACAAAGATACTGTTAGTACAGCCGCAATAATCATAATCAAATAGCCTGATAAGTCTGTGATTTTAGTGGTGAACTTAGGAAAGCGATAAATTAGGATGGCTTGGATAGCAGTAATCAACGTAATGTGAATTATTTGCTCTCTATAGCCATAACCAGATACATCTATGCCTAAAATAGGAGCTGCAAGACCTTTGTAGAAGAAGTCATACACACCAAAATTGACCGATGCCACCACAAAAATCAAGCCTAACAAGTTAAACCAAGCGGTACACCAGCCAAAACCTTTACCGCCTAAAATAGAACCCCAGTGATATAAGCCGCCAGCAGTTGGATAGGCTGAGGCAATTTGCGCCATCGCCAAAGCAACAATAGCAGCAAACAAACCACCCACTAACCAACCAATACCGATTGAAGCGCCGCCGGCACCACCTAATGCCAATGGAAAGGCAGAAATACCACCCGCTAAAATACAAATAATTGAAAAGGAAATCGCAAAATTAGAAAATCCACCCATGTGTCGGTGCAACTCTTGCTCGTACCCCATTTTTTTTAGTTCTGCGGCATCATGATCCAACGCCTGATTCGTCTCGCTCATTTTTTACCCCTTTAAAAGATTAACTACAAATAGTTGCTACTAGATAATAATTTTTAAAATTTAAAAACATGAAGCTCAGATGCTATTTTTATTGTATACAACCAATGCACAATTCTAGTATAGATTTAAAATTAACAATTGCAAGTACCAGTTTGCGACATTAATAGATACCATTTGCGACATAGTTAAAAAATGTCGCATAATGTAAATGTTAAGTGCTAGTAATTGTGGCAAATTTACTGGGGTAAAGTGCATGATGACATATCGCTATAGTGTGGGCTCACAGACTTATCAGTTTGCAGATTTAAAAGATGTACTTGCAAAGGCAACACCGGCGCGGTCTGGGGACTACCTTGCAGGCGTAGCAGCCGAAACCTATGCCGAACGCATGGCGGCTAGAATGTGCTTAGCAGAAATCCCGCTTAAAACTTTCCTAGAAGATTTAATAATCCCTTACGAAACTGACGAAGTCACGCGCCTGATTGTGGACACACATGACAAACAAGCATTTTCAGAAATCAGCCATTTAACTGTGGGCGATTTTAGAGATTGGTTGCTTTCTGATATAGCCGATTCTGCTACTTTAAAACGTGTTTCGACTGGCATTACGCCAGAAATGGCCGCGGCTGTAAGCAAACTCATGCGTAACCAAGATTTGATTTTAGTCGCGAAAAAATGTCACGTAACGACTGCGTTTAGAGACACCATTGGTCTGCCGGGTCATATATCTGTTCGTTTACAGCCCAATCACCCGACTGATGATATGCGCGGCATTGCTGCTTCGATGCTCGATGGTTTACTTTACGGCGCTGGCGATGCGGTGATTGGTATTAACCCTGCGACAGATAGTTTGCCAGCGTTGATGGATTTGTATTATTTGGTCGATGAAGTTATTAACCAATACGAAATCCCCACGCAATCATGTATTTTGACGCATGTGACGAACCAAATTCAGCTCATTGAGCGTGGCGCACCAGTCGATTTGGTGTTCCAATCCATCGCAGGTACAGAAAAAGCCAATAAAAGCTTCGGCATTGATATTAAATTGCTTCAAGAAGCACAATCTGCAGCGTATTCATTGAATAGAGGGACAGTTGGCAATAACGTCATGTATTTCGAAACGGGTCAAGGTTCGGCGCTATCTGGCAATGCTAATTTTGGCGTAGATCAACAAACCTGCGAGGCACGTGCCTACGCGGTTGCGAGGCATTTATCGCCACTTTTAACAAATACAGTGGTTGGTTTTATCGGCCCAGAATATTTGTACGACGGCAAACAAATTATCCGTGCGGGTTTAGAAGACCATTTTTGCGGAAAATTGCTCGGCGTGCCGCTTGGTTGCGATGTATGCTACACCAACCATGCGGAGGCCGACCAAGACGACATGGACACGCTCATGACGTTGCTCGCCACTGCTGGCCTCACCTTTATTATGGGTATTCCAGGTGCAGATGACATCATGCTGAATTACCAAACCACTTCTTTTCACGATACGCTTTATTTGCGCAAAGTACTTGGCCTGAAAGCCGCGCCAGAGTTTGAAATATGGCTTAAAAAAATGCATATTATGGATGCCAATGGCAATGTGCAGCCAATCGAGCAGGCACATCATATGCTGCAAAATATGCCTAAACATTTATTAAGCGCATAACTTTATGTCAAACAAACAACATTTACATTTAGATCCTTGGCATCAGTTAAAAAGCCATACGCGTGCGCGCATCGCAATTGGTCGTGTGGGGAGTAGCTTACCAACCAAAGAGGTGTTGGATTTTGGCCTAAGTCACGCCATGGCGCGCGATGCCGTGCATTTAGCACTTGATGTCAATGCGCTAGAAAACGACATTAAAGCGCAAAATTTTTCTACCTTACGTGTTAAAAGCATGGCTCCAGACCGCGCCAGCTATTTGTTGCGGCCAGATTGGGGTCGTAGATTGCATGAAAAAAGTTTAAGTGATTTAAATAATCTTAATACAACAAAGTCGATTGATTTTCTAATTGTGGTGGGCGACGGACTATCTTCGCTTGCTGTGTCGCGTCATGTGGTGCCTTTACTGGCCGAGTTGCGTCATCATTTACCAAAAGAATGGTCTGCAAGCCGCGTGGTTATTGCCTCTCAGGCACGCGTTGCAATAGGCGATGAAATTGGCCAAGCGCTCAATACAAAAATTGTCGCTATGCTGATTGGCGAGCGTCCAGGCTTGAGTTCGCCCGATAGTTTGGGTATTTACCTGACTTACAATCCGAAGCTCGGTTTAAGCGATGCAGATAGAAATTGTATTTCGAACGTGCGGCCAGAAGGTTTGCAATATGCGGCTGCCGCTAAAAAATTGGTTTGGCTGGCTAAAGAAGCAATGCGTTTAAAAGTGACTGGCGTTGCACTAAAAGATGAAAGTGATGTGCAGGAAATTGGCCAACAAGGCAAATTGGAGTCTTAGTTAAATTGCCAGCTACTTAGGCACTCGCCACAAGTACCAGCTAGCAATGGTGCGGTGCGGGCTCCAAGCTTTGCCAATCTCGGCAATTTCTTTGCGTTTGGGTGTAATTTCTAGTTTTTTAAGGCGTTTGTAACCTTCTACTACAGCAAAATCATCGGCAGGCAGAATATCCATGCGCTTGAGAGTGAACATTAACATCATTTCCACTGTCCATTGGCCGATACCCTTTAGTGTGACAAGGCGCGCGCTGAGTTCTGCGTCGCTCATGTTTTCTGCGGCTTGGCGCGATGGCACGATGCCTGTAACGGCGCCATTTGCAATGCCCTGAATTGTTTCAATTTTTCTGGCAGAAAATCCGCAAGCGCGTAAATCGTCGAATTGCGCAGAGATTAATTGCTCGGGTTGCGGAAATCCATTAAACAGATTTTTGAACCGCGCAAAAATTGCATCGCCCGCTTTGCCGTGTAGCTGTTGGTAAGCCACGGCCTGCACTAAAGATTCATAAATGTTAAGCGTTGGTTCAGTTTCGGCATTAAACGTGCAAGCGCCGACAGTGCGAATTAATTGCGCCCAATCGGCGTCAATTTCGCTTAAAAACTGCTTGGCCAGAGCATGAGATTGCGGAGCAGACATGGTTAAGATTATAACTACTTAACCAGTTTTTATGAAAAAACTTATGACGCAAATTAGCGCTAATATATATTAAAAGCACTGCCCTGCAGACCAATATCCATGCGGCTTGCAGGTCAGCTATTCCAACTATTTATTGAGTAAAAAGCAGTCTAAAGTTTTAACGCGGCTTTAATGCGTCTAAATGCTTGGCTAACCGCGTTGCCATCCAGATGATAATGTTTATGCAGAGGTTTTATTACTTGCCAGCTTGCTTTTAAACCTGCAGGAAAAGTTACCAAATCGCCTTTGCCAAAACTCACAGGCGCGCCGCCTATTGGCGTAATCACGCACTCACCTTCTAAAATGTAAGCAATTTCTTGCTCGTGAAAAGTCCAAGGGAAAGTTGAAATTTCTTTCTGCCAAGTTGGCCATTTACTTACATTTAAAGTATCTAAGCGATTTTGGGTGGGGTTGTTTTCGACGGTGATTTGCATAAGAGTCCTTTTTAAAGAGCGCGTATTTTAGCGTATAGCAGCCATCAGTAGTAAAATAGCGTTTTGAGTGAAAAGTCTAGTGAAGCAGGTTAATAGCGATGCAGGTTAATTTAGAACAAGCGATTACCAAATTAAAAAACGGTGAAGTGGTGGCGATCCCTACCGAAACCGTTTATGGCTTGGCGGCGGATGCGACTAATGACGAGGCTTTGCAGCAGATTTACGCGATTAAACAACGCCCTGCCGATAATCCGCTAATTGTGCATATTGCGGACATTTCACAAGTAAACGATTGGGCGGCGGAGTTTTCACCGCTCGCGCAAA
This sequence comes from Methylotenera sp., assembly GCA_040079935.1. Classification (GTDB taxonomy): domain Bacteria; phylum Pseudomonadota; class Gammaproteobacteria; order Burkholderiales; family Methylophilaceae; genus Methylotenera_A. Next base: position 11,102 of record JBEBJI010000010.1, read on the forward strand.
AGCTCGCCCAAGCGTTTTGGCCTGGGCCGTTTACCCTAGTATTGCCTGCCAAGTCTCATGTTTCCTCAATTGTACGTGGCGGCCAGCCAACCGTTGCATTGCGCGTGCCTAACCATCCAATCGCACTACAGTTACTAAAAGTAAGTGGTTTGGCGCTGGCTGCGCCATCGGCCAATAAATTCACGCAACTCAGCCCAACCACGGCAGCGCATGTAACAGCAGGTTTGGGCGAGGAAGTTGCGGTGTTAGATGGCGGCGCTTGCAAGGTGGGAATTGAATCGACGATTGTTGCGGTGCAAGGTGACAGTTGGCAATTATTGCGTTTGGGCATGCTGCCAGAAGCCAATGTTGAAGCACTTGCTGGTGTGCCTGCCACACAGCTTAAAACGAATCTTGCAAAAGATATAATAAAAGTACCAGGTCAACATTTGTTGCATTATTCACCTAAAACGCCGATTAAATTATTTGACTCTCGCGAGGCGCTCATTCATTTTGCTAAAACTTCGCAAAAATCTTGCGCGGCTTTATTGTTTGGCGCAGGCGCGCTGCCGATTTGCAAATACGTTATTTTGCCAAATCAGGCAGTGCAAGCGGCAGAGCAGCTCTACAGTGTGTTGCATACTATGGATGATTTTAACGTGGAGCAGTTATTGGTAGAAATGCCGCCTTATGCCTCGGATTGGCTGGCGATTTTGGATAGATTAATCCGCGCTACGCATTAAACCACTGAACTTAATTTTTGGCTTGTTTTTAGGCGAAAAAGGGCGTAAATTCAAGCTGTAAGTGCGTAAATTTGGAGTTTAATATGCCAGATAATAAATACGGATTAGGTAGTAGTAAAGTCGCCACTGAGCATCACGAAACGCATCATAAAACTGTGGCCACGCAGCCCGCTAACTGCAAATTTTGCAGTAGCACCAATTTGACATTAAGCCCTAGCATGCACGATCATCGTTGTAACGATTGCGGCGAGTGGCAAAATGACATTCCTCAGGGCTATTCAACAGGCAGAAGTAGCGACTACTAAATCGCAGTCAGTTTTGCTTAGTTTTAGCGCTTCAGTAAATTCCACATCCAAATCACCGTCAATGGCTTTTAGCGCAACGCGCGTTTTCTCTACCTCATCCGTTTTACCAGCGCGATTGGCTATTAATCCAAGCTCAAACATTGTGGCAATATGTTGCGGGTGAAGGCTTAATACTTGTTGAAAATAGGTGTTGGCTTTATTTAAGTCACCTAAATTTTCTTCTGCAACACCCGCGTAGAATAAGGCTTCTGGGCTAGTGGGTTCTTTAGCAATCCATTCTTGCGCTACAATTTTTAGGTCAACCCACTTTTCGTTTTGGTAAGGCAACACAACGCGCATAAAAAATGGCCGCTGTAGCTCGGGGGCATCCCAAAATGGTAATTCATTGGTATCTAGAGATGCCGTGTCAGGCGCATCCATTAAAGCTTTCACCCATTTTACTGGCACATTATAAAAAAATGCACCCTTACGTCCTGGGCTTTTGAAAGTACTAATGGCAACTAGTTTTCCATCGGCGTCAAATACAGGGCTACCGCTTGCACCCATCACAAATGAGGCATCGGTGCGCACAACTTGGCTATCATCGAGCGCGTATAAAGCTTTAATTTTGCCTTGTGTGGTTTGCGGTTTAGGCGGGCCACCGGGAAAACCAATCGAGAAAATAGTTTGCTCGTAATTTAAGTTTTCAGAATCTCCCAGTACCACAGGTGCTAAATCTAAATATTTAAAGCGCATAATACAGATGTCGTGCTTCCAATCGGCCTTCATGGCCTCGGGGATAAAGCTATCACCGAACTTGGCAATTTTAACGCCCCTTGAGTTAGCTAAAACGTGGCAATTAGTAGCGACTAAATCTTTGCCCACCACCACACCAGTACCCACGCCATGCCCGCCAGATTTGGTAGCAATATGCACCTTAACCACCGAGGCTTTGAGCTTATAAGCCATCTCACTAATAGATTCTGCTTGCAGCGCATTGTGAAACAAAATAAGTACAATGAAAACCAAGTTTGAACGCATAAGTACACTTTCTTTTAAATTGCGAGCTTTTATAAGCTGTAAGTTAAATGACAATGAATTTAAAAAATAATTCTTGATACTAGTGATACATATTGCCAAATTTAATTGCTTTTTTGTGTGACAAACCTCACAAAGCTAGTAAAATGACGCATCTTTAGATGTTAAGAATAAAAGTATGTTGTCTCAATCGCATTTTGTTGATTTGCCCACACCAACCGGTGTGATGCGTACTTATGTACATAGACCAGTACATCATAACAAAATCCCTGCAATTTTATTTTACTCTGAAATTTTTCAGCAAACCGGCCCAATTGAGCGCGCAGCGCGATTTATGGCAGGTCAAGGTTATGCGGTGCTGGTGCCAGAGGTGTTTCACGAGCTGAACCCAATTGGCACAGTGCTTGGCTATGATAATGCAGGTCGCGATAAAGGCAATTGCGATAAAGCCGCAAAAGACGTGCAAGGCTACGACAGCGACAACCAAGCAATGATAGCGTATTTAGCCAAGCAAGATTGGTATAACGGCAACCTGGGCGCCATGGGGTTTTGTATTGGTGGGCACTTGGCATTTCGTGCCGCGTTACAGCCAGAAGTAAAAGCAAGCGCATGTTTTTATGCGACTGATCTGCACAATAACAATATTCCCAACAAACCAAATGAACATAGTATGGAAAGACTTGCCGATATTAAAGGCGAGCTGATGATGATTTGGGGCAAGCAAGATAATCATGTACCAACGGAAGGTCGCATGCAGGTGTATCAAAAATTATTAGCATCTAACGTAAACTTTACTTGGCACGAATTTAATGGCCAACATGCCTTTATGCGTGATGAAGATGAGCGTTATGATGCGCAACTTGAGCTAATTACCTATCAATTGGCCTTGCAAATGTTTAGCAGGACTTTATAGATTCCAAGCAAGGGATGATTGTAAATTAAGCCTTATAATTATGCTTTATCATCCATTTGTAGTTTGATTAACAATTGTAGTATTGCAATTATTTATTTAAAAGAGAGCTTTTATGACCACAAAAAATGCTGATATTGGCCTAGTTGGCCTAGCTGTGATGGGGCAAAATTTAGCCCTAAATATTGCTGACCACGGTTATACGATTGCAGTTTACAACCGCGATCCTAAAAAAATGACCAATTTTATTAAAGAGTGTAAAGCCAAAGAGCCTTCACACGCCAATGTAGTGGGTCATGCCGATTTGGCTTCTTTTGTATTAAGCATTAAGCGCCCTCGCAAAATTGTACTGCTAGTTAAAGCAGGTAGCGCGACCGATGTGACAATTAACGCATTGCTACCCTTCTTAGAGCAAGGCGATATTATTATCGATGGTGGCAACTCATTGTGGACCGACACAATTCGTCGTGAAAAAGAATTAGCAGTAAAGGGTATTGATTTTATTGGTTCAGGCGTTTCTGGTGGCGAAACTGGTGCACGTTTTGGCCCAAGCTTAATGCCATCTGGCACTCGCAAAGCTTGGGCTAGTTTAGAACCAATTTGGCGCGACATTGCAGCGAAAGTGAACAATGAAACGGGCGAGCCAATGGAAGGCGGCAAACCTGGCAAGCCAGTTGAAGGTGGCTTTTCTTGTGCTGAATACATCGGACCAGATGGTTCTGGCCATTATGTGAAAATGGTGCATAACGGTATTGAATATATCGACATGCAGTTGATTTGCGAAGCCTACTGGCTGATGAAAAACCTACTGGGTATGCCAGCAGATGAAATTGGTAAAGTGTTTGCAGAATGGAATAAAGGCGCGCTTTCTAGCTTCTTAATCGAAATTACTGCCGACATCCTGCAACAAAAAGACCCGATGACTAAAGGTTTCTTGGTTGATCAAATTTTAGATACAGCGGGCCAAAAAGGTACAGGTCAATGGACTGCAGCCAATGCACTTGAGCTAGGCGCACCGGCTAACGCTATTGCGGCGGCGGTTTATGCCCGCGCACTTTCAAGCTTAAAAGAAGAACGTGTTGAAGCCAGCAAAATCTTAAAAGGCCCAGCAGTTAAAAAAGTAGAAGGCGACAAAAAAGAAATTATTGAAGCCATTAAAAACGCGCTATATTGCTCAAAAATTTGTGCCTACGCGCAAGGCTTTCAACTTATCGATAAAGCACAAGTAGCTTATAACTGGAAACTTAACTTTGGTGAAATTGCGCAAATTTGGCGTGGTGGTTGTATTATTCGCGCACGCTTCTTACAAAAAATCACCAATGCCTATGCACTTAATTCGCGTTTGAAGAACTTGATGTTAGACCCATATTTTACTAACGCGATGAACGAAGGCCAAGCTGGCTGGCGTAAAGTGATAGCTCTGGCAGTGACTAATGGCATTCCTGCACAAGGTTTTAGTGCGGCTTTAGCTTACTATGATGGCTACCGCAGTGCTGATTTACCAGCCAATCTATTGCAAGGTCAGCGCGATTACTTTGGTGCGCATACTTACGAGCGTAAAGATCAACCACGTGGTCAATTCTACCATTTGGATTGGCCTGAGCCAAAACGCCCACAGTTGGTGGTTGAATAGCTGACAGAAAATCCAATCATGGGCTGGCAATGTTGCCGCCCATTTTTACTACAAACTATATTAATTGAGTGTTTAAATTAAACTTAAACACAATCGCTATAAGCTTCTAGTGTGCGATTAAAGTTTTTATGTTTTTGGAAATCTACAATGTTAGATTCTTGCACGTTGACCTCTTCAGTTTTTTTGCTGAGTTCTGGGTTATAAACTTCTTTAGCCATTTCTGGTTTTACTACTTGCGTACTGTTTAAATTTAAAGCTTGCATCATATTTTCCTTTTGGGAGTTAAAACTACGGGAATTTTGTTCCTGTAGCGTATGAGTTTAATCTATCAAATAAATTCATTGTATTCACGGCTTTAGTCGATAAATCATTAAAATCATTACATATCGGTATATAACGCGGATAATCTATTGCGGAATACACACAAGGTAACTATTTTTTCATACTTAAATATAAGCATTAGTTGTGCCAAATTAATTTGTGATTAAAATTTAGTTATAAATATAGGCATATTTGCTTGCAAACATCGTAAAATATGGGCTCTCTAAGAGGTTAAGAGTAAATGAAAATTTCTATTAATGGCAATGTTAAGCAATTCGATTATGAGAAGTTGACAATTTCTGCACTTGTGATGACACTAAATTTAACTGGTAAGCGTTTAGCAATTGAAAAAAATGGTGAAATTGTGCCGCGAAGTCAGTTTGCAGAAGTGAATTTGCAAGATGGCGATAAGTTGGAAATCGTAGGTGCTGTTGGTGGCGGATAAATAGGCATGAGTGAACAATTAATTATTGCAGGCAACTCTTACCACTCGCGTTTGTTGGTGGGCACGGGAAAGTATAAAGATTTTGCCGAAACGCGTGCGGCGATTGATGCCAGTGGCGCGCAGATAGTCACTGTGGCGATTAGAAGAACGAACATAGGCCAAACTGCGGGCGAACCTTCGTTGCTAGAGTTTTTGCCCCCAGAAGAATTTACTTATTTGCCCAATACCGCGGGTTGCTATTCGGCGGATGACGCAGTACGCACTTTGCGCCTCGCGCGAGAATTACTAGATGGTCATAAGCTGGTAAAGTTGGAAGTGTTGGGCGACCCAAAAACCTTATATCCAAACGTAATTGAGACCATCGCTGCAGCAAAAACATTGGTTAAAGATGGTTTTGATGTGATGGTATATACCTCGGATGACCCGATTATTGCTAAGCAGTTGGAAGATATAGGCTGCTGTGCGGTGATGCCTTTAGCCTCGTTAATCGGCTCAGGTATGGGCATTTTGAATCCGTGGAATTTACAAATTATTATCGAAAACGCAAAAATCCCAGTACTGGTGGACGCGGGCGTGGGGTGCGCGGGCGACGCGGCGATTGCCATGGAGCTTGGTTGCGATGGCGTGCTGATGAATACTGCCATTGCCGCTGCAAACAATCCTGTGATGATGGCAGGTGCCATGAAAAAAGCCATTGAAGCAGGGCGCGAGTCTTATTTGGCGGGGCGTATGCCGAAAAAACTGTATTCGGCTAGTCCAAGCTCTCCGACTTCTGGATTGATTACGGCGGCATGATTAGCTAGCATGGCTGAAGGAAAAAAATACGCGTTTTCGGTCAATGTTGCAACCGCATATTTGTCGGATCAATCAAATCCAAATGAAAATCAATATGCATTTTCTTACACTATTAGCATTAGCAATGTTGGCAGTATCGCCGCGCAGTTGATTAGTCGGCACTGGATAATCACCGATGCCAACAATCATGTGCAAGAGGTGAGAGGATTGGGCGTAGTCGGCGCACAGCCTTTATTGCAGCCAGGTCAACAATTTCAATATACTAGCGGTACGCTATTGGCTACGCCGATAGGCTCAATGCGCGGCATGTACAAAATTGTGGCAGAAGATGGCACTTTTTTTGACGCAGATATTGAGCCGTTTACTTTGGCCGTGCCTAAGATATTAAATTAGGGATGTTAAATTGAGTAAGATGAAAAAATATTTAATTTTAATTTTCATGGTTTTATTCACGGTTTCGTGTGCGAAAAAAAACGTCAAAACCGCATCCAATAACACACAAAATTGCGATTGTTCAAAACAAGTTAAAGTAACCGAAATGCCACAGATTCAATTGCCAGACTCGCCAAAAACCAATGGCGAAACAAAGCCCGCTACACCCATAATTGCACCTGATTACGCTTTTTTAAAACCTGTCAGCTGGAGCGATGTTGACGGTTTTGCAGAAGATGATTCTGCACTTACTTGGCCCGCATGGTTGCTGAGCTGTAGCACGCTCATTAACAAGCCGCAATGGCAAACAGCTTGTGCAGCCGCTAAAACACTTACCAAACCCAATAAAAAAACGGTTCAAGCCTATTTTGCACAATATTTTAATGTATATAGCACTACCAATCAGGATGGCACTGACATTGGGCTGATTACAGGATATTACGAGCCTTTGTTGAAAGGTAGCCGTACAAAATCTATCCAATATCCGCATCCTTTGTACAAGCAGCCTACGGATTTAATTACGGTTGAATTGGGTGACATACATCCGGAATTAAAAAATAAACGCGTGCGTGGTAGATTGGTTGCTGATAAAGAAGGACGTAGTAAATTGGTGTCCTATCTGTCGCGTGCTGATATTGAGGCAAGTCCAGCGCCGCTGGCTGGCAATGAGCTAGTATGGATTAACGATATTATCGATGTGTTCTTTTTGCAAATTCAAGGTTCTGGCTTGGTGAAATTGGATAACGGTGAGGATGTGCATGTTGGTTATGCCGACCAGAATGGCCAAGCTTATAATTCCGTTGGGCGCATTTTAATTGAGCGCGGCGAGCTAACAAAAGATCAAGCATCGATGCAAGGTATTAAAAATTGGGCGCGTAATAATTTAACTAAATTGCGTGATTTGCTTAATAGCAATCCAAGTTATGTATTTTTTAAAGAGCTACCAGCAGGCCTGCCAGGTCCTATCGGTGCACTTGGGGTGCCCATTTTAGCGGAGCGTAGCGTGGCGATAGATCCTAAATATGTTCCGCTTGGCGCGCCAATATTTTTATCGACCACGCAACCCAATAGCGAAACTCCGCTTAAACGTTTGATGGTGGCGCAAGATACGGGCGGAGCGATTAAAGGTGGCGTGCGGGCGGATTTCTTTTGGGGGGCGGGTGATGGCGCGGGTAAACAAGCAGGGGCAATGAAGCAAGCAGGCAAAATTTGGGTGTTATTGCCTAAAGAATTTCAGTTTCCTAAGTAGTTTTTTCTCAATTTATTCTGCGCCTTTTATGCGTTTAATCAAGCGCTTAATGCCTTTGCGACCAATCGTGCGCTTAGTCGTCACCTTAAAATCGTACAACTGAAATTGCAATTTATCCTGCCATCTGAACTTTCTACCAGTCAAGCCAAGGTAGATGTTCATGAAGCGTTCTCGATGCTCCCAATTCAGCTTATGGCAAGCGCGCGTCAGGTCTGCCACGCGCAGTTTTAATGCGGTCGGATGATTGAAACTGTGTAAACGCGCGGTATCGATGAGTGAAAACTCTAGTTTATTGTTTGGCAGAATATTGACCAAAATATTGCCGCCCGATAAATCTCTAAAATGTATGCCACGGCTGTGCATCAGGTGACAATATTGCGCTAATTGTGTCAAAACATCTTCTGGCTTAAGGTCTAAAAACGTGGTTTCACCACCTGAAAATGCTGAAAAAATTTGGCCGATATTGCAATCTGCCTGCACATAATCGCACAGAAAAAAGTTCTGTTTTAACGTGCTATCACCCGTTTTTTCAAAATAAGCGATTGGTTGCGCGGTAGCCACGCCGCGCCGCATCAGCTCCATCGCGCCATTCCAGCTACGCTTTGCTTTGCTCGGCTTAAATTTATCCAAAAACGCTTTGTGCGGATACATATTAACGGGTTGTTTAATGGTGATTTGTTTGGCAACATCACGCGGGTCAACCACATTCCAAATCGCGTTGCGCGCATGGCGTAGCGCGGCATCCTTAGTGGGTGCGTGCAACTTATCTGGATGCAAATTCTGCATGATAAGTTTGGCGTCATTCGCATCTTTGGCTAACACCAAACCCTGCCAATCGCCATCATTTAATCTGAAATATTGCAAACCTTCAACATGTGCATGAATTGCTAAATTTTTCTGTAAAGTAGGTTCAATTTCGGTGATAATTTCTGTATCTTCATCCCACTGCAAATAAATAGGCGATTCAGAAATGATGTCTAAACCATTTAAAACATCGCCCCTGCAACCTAATATCCATGAGGCTTCCAGGGCATCTTTTGTATAAATATTATTTAAAAAAGCAACTTTTCCATTCACTGTCCAAGCAACGTGAATGCGTTTTCCGTGGTTTAAAAATGCGTGAATTTCCAAACCTTTTGCGTTAGCAATCGCGCCTAAATATTGCGCGCCACAAATCCATTTCACCATGGTTTGCATGGCAAAAAAACTCGGCTGCAATTTATAATTTTCTAAGTCGCCATCCACATTTTGGTAGTGGCAAATGCGCTCTAACGCAGGATATTCAGCATCGCTCAAACCATCGTCAATTAATCCTTCGCGATGGCAAATGAGCGCCCCCCAATTGGCTTGCTGCAAGGCGTTGGAGGTGGCGAGCAGGGTAAAATAACGTGTGAGATAATCTGCTTGTTTTTGTGCGCCATGCACCAACAAACGCTCGATACGATAAATTGCCCAAAATGCAGCCGATGAAATGGTGTTATTTACGCCAAAATCTTGCCCAATTTTTTGCAAAGTGCGTGCTTTTTTAATCAAATTGTATTTAAAAATAGTCGCCCAGCGATATTTAAATACGCGGTGGTCAAAGCGTTCTGGCTCCGAGACACGCTCGACAAATAAATTATTGCTGTGAATATCTGGCAGTTGATTTTTTTGCTGGAACAATTTGAGCAAGCTGATGTTATAAAGCGGCTCAAAATCTTGAATATTCGGGCCTATTAAGGTGATTTTCGCGTTTGAAAATTCACCTTTAAACAACGCATAAGCGATGTTCCAAGCGTACAAAAAACCATCAAAAGTATAGCCTGCCCAGCGTTTGCGGTTAATTGTGTTACCGATTTCAATTTGTGTAATTTGGCTACCAAATGTAGTAAGAATGTCTTGCAAAAAATGTCGCCAAATGTCTTGCTCAGCAGAACTTTGCATGTTTTTTGCCGCATCAAACGGCTGCACAATATGCAGCGTAATTTCAAAATTTTCTGCGATTAAACGGTTTAAAAATCGTGCATTGTGGTTGGCAAAATCACCATAAGTAAAATCTAGCCGAACACGGTGTATTCCTAATGTTCGAACTTGTTCAATGACGTAATCATCGGTTTCAGGGTTGGCATTTGTGGCAACGCCGACGCCAATAAAAATTTTGGGGATTGTATGGCCTGCGCTAGGAAAATGCCCATTTTTAATGCGCAAACCGCCGCGGAAAATGTAACCCAAGCCATCGCGAATGACTTGCTCAGTGAGCATCGATGGTTGTTTCACCTTCATTTAAATAAGCTCATTGCGGCAAGCGATAGCGCTGCTCGCTATAAAGCAAAGTAGGTAATAGCGAATTTGCCAATGCGCGTTGCTCAAGGTCTTTGGCATTAATTGGCGCAGCCACTTCATTCAAATGTTTATTTTTTGCATCATAAATGCCGTGCGCAGGGGGTTTGTCTTCGCGTAATACCACCACATTATTGGCCTCTGTGGTTTGCTCCATCCAAGCAAAATTGTAGTTATATTGCATCATGGCACGACCTAAATAATCGGCTGGCAAATTAGATAAATCGCGACCTGTCATCGGGTGCTGCGCACTAATGCCCATCAGAGATAGCAGCGTAACAGGTAAATCAATTTGGCTGGTGATAGCCTTTATTTTTTGCGGTTTGATATCCGCGCCTAAAATTAAGCCAGGAATATGAAAGTGCTCAATTGGTACCAACGTTTCGCCGCGCACGCGTATGTCGTGGTCGGCAACGACTAAGAATACGGTATCTGTCCAATATTGGCTTTTCTGCGCCTCTACAAAAAATTTACCTATAGCATAATCGGCATATTTTACTGCATTATTATCGGTGGCTTTTGGTTGTTCATAAAGCTCAATACGACCATCAGGAAATTCAAAAGGTGCGTGGTTACTGGATGAAAAAGCTAAAGTAAAAAACGGCTTGCCACTGGCGTGGTGAGCCATCAGTTGCTCGTGTGTTTTATTCAGTAAATCTTCATCCGATGCGCCCCAGCTGCCAACAAACACAGGATTTTTGTAATCTTTTTGACCAATCACTTGCTGAAAGCCATTGCCCATGAAGAAACTCTGCATATTGTCAAAATGCGTCTCACCACCATAAATAAATTCGGTGCTGTAGCCTTGTTTTGCCAGTAATGATGCCAGCGTAAAAAAGTTTTTTTGGCTAAGCGAAAGTTTAACGGTGCTATCGGCAGGTGTTGGCTGGAAGCCAGCAACAACGGCCTCTATGCCGCGTACAGAGCGTGTTCCCGTGGCATAAAGTTGTTCAAACCAAATACCTTGTTCTTTCAATTTTTCAAGATTGGGCGTGACTGGCACACCGCCGAGCGATTCTACAAAAGTTGCGCCTAAACTTTCTTGCAGAATAATCACCAAATTAAGCGGTTTGTCGCGTTTGGCGCTTGGCATTAGTGTTTTGAGCGTGGGAATATCTAAGTCTTTTGCATTGGTGAGTTTGAAAATCTGGGCTCTATCCATTTTGCCGTAAATTTGGCTTGATTTGCTTTCGTGCTGCAAGCTATACACCGCATAAATGACCGAGTAGCCAGAATTGAGTATCAAGCTATTTACCATGCTATCAGGCGTAATGGCAAATAGCGCGGGGTTTGCAGGGCGATGCCCAATCGTGGAGCGAATTGCAAAAGCGGTGACTAGAAATATGAGTGGCCACACAATCCATAGTTTTTTGTTTGACCAAGTGGATGTCGCGCTTAGCCATGGCCGCATAAAACGTCGCATCGCCCAAATTGCCAATAGCGCAAAGCCAAGCCCTGCAAAAATGTCAACTTTAAAACCGCGCCACAGCATGCCAAAAACTTCCTTGGGATATTTTAAGTATTCAACAAAAATTCGATTAGGTCTTACATCGTATTCTCCAATAAAACCAGGCGTAGCGGCCTCTAAAAACACCAACAAAACAATCGCCAAAACTACCCAAATATAAGTAAATTTTTGCCAGAACTTAAACAAACGTTTAATTGCTAAAATTGGTGCTAGCAACAAGGGAATTAGCGCTATTAGACTCAACTGAATAATATCGACGCGGATGCCTTGTAGCAGGATTTCAAGCAATTTACCAGTGCTAATTACACGGTCGAGTTTCCATAAAACTAAGCCAAGTCTTGAAATGGAAAGTATGACTAAACCCAATAACAGCATCGCGATAAGCGGTGCAAAAGGGCCGAGTTTGTTGGCGATGCGCCAAATAAATGTGTGCAGTTTTTTAATCAATTGCATGGAAAGCTTTTGTTTAACTTGAAGGCATAATTATACGGTGAAACCCACTATTTTTGGCGCACACGCTTGATAGCTAGTAAGCTAATGATGAACAAAATTAAGCAACCAAAAATAAATGCAGTGGTAATTACTGGGGTATAATTTTTTTCCATCACAGTGTAAAGCCCTACAAGAATCAGCATACTGAAGTTTTCAAAAAAGTTTTGCACTGCGACTGCGTTGCCCGCGCCAACGGTTTCGTGACCGCGTTCTTGCAATAAGGCATTCAGTGGCACTACATAAAATCCACCTGATACACCAATCAACATGAGCAAGACAATGGCGGTGTATAAGTGCGTTGTGTGCGCAAATAGCATGATAAATACGCCGATTAAAAGCCCTGCAGGCAGTACACGATTGATATTTTTCAGGGTAACAAATTTAGCCGCAAGCGCCGCGCCAATGGCGATACCAATTGCTACTGCTCCGCTTAAATTGGCGGGCATGCTTAAATCATTCATACTTAACGCGACAGGAACCCAAGCGACTAATAGCAAACGCAGTGTTGAGCCTGTGCCCCAAAATATGCTAGAGCCTATCAGTGAAAAACGTGCGTCCTTATTATAAGAAAGTAATTTAAGCGCCTCAAAAAATTCTTTTGCAAGCTTGAATGGTTGAAATTTAGTATCTGGCCTAGCAATAGGCAAGGGCGGTATCAAGGTATTGACGATTGCCGCTAAAAAGTAGCATCCGCAGATCGAAATTAATGCGATAGAAATAGAAATATCGGCCAGTTTCCCGCCAAGCACCGCACCCAATAAAATGGCTATAATGGTGGAGCCTTCCATTAAACCATTGGCTTTGACTAATTTATTAGCTGAAACTAACTCGCTTAAAATGCCATATTTAGCAGGTGAATAAGCTGCCGCACCCATGCCTACCATACCATAAGCAATCAGAGGATTGACGCCTGAAAACATCGCCGCTGCGCCTAATAATTTGAGTATGTTAGCGATTAACATCACCCGACCTTTTGGGAAGCCGTCAGCAAATGGCCCAACAAATGGCGCGAGCAAAATGAATGCGAGTACGAAAAATTCCTGCAACATGGGGATCTGCCAGCTAGGTGCGGCATAGGATTTTAATAGTGCAATTGCTGCAAAAAGCAGCGCGTTATCAGCTAATGCAGAAATAAATTGCGCGATATAGATGGCAATCATGCCGCGCGAGAACAAGGTTTGGGAATTATGCAATTTTTACTATTGTTTAACAGGCCGTGAAATTATGCGGCTTCAGCCATTTGCTTCAGCGTTACATAATCGGTTTTGCCGGTGCCCAATAGTGGAATTTCTTCAAGTGCAATAATTTTTCGCGCAACTGCTAGCTCTGGCAGGCCAAGATTTTTCGCGACAATTTGTAAATCTTCGCGCTTAAGTTTTTTGTCTGTGGTGAACAGCATAATGCTTTCACCGCGTTGCGCATCGGCAATCGAGCTTGCTGCGTGTTGTTGCTCTGGCGCGGCGGTGTTGGCGATATGTTCTACCACTTCTAGCGAGACCATTTCACCTGCCACTTTGGCAAAGCGTTTAACGCGGCCTTTAATGTGGATAAAACCTTGTGTGTCAATTTCCACAATATCACCCGTGTTATACCAGCCTTCAGCAGGCGGGTTAAGTGCGCCAGGCTTATCGAATAGGTAGTAGCCCAACATGACGTTTTCGCCTTTAACATGCAATAAACCACCATTAATAATGCCAGGAACTGCTTCCAGCTTGGCTTCCATGCCAGTTACTAATTGCCCAACGCTACCGTTTAAATGTGCCGTCGGCGAGTTAATTGCGACAGCGGGGGCGCACTCTGTTGTACCATAACCTTCTAAAATATTGATGCCGAATTTTTCCTGATAAGTTTTGCGCACTTCATCATTTAACTTTTCAGCACCTGCAACGACAATTCTAAGTTTAGAAAAATCGTTTGGATGTGCGAATTTAGCGTAATTACCCAAGAAGGTGCTGGTGGCGAAAAATACGGTGCAACCACGATTGTTAATGAGTTCAGGAATCACTTTGTATTGCAGGGGCGATGGGAATATGTTGATTTTGATGCCATTGAGTATGGGAATGAGTGATCCAGTAAATCCAAACGAGTGAAAAACAGGCAACACCATCATAAATTTATCGGTTGAGGTAAACTCGATTGCAGATAATATTTGTGCAATATTGGCCAAAATGCTTTTGTGTGAATGCACCACGCCTTTTGGCTTGCCCTCACTGCCAGACGTAAATAAGACAACGGCTGTTTCTTTATGCGAGCTGGTTTCCATGGCCAAGCGCGGATAATGCAAGGCATAGCCCATGAGCCAAGCACGATCTAGCATGCCAAATTGGGCACGCAGATCTTCTAAGTAAACCACATTTAAATTTTGTAAGTTATCGACTACTTTTTCAAGTTCAGCGGCCTCTATAAACTTGTGTGAGGTAATAATGGTTTTGACATTGGCGGCAATGCAGGCGTTTTGCATGCCTGCCGTACCAGAGGTGTAGTTGAGCATGGCGGGAACGCGGTTGAATGCGCTCATGCCTAAAATAAGTGCCAATGTGTTGGTAATGTTAGGCATCAACACGCCGACCACTTCGCCAGAACTGCTCACTTTACTGGCGATTCTGCCCAAGGCAAGACTTTTTTTCAGTAAATTTTGATAAGTTTCTTCGTTTTCATTCATGTCTTCTATGAATTTATAGTCGCCACCAAATTTATCGACCGCATCCAAAAATGCCTCAAACAAGGTGCGGCTTTTTTGTGATTCAAATAACATTTTTTGCATAACGCTGCGCATACCTTCGCCCGCAATGCGGCGGCGTTGCTTACCAGTAGGAAAGCTGCGATTTGAGGCTTTTGGCATCACAATGTTGGTGCTTGGCAACACAGTGAGAATAACGTGCGGAAATAAGCGTTTAAGTTGGTGACGCGATAAGCGCCCAAAATAGGATTCGCCTGCGCCATCAATGCGCACGGGCAAAACGGTGGCGCCTGTTTTGCCAGCAATAAATCCTGGGCCGTCATAGACTTTTTGTATCTCGCCAGTTGCGGTGACGCGCCCTTCTGGGAAAACCACCACATTTTCGCCAGCCTCAAGCAATTTGATGACTTTTTTCATGGCGATAGGATTCGTGGTATCCACTTCTACATGGTGCGTTAAACGTAGCGCTTGCCTAAATGCCCATTTTTTGTATGTTGAGGTATGCACAACAAAGGTGGCTTTTTTGGGTAAGAATAAGCAAAGCAATAAACCATCTAAAAATGATTCATGGTTGGCGACAATCAATAGGCCATCTTCAGCGGGCACATTTTCTAGCCCGCGCACCTCTACCCTAAACAATATTTTGCAGATAAAACGCAGGATACTCGTTAACATAAACATCTCCCGATTTCGTTTTTTGAATATTATTTTTTTATAAGTTTTAAATTCAATTTTAGCTGTTCTATTTTTATAGCAATAGTACACGCTGGCGCGGGTGCTCGCCTAGTGTGGCGAGTAAGTTCAAGGCTATTTATTTAGTTGGATTTGTATCAATAATTTAGAAAATAATGCCCTGTAAGCCGCATGGGTATTGGCTCCCATGGCATGTTTTTTTTGATAAATTAAGTTTAATATTTTAATTAAGAAAAATAAAAAACGGGCGCCGAAGCGCCCGTTTGTTTACAGCTCACTTATGAATTATGAGTGATAAGCGCGCTCTCCATGCTCTGTGGTATCTAAGCCCTCACGCTCAGATTCTTCAGATACACGCAAACCGATTAACAAATCAACTACTTTTAGTGCGATGAATGAAACCACTGCAGAAACCACAATTGCAGTCACTACAGCATAAACTTGCGCAGTCATTTGTGCTGCAAAGTTGTATTCACCTACAGCGTTTGCAACATAGTCATAAACGCCCATGCCGCCCAATGCTGGGTTTACAAACACACCTGTTGCTAGCGCACCAAAAATACCACCCACAGCGTGAATCCCGAATACATCGAGTGCATCGTCATAACCAAATGCATATTTAACTTTAGATACAAATAGGTAGCAAATTGGTGAAACCAGCAAGCCAATGATAATCGCACCCATTGGGCCAACAAAACCGCACGCAGGTGTAATGGCAACCAAGCCAGCAACTGCGCCAGAAGCAGCACCCAGCATAGATGGTTTTGATTTGTGGAACCACTCAACAAACATCCACGATATAGTCGCTGCACCAGCTGCAATCATAGTGTTTAAGAAAGCCAATGCTGCGTAACCGTTTGCCTCTAAATTAGAGCCAGCATTAAAACCAAACCAACCTACCCACAATAAAGCTACGCCTGCCATTGTTAAAGTTAAGCTGTGCGGTGTCATTGCTTCTTTGCCGAAGCCGATACGTTTACCTAACACAATACAAGCCACTAAACCTGCCACGCCCGCATTGATGTGCACAACTGTACCACCTGCAAAGTCAATAGCGCCTTTTGCCCATAACCAACCTGCATTTGCCAAAACAGTATTAAGTGATTCAGCCGTAGTAATTGCATCTGGGCCATCCCAATACCAAACCATGTGCGCGATTGGCAAGTAAGCAAAAGTAAACCACAACACCATAAATGCTAATACAGCAGAAAACTTCATACGCTCAGCAAATGCGCCAACAATCAACGCGGGTGTAATAGCAGCAAAAGTCAGTTGGAAAGCCACAAAAATTAGCTCAGGAATATATACGCCTTTGCTAAAAGTTGCCGCGATGGAATCTGGTGTAATGCCAGCCAAAAATGCTTTACTCAAGCCGCCAAAAAATGGATTCCCTCCAGTAAAGGCCACGCTGTAGCCATATAAAGCCCACAAAATACCTAGTAAAGAGAATATGGCAAAGGTTTGCATTAACACAGAAAGCATATTTTTTTGGCGCACTAAGCCGCCATAAAATAAACCCAAACCTGGTATCGCCATCATAGTAACCAGCACGGTTGCAACAATCATCCACGCAGTGTCACCCTTATTCGGCACAGGTGCAGGTGCTACAGCCGCTTCAGCTGGCGCTGCTTCAGCTGGTACAACTTCAGCTACTGCAGCATCAACAGCAACTGCCGCCTCTGCAACTGCGTCTACTGTTGCTTCAGCAGCTTCTGTCGTTGCTTCGGCTGCCGTGGTTGCCATATCTTCGGCATAACTTACTTGAGTAAACCCTAAACCTACTAAGGCAACCAATGATAATATCGATAATATTTTCTTCATTTCATCGCCCCTTTATAGTGCATCAGGACCGGTTTCACCGGTACGAATGCGATAAACTTGTTCTAGATTAAATACAAAGATTTTGCCATCGCCAATTTTGCCAGTTGCAGCAGCTTTCTCAATCGCATCAACCACTTGGTCTAACATATCATCTTTAATAGCAACTTCTAATTTTACTTTTGGCAAAAAATCCACCACATATTCTGCACCGCGATATAACTCGGTGTGACCTTTTTGGCGACCAAAACCTTTCACCTCTGTTACCGTAATGCCTTGCACGCCAATGGCAGACAAAGCTTCACGCACTTCGTCAAGCTTAAACGGCTTGATAATTGCGGATACGAATTTCATCTTTCAACCCCCTTTATGTTTTAGAACAAATAAAATAAAACCACATTTAGCATTAGCAAGGCACGTGCCAACATAAATATTGTTTATAATCAATAGGATAGTTAATAATTAAACAGTAGCGCATTTGTGGTTTAGCCGTTAAAATCTGCTAAACTGCTACAAAATAACGAGGAATTGTCATGTTTAGCTCAGAAAAAATCAATGAAATATCCAATAAAATCAATGAGATGATAAAATCAAGCCCACTGGCAGATGTGGAAAAGAACATAAATGCACTAATTCAGGGCGCGTTCACCAAAATGGAGCTTGTTTCGCGCGAAGAATTTGATGTGCAGGCGGAAGTGTTGCGCAACACGCGCGAAAAACTAGAAATGCTCGAAAAGAAACTAACTGAATTAGAAGAAAAAGCTAAACAAAAATGACGCTAGCCGTGCTTTACAGCCGCGCGCTAAGCGGCATGGATGCGCCAGAAGTGGTGGTAGAGGTGCATCTCGCCAATGGTTTGCCGCAATTTGCCATTGTTGGCTTGCCTGAGGCAGAGGTAAAAGAAAGCAAAGATCGCGTGCGTGCGGCCATTCTCACCGCGCAGTTCGAGTTTCCTGCCAAGCGTATCACGGTTAACCTAGCGCCGGCCGATTTGCCTAAAGAAAGTGGTCGTTACGATTTACCAATCGCCTTGGGCATATTGGCTGCCAGCGGCCAAATACCGAGTGAGCCGTTAAGCCGCTACGAAATCGCTGGTGAGTTAGCGCTCACTGGCGAGCTGCGCCCAATACGCGGCGCGCTGGCGATGACCTATCATATGGTCCACAAAGGTGCAAAGAATAAGCGTGCGTTTATTCTGCCTCATTTAAGTGCACAAGAAGCCAGCTTGGTCAAAGATGCAGTGATTTACCCGGCACACTCGCTGCTGGAAGTTTGCGCGCATTTAAGCGGCCATACTGCATTAAATCAGTATGAATCGAATGCTCAGCAACAAGTCATTGAGTATCCTGACTTCAACGAAGTAAAAGGCCAATCGCAGGCCAAGCGCGCGTTGGAAATCGCTGCGGCTGGCGGTCATAGCGTGCTGATGAGCGGACCTCCCGGCACAGGCAAAAGCATGTTGGCAAGTCGCTTTGTAGGTATTTTGCCGAGTATGACAGAAGCTGAAGCGCTAGAATCAGCCGCCATTCAATCGCTCAACGGTAATTACAAATTAGAAAACTGGAAGCGCCGACCTTATCGTTCACCGCATCACACAGCGTCTGGCGTGGCTTTGGTGGGCGGTGGCGGCATTCCGCGCCCGGGTGAAATTTCATTGGCGCATCATGGCGTGTTGTTTTTAGATGAGCTGCCAGAGTTTGAGCGAAAAGTATTAGAAGTGCTGCGCGAGCCGCTAGAAAGTGGAAAAATCACCATCAGCCGCGCCGCACGACAGGCGGATTTCCCTGCTTCATTTCAATTGCTGGCCGCCATGAACCCCTGCCCGTGCGGCTATTTGGGGCATTTCAACAACAAATGCCGCTGCACGCCAGATAATGTGGCGCGCTACAAAGCCAAAATTTCAGGCCCATTGTTAGACCGCATCGATATGCATATTGAAGTGCCCGCGCTAAAAGAAGATGAAATGACTTCGGCCGCAAATGCAGAAAACTCTGAAGCTATCAGAAACCGCGTGGAAACTGCGCGGGCGCTGCAACTCAAGCGCCAAGGCAAAGCCAATTTTGCGCTTGGCAGTTTAGAAATAGACGAATTTTGCCAACCCGACGAAGCCGGCATGACCTTATTAAAAGCCGCTATCTCTAAATTAAACCTGTCCGCCCGCGCCTATCACCGCATTTTAAAAGTCGCCCGCACCATCGCCGATGTTGCGGGAGAGCCTGCAATTAAACCCGCCCACATTGCCGAAGCAGTGCAATATCGACGCGGAGATGTAAATTAAGCATGCCCTGAAAGCGAATATCCATGCGGCTTACAGAGCATCAATATTTAATACTTTAAGCAAGAAATTTGAAATAAAAATAATTAAAAGGAGCGCGTAATGGGTGGATTAGCAGTTTTAGCATTACTAGGGCTTTATTTATTTTTAGCAACTAAGCTATTTAAAGCGGCTAAAACAACTTCAACAAAAGCTATTGTGCTTTTACTTGCATTGCTTATTCCCACGGCAGATGCGATTTACGGGCGCATCAAGTTACAGCAAATGTGCAAGGCCGAAGGCGGGCTTGAGGTATATCGGGTAGCGCATGGGGTGGAGGGGTTTATGGATGAGAGTGCTGACGAAATTTGGATAAGACAATATGGGTACCAATTTTCTGAGGGCGATAGCTCACCCAAAATATACTATCGAATTTCAAAGCAAAATGACCAATTTGTTAGAGAAGATAATGTAACACCTAAAAGTGAGTATCAAGTTCAATTAAAAAAAATTGGATCAACTAAAGATACCTACATGCGTAGACAGTACCTTATAAAAGAGATTGCTAAGGGCGAGATTTTAGCAACAAATACGCAGGTAGCCTTCAATGGAGGCTGGGCTGAGCAATTAATAGCCTTATTTAGTGATGCTGGTGGTGGTGCGGTTGCTTGGTGCAGTAATGTAGAGCTAGATTCTTGGCAAAGAAAAATTAAAATAATTATAAATACACTTAAACATTCAGCCAGGTAGGGTGGGCAACTCGTTGCCCACGCGGTAATAAATTATAAGGTGGGCAGAAATCTGCCCACCTTACAAGCTGCGCATTAAGAAAGTGGTAAAATGGCGCTATGACAGCCCAAACTTCAGCTACCGAAACCCATCTCCGCGAATTGCTTGCCCAACGCATCCTTATTTTGGATGGTGCTATGGGCACGATGATTCAGCGCTATAAGCTGACTGAGGCAGATTATCGTGGCGATAGATTTAAAGACTTCGCCGCGCCAGCAGGCCAGCGCGAGTTGTTTGTAAAAGGTAATAACGAGCTGTTAAGCCTGACGCAGCCGCAAATCATTCAAGAAATTCACGAGCAATATTTAGCTGCGGGCGCGGATATTATCGAGACCAACACCTTCGGCGCGACTAGCGTGGCGCAAGATGATTACCACATGGCGCATTTGGTGCACGAGATGAACGTGCAATCCGCAAAACTTGCCAAAGCGGCTTGCCAAAAGTACAGCACGCCGGATAAACCGCGCTTTGTGGCGGGCGCGCTTGGGCCAACACCCAAAACCGCCAGCATTTCGCCCGATGTGAATAACCCCGCCGCACGCAACGTGAATTTTGACCAGTTGGTGAGCGCTTACTTGGAGCAAACGCGGGCATTGGTTGAAGGCGGCGCGGATATTTTAATGGTGGAAACTATTTTCGATACGCTTAATTGCAAAGCGGCTTTGTTCGCGATTGATACGTTTTTTGAAGAAGTTGGCTACAAATTGCCGATTATGATTTCCGGTACGGTCACCGATGCTTCTGGCCGCATATTATCTGGCCAAACAGTGACAGCATTTTGGAACTCGGTGCGCCACGCCAAACCGCTCACTATTGGCCTCAATTGTGCGCTGGGGGCAACTTTGATGCGGCCGTATGCAGAAGAAATATCCAAAATTGCCGATACTTTTGTGTGCATTTACCCCAACGCGGGTTTGCCGAACCCGATGTCTGATACGGGTTTTGATGAAACACCTGAAATTACCTCAAACCTGGTGAAAGAGTTTGCCGAGAGCGGCTTTGTGAATATCGTTGGCGGTTGCTGCGGGACTACACCGCCACATATTAACGCGATTTACGAACAAGTGAAAAATATCGCGCCAAGAAGAGTGCCCCAGCAGCCAATATCCATGCGCCTTGCAGGCCTAGAGCCTTTTATCGTTGATGAAAGTTCTTTATTCGTCAACGTCGGCGAGCGCACCAATGTTACGGGTAGTAAAGCTTTTGCGCGGCTGATTATTAATGAGCAATATGAAGAAGCATTAAGCGTGGCGCGTCAGCAGGTGGAAAACGGCGCGCAGGTCATCGACATTAACATGGACGAAGGCATGTTGGATGCCGTTAAAGCGATGACGCACTTTTTAAACTTAATTGCATCTGAACCTGATATTGCGCGTGTTCCAGTGATGATTGACTCATCTAAATGGAGCGTGATTGAGGCTGGGCTTAAGTGTGTGCAGGGCAAATCGATTGTGAACTCTATATCGATGAAAGAAGGCGAAGCAGAGTTTCTACGCCAAGCCAAGTTGTGTCGCCGTTATGGCGCGGCGGTGATTGTGATGGCGTTTGATGAAAAAGGTCAAGCGGATACTTTTGCGCGCAAAACGGAGATTTGCAAACGCGCTTACGACTTGCTGGTGGCGCAAGGTTTTCCACCAGAAGATATTATTTTCGACCCCAACATTTTTGCCATCGCCACGGGTATTGAAGAACACAATAATTACGCGGTGGATTTTATTGAGGCGACGCGCTGGATTAAGCAAAATTTGCCGCACGCCAAAATTTCGGGCGGCGTTTCTAATGTGAGTTTTAGCTTTCGCGGCAACGACCCAGCGCGCGAGGCGATTCACACGGTGTTTCTCTACCATGCCATCAAAGCTGGCATGACCATGGGCATAGTCAACGCGGGCATGATGGGCATTTATGATGACTTGCCAGCTGAATTAAAAGAGCGCGTAGAAGATGTGGTGTTGAATCGTCGTCCGGATGCCACTGAGCGCATGATTGAAATCGCAGGCACATTAGTAGCTGGGGGCAAAAAAGAAGCTGCAACGCTGGAATGGCGCGGCACGCCAGAAAACCCCGTAAGTGTGAATAAGCGGTTGGAACACGCCATGGTGCATGGAATAACGGATTACATTGTGGCAGACACTGAAGAAGCACGTGTGGCGGTGGAGGCTAGTGGCGGTCGTCCAATTCATGTCATAGAAGGCCCGCTCATGGATGGCATGAACGTGGTCGGCGATTTATTTGGCCAAGGCAAAATGTTTTTGCCGCAAGTGGTGAAATCTGCCCGCGTCATGAAAACCGCCGTGGCGCATTTAATCCCGTTTATTGAGGCCGAAAAAGCCGCCGAGCAAGCGCGCACGGGCGTTGTGGCTAAACCTAAAGGAAAAATCGTCATCGCCACCGTGAAGGGCGATGTGCATGATATTGGCAAAAATATTGTGAGCGTGGTGCTGCAATGCAATAATTTTGAAGTGGTGAATATGGGCGTAATGGTGCCAGCTGCTGAGATTTTGGCCATGGCCAAAGCCGAAAATGCCGATATTATTGGCTTGAGCGGCCTGATTACGCCAAGCTTAGAGGAAATGTCTTACATTGCAAAAGAAATGCAGCGCGACCCATTTTTCCAAAGCCAGCAAATGCCGCTATTAATCGGCGGTGCGACCACGTCGCGCGCGCATACGGCGGTGAAAATAGCGCCGCATTACGATGGTCCAATCGTCTATGTGCCAGATGCATCGCGCTCGGTTTCGGTGATGCAAAATCTGCTCACGCCAGAAACGCGCGGCGCGTATTTGGCCGAGATTCAGGCTGATTATCAAAAAGCGCGTACCCAGCATGCCAATAAAAAAGGCGTGCCAATGCTCAACATTGCGGATGCGCGTAAAAATAAAGCCAAACTTGATTTTACAGGTGAAAATACGCCTGTGAAGCCCAAGTTTATTGGTCGGCGCGTACTTAACAACATCGATTTAATTTCTATCGCCCAGTTTATCGATTGGGCGCCATTTTTCCAAACTTGGGATTTAGCAGGCGCTTACCCTGCCATTTTGAAGGACGCAGTAGTCGGCGAGGCAGCGACCAAGGTTTATAACGAAGCGCGTGCCATGTTGAAAAAAATCATCGATGGGCGCTGGTTTACCGCCAATGGTGTCGTCGCGCTTATGCCTGCCAATCGTGTGAATGACGACGACATTGAAATTTACACGGACGAAACGCGTAGCGAAATTGCATTCACTTATTATGGTTTGCGCCAGCAAAGTGAAAAACCAGTGATAGACGGCGTAGCGCGCCCTAATCAGTGCTTGGCGGATTTTATTGCGCCTAAAGGCACTGAGGATTACATCGGCCTGTTTGCGGTGACCGCTGGCATCAACATCGAAAAACATTTAGAAAAATTTGAAGCCGCGCACGACGATTACAGCAGCATTATGCTAAAAGCGTTGGCGGATAGACTGGCGGAGGCATTTGCAGAATACCTGCATCACCGCGTGCGTATTGACTTCTGGGGCTATGCTAAAGATGAAGATTTAAACAGTGATGAGATGATTAAAGAGCATTATCGCGGCATCCGCCCTGCGCCTGGCTATCCCGCCTGCCCAGATCACACGGTAAAGGCTGATATGTTCAAATTGTTGCAGTGTGACGAAATTGGCATGACGCTAACAGAGAGCTTTGCCATGATGCCCGCAGCCTCGGTTTCAGGCTTTTATTTCGCGCACAAAGAGGCCAAATATTTTAGCGTGGATAAAATCGGCAATGACCAGCTGGAAGATATGGCGAAACGTCGAAACTTGCCAAAAGACTATTTAGAGCGCTGGCTGGCGCCAAATTTAAGTTAAGAAAATTAATATTATGCACATTCACATTTTAGGTATTTGCGGTACATTTATGGGCGGCATTGCGGTGCTTGCTAAGCAGGCAGGGCATCGTGTCACGGGCTGCGATGCGAATGTGTATCCGCCAATGAGTATACAGCTTGAGGCGCAGGGCACTGAGCTGATTGAAGGTTTTTCGCCGGAGCAAACTCAACTTAAACCCGATATTTACGTGATAGGGAATGTGGTTTCACGCGGCAATCCGTTGATGGAGGAAATACTCAATCAAGGTTTACCGTATATCTCTGGCCCGCAATGGTTGGCGGAGAATGTGTTACAAGGTAAGTGGGTACTGGCGGTAGCAGGTACGCATGGCAAAACTACAACAGCTTCTATGTTGGCTTGGATTTTAGAATATGCAGGCTTGGCGCCAGGTTTTTTAATTGGCGGTGTGCCAGAGAATTTTGGCGTTTCTGCGCGCTTGCCGCAAACACCAAAACAAGACAGCAAAAGCACATCACCATTTTTTGTCATCGAAGCCGATGAATACGATACCGCCTTTTTTGATAAACGCTCCAAATTTGTACATTACCGTCCGCGTACAGCCATTTTGAATAACTTAGAGTTTGACCATGCTGATATTTTTGACGACTTAGCGGCCATTGAAAAGCAGTTTCATCATTTGGTTCGTACCGTTCCGCAGCAGGGTTTGGTGGTGAGCAACAAACAGGAAAGCTTGGAGCGCGTGATTGCCAAAGGTTGTTGGAGTAATTTGGAGTTTTTTGGAACGCCTGAAAGTTGGGAAGTGAAAAATGTGGATACACAAGGCCGCTTTGATATATTTTTTAAGGGTGAGCGTCAAGGCAATTTAAGTTGGGATTTAATGGGCGAACATAACCGCATGAACGCGCTGGCTTGCATCGCGGCGGCGCGCCACGTGGGCATCGCGCCATGCATCGCGATTGAAGCGTTAAGCGAATTTAAAAACGTAAAACGCCGCATGGAAACTAAGGGCGTGGTGAATAACATCACTGTTTACGATGATTTTGCGCATCATCCCACCGCTATCGAGACCACTTTAGCAGGCCTGCGAAGCAAGCTGGATGCGGCTTCCAGCCATGCCAGAATCATAGCGGTTTTAGAGCCGCGCAGTAATACCATGAAGCTCGGCGTGATGAAAGATGCGCTACCTGCGAGCTTAAAAAATGCGGATTTGGTGTTTTGCTACGGCGCAAATTTAGGTTGGGACGCTGCCGAAGCGCTAAAACCTATTGCAAATAAATCCAAAACGTTTGATGATTTGACTATGCTAGTGAGCGAACTTTGCAAAGTTGCACAATCGGGCGACCATATTCTGGTGATGAGTAATGGCGGCTTTGGTGGCGTGCACCAAAAAATCCTTGATGGACTATTAGGAAAAATATAAGTTTGAGCGCAGCACTTAAACAGACTGAAATAGCAGCATTAGCCGCTTTAGTTAGTAAAGTAAAAACTATTAGCGCCATTGGTGTTGCGATTTGGGTATCGATATTCATCCATGCAGCAATTTTAAGCGTTAAATTCCAGCCCGAACTTAAAAAACTGGCCGATAAACTGCCCTCGTTGGACGTGGTTTTAGTCAATGCTAAAACCAAAAGCGCACCAGATAAAGCGGAGTTATTGGCGCAGGCCAATTTAGATCGAGGCGGCAATACCGAAGCAGATCGCAAATTAAAAACCGCGTTGCCTTCGCCCAAAGAGAAAGCCGCAGAAGTAAAATTAAAGCCAAATTCACAAGCACAAAGTGCAGCGAAATCTGCTAAATTAAAGGCACAAGAAGCGCGTGAACAAAAGCGCGTGGATGAGTTGGAAAAACAAGCGCAAGAGCTAATGACACAAGTTGATTCTGTAAAAAAAATAGCTTCTAGCCCGACGCAAAATGCCGCTTCTGCAGAACCTGAGAAGGGTGAGCAGCAAACGAAGGTAAAATCTCAGCTTAATACGCAAGAGCTGATTACCGCAGCAAGGGAAATAGATAAGCTTGAGGCGCAAATCGCAAAACAACAGGACGAGTATCAAAAACGGCCTAAGCGCAAATTTATTGGCGCACGCACTAAGGAATATCGCTTTGCTTTATATGTGGAATCGTGGCGGCAAAAGGTCGAGCGCATCGGCAATATGAATTACCCAGAGGCAGCAAAAGCGCAAAAGTTATATGGTCAACTCCGCATGACGGTGTCAATTAATGCGGATGGCAGTTTAGAAAGTGTGATTATCGATCAGAAATCGAATTATCCCGTGTTGGATGAAGCCGCCAAGCGCATTGTGGAGTTAGCCGCGCCGTATGCGGTTTTTCCAGAAGATATTAAGCATGATACCGATATTTTGAGCATTACGCGCACTTGGACATTTACACAAGAAGATTCTCTACAAACCGAATGACAAACTTTTATCAATACCATGTATTTTTCTGCCTAAATCAACGCGAAAACGGCGAGGCTTGCTGTGCGGATAAGGGCACAGAGGCGGCTTTTGATCACATGAAAGCGCGTGTAAAAAAGCTGGGTTTGAGTGGCGAAAGCAAGGTGCGGATCAACCGTTCTGGTTGCTTGGATAGATGCGGCTTAGGGCCAATTTTGGTGATTTATCCACAAGCGATTTGGTACACTTTTGTGGATGCTGATGATATAGATGAAATTATCGAAAGCCATTTAGTGAATGGAAAAGTGGTGGAGCGGCTGGTAGTTTAGTTAGCCAAAGCGCATTCAACATGCGCTTTTATTTTGTCTTTAAACGATAAAATAGATGCCCTGGAAGGTCCATGGATAATGGGCTGCAGGGCATCTTTTCTAGCTTCCCCCCAATGCGAATTAGGAAAATGTTTGTCATCTTTAAACCGAGGAATGATGTGCCAGTGTAAATGTGGTGTTTTGTTTCCCAAACTGGCTAAGTTGATTTTATCGGGTTGAATAATTTCGCGCATCGCGGTTTCTAACGCAAACACCACTTTCATCAAACGTGCGCGGTCAGACGGCGCTAAATCAGTCATTTCTTTGACGTGTTCAACCAGTTCCACACGGCAATACGCGGGATAATCTTTGTCATCGAGTAGCACGACACGGCAAAAATCATCTTGCCACAAAATCTCATGTAGCGTTGGTTGGCATAAATCACAAGTCATTAAGAAGCAGCAAGCATGCGGTCTAGTGTCAATTTTGCCAATTTCGCATCGTGCGCAGGCACTTTAATTTGGTTGACTACATTGCCTTCGGCCAAGTTTTCTAGCGTCCAAGCCAAATGCTGCGGGTCAATCCTCGCCATGGTTGAGCATTCGCACACCACGTGGCTCATAAACTGGACATGTTTGCCTTGCGGTTTCATTTGTTCGGCTAGACGGGTTACCAAGTTCAACTCTGTACCGACCAGCCATTTGGTGTTGGGAGCGGCCTCAGTGACAGTTTTTAAAATGTATTCGGTCGAGCCGACAAAGTCAGAGTTCAAACACACTTCAAACGGCGCTTCTGGGTGCGAAATTACATGGCCGTCAGGATGTAATTTGCGGAAATGCTCAATATTTTGCAGACGGAACATTTGATGCACCGCGCAGTGACCTTTCCACAGCAAAATTTTTGCGTTTTTAATCTGTTCTTCTGTTAAACCACCCATCGGTTGGTCGGGATCCCAAATCGGCATTTGCTCGAGCGGAATACCCATTTTATGACCACTCCAACGACCTAGATTTTGGTCAGGAAAAAACAACACTTTTTCGCGTTGCTTAAAGCTCCAGTCTAAAATTTTAGGCGCGTTGGTGCTAGTGCACACAATGCCTCCATGCTCGCCGCAAAACGCTTTTAAATCAGCGGCGGAGTTAATGTAAGTGACTGGCGTAATCGTTTCATCAAAATTCAGCACTTTGCTGAGTTCGCGATAGCTCCGCTCTACTTTGGCTAAATTCGCCATATCCGCCATGCTGCAGCCAGCAGCAAGGTCTGGTAGTACGACAATTTGCTCGGGTCGGCTTAAAATATCCGCCACTTCTGCCATAAAATGCACGCCTAAAAACACGATAAATTCGGCATCTAAATCTTCACAAT
Organism: Methylotenera sp.; assembly: GCA_040079935.1. GTDB lineage: Bacteria > Pseudomonadota > Gammaproteobacteria > Burkholderiales > Methylophilaceae > Methylotenera_A. The sequence goes on from JBEBJI010000010.1 coordinate 39,320, forward strand.
ATTTAGATAATTTAAGTGAATCGCCCGTAAAATCGGCATGGCGATATACACTTTCGTGTTGATAGTGATGACCTAAAATCACCAAACGTTTGCCGAGTTTATTGCGCGCAGCAATAATGCTACGCTGACAGTTTGCGTCTTCTACTGTTTGGTATTTCTCAAATTTTATTGGTATTGATTTAATGGCTTCGGGTTGCATAGTCGTAATTTTATAACTTTAAGTTGTATCTTTCACCTAATCTTTTTAATGCATCTACATTCGTCCAGCTAAACACACGTGTTGCTGCCTCACGCCAATCAACCCATTCATAGCGCACATGCTCGTTTAGGGCTAGTTTGATGGATAATTTTGTAGGAAGTTCTAAGCCAAAAAGATGTTCCGTGTTTTCTACCACGCCAGGCGCATAACGATAGCGCCAATGCGGATAAATTTCATACACGTTCGAAGCTTGCCAATCTTGCAAATTATATAGCGTGGCATCCAACCCAGTTTCCTCATGCACCTCGCGAATCGCCGCTTGCAGCGGTGTTTCATTACTTTCTATACTACCAGTAACCGATTGCCAAAACCCCGCTTTATCAGCGCGCTCCATGATTAGCACTTGCAAGTCTTGTGTTCGTACATTTTGGGTGTAAATCAGCACCAATGCAGAGATGGGTGTTTTGTAATTCAATGCGATGTGTTATTGGCTGCAGAAGTTAAATTTTTAGGGAGCTGAAAAATGACATTTTCAACTACGCCGTGCAGTTCTTGTACTTCATTCGCACCTAAAGTTTGCAGTTTCGCAATTACTTCTTTTACCAAAATTTCTGGCGCAGAGGCTCCTGCTGAAACACCGATTTTGGTTTTGCCTACTAGCCATTCAGCTTTTAAGTGGCTGGCGTTATCCACCATGTAGGCTTCAACGCCTTGATTTTGCGCGACTTCACGCAAGCGATTAGAATTAGAGCTATTTGGTGAGCCAACGATAATGACTAAATCGCAATCTTTCGCCATAATTTTTACCGCATCTTGGCGATTTTGCGTTGCGTAGCAAATATCATCGCTTTTAGGCGCATGGATATTGGGGAAGCGTTGATGCAGCGCATTAATTACCAAAGTAGCATCGTCCATCGAAAGCGTTGTTTGCGTGACGAACGCCAATTTATCAGCATCTTTTACGCTTAATTTGGCCACGTCTTCAGGCGTCTCCACCAAGTACATGCCTTGTTCAGACTGTCCCATCGTGCCCTCCACTTCAGGATGACCCTTGTGCCCTATCATCACAATTTCCATACCCGCTTTGCGCATTTTGGCGACTTCAATATGTACTTTTGTGACCAAAGGACAAGTAGCGTCAAAGGCAGTCAAATCGCGGCTTTCAGCCTCGGCACGGATCGCTTTTGATACGCCATGCGCGCTAAAAATGACCGTGCTGCCAGCGGGGATTTTATCGAGCTCATTGACAAAAATTGCACCTTTTGCTCGCAATTCATCCACCACAAATTTGTTGTGGACAACTTCGTTGCGCACATAAATTGGCGCGCCAAATTTTTCTAGCGCTTGCTCGACAATAATAATGGCGCGGTCAACGCCAGCGCAAAAGCCGCGCGGGTTGGCGAGCACTATATTCGCTTGCAAGTCAGTTTTTTGTTTCAAATTCAAATCGTTATCTCGTTTGATATATAATTGCACAAATTTTTAAATTCTACTGATATGAAAAACACTGCAACCCTGTTAATTACTTGCCCCGATACGCGTGGCATTGTGGCGGCAATCGCTGATTTTTTGTATCAGCACAATGCCAATATTTTACACGCAGACCAGCATCAAGATGCAGAAAATAATCTATTTTTAATGCGCGTAGAATGGGATGTGGCAGGCTTTAATCTCACAGCCTCAAGCTTTAATGAGGCTTTTGCGCCTATAGCCAGCAAATTTAACATGGTTTGGCAGCTTAAGCTCTCGCAACACAAAACGCGTGTGGCGATTATGGTTTCGCAATATGACCACTGTTTAGCCGATTTGTTGCATCGCCATAAAAGTGGCGAGCTGGCATGCGAAATCCCGTTGGTGATTAGCAATCATCGCGATACGGAAGATTTAGTCAAGTTTTATGGTATTGATTTTCACCACATCGAAGTGAGCAAAGACAATAAGCCGCTAGCGGAAGACGCGGAGTTTAAATTGTTTGAACAATACAACATCGATTTAATTGTGTTGGCGCGCTATATGCAAATTTTATCGCCAGATTTTGTGCAGCGTTACCCACAGCGCATTATCAATATTCACCACTCGTTTTTGCCCGCCTTTATTGGCGCACGGCCGTATCATCGTGCTTTTGAGCGCGGCGTTAAGCTGATTGGCGCCACCAGCCATTATGTCACCGAAGTGTTGGATGAAGGTCCGATTATCGAGCAGGATATTGACCGTATTTCGCACCGCGACCAAGTGGAAGATTTGATACAAAAAGGTCGAGATTTGGAACGTTCGGTGTTAGCCAAGGCGGTGCGCTGGCATATAGAAAATCGCATTTTGCTTTATGCCAATAAAACCGTAATTTTTGATTAAAGGTTTTTGATAGGCTTGAATTTGAGGACGTAAAAAAAGCGAAGTAAAGACTTCGCTTTTTTATTACTAAAAAAACTAAATTACATTTCTGCAGTAACCATATCAGGTAAATCTTCTACAGCCTCATCATCAACTGCAGCAACTTCTTCTAAAGCAGCACCATCGCCAATATCTATCGGGGTGCCTGTAGCACCAGTCCATGTAGATGCATTTGCAGCGGGTTTAGTAGCACAGCCAGCAACAACTAACATCATTGCTGCCATTAAAGCGATTAAAAATTTATTCATTTTACTTCTCCCCTTATTAAAAATTCAAACAAAATTATTTGTGTATGAAATAATTATTTTGCATCGTCTGGTGCAGGCGCATCAATTGGTGGAATTGCTGGGTCATCTACAGGTGGAACTTCTGGAAGCGTATCATCCGCAAATGCGAGTGGCGCAGCGTTAAACGTGAGCATAGCAATTACTACAAATAACAATTTCTTCATAATCTTCTCCCAAATGTTATAAATATAATCGTAAGAGTCATTCTTTAGAATAATAATTCTCTTAGCAATAATTTACGCTTAAGTGCTAGATTCTGCAACTATTTTCGTGGCTTTTGAGTATTACGGCAACACTGTTTCTAAAGAGAATAAATCCGCCACTTTTTCACGCGGCCGAATCACATGCGCTTTGTCATTATCTACCATAATTTCTGCTGCGCGCGGGCGTGAATTGTAGTTGCTGGCCATGCTCATGCCATATGCGCCAGCAGATTTTATAGCAAGCAAATCACCTTCTTGCAGATTTAATTCGCGGTCGTGACCTAAAAAGTCGCCACTTTCGCATACAGGGCCAACAATTTCGTAGTTTGTAGCTTCACCAGCATGCGGATTCACTGCCACAATATCGTGATAGGCGTCATACAAAGCGGGCCGCATCAGATCGTTCATGGCCGCATCGACGATGGCAAAATTTTTGGCCTCTGAAGGCTTGAGATATTCTACTTTGGTCAGCAACACGCCTGCATTGCCCACCAGTGCTCGGCCTGGCTCAAACAGCAGCTTTACATTTCTTCCTGCTAATTTGGCTAAAATCGCTTTTGCATAAGCGCCAAATTCGGGCGGTGTTTCGTCGGCATAAGTAATGCCAATACCGCCGCCAACGTCGATGTGCGAAATTTTGATGCCTTTTGTTTCAAGTGCATCCACTAAGCCTAAAATTAAATCCAGTGCTTCAATAAACGGCGCTAGCTCGGTAATTTGCGAGCCGATATGACAATCCACGCCATGCACGGCGATATTCGGCATTGCGGCAGCTTGCACATAAACGCTAATGGCATCTTCAAATGCCACGCCAAATTTATTGTTTTTTAAACCTGTGGAAATATATGGGTGCGTTTTCGCATCCACATTAGGGTTAACGCGCAACGAAACTGGCGCGATTTTACCCATGCTTTTTGCCACTTCATTTAAGCGTTTCAGCTCACTTTTAGATTCTACATTAAAGCAAAAAATGCCTGCGTTTAAAGCGGCGCGCATTTCATCGGCGGTTTTGCCCACACCCGAGAACACGATTTTTTGCGGGTCGCCGCCAGCCGCCAGTACCCGCGCCAGCTCGCCACCAGAGACAATATCAAAACCCGCGCCCAGCTTGGCAAAAAGGTTCAAAATCGCAATATTTGGGTTGGCTTTTACCGCAAAACAAACCAAATGATTTGTGCCAGCTAAACCTGCCTCAAAGCTAGTAAATGCGTGCGTTAGTGCAGCTTTTGAATACACATAACAAGGTGTATTAAATTCTTGCGCTATGCACGCTAGCGCGATATTTTCGGCATGTAATTCGCCATTTTTTAAATCAAAAGCATTCATTTTTAATTATTCTTTTAAATGTATGCCCTGCAAGGCGCATGGATATTGGCTTGCAGGGCATGCTGTTTTAGGTCTTTTGGCGCGTGATTATTTTCAGCGCCTTGCGGGTAGCGCTGCTCAGGAATATATAACGGACCTTTTGTGCCGCAACCCATTAACGCCAAATAACTTATAAAAATTACTAAAACCGATATATTTTTTAGCATGCTAATCTCACCACAATTTTAGGTTTTATTTTATCATTGATTGTTGTAGAAAGCGGAATTGGGACTTTGTTAACCGCTCATTCTGTAAAATTATCCGAATATCGGATACTGCTAGACAATGTTATAGAGGCTTTGGCATGATTCAATCAACCAAAAAAGGGATAGCAAAATGAATACATTAAAAGTGGCGCAAAAAGGGTTTACGCTAATTGAGCTGATGATTGTAGTGGCGATTATTGGTATTTTGGCTTCAATTGCAATACCAAGTTATAACGATTATACGAAAAAGGGCAAGGCGGCTGAGGCCACTGCTAACCTTGCAGATTTACGTGTAAAAATGGAGCAATATTTTCAAGATAACCGCACTTATGTGGGTGGTAATTGTGCACCTACAAACGGCGCGAAGTATTTCACATACGCTTGCAGTGTTGCGCCAAGTGCAACTGCATACACTTTGAAGGCTACCGGGGTAGTTGGTGAGGACATGGGTAATTTTGACTTTTCTGTTGACCAAGACAATGCAAAAACCTCTACATACGATGGTGCAACAGGTGGCTCTTGTTGGTTAACAAACAAAGCAGGTTCATGTTAATGCATTGCATTAAACATAAAGAGTTAGGACTAACGCTAGTCGAGTTACTAGTAACTATGGCTGTTATAGGTGTATTGGGAGCGTTTGCAATTCCTAGTTATACGACTTGGATACAAAATTCACGCATTCGTACAGCGGCGGAGTCTATCCAGAATGGTATTCAAACGGCACGAGGAGAAGCGGTTAAACGTAACGCCCCAGTTCAGCTTGATTTGCGTGGAACAAGTTCGGCTTGGACAGTCTGCACTAGCCCAGTCGCACCGGGCGCTTGCCCAGATCCAGATGATGCCACCACGGTACAAAGTCGTGCAGCTAGCGAAGGCTCCTCTGCAGACATCACACTTGTAACTAGTGATGTTGGCCCTTTTGTATTTAATAGTTTTGGTGTAATGACTAGCCCTGTGCCAGGCGCTGGCGGTCTTGTTACTATTGATGTGGATGTGAATACCTCGGTATTATCAGCGGCAGAAAGCCGGGAATTGCGCATAGTTATTGGTGTAGGTGGAAGTGTGCGTATGTGCGACCCTGCGCTCGATACCGCTGGTACAGATCCGCGTAAATGTCCAGTTTGATGAGGAAGCTTCAAATGAATCGTTACCTAATACCTTCACAATCTATGCAAAAAGGCATGGTTTTGCTAGAAGCACTAATTGCCGTAGTAATTTTCTCTATGGGGATTCTTGCTATCGCAGGGTTACAAGCCGCAATGGTTAAAAATACATCTGATGCAAAATACCGCTCAGATGCCGCTTTTATTGCACAACAGGCGTTGGGGAGAATGTGGGCAGACCCTGATAACCTCGTTGATTATGTTGAAGACCCAGCTACGGATATTCCTACCTTGCTCCCAAATGGCAAGCGTACTGTATTGATGCCTTCAGTTGGCGAAATTAGTGTGATTGTTACCTGGCAATTACCAGGCCAAGAAGAGCATAATTTTACTACTAATGCCCGCATTGCTGGAGGCGACTAATGATATTGAAGAGTAAAATGCCTATGCGTCAAACTGGCTTTAGTTTAGTAGAACTTTTGGTTGGTCTTGTCATTGGCTTGCTTGCTACGCTAGTGATTATGCAAGTTTTTGCGACTTTTGAAGGGCAAAAACGCACCACAACAGGCACGGCAGATGCGCAGACGAATGGCAGTATTGCGTTATTTACGTTACAGCGCGATATGCAAATGGCCGGCTTTGGTTTGCCAGTGTTTGATACGCAAAATCCACCCCTAAGATGTGATCCTGCCGTTGTGGGGTCTGATTTAACGGTTAACCATGATGGCGATGGAGCGACTCCGGAAATCGATATGTTCCCAATCAGCATTACGGAGGGCGGTGCCGGGGCTAGCGATAGTATTGCTATACGTTACGCCCGCGATGCTGCAGTAGCTAAAAACGGCATTGCAGTCAAGATCATAAATGCTGCTGCTGCCACAACCACAGGCCTAGGCGTCAATAATAATTTTGGCTGCAGTCAAGGCGATGTCGTCTTAGTCAGTGCAGGCACCACTTGCGCCATGACCACAGTTAATGACGCCAACCTCAATGCAGACACCACACACATAACGTTAACAAGCGCAGCTGGAGCCACTTCTGGTGCCAGCTTAACTTGTATGGGCAAATGGAATCAGTACACCTATACGGTGGCAACTAATCAATTGCAGAGAAATGATGCTTCCAGCATTACTCCTACTCCTATCGTTTCTGAAATCGTTGATATGCAAGCGCAATATGGTGTTTCGGCTACTGCAAACAGTAACCAAATTACCGCATGGGTAGATGCCAGCGCGCCGTGGGCTGCACCTAGTGTGGCCAATCGCAATCGGATCAAGGCCGTGCGCATTGCGGTGGTTGCCCGCAATGGCTTGCTGGAAAAAGAAGACGTGGATGGCTCTGTCGCCTGTAGCTCATTAACTGCGGCTAATCCTACTGGCGTATGCGCATGGGAAGGCACAGCAGGATCTCCTGCGCCAGCAATTGATCTTTCGGCGGAAGCCAATTGGCAACGTTACCGTTATCGTGTTTACGAAACCATTATTCCGCTACGCAATATGATTTGGTCTAAAAACACACTATGAGTGGACATATAATGAACTCACAATACAAAACTTGCATCATCGGCGGGCGGCACCACGCCAAACAAAAAGGTGTCGTACTATTTGTTGCCCTCATTGCGCTGGTCGTCATGTCTCTGGCCGCGGTCGCGCTGATACGCTCGGTCGATACCAGCACCATCATCGCTGGCAATTTGGCATCCAAGCAATCAGCTACTTCGTCTGCAGACAGTGGGTTGGAGACTGCACTTGCCTGGATGGGCGCTATTTTAGATCCTGCTACGTTTAATGCAAGCAACGCGGCCGCAGGTTATTACGCGACACAAGAGCTCGATCCCACAGCGCTGGATTGGGATGCGGCTGATAGCAAACCCGCAACAGGGACTGGTGTCGTGGATGGCACGGACACAACGGGCAATACCGTGCGTTATGTCATACAGCGCATGTGCCGCAATGTAGGCGCCCCCGGTGAAGACAACTGCTTATTTGGCGCGCCGGCAGTTAATACTGGTTCGCAAACCGTGGTGGACGCACCCAATGCAGGTGCAAACGTAACGCTCGAGCAAAGTCCTGTATACCGGGTCACTGCTCGGGTTGTCGGTGTAAAAAACACCATTAGTTACATTCAAGCGTTTATATATTAGGGGTTATCATGAAACTACTATCCAATTTTCAAGCTAAGGCATCTCTTGTATTCGGCATGATTTTTGCTGCTAGCCTCACCTTGTCTAATATAGCGGCCGCTGCGCCAGTCAGTGTCGCTGTTGACCTCGCCGATGCACCGTTGGCAGATTCAACACTTTCAAAAGTGTTGCCTAATGTATTCTTTATATTAGATGACTCTACCAGTATGGAGTGGAATTATTTGCCTGATTGGGTAGATGATAATCTTTGTAAGGCTACAGATGGCAACTATGATGAAGCTTGCGATAAACAACCGCCTTTTAGAAGCCCAGATATCAACGGAGTTTATTACAACCCGACCATTACCTATGACCCACCGGTTAACGCTGATAAAACCAGCAAAGCAAGCCAAACTACGTGGACCAGCGTGAAAAATGATGCTTACAATATCCAAGATACCGGTTCTACCAATTTGGTGACCGGTTACTCGGACGTCGTATGGTGTACTGATAATACATATACGGATTGTCTGAGAAACGATAATTATATTTTGCCGGGCACGGTGGTTAGTCCGGTTACTTCGACTAGTCAGGCTTACAAAACATCTCGTACGGGTCAGTTTGCTACTGGCTCAGGCAGTGTTGCGACAGGTAATTTGGCGACACCCAGCACGGCCACAAGAAACTTTGGGCCACATTATTATAAAGTTACTCCGGGTGAATATTGCAATACTGCACAATTAACCAATTGCCAGGTGACCGAGACAGCCACCTATAAATACCCAGCCAAGGTGCGCTGGTGCAATAGTGAGGCAAACGCAACTACATTGCAGCCGGCTTCCGGCGCTTGTCAGGCGGTGCGCATAGACGGCGAATTCGATGCTATACGTTACCCGACCAAGTTTTTCCAGCCGGCGACAGCCGCTGTGCCAGAGGTGCCATATGTGCCTGAAGTACTAAGAGTTAATCCAACTGGGTTAATTACGTTTGGAGGAACCATCACCAGTGCAACGCAAACTGCTAGAATAAACAGAGATCTTGGTAGTAGCAGAACTATTTCAATGGGTTCGGGTGGTAGCACAATAACTGTATCCAATGCTAACCCACTAAATATTACAGGAGGCAATAGTAGAACACCAGCCCAAGTAGCTAGTAGGGTGGTGTCAGTAATTGGGACTGGTGGTACTGTTAAGGCCTACATTGGCGGTAATGCAATAACACCAACATGCGCAAGCAAAACAGCCAATGTGGTCTGTTTGGTAGATACTTCTGGCACAGTCACTAATGGCAAAGCGGTTAGTGTCGGTAGTCGAACTAACTTTGGTGGTGTGACTGTTAGTACAACAGCAACAGCGGGTGGCGTTGCCTTTGTTGCTGAAGTGCCGTATCAAGCTGCGATTCCCGCACAGGATGCCAGCTACCCAGGTGGTTTTACCCGTGTGGATATCGTCACGGGACAAACATACACCAAGGTTGGCGGTAGCTCTACGCGTAGAGATTGCGCGGCAGAAACTTTATGTACCTATGCCGAAGAAATGACCAATTTTGCAAACTGGTGGACTTATTACCAAACCCGTATGCAAGCGATGAAAACTTCGGTCAGTCATGCTTTCAAAAACATCGGTAATCGTTATCGCGTTGGCTACACCACGATTAGTGATAAAACTGCGACAGATGGCAATGATTTCCAGCACATTGATACGTTCGAGGGGACTCAAAAAACAACTTGGTATACCAAGTTGTTTGATGCTGACCCACGTTCGCCAAGTAACGGGATCCAATTTACGCCGTTACGTGGTGCGCTCTCAAAAGCCGGTCGTCTGTATGGCAACAAGATTACGGGCCAAGCAGACCCTATGCAGTATTCCTGTCAACAGAATTTTACCATCCTTTCTACCGATGGTTATTGGAACACGAACAATGAAACAGCCAGTTATGGGTCGATCGGCTTAACAGGCGCAGCGATTGGCAACAAGGATGGCGGGCCGATTGATAACGATGCCAGCGATGGGTTAACTACTACTCGTGAGATGCTGGACACTTTCAATAAATCCGATACGCTGGCGGATATTGCCAAGTATTATTTCGATACCGATTTGCGTACCGTGGCGCTAGGTAACTGTACAGGTGCAATAGTGCCGCCCGCGACCGCTGGCAATACTTTGTGTGCAAACCCGGTTTCACCAGCAACTACTGACGCATATAACAACGTATTTGTGAGTAAAACTGATGTGAATCGTGCCCAGCACATGACAACCTTTACCCTGGGTTTGGGTATGGATGGTCGAGTGGCCTATCAGAAAGACTATAACGATCCTGACTCGGTGGGAGATTTCGACAGGCTGAGAGACGGAACAACCCCAGTTGTGGTGTGGCCGGATTCAATCGCGGATGCAGCGGAATCACGCGTGGATGACTTGTGGCATGCCGCGGTAAATGGACACGGTTTGTACTTTAGCGCAAAAAAACCAGATGACATTACCGAGGGTTTAAAGGCTGCGCTGGATTCTATTAAGACGCAGATTGGCGCCGGTGCAGCTGCGGCAACCAGTACACTTAATCCGGTTGCGGGCGAAGATAACCTGGCTTACGTGGCTAGTTACACAACGGTGCAGTGGACAGGCAATCTGGAAGCACGTTCGATTGACGCCGGAACCGGCGAGGTGAGTAAGACCGCTTTGTGGTGTGTGGAAACCATTCCGGCTAGTGATGGTGTGACGCCATGTACGAATAGCAAAATGCCTGGCCAAGTGGCGGCAGGCACGCGTAATATTTTAATGAAGGATGGAAGCGCGACTAGCCTTGTCGATTTTACTTACGCTAATATGTCGGCAAGCCAAAAGCCATTTTTCGAAAAAACCTGGCTAGAGGCAAATTTAAGCCAATGGACAGACTTGCCCTTCTCAACTGCGCAGGAAACCTCAGCAGTGGGCAGTAACCTGGTTAACTATTTACGTGGTGCTACAGCGAATGAGTTCAGCGCGGCCAACCCGGATGATGCCGTGTTCCGCACGCGGGTAGCGACATTGGGTGATGCTGTAGAATCACAGCCTGCGTTCATTGCTAAGCCTACCTTTAATTATATTGATGCTGGGTATAGCGCTTTTAAAACAGCTAACGCCGGGCGTGCACCTACGGTTTATATGGGTGCTAACGATGGTATGCTGCATGCCTTTAATGCAACGGCCAGCTTGACTGAAGGCGGTAAGGAACGCTGGGCTTACGTGCCAAGCATGGTGATTCCAAATATGTATGCGCTGGCAGATGCTGATTATTCAACTAATCATGTCTATTATGTGAATGGCAGCCCTATCATCTCGGATGTGACTATTGGCGGTGTTTGGAAAACTATATTAGTTGGCGGCTTGAACGGCGGCGGACGCGGCTATTATGCGCTGGATATTACCGATCCTGCTGACCCTAAATTGCTGTGGGAGTTTACTCCTAACTCAACGGGTGGTGAAAACCTGGGCTATACCTATGGCAACCCAGTGATTACCAAAAAGGCCAATGGTGATTGGGTAGTATTGGTCACTTCCGGTTACAACAATATACCAGACGTGAAGTGTACTACTGTCACGCCGACCAAATCACCTTTAGGCTGTGTGGTTAATCCACAATTTACTACTGGTGATGGTGCAGGCTATCTTTATGTGTTGGATGCAGCTACTGGTGCGATTGTAGGCTCACCAATTGCTACCGGTGAAGGTAGCACAACGACACCAAGCGGATTGGGTCAGATTGCTGCCTGGGCAGAAGAGCCAGAGAAAAATAACGTAGCGACATTTATATATGGCGGTGACCTAAAAGGCAACCTGTGGCGCTTTGATATTAATAACGGGCCTACAGCGACGAAATTCGCCACGCTTGGTCAGCCTATCACTACCCGGCCAGAATTGGGTAAAGTGTTGGCAGGTGGTAATGTATATCGCGTAGTATTTGTGGGTACGGGTAAGTATTTGGAAACAGATGATCTTACCGATTTATCACAGCAGACTTTATATGCGATTAAAGATGATGATGTACCCGGTGGTACGGCAAGTCCAACATTCGTTGATCCTCGTTCTAGCGCTACAATGGTGGAGCAAGTGTTGACTACCGCTTCAGGTGGGGCATCTCGTTCGGTAGCAACGACTAATCCGGTAGACTTTAATACCGATAGAGGCTGGTTTATCGACTTGCAATCTGGCGAACGTCAGAATGTGTCGGCTAAGCTGGTACAGGGGACATTGATCGTGCCAACTACGGTGCCATCGAATACGGTATGCGCCCCAGGTGGCACGGGCTGGTTGAATTATTTTGACTATGATACTGGCGGTGCGGTAGTCGGTACCCAAGTTTCAACATTTACTAACTCGCCGATTGTGGGGATTAACGTGGTTTATGTTACTGATCCGGTAACAGGAAAAGCATCACCTAAAGTTTCTGTAGTGACGGCGGATAACCCAACTCCGACACTGCAGCCAAATACACCATTCTCAAGTACTGGTGCTGGTTTCCAGAAAAAACGGGTAATTTGGCGTGAGTTGATTCAGTAATAAACAGATGTGTTTGAAATAAAAAAGAGCGGCTTTGCCGCTCTTTTTATGAATTTTGTTGTAAAAGTTTAGCCGTAATTAAACCGTTTACTGTTCCAAATAGTAATGCCGCAAGTGCAAAAATTGGAATTAAATAAACTACACCCGTGTGTGGAATTAGCCAAAGCCTGACAATGATTAATTGCCCTGCGATATGCGCGAACGCAGCTAATATACTTATTGTGATAGCACTAAAATATTTTTTTGGTAGATATTGCGCAAAGAATAAGACGCCTAAGCTAAGCGTTGCACCGCTTAAACTTAATATAAAAGTTGGGGATAGAAATTGGCCTAACAATAGGCTGCTGGCAAACACTCTTAGTAAGCTCACCCAGACTGCAGTGGCGAATCCATATTCGTATAGCACATATAGTGTCACAATATTGGCGATGCCAGGTTTCACACCGGGTAGTGGTGATGGAACGATGGCTTCTAAAATGTGCAGTCCAATCGCCAACGCCGATAATTTGGCGATGTGGTGATCTTCTTTTGTGGTGTGAATTTTAGTAATTGAGCGAGTCATATGTACTTTTTGCGCCCATCAATTGCAAGCTAATTTGATTTGGCAAACAAATCGCCACCTGCCCTGCAAGGCTTAACCAGCCTTGATGTACGCAATATTGATTATTGCAGGGAGATTGTTTAAAGCGTACTTTGCCTTGGTTGATGACGATGTGCGAATCGCCCAGCGCACCATGAATATGCAGTTCGCGCGTTTGGTTTAAATCGTAAGTACCCACAATTTTGTCTCCCTGCCGAATTTTCAGTTTGCTCGCGTGCTCAAAACTCCAAAATTGTTGAAACATGAAAATAACCGCAATGATGCTGGCAAAAATCACCAGCCAATCACCTAAGAGCGGTTTAGGGTTGAAATTGAACGGCATGTTTTGCAGCGCCTTTATCTAGCCAAGTGATGCGCTTGACCATGTTTGGGCTCACGTAAATTTTATCTGCTGATTCAATCACCAGAAAATTCTCAATATTCATCGCTTCGGCAGCTTCTGCGCGCGCTTTTGGCTTGGCGATAAAAATAGGCTTTGAGGCCACGTCAGATAATGTACCCGCATTAGTTTGCGGCGGAATGAGTACAGTTACCGCCTGCACGTCTTGGGCTGGGTAACCCGTAGCGGGGTCTATAATGTGACAATAACGTTTACCATCTAGCTCAAAATAGCGTTGATAATCACCCGAGGTGCCAATTGCCCAGCCACTTTCTAATTCTAGCGTAGCAATAGCATTAGGTTTGCGCGGATGCTGGATACCTACGCGCCAAGGGCTTCCGCCATGTTTGCCTAGCGCAATAATATTACCGCCAATGTTAACCAGCGCATTCTTAATGCCTTGCGTGCGTAAATACTTTATTGCTAAATCCAGCGCATAGCCTTTTGCATAGCCGCCAAGATCAAGTTGTACGGCTGGATTTTTACTAAAAGCTTTGCCATTTTCAATCACAATATCCGTCATTTGCGGATTGGTTTGCACTAAACTTTTGATTTTAATTTCATCAATTTTAATCGGTTTAAACACATCGTGATGAAATCCCCATGTCTCGATAAGTCCGCCAATACTGGGGTTGAAGGCGACTTTGGATTGTATTGAGAGTTTTGTAGCATCAGCAATCATCGCGGCTAAATCTGGCGAAATACTCACAGGCGTTTCGCCTTGGGCAAAGTTAGCATTAAGTGTTTTTAATTCACTAGGCTTCCAAGCGTGCAAACGAACGTGTAGCGCTTGAAAATCTTGAAAGATTTGGTTTGAGACTTTTTGCGCTTTTGTTTCAGTTTCGCCATAAATGGTGATATCGACCAGCGTGCCAAATATGTAACTTTGCGTGTTGTAGAGTGGTTCTGGTTTTGTGCAGCCAGCAAGAAAAAAACTAAAGATGAAAAATAGGAACAAGCGCATAGGCGCTATTCTAACTAATTTCTTCTAGCGCCTTGATAAAAACTTGCGCAGGTTTGCAGTCTGTTTGCGCGGCAATTTCCACCATGCCAGTTGGGCTGGTAACGTTAATTTCGGTTAAATAATCACCAATCACGTCTAAGCCGACTAAAAATAAACCTTCAGTTTTAAGAGTTTTGCCGATTGTTGTTGCGATTTCTAAATCACGCGGCGAAAGCTTTTGTGCAACTCCAGTACCGCCTGCAGCCAAGTTGCCACGCGTTTCGCCTGCTTTGGGAATGCGTGCCAGCGCGTAAGGAAGCGGCTCGCCGTTGACCATGATAATGCGCTTATCGCCTTGCAAAATTTCTGGCAAATAACGTTGCGCCATGATGGTTTTCTTGCCAAATTGGGTGGCAGTTTCTAAAATTACACCTATATTGTGATCCGCATCATGTATTCTAAAAATACCGCTTCCGCCCATGCCATCTAAAGGTTTTACTACAATGTCTTGGTGCTTTTCCAGAAACTCACGAATTAGATTCTGATTGCTGGTGACCAAAAATTCAGGCGCAAACTGCGGAAATTTAGCGACGGATAATTTCTCATTCCAACTTCTCACAGATGCTGGATTATTGATAACGCGCGCGCCTTGATTGACCGCCAGCTCCAGCAAATACGTGCTGTATAAATATTCGTTATCAAAAGGTGGATCTTTGCGCATCAAAATTGCGTCAAAGTATTTAGGTAAAAGTTCTTCAATTCGACCAAGTTCAAACCAATTTTCATTGTCGCCGAAGTTGAAATTGGTCGCTTGAATTTTCACGATTTCGTCGCGTAAAAAAACATCATGCTGCTGACAGACAAATAAGCTATGACCGCGCTCAGCCGCTTCGCGCATAATCGCAATGCTTGTATCTTTGTAGGTTTTTAGGCTGGCAAGCGGGTCTAAAATAAAAAGTAGTTTCATCTCATTTAACTCACAATTAAATCAAATTAAGCATGCCTGCAACCCGCATGGATATTGGTTTACAGGGCATTGATTTTAGAAATTATTAACGACATTTATTGATTTAATGGGTCAGTTCCTTGCAGCTCAATCGCCGCCGCCAGCAATGCGAGACGCGCGACCACGCCATACGCATAAAAGCGGTTTGGTACAGTGTCGGGCTGGCCAGCGCAATCGGGCAAAGTGCAAGGTTTTTCAAATGCCAGCGGTACAAATTGTGAGCCTGGCGCATTCAAATTTTCATCCGCGCCGCGCTCGGTGTGCACGCGATAAAAACCGCCAATCACAAAGTGATCCATCATATACACCACTGGCTCGGCAACCGCGTCGTTGATGCTTTCGAAGGTATATACCCCTTCTTGAATAATCACTTCTGAGACTTGCTGACCTTCCTTAATTACCGACATTTTGTTGCGCGCTTTGCGGTTTAAATCGCGCACATCATCAGGCGACTTTACCGTCATAATGCCCATGCCATAAGTGCCAGCATCAGCTTTTACAATCACAAATGGCTCTTGTGTAATGCCATATTCTGCATATTTATTTTTAATTTTAGTAAGCAACTGCTCGACTCTTAAAGCTAAACATTCTTCGCCTGTACGTTCGTGAAAATTAATTTCACCACAAGTTTCAAAGTAGGGATTCAGCAACCAAGGGTCAATCTCTAAAAGCTGCGAAAATTCATCAACTACACGGTTATATGCAGAGAAATGTGTCGATTTTCGCCTAACGTGCCAGCCAGCATGCAATGGTGGAATTAAATTTTGCTCCAAATTTTCGAGGATTTCTGGAATGCCGCCTGATAAATCGTTATTCAGTAAAATCGCACAGCTATCAAAATTGCCAAGCTCTTTATTTTTAAGTTTAATGCGGTTGCCCTCACGCACCACAGGCTCTAGCAACAGCGCCTGTCCATCGTGCGCTAGTAGCGTGGTAGGCTCGGTAATTTCTGGGTTGATTGTGCCGATGCGCACATCCAAACCCGCCGCTTTCATGATGTTGACCAGCTCGACCACGTTGCGCAAATAGTAAGTATTGCGCGTATGATTTTCGGGGATAATCATCAGGCGATGCGCCTCAGGACAGATTTTCTCCACCGCCACCATGGCTGCTTGCACACTTAAGGTTAAAAATTCTGGGTTGAGATTATTAAAGCCACCTGGGAATAAATTGGTATCGACAGGAGCGAGTTTAAAACCAGAATTGCGTAAATCCACACTGGCATAAAATGGCGCCGCGTATTCCAGCCATTGCGTGCGAAACCAATGCTCGATTTTTGGCATGTCGCTTAACATGCGCTTTTCAAGGCTAAGTAATGGGCCGCTAAGGGCTGTAGTTAAATGTGGAACCATTTGTTTTTTTTACCTTTTGTTCTTTCTAGGCAATGTGGTGCGCCTGAATGTCCGCGTGATAACTACTTCTTACCATGGGGCCGCTGGCTGCATTATTAAAGCCCATCGCGTCAGCTTTTTGCTTTAAATCATCAAAAATTGCAGGTTCCACATAACGCATCACCGGCAAATGGTGCACGCTCGGTTGTAAATATTGGCCGAGCGTGAGCATCGAAACGCCATGCGCGCGCAAATCTTGCATCACTTGTAAAATTTCATCATCAGTTTCGCCTAGCCCCAGCATGAGGCCAGATTTGGTGGGAATGTGCGGATACATTTCACTGAACATTTTCAGCAAATTTAGTGAATTCTGATAATCAGAACCTGGGCGTGCTTGCTTATATAAACGTGGCACAGTTTCTAAATTATGGTTCATTACGTCAGGTGGCGCCTTGTGCAGAATTTCCAACGCAAAATCTAATCGGCCGCGGAAATCTGGTACTAAAATTTCTATTTTGATATTTGGCGAAGCCGTGCGCACGGCGTGAATGCAATCGACAAAATGTTGCGCACCACCATCTTTTAAGTCGTCACGATCAACGCTGGTAATGACCACGTATTTAAGCTGCATTTGCGCAATGGTGCGCGCCAAGTTAGCGGGTTCATTGGTATCTGGCTGTAGCGGTTTGCCGTGTGCAACATCGCAAAATGGGCAACGCCGCGTGCAAATGTCCCCCAAAATCATAAAGGTAGCCGTGCCGCCACTAAAGCATTCACCGATGTTGGGGCAGGAAGCTTCTTCACACACGGTGTGTAAGTTATTTTCGCGTAGTACGCGCTTAATCTCTTGAAAGCGCCCACTGTCTGGCACTTTCATGCGTATCCATTCAGGTTTGCGCAACATAGGTTGCGGGATGATTTTGATCGGAATGCGTGACGTTTTTTCGGCATCAATTTGTTTTTGCCCTGCAATTTTTTTACTAGTAATTGGATTGCCTAATTCATTCATTTTTGAGATTTTCTATTAACTTTTGTAGCAGCAACTTACCTATTTCAGCGGGAGTTTTGTTGATGCCTAAGTCTTTTGTTTGTGTGACTTCCAGCCCAACATAACCGCACGGATCAATCGCTTTAAACGGCGATAAATCCATATCGACATTTAAACTTAAGCCATGATAACAGCAATTATTTTTTAAGCGCAAACCAAGTGAGGCGATTTTTTTGTCATGGCCATCCATATTGACATACACACCAGGCGCATTTTTTTTTGCAAATGCTTTGATATGATATGCCTCAAGAAGCGCTATAATACTGGCTTCCAGAGCATCAACCAATTGTCGTGTATTGAGCTTATTTCGTGTTAAATCTAACAGCACATAAATTACTACTTGCCCCAAGCCGTGGTAAGTAATCTTTCCACCGCGATCGACTAAAACGACTGGAATATTGTGGCTATTTTCTTTATTCTCTGGAAGCCGAACATTTTTACGATTTAGACCCAAAGTATAAACAGAGACATGCTCTGTAAGCCATATTTCATCAGGGGTTTGGGGCATGCGATTTGCAGTAAATTGCTGCATGGCCAGTAAAGTGGTCGCATAATCTGTACGCCCTAAATATCGGCAAACAATTTCCATGCAAAATTAAAGTGTTACTTTTACTAAAGGGTGCGAAGTCAGCGCGCGGTAAATGTCATCCAATTGCGGCCTAGAGGTGACATGTACAGTGCAGGTGAGGCTGATATATTTGCCACCAGAACTTCCGCGCATTTCAATCCCGCTTGCGTCAAAGGTGGGAATTAACTTTTGGATGGTTTTGACGATTTCAGCCGTGAAATCTGGCTGTGTTTCTCCCATGACTTTGATGGGAAAGTCACATGGAAATTCGATTAAAGTCTTAGTTGCGTCATCCTGTGAATCTTCCTGCGCCATGTTACTGCACCATTAACTTGATGCTGTCAATAATACGACCAATGAAGCCAGCTGAATCAACACTTTTTGAGGCAACCAACTTTTGTTCGCTGATTATTTTTCCATCTAAAGAAAAAGTAATTTTGCCAATTTCTTGCCCAGATTTAATCGGTGCAATTAACGGTTGTTTGCTGGTCATGCTGGCCTTCGCGCGCGCGTAATCGCCTTTTGGTAAGGTTAAATAAAAATCTTTGTTAAGCGAGGCGGCAACGGTTTTGTCTTGACCTTTGTAAACACGTAACGTGTTCACAGTTTGCGATTTTTTATACACTAAAGTAGATTCGTAAAATTGAAAACCATAATTAAGTAGCTTTTGACTTTCTGATGCACGCATGGCTTCAGAGTCTGCGCCTAATAGAACAGAAACCAAACGCGCATCTCCGCGCTTTGAGGAAGCAATTAAGCAGTAACCTGCCGATTCGGTATGACCCGTTTTCATGCCGTCTACGTTGGAATCCAGCCACAGCAAACGATTACGATTAGGCTGTGTAATCTTGTTATAGGTGTATTCTTTCACAGAATATAGTCGGTGATATTCCTGTGGAAAATCGCGAATTAACGCTGTCGCTAGAAGCGCTAAATCATTGGCAGTGGTGTAATGGCCCTTATCTGGAAGACCAGTTGCATTCATAAAGTGCGTGCTTACCATGCCAAGTTTCGCTGCTTGCTTATTCATCATGTCGGCGAATTGTCCCTCGCTACCCGCTACCCCAATGGCTAGTGTAATTGAAGCATCGTTACCAGATTGAATAATCATGCCGTGTAAAAGTTCGTCCACGGTGACAGGTTTGTTGGGCTCAATAAACATCTTAGAGCCTTCAGCTTTCCACGCCGCCTCAGATACGGGCAAACTTTGATCGAGTTTTAAATGACCTTGTTTAATTGCATCAAATGTCACATAGGCAGTCATAATTTTTGTTAGTGATGCTGGTTCTATGCGCTCATTTTTTTTGTAAGAGGCGATTAGTGTGCCACTATTAAAATCTTGCAATAAATAAGCCTTGACAGCTAATGAGGGTGGCGGCGCAATTTGTGCAGCCCAGCTAAAAAGTGGCAATACTAATAGTAAAAAAGATAGTTTAATGTTAAATAGGCGCATAAGTGTAGTTATTGATTAATAATAATGGCTGGTATATTGAGTTTTCGACGAATGTTTGCAGCAGCTTCATCTGCTTCTGACCTGTTGCTATAAGGGCCAAGTTTTAAGCGGTGCAGGTTGTTATTATACACGCGATTCAAACCTACATTTTCACTCATGCCCAGGTCTTGAATTTTTTTGAGCAACGCTTCTGCATTCGCTTCGCTTTTAAATGCACCAGCTTGCACATAAATACCAGGCGTTTGCATGTCTAAATTAGCTCTCTCAGGAGCCATATTCGACGTGGCTTCTAGGGCTGCTTCAACTGGTGCGGTTTCAGTAGTTTGTGAGTATTGTGCTATATTATTGGGGTCAATTGCCTCTACCTCAACGGCAGTACTACCTTTTGAAATAAAGCGTAGCTTATAAGCTGCTGCGTAAGATAAATCAATCTCTCGATTATGTTTGAAAGGCCCTCTATCATTCACTCGCACAATCACAGAGCGGCCATTGGCAGGATTGGTGACTTTAACGTAACTTGGCAGCGGCAAAATCGTATGTGCGGCCGACATGGCATACATATCGTAAACCTCGCCGCTGGACGTTTTTTTGCCATGAAAACGCTTACCGTACCAAGAAGCCACACCTTTCGCTTTATAGGGCTGGTAGCTGGTCATAGGTGTATATTTTGCACCAAGCGCTTTATAGGGTTTGTTTGATCGGCTTAATAGGGGTTCTTTTTTAGGTAAGGCGTCAGGAATACTATCCAAATTTTGCGGTGGATTTGTCTCAGGACCATCATCTAAGTAGTATCCGCCTGGCTTGGTGGGCGCGTCAGGTGATGGCGTGGTTGGTGTAGTGCTTTGTGAAGTGGTTTGTGGGTAGGAAGTTGTAGGGGGAATGCTAGGCGCAGGGCTACTTACAGGTGGTTTCGAAGTTGATATTGGTGGTGCGGGAGCTGGCGTTGGTTTAGTAGTACGTTTTCCACCACAGGCCACTAAGTATAAGCAACAAAATAAAATTAAATAAGTTTGTTTTTTCATGTGTAGAGTTTACCTTGAATTTGCTAGCCTGATGCCACCAGTTTTTTATGCGTTTGTATGCTCATTAAAATACCAAAGCTTAACAACAAAGTTACCATTGACGTGCCTCCATAACTAATGAGAGGTAAAGGCACACCAACAACAGGTAGAATGCCGCTCACCATTCCCATGTTGACAAATGCGTAGGTAAAAAAGGTGAGTGTAATACTGCCAGCCAGCAGGCGTGTAAATGTGCTTTTTGCTTGCGCGGCAATCACCAAGCCTCTAGCGATTATCAAGCTAAATAATATGAGTAATATTAAATTTCCGGCCATACCAAATTCTTCGCCAAACACCGCAAAAATAAAATCAGTGGTGCGTTCTGGCAAAAAGTCTAATTGTGCCTGCGTGCCGTTTAACCAGCCTTTGCCTGTCATACCACCAGAGCCTAAAGCAATGGTTGCCTGTATGGTGTGATAACCTGCGCCTAAAGGGTCTTGAGAAGGATCAATTAAAATTTCAATTCTTCTTCTTTGATAATCATGCAACATAGACCAAAAAACTGGCATGAGCGCCCCTGTTAAAACAGCACCACCAATAATAAACCGCCAACTTAAGCCTGCCAAAAAAATCACAAAAATGCCAGACGCGCAGATAAGTAGTGAAGTGCCCAGGTCGGGTTGTTTCATAATTAAACCAACAGGGATAAGTAACAGAATTGTGGCAATAGCAAAATCAGCAATGCGAGGACTGGCTTCTCTTTTAGCAAAGAACCAAGCTAGCATCATGGGTACAGCGATACGCATAATTTCTGAGGGTTGGATTTTCATAATGCCTAAGTCTAGCCATCTTTGCGCGCCGTGACTAATATGCCCAAATAATTCAACTGCAATTAATAGTAGTATGCCCAGTATGTATAAAGGTGGCGCAATACCCTCTAAATGTTGTGGCTGAATGTTGCTGACGAGCCACATAACACTTAGTGCTACCGCAATGTTGACCAATTGTGCGCTGACTCGATCCAAGCTCTGACCAGATGCGCTATAGAGCACGAATAGGCCAACCAAGATGGTAAATAGCAGGCAACCCATCAAAAAGGCATCGATGTGCTTGAATAAACCTTGTAACAACTGGCTAATCATAAAGTTTTTCAATCCTAAGGCAACTCTTAGTCATAATGTTCTTCTTCAGGAGCAGTGGCGCTTGGTTGAATAGGCGCCATATTGGTGTTCGGTTTAATGACTTTCGTTGATTCAATTGGAGGTTCAGTTACTGGCAATTTCCCGAGTAAATAATAATCCATTACTCTACGCGCAATTGGCCCAGCGGCAGAGCCACCATGACCACCATTTTCCACAATCACCGCCAGTGCAATTTTGGGATTATCTGCTGGTGCATAAGCGATAAATAAGGCGTGATCGCGATGACGCTCATTAATGTTTTTTTCGTTATACTTTTCATTTTGCTTGATGCCAATAACTTGTGCGGTGCCAGTTTTGGCAGCAATACTATAGCCAGCATTGGCGCCAACGCTGGCTGCTGTGCCGCCTGGTAAGGTGACGTCTATCATACCAAGTTTGACAATTTCTAAATTAGCTTCGTCTAGAGGTATTTTATCGCTAATGATTGCTTGCGTAGCTTTGCTTACATTGGTTTTAGGATCTACAATCGCTGCAACCAAGCGCGGGCGCATAGCCACACCTTTATTGGCTAGAATCGCCGTGGCTTGGGCGAGTTGCATGGGGGTTGCTAAAGTATAGCCTTGGCCGATGCCAACAATCACTGTTTCACCCATATACCAAGGTTGTTTAAAGCGGCGCTTTTTCCACTCTGGCGTTGGCATTAGACCACCAACTTCGCCTGCAATATCAATCCCGCTTTTTTGGCCAAATCCAAAATGTCGTACAAAACCCGCAAGTTTTTCGATACCTAATTCCATTGCTAAACCATAAAAAAAAGTATCGCACGAAATTGTAATCGCACGGCTCATATCTACATTACCGTGGCCGCCAGGTTTCCAATCGCGGTAGCGATGGCTACTTCGTGGTAGCATAAAATAGCCCGCATCGTTGATGCTAAAAGGTGGTTTGCGCTTGCCGTTCTCCAGTCCAGCTAATGCTACAAAAGGTTTAAAAGTAGAGCCAGGTGGATAAACGCCGCGTAATGGGCGGTTAATGAGTGGCCTATCTAGTGAGTCATTCAGCAACCTCCAGTTTTCAACGTCTATGCCATCCACAAATAAATTGGAATCAAAAGTTGGCATGCTGACAAACGCTAGTACCTCACCCGTATTGGGTTTAATAGCCACTAGCGCGCCACGACGCTCACCAAATGCGGTTTCGGCAATTTCTTGTAGTTTACTATCCGCGGATAAAATAAGATTATTGCCTGAAATGGGCGCTACGCTAGAAAGTACGCGCACTGCTTTACCATCAGCATCAATTTCAACTTGCTGAAAGCCCGTGGTGCCGTGCAGTTGCTCTTCATAATGTTCTTCTACGCCACTTTTGCCAATGTGGTCGGTACCTTTGTAGTTAGAAAGCACATCTTTTTCTGCCAGTTTGGTGAGATCTTTATCGTTAATGCGGCCAATATAGCCCACCATGTGCGCGCCCTGTTTGCCAAGTGGATAGTGGCGAAATAAACGCGATTTGAGCTCAACCCCAGGGAAACGATACCTATTGACGGCAAATTTGGCTGCTTCAATTTCGTTTAAATGGGTTCGTAGCGGAATGCTCTCGAAAGTATGACTTTCGGTTTTTTGTTTTTTAAAACGCTTAAGATCAGATGGGCTCACCTCCACCAATTGGGCAATGTCCGCAATAGTGGCGTCTAAACTCTCAATTTTAGAAGGCGTGAGTTCTAGCGTATAAACAAAAAAATTGTGCGCGAGAATGACACCGTTTCTATCAGAAATCAAGCCGCGATTCGGTGTTATTGGCACAATCGAGATCCGATTATTCTCTGCTAGAGTTTGATAGTAATCATAACGATTAATTTGCAAATAATAAAAGCGAGCTGCCAGTAAACTAAATGCTATCAATACCAAAAGACCAAGTACGCTAAGCCTTAATTTAAAGTTATGCTGCTCGTTTTGATAGTTTTTAAGTTCGCGGTTAGATTTCATTATTTAAAGCAGTTAAACGCTAATTGGTTTTTGGACGAGTGAGCCCACCAAACATCAATATCATGAATTGCCACAATAATAAGCCAGCGATAATTGGCAAGAAATAATGCCAGCCAGGATTTTCGTTGCCGGCAAATAACTTCAGTAGCAGTATCACAAAGCGCTCAATGATTAACAAAGCAAATACGTACCCTGCAAGTTGCCAACCATTAAATAGTACCAGTCTGCGCTGGTAGCTCAATGCAACAAACGCAGTAATAGTGAAACTTAATGCGTGCTGGCCAAGTAGACTACCGGTCGCCAAGTCCACCAAAAGGCCTGCAAGCCAAGCAGTGCCTACACTACAAAGATTTGGCGCACGCAATAGCCAATAAAGCAAAATCACTAACATAAAATCTGGGCGGAAAATAATGCCCTGACCAACCCAAGGAAAGAGTTGACATAACAGTGCGATTAATAAAGTAAGATAAACACTGATTAGACTAGTGTGGCGCATTAGCTTTGGCCTTATTTTTTGCGTTAGTATTTACATTATCTTTATTGGACTCGGTGGATGCTTCGGGCGCTGCTTTAGGTGCATCGATTTCTTTAGGTTCTGATAGTTCTAGTAATAAAAGCTGTAAATGATTACTTACACCAGCCACAGGCGTACTGATAATTTTTGCAAATGGGGATTCTGGATTCTGCTGTATTTTTGTCACAGTTGCGACTGCCAAACCAGCTGGATAAACACCATCAATACCAGAAGTGACCAATTTATCGCCTACTTTTATATCGACATTGGTGGGTAAATAGGGAATATCCAGTGTGTTATTGCCCTCACCAAAAGCAATAGCGCGCATTTGGTTGCGCTCGATTTGTATGGGAATAGAAAGTTCTTTATCTGTAATCAGGGTGACTTCAGAAGTAAATGGGTAGACACGTGTGACTTGACCAATAACGCCGTTAGAATCAACCACTGCTTGCCCTGCTTTGATACTGTGATGACTGCCGCGGTTTACCACCACCACATGCGTAAATGGGTCACGCCCCATGTGCGAGATTTCACCTAGCACTGCTTTGGGCTGAATAGGCATGTTGCCATTTAATAAGCTACGAAGATGCTCATTTTCGGCTTGGATAGTGTTTAAGCGCTGTAATTTGACTTGATGTTCAAAAGCTTGTTGTTTTAGCGCATAATTCTCTTGCACTAGTTGGTTGTGTGCCGAGAAATATTTGTTAATATCACGATACCACTCGCCTGGTGTATTTGCCACGATTTCTAGTGGGTGCAGAGCCGCAATAAATGCTTGACGCACTTGAGACAGATAATTCAGGCGCGCATCTACCGCCATGATGGTGATTGACAACGCGCAAAAAAACACCATACGAGAAAATGGCTTGGCGCCGCGAACGAAAAAAGCTGGGGTTTGTTGGGCTTCTAGCTTTTGATGAACACCCTTAAGCATACCAACGCAATAGATTGATTTGATTGAGTAACTGTAGTTTATTCATGCGCGAATACGTTACCCAACTTATCCATATCTTCTAATGCGCGACCACAACCGCGCGCCACACAAGTCAGCGGATCTTCAGCAACGATTACAGGCAAGCCAGTTTCTTCAACCAGTAATCTGTCTAAATCACGTAGCAGTGCGCCACCGCCTGTCAACACCATGCCTTTTTCTGCAATGTCTGCACCCAATTCTGGAGGTGTTTGTTCAAGTGCAGATTTCACCGCGCCAACAATTGCGTTGAGCGGTTCAGTGAGCGCTTCTAAAATCTCGTTACTAGAAATCGTAAATTTGCGTGGCAAGCCTTCTGCCAAGTTGCGGCCAGTGACTTCCATTTCTAATACTTCAGAGCCTGGAAAGGCCGAACCAATTTTCTTTTTAATGGCCTCAGCGGTTGGCTCAGATATTTGCATGCCATAGTTGCGGCGAATGTAATCAATAATTGCCTGATCAAATTTATCGCCACCCACACGCTCAGATTTTGCATACACAATGCCGCCGAGGGAGATAACGCCTACTTCTGTGGTGCCACCGCCAATATCTACCACCATGCTGCCAGTTGCTTCAGCCACTGGCATGTTGGCGCCAATTGCCGCCGCCATGGGCTCCTCTATCAAAAATACTTGTTTTGCACCTGCGCGTTCGGCAGATTCTTTAATTGCACGGCGCTCTACTTGCGTAGAGCCAACAGGCACGCAGATAATAATGCGCGGGCTGGGTGAAAACCAGCGCGCATCGTGCACCTTGCGGATAAAATACTTGAGCATTTGTTCAGTAATGGTGAAGTCCGCAATCACACCATCTTTCATAGGGCGAATCGCTTGAATGTTTGCAGGCGCACGGCCTAACATGCCTTTAGCATCGGCGCCTACAGCCAGCAATACCTTTTTGCCGCCTGGGCCACCTTCAGTGCGAATAGCAACGACTGAGGGCTCGTCTAACACGATGCCTCTGCCTCGAGCGTAAATAAGGGTATTGGCCGTGCCTAAATCGATGGCCAAGTCATTCGAAAAGTAACTATTGATGAAACCGAACATATTGTTTTATCCTGTGCTTTGCGCAAACGTTTACATGACTTAAGCTGCAACTCAATTAGCAACCTAAATCCGTGCATTAAAATCAAGGTATAATAACGTATATTGGACTTAAAATTAAGATGCTTTTACACATTGTTACAACTAAAATCGAAAATCTGTCATGGCACTGAATATTACCGATATTAAACGCATTGCGCACTTGGCGCGCTTAGAAATTAACGAGCAAGAAGCCACCACTACACTTACCAAGCTTTCTGGCATTTTAGGCTTAATCGAGCAGATGCAAGCAGTTGATACCGCGGGCATCACGCCTATGTCGCATTCACAAGATGTGACACAACGTTTGCGCGAAGATGTTGTTACGCAGACCAATAGGCGCGGGGACTTTCAGGCACTTTCTCCAGCAATCGGAAACGGCTCAAATGAACCTGCAACGCAAGATTGCTTATACCTTGTGCCAAAAGTGATTGAATAAGCATGATTAATAGCAGTCTTAAACAATTTAGCCAAATGCTGGCTAGCAAGAAAATCTCGAGTGTCGAGCTCACGCATGCGTTTTTAAAACGTATCGATGCGCTCAACCCCAGCATTAATGCCTATATCACTTTAGATAAAGATAAAACTTTAGCTCAAGCTAAAAATGCCGATGCACGCATTGCCGCAGGCAAAGCAGAGCCTTTGACAGGTATTCCGTTCGCGCAAAAAGATATTTTTTGTGCGCAAGGTTGGCGCACTACTTGCGGCTCGAAAATGCTGGAAACCTTTATTGCGCCTTACGATGCACATGTGATTTCTCAGTTTGACGCGGTGGGCGCGGTGAATTTGGGCAAAACCAATATGGATGAATTCGCCATGGGTTCGTCGAATGAAACTAGCTATTTCGGCGGTGTAAAAAATCCTTGGGATTTCGATCGTGTGCCTGGCGGAAGTAGCGGCGGCAGTGCGGCTGCCGTGGCAGCGCGGCTTTGTGCCGCCGCAACAGGTACAGATACTGGCGGTTCGATTCGCCAACCTGCTTCACTTTGCGGCTTTACAGGCTTAAAACCGACTTATGGTTTGGTTTCGCGTTATGGCATGATCGCGTTTGCATCTTCACTCGACCAAGCGGGGCCAATGGCAAAAAGCGCAGAAGATTGCGCGTTGATGCTCAACGTAATGGCGGGTTTTGATGAGCGCGATTCTACAAGCTTGAATCATCCAAAAGAAGATTACACACGTGGTTTGGCGAGTATGCAATCTGATAAACCACTCAAAGGTTTGCGCATTGGTTTGCCAAAAGAGTATTTTGCAGATGGCCTGGAAGCTAATGTGGGTGCGGTTGTCAGGGCAGCTATTTCTGAGTATCAAAAACTCGGTGCGGAAATTATCAACATTTCTCTACCTAATTCTCAGCTTTCTATTCCTGTGTATTACGTGCTGGCACCAGCAGAAGCCAGCTCGAATTTATCGCGCTATGATGGCGTGCGCTACGGCCACCGCGCAGCAGAATATACCGATTTGATGGACATGTATTGTAAGAGCCGCGCCGAAGGTTTTGGTGCAGAAGTGAAGCGCCGCATTTTAATTGGCACTTATGTGTTAAGCGCAGGTTATTATGATGCTTATTACCTAAAAGCTCAGCAAATTCGCCGTTTGATTGCTGATGACTTTACCCAAGCATTTAAAAAATGCGACATTATTATGGGTCCTACAGCACCATCAACAGCTTTTAAGGCGGGTGAGAAAGCTGATGATCCGGTCGCCATGTATTTGCAAGATGTTTACACGATTGCCACCAATTTGGCGGGCTTGCCAGGCATGAGCATTCCTGCGGGCTTTTCGAACGGCCTTCCTGTTGGTTTGCAGCTCATGGGTAATTATTTTGATGAAGCGCGCATGTTAGATGTGGCGCACGCGTATCAACAAGTGACAGATTGGCATCTCGCTATGCCAGAAGGTTTAGCATAATGGAATGGGAAGTCGTTATCGGGTTAGAAACCCACACCCAATTAAAAACCAACACTAAAATTTTTAGTGGCGCGTCTATTAAATATGGCGCGGAACCCAATACCCAAGCCGATGAGGTGAGTATTGCCTTGCCTGGCGTGCTGCCTGTTTTAAACAAGCAAGCGGTGGAATGCGCGATTAAATTCGGTTTGGCGATCAATGCCGAAATCGCACCGCGCAGCGTGTTTGCGCGCAAAAATTATTTTTATCCCGATTTGCCTAAAGGTTACCAAATCAGCCAATTTGAGTTGCCTGTGGTGGGCAAAGGCGCGGTGACGATTCAAGTACCAGCTTCGGGTAAAAATGTAGGTTACGAAAAAGTCATCGATATTACCCGTGCGCACTTGGAAGAAGATGCAGGCAAGTCCGTGCATGGTGCTGTAGAAGGAATGAGCGGCATCGACTTAAACCGCGCAGGCACGCCGCTACTGGAAATCGTCACTGAGCCTGACATGCGCAGTGCGGCAGAAGCAGTAGCTTATGCTAAAAAATTACACGAGCTAGTGCAATGGATAGATATTTGTGACGGCAACATGCAGGAGGGAAGTTTCCGCTGTGATGTGAACGTATCTGTGCGGCTCAAAGGTACGGAAAAGTTAGGCACACGCCGCGAGATTAAAAATTTAAACTCGTTTAAATTTATGCAGCAAGCCATTGAATATGAAACACGCTGGCAGATTGAAACGCTGGAAGACGGCGGCAAAATTCAGCAAGCGACGGTGTTGTTTAACCCCGATACGGGCGAAACAAAAGCCATGCGCAGCAAAGAAGAAGCCAACGATTATCGCTACTTTCCCGACCCAGATTTGTTGCCGCTAGAAGTAACAGAAGCTGACAAACAGCGCGTACTAGCCACCATGCCAGAGTTGCCAGAAGCGATGAAAGCAAGGTTTGAGGCGGATTATGGATTGAGTAGCTATGATGCAAGTGTATTGACTGATTCTAAAGCAATGGCAGATTATTTTGAAATAGTTGCTAAAGGCTGCGGAGATGCCAAATTGGCGGCTAACTGGGTTATAGGTGAATTGTCTGCTTTGCTCAATCGATTGGGGATTATAAGCGACAATCCGATTGCTGACAGTCCGGTTGATGCTAATACTCTCGCACAATTACTCAACCGTAATAAAGATGGTACGTTATCGGCAAAAATGGCAAAGGAAGTATTAGCTGATATTGCAAATCAATCAATTGGTAATTTTGGAGAAACCGTAGACCAGATTATTGCAAGACGTGGTTTTGTTCAGATATCTGACAGCGGCGCGATTGAAGTGATTGTTGATGAAGTTTTAAAGGCAAATCAAGCAATGGTGGAAGAATTTAAAGCTGGCAAAGAAAAAGCCTTTAACGGCTTGGTTGGTCTGGTGATGAAAGCCAGCAAAGGCAAGGCAAACCCTGCGCAAGTGAACCAGATTTTAAGAAATAAGCTTTAAAGAATAAGCTAGAGAACTAGCTTATTTATTAGCGGTTGGTTCAGTGGTTTGTGCACCTGCAGCGGTAGGATTTTCGGCAATAACAGTATCTAGCGAACCAGCAATTGAATCGATCGCGACAGGCTGTTTTAGGGCGATAAATCTAATTTTTTCTTCTGCATAGCGCTTCTTAGTGGTCTCCATAGCCAACTTGCGCTGCGTTAATTGTTTGTCGATACTAGCAGATTCTAATTTCGACAGCTTTAATTCTTCAACTAAATAGGGCGGTACGGGCTTTTGACGCGCCTTAAAACCTTCCGCCATTTTGTTGTTGCGGGCAGTTCTGTTGGTTGCGCTCAATTTTTGCTGCTCCAGCGATTGCACCGCGGCCAGATCCATTTGCAAATTGCGGTCACGCGCTAAATCAATTTCTTCAGCTTTGGTGTAAGAAGCCAACAATATTTTATCTTTACGTTCTAGCTCAATTTTTTGCGTGTCGGCAACGTCACCTTTGCTTACAGGCACGTTATTTTGTTTTAGCACCACTCCCTGCGCGTTCATTTCTGCGTTTTTTCGGCCAGCTTCTTGCGCGGGCAGTTTGTCGCCATAATGCGTAATGCCCTTGCTATCTACCCATTTGACAATTTTTTTGCTATCGGCAAATGCGTTGCCAGATAAAGCAAATACTGTGGCTACTAATAAAAAAATAACTCGTTGCATTAATTCAGTTGTCCTAATTAAATTACGCCATATTGTTGTCGATACTCCTGAATGCTAAGCAAGTGTTGTGCCAGAGAGTCTTGGTGTTTTACAAATTCCAGTAAATCGCTTAAATTGGCGATGCTACATACGGGTAAATGGTGCAATGTTTCAACTTCTTGCACGGCAGATAAATCACCCAAGCCTTTCTCTTGTCTATCCAGCGCAATGGCTACACCACAAGCTTTGGCGCCATGTTGCGTAATTAAATCGATAGATTCACGCACCGATGTGCCGGCCGAAATAACGTCATCAATGATGAGCACTCGACCTTGCAATGGCGCGCCGACAATCACACCACCTTCGCCGTGGTCTTTAGCTTCTTTTCGATTGTACGCATAAGGCACATTGTGACCATTTTTGGCAAGTGCGATGGCGATTGAGGCCGCGAGCGTAATGCCTTTATAGGCCGGCCCAAACAGCATGTCGAATTCAATTCCTGATTTTTTAATGCTTTCAGCGTAGAATTCGCCTAATTTAAGTAAGCTTTCGCCATCATTGAACAGGCCAGCATTGAAGAAATACGGGCTTAAACGACTAGCTTTGGTTTTAAATTCACCAAATTTTAGCACCTGTTTTTTGATGGCAAATTCGATGAAGGCTTGACTAAAATTGTCCATAACTAAATGAATCGAAAGACGATATGCGTATTATAACTGCGAATTTAAATGGAATCCGCTCTGCCGCCAATAAAGGTTTTTTTGCTTGGTTGCAAAGCACGCAAGCGGACGTGATTTGCTTGCAAGAATTAAAGGCGCAAGCGGCGGATATGACTGCAGAAATGCTTTCACCAGCGGGATATTTTGGCCATTTTCATTACGCAGAAAAAAAAGGTTACAGCGGCGTGGGTATTTACTCAAAGACCAGGCCAGACGCGGTGATTGAAGGGCTTGGCATTGAGGATATTGATAGCGAAGGCCGTTATCTGGAATGCCAATTCGGAAATCTGAGCGTGGTTTCGCTGTATTTGCCTTCGGGTTCAAGTGGCGAAGAGCGGCAAGCGTTCAAGTTTAGCGTCATGGCGCGCATTTTGCCACACTTGGAGGCGCTCGTAAAAAGTGGTAGGGAGGTGATTGTGTGCGGCGATTGGAATATTGCACATCAAGAAATTGACTTGAAAAATTACAAAGGCAATAAAAAGAATTCAGGCTTTTTGCCCGAAGAACGCGCTTGGCTTGGCGATTTGTTCAATCGCGTCGGCTGGGTCGATGTGTATCGCAAGCTGCACCCTGCAACTACCGATGAATGTTATACCTGGTGGAGCAATCGTGGTGCTGCGTACGAAAAAAACGTGGGTTGGCGGCTAGATTATCAAGTTGCTACGCCAGAATTGGCTAAAAAATCAATCAAGTCAACGATTTATAAGGACGAACGTTTTAGTGATCACGCGCCTTTAATAGTTGATTATCAATAGCATGTTGATTAATATAACTTTTCTAGATATCAAAACTGCATAAATAAAACACTTTGCCTAAAAAAAGCTTAATTTCGCTATTGATTTCATTGCATTTGCTCAGCTTAAACGTTGCGCGAGCGGATGAAATTCAGCCAGTACCATCGCCAGAAGGCTCACCAGTATTGGCTCCCAGCGGCCTTGCTGATATTTATTCCGATGTGGATATGCGCGTGCGGCTTGCGGTTAAGCCAGACGCTGCCCCATGTGTGGCGGAAAGCTGCAATTTAAATCAGGAGTTTGATGCACGCGTGCAACAGCTAGGTGCGCAATTATCGGAAACTGCCTATGCTGTTTATCCCATAATTAAAAAGAGTGTGAAGCAATTTACTTTTGGCGTAGTCGATAAAAAAGATCCAGGTACCGCGTCAAACGGCTCTGGCAAGGTGGTGATTTTTCGCGGTGTGCAGCATTTAGAATTAAGTGAAGACGCGCTCAGTTTTGTCATTGCGCGCGAAATGGGTCACGTGATTGGTGATCATCATGCTAGCAATACTTATACTAAACTCCTTATTTCTGTAGTCGCCAGCGTCGCGTTTCCTGCTTTGGCAGTTATTAGCGCCTCATCGGCCGCCGCACAAGCAACAACCGCCACCACATTGCTTACCAGTGCGGCTTCTACTGCCACTTCTATGGTGGGGTCTGAGCTGGCGTTGGCAAGAATCAAGCCGACGCAGTTGGTAGAATCAGACGAAATCGCGCTAAATTTGATGAATTATCAAGGTTGGGATATGCGTTCTGCCGCCAGTGTTTTGCAGTTTGATGAGCCAGATTCAACAAGCTCTCAAAATGGTTGGATGCAAGATTTGCAAATTAGTGATGTTCAGTTGCAAAGGATGATAGCGGATGAAGAGTTGGCGATAGTTCTGCTGGAAGATGATTTTTTAATTGCAGAGGCCGAACTGATAGAAGAAGCGCCTGCTGCAAAAATTGGTTTTGAGGATTTTGATCCGAGAAAAGATTTGGAAGATACACTCCAAGATTTGCCTGCTGCAGAAGCTGAAGCGGAGCCCAATGCAGAAGCAAGTGCAGATGTGATTGTTGAGGCAATTCACACGCAATAGTTTTTTAGATATAAAACTGTAAGGTTTTTTAATTCCTCTCGACTAATTGATGTTATTCAGACGAACTGATGCAGTTTCGTGTGGGTTACAGTTGGCAACCTTGTCAATTAGGCCCATTGGCCAATTTCAATTCATTCTAGAGGAGTAAAAAATGTCTACACAGATTTCATCAAAAGCATCATCAAAAATCGGCAAAGGTGCGCTGTTGGCGGTTGGCGCAGCAGCATTAATTTTATCTGGCTGTGCAAGTAGTGGCGGCAGTGCAGCAAGCGGCAGTTCTACTGTTGCTTGCGTAGGTGTAAACTCATGCAAAGGTACTAGCGATTGTAAAACGGCTGGTAACGAGTGCAAAGGCCACAATTCTTGTAAAACGGCTAAAAATGCTTGTAAAGGCCAAGGTTCTTGCAAAGTGGCAGCAAACGCATGTAAAGGTCAAAATTCTTGCGCAGGTGTTGGTCATTTAGCGTTAACAGGTGCTGAGTGCACATCTAAAGGTGGTCACGCAGCTTAAGAGCATAAAAGAGCGGGAACTTCTTAATTAAGCATGCCCGCTCTGCTTAGACCAATTTAATTTTTAAAAGTAAAAAATGTCTGCAATTCTTCCATTTTTAGGTTTTGGCTTGGGCTTACGCACCGAGCATTACAACGATATTCTCGAATCCAAACCTAATATCGATTGGTTTGAAGCGCTTTCAGAAAATTATATGATTCCTGGCGGAAAACCGCTGGATTATTTAGATAAAATTCGCGCGAATTATCCAGTGGTCATGCACGGCGTGTCACTCTCCATCGGTTCTACCGCCGAAGTTGATTACAATTATTTACGCGATTTAAAAAAACTGGCGAGCAGAATTGAACCTGGTTGGATTTCGGACCATCTATGCTGGACAGGTGTGCACGGCCAGAATATGCACGATTTATTGCCGCTGCCCTACACTGAGGATACTGCAAAACACGTGGCCGAGCGCGTGAAGATCGTACAAGATTACTTGGGTCGTCAAATTTTGTTAGAGAATGTTTCCAGCTACGCCAGTTATGTCGATTCCAGCATGACGGAATGGGAGTTTATTACGCAAATTGCTGAAGCCGCAGATTGCCTACTACTGCTGGATGTGAACAATATTTATGTCAGCAGTTACAACCACAATTTTGACGCCAAAGCCTTTATCGACGGCGTTCCCGCCAAACGTATTCAGCAAATTCATTTGGCTGGGCACAACAATCATGGCGATTACATTATCGATACGCACGATGCGCCCGTGATTGACCCCGTGTGGGATTTATACGAATACGCGATTGCGCGTTTTGGCCAAGTTTCTACCATGATAGAACGCGATGATAAGATTCCTGCACTGGAAGATCTGGTAGATGAATTGCAAATTGCACGGACTATTTCTGCAACCATGTCTCAAAAGACACTGCCCTGCAGCCCAGTATCTATGAGCCTTCCAGAGCACCAAATATAAAGCATATGGAATGAGCAATTTAATGCAATTACAAAGTGATTTTCAAGCGTATTTGTTGGACTCCAGCAAAGGCGCGGCGTTTAAAAGCCAAATTGTAAATGACAAAAAAGTGGGCGTTAAAACGCGTTTGGGCATTTATTACGATGCGTATCGACTGCGCATTATTGAAGTATTATCAAACAGTTACCCTATTTTAAAAGCGCTGCTTGGCGATGGTATATTTGAGCAAGCGGCGCGTAGTTATATCGATATTTATCCTTCCACTTACCGCAATATGCGTTGGGTGGGCGATAAAATGAGTGAGCATCTGCAAGAAAATTTTCCGCAATATCCAATCGCAGCGGAGATGGCGACGTTTGAATGGGGCCTAAGTTTAGCGTTTGACGCAGATGACGCGCCAATATTGGGCTTGCAAGATCTGGCTGCAATTGCGCCAGAAAATTGGGCAGATTTGCTTTTTCAATTTCATCCCTCAATGCAATTATTCACGTTTAAATGGAATGTGCTACGCGTTTGGCAGGCGCTAAATTCGGAAGAGTCTCCGCCCAAAATAAGCCAAATAGAAGAACCTTGTGTCGTGTGGCGCAAAGATTTGAATTCGCATTATCGCTCGCTAGACCTTGCCGAATATGCGGCGATTCAATTGGTCATTGCCGGCACCAGCTTTGGCGAACTATGCGAAAAAATGCAAGAAACCGCGACAGAAGAAGCTGCGACCATGCAAGCTGCGCAATATCTATCGGGTTGGTTGAATGAAGGTTTAATGACGAAAACCCTTTAAAATGATGCCCTGCAAGCCGCATGGATATTGGGCTGCAGGGCATACGAATTTGTTATTGTTATTATTTAATCGTTAAATTATTAACTACCGCAAAACTTTAGCGCCAAACTTTGTAAAATCTCACCCGTTTGG
This sequence comes from Methylotenera sp., assembly GCA_040079935.1. Classification (GTDB taxonomy): domain Bacteria; phylum Pseudomonadota; class Gammaproteobacteria; order Burkholderiales; family Methylophilaceae; genus Methylotenera_A. The sequence continues at coordinate 74,771 of JBEBJI010000010.1, forward strand.
CTGTTTTGTACAAAAATCACTGCACCCGCATCTCTTTTTTTCCAATCCGCGCTTAGGTTAAAATTTTTGCTAAATTCGTTTTGATTGTTGATTTGATAGGCGCCAAAAAAGTCGCGCACCACATAATCGTGCTTTAACTCGCGGCCGCTGTTTTCGCCCGCATTCACTTTGCTGACTAATTTATTTTCATACAACGCAATAAATACATCTGCATTTTTGGCATCTGCCAGCTTCACCGCTTGCGCACTGGCTTTTAGCGTAATTGCGCCATTGGCCTCGGTCACCGCATCTAAACTTAAATTGGCGCGCGATGCCAACTTTTGATTTTTCTCTACGTTTTCATTTAAGCGCGAGTTATCCCAGCCTTTAAAATCGCGGCCATTCATCACAAATTGCGGCGTGTAAACAAAACCAGCACCTGCAAATGCGGCACCTTTGCGTTGACGATCCGAATATTCGGCTTTAGAGAATTTGTCCTTCCAACCAATGTAATCCCAATAATCTACGTGAAAAGCCAATGGCGTCACTTTGTCATTGTTGATGCCGCTCATCCATTTATCCGCTGGCGGGCAACTGCTGCAACCTTCACTGGTATAAAGCTCGAGTAGCGGCACTGTCGCTGCGCCACTTTTGGCAGAACATTCCACCGCATATGTGCTCTGTGAGGCGCATAGAATAAAGGTTGCAGCGACGCATGATTTAATGAAAGGTTGAGAAATATTAGGCATAAAAACTCCTTTTTGGCAATTAGGAGTTAGTCGTTTTTAACGCACAAACCTTACAAATTTATTGCAAGGCTTTTTCGTTTTCTTTAATGATGTTCCACGGTGCCACTTTTAACAGCAATAACATGCCAGGAATCGCTAAAATAAAGCACAAAATAAAGAATTTAAACCAGCCTAAATTTTCAACCAAAAAGCCCGTTGCCGCGTTGGCAAAAGTGCGCGGCACGGCCGCCAAGCTGGTAAATAGCGCAAATTGTGTGGCGGTGTAAAGTGGGTGCGTAGTTTGGGCAATATAGGCTACAAAAGCTGCCGTACCTAGGCCTACGCCAAATGCCTCCACGCCAATCACAATGCCAAGCCACAATAAACTGTGGCCAACCGTTGCTAAAAATGCAAAGCCTAAAATCGCAATCATTTGCACAAAACCAAAAATCCACAGTGCGCGGTTAATGCCGAGTTTGAACATCCATACGCCGCCTAATAAACCACCAATCACGCTTGGCCATAAGCCTGCATTTTTGGCGATTAAGCCAATCTCGGTTTTGCTAAATCCCATGTCCAAATAAAATGGCGTTGCCAGCGCGGTCGCCATGCTATCGCCCAATTTGTAAAAGAAAATAAATGCCAAAATAAGCGTAGCTGTTTTTAATCCATTGCGTGACATAAATTCTTTAAAAGGCTCTACCACGGCGGCTCGCAGCGTTTTTGGCCTGCCTTCTTTTAGCGCTGGTTCTTTTACAAAAATCGTCATTAAAATACCAGGCAGCATGAACAGCGCGGTAATCATAAATACGCTGCTCCATGCCATGTGGTCGGCCAAAATCAGTGATAGTGAACCAGGAATTAGCCCCGCAATTTTGTAAGCGTTTACGTGTACGGCATTGCCTAAACCAAGTTCTTCGTCTATTAACAATTCACGACGATAGGCGTCCAAGACAATATCTTGGCTGGCGCTAAAAAACGCGACAACTGTGGCGAGGTAAGCAATCGTCCAAATGTCTAATTTGGGGCTAAACGCGCCAAAAATAGGGATGGAAATAAGCAATAAAATCTGCGTAATCAGCAACCAACCGCGGCGGCGGCCTAAAGGCGGAATGTAACGATCAAAAAACGGTGCCCACAAAAACTTCCACGTAAACGGCAAATTGATTAAAGCGAATAAGCCGATGGCCTTTAAATTAACACCCTCAGAGCGTAACCATGCGGGCAACAGGCTGATAAGAATATATAAAGGTAAACCAGAACTGAAGCCAGTGAAAATGCAAATGAGCATTTTTTTGCTCATGAGTGATTGCCAGATGGAAGCGTTTTTATCCACTAGTTAGATTTTAGTCGGTACTTTTTAAACGATACATGGCTAAATTACCCAATAAATTTGGCATAAAATTAACTTCGTTTCCGTCGGTAATCACTTTGCGCTCAATCACACTAATATTGTGATTTTTACAAAATTGGTCAAAATCGTTAATGGTGCAAAGGTGCACATTTGGCGTATCAAACCACTGATAGGGTAAAGTTTTGGAGACTGGCATGTTGCCACTAGTGATTTGAATGCGATTACGCCAATAGCCAAAATTTGGGAATGTAACGATGATTTCTTTGCCCACACGCAGCATTTCTTGCACGATTTCTTCTGTATTATGCATGGCTTGCAAGGTTTGCGAGAGAACAACGGTGTCGAACGATTGGTCTTCGAAGCCTGATAAACCATCTTCCAAGTCCATTTGGATGACGTTAGTGCCGTTTTGCAAACAAGCCAGCCAATTGGCATCATCTTTTTCTACGCCATAGCCTTTTACTTCTAAACTGCCGCGCAAATACGACAACAGCTCACCATCGCCACAACCTAAATCGAGCACTTTTGAGCCGAAGTTTACCCAGCCCGCG
>JBEBJI010000034.1:0-18983 GCA_040079935.1 Methylotenera sp.
CTTTTCTTTACGTTGCATATCTCAAGTGCAAGTCAAGTTGCAGACGGCTATATTTTCCTATTAGCGCTGTATTGCGCATATGCGGCATTGCACTGTGTTTATCCCGATAGCATGCTTAAAATTTTGCCGTCAGCATGGTTACATTGGATAGATTTAGCTTGTTATGCACCTATTATCTATTTTAGTGGCGGTTTAGTTAGCTCACTATTTTCATTTTTCTTCTTTGCTATTCTTGTGGCCTCGTTTCGTTATGGTTTCAAAGAGGGCTTCAAAGTTACGCTTGCCTGTGTTTTTCTTTCAGTGTTAATTTACTTTTTCCCACTCACGCCAGTCGCACAAAGTGCGCTTTATCCAGCGCTAATGTACAAAGCCAGCCTGTTGATATTGGGTTATTTTATTGCTAGTTGGGGCGGCTTGGTGGTGCAACAAAAACGCCAATTAAAGCTGTTGAGCGAAGTCAATTGCATGCCAGATCCGCGCTTAAGTGCGGAGCAATTAATGGGTAATTCGCTCGAAAGTATTCGCGCGTTTTATGCTGCAGAAGCTTGTATCGCTGTGATGAAAATGCCAGAAGGCAGTTATGTCATATTTAAAGTAATGAGCGACCATGAAAAGCCTATGTTACTTGGGCAGCCATTGGATGAAGGCATTGCGGCGCACTTATTGGCAATACCGCCCCAATGGTCGATTTGCTACGCTAACGACACTGAATGGTATGTGCCATCTTTGCCTATGTATAAACCGAGGGCGGAATCACCCAACACAAAAACCAATTTTGGCGAGGCTATTTCACAGTTATTAGAAGTTGATGCGTTCGCCAGTACGCCGTTGCGCCTGCACGGACAGGATATTGGTCGAATCTATTTGACCAATTGCAAAGAGCCATTAGACTTTGCTGACATAAGCTTCTTACAGCAGTTAGTCAATCAAATTACGCCCCGTATTGACAATATTCACCTGCTAGATAAAATTGCCGCTGCTGCAACTTCCGCCATGCGCCAAAAGATATCCATCGATTTGCACGACAGCACCATTCAGCCTTATATTGGGCTTAAAATTGGCTTGCAGGCTTTGCGTCGCAAAATTCCAGATGGTGAGCCAATCGCAGCTGAAGTAGATGATTTAGTGAACATGACTACTGAAAGTATCTCTGAATTGCGTCAATATGTAGGCGGCCTTAAAGAGCGTCTGGACGAACCTTTGATACCCGCTGTTTTGGAATTAGCGAAAAAATATCAACATCGCCATGGCATCGAAGTGGCGGTGAATGCGAATCAAGAATTAAAAGTCAGTGAACGTCTAGCGACTGAAATTTATCAGCTTGTGTGCGAGGGTTTAAGCAATATCCATCGCCACACCACAGCTAAGCAAGCTGCAATTAATTTGTATTATCAGCAGGATCAAATTGTGATCGAAGTCATCAATCAAGCTGATAGCTCGCAAGATTTCACGCACTTTAAACCGCGCTCTATGACTGAGCGTGTTACCCACCTCGGTGGCACAGTTAGCGTTAATCACCATGTAGGTGAAAATGCAGATGAAGGCAAGACGGTAGTCACTGCGGAAATACCGCTCCAATTAAAGGATAGACGTTATGCAGCATTCGCCTGAGTCAGTTAAACCTATACGCATATTGTTGGTAGATGACCACAAAAGTATGCTGTGGGGGCTGGAGCGCCTGATTGAAGGCGAAAAACCACGCATGCAAGTGATAGGCAAAGCCAGCAATAAAATGGAAATATTTGGGTTTTTAACTACAGAAAAACCAGATGTGATTTTGCTCGATCTTGATTTGAACGGCGAGAGTAGCTTGGATTTTTTGGAAGAGCTGCTGCAAAAATCGTTAGCGCGTGTATTGGTGCTTACTGCGGCGCAGGATCCAGCAGTGCATCAACGTGCAATTTTGAATGGTGCCAGTGGCGTGGTATTAAAAAGTGAAGACGCGGATGTGATTTTACGTGCAATTCAGTATGTGCATGCAGGCGAAATTTGGTTTGATCGCGCAGCGACCAGTCGCTTGCTTAGAAGCTTAAATGCTGTGCCAGCGACGACGCATGAAGCGGCTCAATTGAGCAAAATCGCAACGCTTACCCCAAAAGAGCGGCAAGTGGTAGCCGCCATGGCATTGATTCCTGGCGCGCGCAACAAAGCCGTTGCAGACCGTTTGTGCATGAGCGAGCACACCTTGCGCAATCACCTGACTGGCATTTACGCCAAGTTGAAATTGGAAAATCGGCTTGAGCTGTGTATGTATGCGATTGAGCATAAGCTGCATGAGCAAAGAACAGCGCAATAGTTTGTAGCGTTAAATTCATGTTTATACTTTCTAAGGTCCAGTTTAGCAGGCCTGCAGATCAATACCCATGGGGGATACAGGCAGATTGTTTGTATAATAAACAAATAAACCGTTTTATTCAGCGCACTACAATCAGCTAATTTATAAAAAATGCCTAGATAAAAGGTCGCGCACTCTTATAGTGCATATTTTTTAAACTACTAATATTTATTCACGTTGACTTGCTTCCAAGGCATGTGGTGAATGATTCAGCTAACTCTCTCGTCGGTTCCAGCATCCAGATTTTTCTGGTTGATGACTGCCATCCTGTGTTGTGTGGGCTTGCTAAGCTTATTCATAGCGAATATCCTCACATGCAGTTAGTCGGCACCGCTAGCTCGCGTAACGCCGCTATCACTGGCGTAATTCAACAGTAGCCAGATGATATTAGATTACGAACTTTCCAACCAAAGTGGCCTATATTTTCTCTACCAACTGGCCGTGCTCGGTCATCATCGTATCCTCATCCTTATCGGCCAACAATACTCGCGTGAGCTCACACGCCAAGCCTAGCGCTTGGTGCTTGTTGCGTCATCAACAAAGAATCCTCAGCAGAGTTATTAGTGCGCGCAATCGAGAGCGCACATAGCGAGGGCAACTGGTCTCAATGCATTCATTCAAGCTTCGAACGTCGCGCGCTATCTGCTCAACATTAGCCGCTAAAGCATGACATTTGTACTAGTGGGCTAAGCAAAAATAACTGGGTGGGCTAAGCAATGCAGTCTATGAAAATAGGGATGCAAAGCCCATTTCAATTGCCTTCCAAGCAATTTAGCATGTCTCCTAATGGCAATAGAAGTTTTACACCAATACAAATAAGCAACCAGAAGTGAATTTGATCATTTAGTGCACAAGTAATTTTTTTTGGTTAAAAGTGGCGACTAAATATTACGTAAATAACAACTTGTTTTTTGTTTTTTAATTTGGGGGAGTGTGATGGAAGCTTTAAGCGATACTGAAAAGACAGAAAAAATTCTGAGTTACCTTCAGTACAGAATCGCACAAAAGTTTTCAGCGGGGGAGGACGTTCTCTCTTTATTACCAAGCGCAGATATTGCGACTTGTTTACACATATTAGAACAACTGGATGCAACAGCATCCACAAAGCATTTAAACCATTAACATTTTTTATTTTTTTAGCATTATTTTTTAACTTTGTATCATTCATTTTAGGGGAATTATCATGGCAAGTTATATCAGAAGTGACTTAGATTTTATCTTAGCGCAAATTAAAATTGCAGAAGCACATGCCGCAGGAGCGCCACTTTATGGCTCAGGCACAGATGGTGTTGAAGGCACGGCTGATGACGGCCTTATACCATCTTACCTTTTAAGCTGGGGTCTGCGTACTGTCGATGGCTCTTACAACAACTTACTACCAGGTCAAGAATATTGGGGTTCTTCTAACCAACCATTCGTCGAGCTTATGACGCCTGATTACAGACCAGCAGGTTCTGTAATTGATATGAACGGTCCAGCGCCTGGCGGAGAGACTGCAGCTAACTACAACCCATCCAACGACCCAAATTCGATAGTGGTGGATGGCACCCTACGTACCATCTCTAATTTAATTGTGGATCAAACTTTAGGCAATCCAGCTGCCATTTTAAAAGCGTTGCAAACTGGCGGTGTTGCTGCCGCTGATTTGGCAAATCTTGGCCTCGTTTTAGCAATTCACGATACTTTCCAACCATTTGCAGATGCTAACTACCAAGCAGGTGTTGCGGCAGCAACTGCACACAACGCTTTGCTTGCGGCAGAGGCTGCGCTTGCTCTTGACCCACTCAATCAAACGCTAATAGATGCGCGTGACGCGGCACTAGTTGTAGATACTGCTGCTGCAGCAACCGCTGCAACTGCTGCGGAAGAACTTCTGCTCGCACGTGCAGATCGTGATGCTCAGCTTCCAGCCTTTGGTATCGAGATGGATGGCGACAATGTCAGCATTCCAAACGTTGCAACAGACGGCGGCTTATCAGCACCATTCAATTCATGGTTTACGCTGTTTGGTCAGTTCTTCGATCATGGTCTAGACTTGGTGAATAAAGGCGGCAGCGGTACAGTTTATGTGCCCTTGCAGCCAGATGATCCGCTTTATGTTGTGGGCAGTAATACTAACTTTATGGTATTGACGCGTGCAACCACAACACCAGGTGTTGATGGCATTATGGGTACGGCGGATGACGTTCGTCCAGTTAACACGACAACACCTTTTGTTGATCAAAACCAAACTTATACCTCACATCCTTCGCATCAAGTTTTCTTGCGCCAGTATGTGCTTAATTCAGAAGGCAAGCCAGTAGCGACAGGCAACCTGATTGAAGGTGGCGGTGCGGAGCCTGGCGGCATGGCAACATGGGGTGAAGTCAAGGCTCAGACATTACAGATGCTCGGCATTCAACTGGTAGATCAAGATGTAGGTTCAGTTCCCTTACTCAGAACAGATCCATACGGCAATTTCATTCCTGATCCTACTACTGGGTTTGCGCAAGTTGTTGTTGGTTTAGGTGCTGATGGTATTCCAAACACGGGTGATGACATCGTCGTTTCTGGCACGCCAGGCGCGCCGATTTTGTTAGCGACAGCAGGCGGAACAGGGGCTATTCGCACCAACAGCGCTTTCTTGGCAGATATTGCACACACAGCTGTGCCTAATGGTCTAGCAGATGGTGATATTACCATTGGTTTGGATAATCCTGGTAACAGCCCTGCCGTTTACGATAACGAATTACTAGATGCACATTTTATTGCTGGTGATGGCCGTGCCAACGAAAATATTGGTTTAACCGCGGTTCACTCAATTTTCCACTCTGAGCACAATCGTCTTGCTGCACATACTAAGGACGTGGTGTTGGCTGATGCTGCAGCAATGCTTGCAGGCGGTTCAACTCAGGCAGAAGCAGTTGCATTCTTAAATGAATGGCTCGCAGATGATGTGGCAGCTGTACCAGTCGGTCAAGCTGCAATTGACGCGCTGGTTTGGGATGGCAACCGTATTTTCCAAGCAGCAAAATTTGGTACCGAAATGCAATATCAACATTTAGTATTTGAAGATTTTGCGCGTAAAATTCAACCAAATATTGACTTCTTCGTGGTGCCAGATGGCTACCATGCTGATATCAACCCAAGCATAACGGCTGAGTTCGCACACGTCGTATATCGCTTTGGTCACTCCATGTTGAACGAGCAAATCGACCGTTATGACACCACTTTCACTTCTGATCAAATTAGTTTGATTGACGGTTTTCTCAACCCAATTGAGTTTGATGCAAATCACACAATAGCTGACAGCATTGCTGCTGGCGATATTGTGCGCGGTATGACGCGTCAAGTGGGTAACGAGATTGATGAATTCGTCACTAGTGCTTTACGCAACAACTTGTTAGGCTTGCCACTTGATTTGGCAACCATCAACTTGGCACGCGGTCGTGATGCGGGAGTACCTTCATTAAACGCGACACGACGCGAGTTTTATGAAGTCAGCAATCATGCGCCAGAGCTAAAACCTTACGATAGCTGGGTTGAGTTCGCAGCTAACCTGAAAAATGAAGCTTCTGTCATTAACTTTATGGCGGCTTATGGTACGCACGATTCGATTGTTAGCGCAACGACGATTGAAGGCAAACGTGATGCGGCGATGGCTATCATATTCAATCAGCAATTTGGTATAGCAACCGTACCTGCTGATGCGACTGACTTCCTTAACGGCACAGGCGCATGGACAAATGTGGGTGGCTTAACAACCACAGGTCTTGATGTCATTGACCTTTGGATTGGTGGTTTGGCAGAGAAAACCATGGTGGGTGGCGGCATGTTAGGTGCTACGTTCAACTTTGTGTTCGAAGTTCAGATGGAGCAATTGCAAGATGGTGACCGCTTCTACTATCTACAGCGTTTAGATGGCTTGCATTTCTTGGCTGAAATGGAAAACAACACATTCGCTAAAATTATTGGCTTGAACACAAATGCACAACACTTGCCATCAGACGTGTTCTCAACGCCAAGCTTGATTCTTGAAGTAGACCAAACCAAACAATATAATGACCTTGACGGTGACGGGGATATGGAGCAATTTGACCCAACAGGCGGCAGCATCTTGACGCCATTGGTGATTCGCAACAATCCAGCCACTCCTGGAACCGATACCAACTATCTGAAATACACAGGTGAAGACCACGTATTGCTTGGAGGCACTGATAACGACGACATCCTCATTGCAGGTGATGGCGATGATACATTGTATGGCGACGCAGGTAACGACAGGCTAGAAGGCGGTCAAGGTAATGATTCTTACATTGGAGGCGATGGCGATGACATTATTATCGACTTGTTTGGTGATGATATTATTCGCTCAGGCGCAGGCAACGATGCTGTGCATGGCGGTGTTGGTACAGACTTGATCATCGCTGATGAAGGCAATGACTTTGTGGTGCTTGGTTCAGACGTGCTAGATGAAACCTTCTTAGGTCTTGGTAATGACTATGTCTTGGGTAGCAAAACAACCGAGATGTCACTTGGTGGTGAAGGGCATGACTGGATTGAAGTCGGTGCTTGGACTGGTGCAGTTGGTGACAACTTTGATGACCAGTTTGCTGCTGATTCAGTTAGAGGGCATGACGTATTCAGTGGTGATGGCGGCTTTGACGAGTTTATCGGCGAAGGCGGCGACGATATTTGGAACGGTACATTAGGTCGCGGCAAATTTGACGGTATGTCTGGCTTTGACTGGGCAACTTACAAAGATTATCAATTTGGCGTGAATGCTGATTTGACTCGCCTCCACTTTGATGCAATTCCATTGCCTCCATCAAACTCAGCGCTCGACGAGTACTCTTTCGTTGAAGGTGTGTCTGGCTCTGCTTTTAATGATGAAATCTTAGGTAGCGATGCAACTGATCTAACAGATACACAGCAGGGCGGTGCGCGAGGTAGCGTGCTTGAAGCTGATGGTATTGCGCTGATTGATGGTTTGCAAGAAGTGCTTGGTGCAGGTGTAGATTCATTCAGCGATGGCAACATCCTTTTAGGTGGTGCTGGTAGCGACGTTATCACTGGTCGTGGCGGTAATGATATTATCGACGGCGATAAATGGCTGAACGTGCGTATTGGTGTGCATGCTGGCATTGGTGCGGATGGTGGTGTTGGTGCGGAAATTGATAGCGCTGACAGCATGTCTGAGTTGGTGACTGAGATATTTAACGGTACTTATAACCCAGGTCAACTTCGTATTCATCGCGAAATTTTAGATAGCGGCGGTGTCGGCGATATTGATACCGCAGTTTTCAGCGGTAACATTGCTGAATATACTGTTTCTGTGAATGCTGACTTCAGTCTCAGGGTGGCGCATACGGGAGGCACGCAAGCCGATGGTGTTGATACGCTTCATAATATTGAGCAATTAAGATTTGCAGATGGTACACATCTTGCGGCAGAGTTTTTAAATCTCACTCCTGTGATTACTTCTAATGGCGGTGGCGGTGTAGCGGCGATATCAATCGCCGAAAATACATCAATTGCAACACCTGTAGCAACTGTTACTGCAACCGATGGTAATAATGTTATCGGTAACCCGTTAAATCCACAAACACTCACTTACTCGATCAGCGGTGGTGTAGATGCAGCCAGATTCAACATCAATACAGCGACCGGTGCATTAAGTTTTGTGGCTTCACCTAACTTTGAGTTGCCTGCCGATTCAAATGGCAACAATGTGTACAACGTGATTGTGCAGGTAAGTGATGGTTTGGCAGTGGATACTCAAACTCTTGCAGTGACGGTAACCAATGTGAACGAAGCACCGGCGATAACCTCAGTAGCAGCCTTTAATGTTGCAGAAAACAGTACTGCGGTGACTACGGTTACGGCTACGGATGTGGACGCAGGTGCGGTGTTGACTTATTCGATTGTGGGGGGTGATGATGAGACGAAGTTTGCTATTAATGCAGGCTCTGGCCTATTGAGCTTTATTGCTCCACCTGACTTTGAAGCCCCTACTGACGTGGGTGCCGACAATGTGTATAACTTAGTTGTGCAAGTGAGTGATGGCTTAGGTGGTACAGCTACACAGGCGATTTCAGTTGCGGTGACAAATGTTGGCGACGTGAATTATGCGCCAGTTATTACATCGAATGGAGGAGGTGATGTGGCTGCAGTAGCAATTGCAGAAAACACCACTGCAGTGACTACTGTAATAGCGACCGATGCTAATAATGGCTCGGGTGATTTATTCGACCCACAAACACTGACATATTCTATTGTTGGTGGAGCAGATGCAACCCTGTTCACGATTGATGCGGCAGGGGTGTTAAGTTTTGTTGGTGCACCAGATTTTGAAGCACCAGCAGATGCCGGTGCAGACAATGTGTATGACGTAACTGTACAGGTAAGTGATGGCATCGTGACTGATACACAAGCGATCGCGGTATCTGTGCAAGATGCAGTTGAAAACTTAGCGCCAACCAATATCAACTGGAATGGTGTATTGCCTTCTAACACTGCACTACCTGGAACAGGTGCAATCATTGCAAACCTGAGCACAGTAGATCCTGACATTGGCGATACATTCACCTACACTTTAGAGGCAGGAAGCAGTGCAGGCTTTGCGGTAAGTGCCGCTGGGGTTGTGACACGTACTGGTGCAGCTATGGCCAACAACACAACTTATACAATTAACGTGAGAACAACAGATGCAGCTGGTGCCAGTTTCACTGAAACCTTTAATATCAGAACCAACGGAGCAGGAGCCACAAACTTCGCAGCATTTGCTACTCTTGGTGATGACATTATGTATGGGGTGCAAGGTAATGATACTTTAGTCGGTAATGATGGTGACGATACCTTGTTTGGTCAAGCTGGTAATGACACCCTCAATGGTGGTGCTGGTAACGATACTCTTGAAGGTGGCACTGGTAATGACATCATCAATGGTGACGCAGGTAATGACACAATTAACTATGTGATTGGTGACGGTAACGGCGCTGTAAACGGTGGCGCTGACTCTGATACGTTGAACATTACTGGCACAGCTGGTGCTGATTCATTAGATGTTGTTTTCAACGGTACATCGATTATTCAGTTTGAAAATGGAACGGTGACTAACGTTGAATCTGTAGTCGCTAATATGTTGGGTGGTGTCGATATGTTGGATTACAACGGATCGGTTGCTGCTGTTAATGTTAATTTGACTGCAAACACAGCCTCAGGTTTCACTTCGATTGCAAGTATCGAAAGTGCTAGAGGCGGTTCTGGTAACGATACGCTAACAGGTAATGCACTTGCTAATAACTTGGATGGCGGCAATGGCAATGATAGCTTGATTGCGACGGTTGATAACGTACGTGATACTTTCGGCGGCAATGGCGGTACTGATACGGCTGACTACTCTGTTTATACCGCTAACTTATCAGTAGCGCTAACCGGTTTAGTGGGTGGCTCTGGAAGTAATATAGCCAACTCAGACGTGTTGTCAGGCATTGAAAACTTCATCAGTGGTTCTGGTAGTGACACCATTACTGGTAACGGAAGTAACAATGCAATCACTGGCGGTGCTGGCAATGATGTGATTACTGGTGCTGGTGGCGCAGATGTATTGACTGGTGGTGCCGATGCAGATACGTTTGACTTTAATGCAACAGGTGAGTCAGGCATAGGTGTGGCAGCGCGCGACTTGATTACAGACTTTGTATCTGGTATTGATAAGTTAGACTTCTCAACAATAGATGCTAGAACTGGGTTTGGTGTCAATGCGGGTAATAATGCGTTTGTCTTCAATAACACAGCTGGTGCTGCAATCACAGACCGTGGTCAGTTGGTGTATCACTATGAAGGTAGTGGTGCGACTGCAATCACTGTAATTCAAGGTAATGTGAATGCAGGTTTAGGTGCAGATTTCGAAGTTGCATTGACAGGTCATATCGCCTTCAACCAAGCAACTGACTTAGTTCTATAAGATTAGTAACAAGTACATAAATGTACGACTCTTGCCCCGCAGTAATGCGGGGCTTTTTTTGTTTTAAACTTAGCCATTTCATTCAGTATTTAATGCCGCCATAACCCGCATGGGTATTGGTCTGCAGAGCATGTTATAGCACTTTATTTCGATTAATTTTAATTGTATTTTTAATCTTCTTCGACAACTAAATCGGGAATATGGTTGAACGCAATGAGCATTGGCGCATCTTTTAGCGCATCGTGCGCGCCAGCAAAATACACCGTATTTTTACCGTATTTCAAATTTAAAGTATCTAGCGCTTTGTTTAATTTTGCTTCGTTGGCGCTAGGTTTTTCTGCAAACAAATCGTATGCTGCATCAAAACTGTTCGCCAAGTTTGTAAAATTCACGCCCACAGCAATCGGCTCATTATTTTGACATGCTCTAGGAAGCCCTTTAAATAAGGCTTCCAGAGCATCAGTTAATTTAAGCGTGTTATCTGTAGCGCTAATGTCGCTCTCGTTGTAAAAGTGCGAAGTTTCTTTAGTTTTGGGGTTTCTTAGCTTAATTTTCACTCTGATGTGCGAGGTAAGTAAATCGTAGCTGCGCATGCGCATGGACGCTTTTTGCAGCAATCTATGTAGCACGGATTTTGCGCCTGCAATGTTACGTTGTTCGGGCGGCAATACGTGCGAATGCCCAAGACTACTGCGACTATTCTTAACGTAAAAAGGCTCTATGCCACGCAGTTTGTCGTAATAACGTTCGCCTTCGATGCTGCCCCAAGCAGCACGTAGTTGCTCACGATTAAGCGCATACAACTCTTCAACCGTGGTAATTTTATGGCGATTTAATCGCGCCTCCATTTGGCTACCAATGCCGTTCAGCGCACGCAGTTTTAAGCTAAATAATTTTTGCGGAATATCGCCGTCTTCAATCACCACGCAGCCATCAGGTTTTTGTATATTCGATGCAGTTTTAGCGAGAAAAGTATTCGGCGCAATACCAATACTGCTGCGGATAAACGGATATTGCTTATTAATTTCGCGCTTTATTTTTGCTGCCAGTTTTAGTGCATTATCTTTTATTTGTTGGCTACCTGTTAAAAAACACACCATTTCATCAATAGAAAGCACTTTATCTACGTGCGTGCAGCTTTCTACAATCTCGATGAGTTTGTGATGATATTGCACATAAAGAGGCGGACGCGCCTCGACAAAAATCATGTCTTTGCACAACTTGCGCGCATCGCGAACCATGGTGCCCGTTTTAATGCCAAACGCTTTCGCCTCGTAACTCGCGGCGATGCAGCAGGTGGTTTCTGCCATCACCGCCAGCACGCCGATTGGCTTGCCGCGCAGCTCAGGGCACAATTGTTGCTCGACTGAGGCGAAGTATGAATTGAAATCTACGTAAAGCGCGTTTAAAGCCATAATTATTTATGTTTCAAGGTGTAATTTTCCGTGCAAAATACTGACTAAGTAATAAGCTCAATTTTAAAGGTAAAAGTATTATGAGTAACGAACAAATTGCAATTTTCGCGGGCGGTTGTTTTTGGTGCGCCGAGCCCGTATTTAGTCAGCTAAAAGGCGTGAACAAAGTCGAATCTGGCTATATTGGCGGGCATACCGTTTACCCAACCTATAAAGACATTTGCAATGGCGATACTGGCCATGCGGAAGGTATTAGAATTACTTTCGATGCCGATGTAATAAGTTTTGAAACGCTGCTAGAAGTGTTTTTAGTATCACACGACCCAACTACGCCAAACCGCCAAGGTAACGATATTGGCGCGCAATACCGCTCTGCGGTGTTTTGCCAAAATGCCGAGCAATTTGAGCTGACTGAAAAAACCATCGAAGCCTTCACTTCAGCTTCTATTTACAATGCGCCTATTGTTACGGAGATAAACAGCGCAAGAACCTTTTACCCCGCAGAGGATTATCACCAATATTATTTTGATAAAAACCCTAGCAACCCATATTGTATGGCGGTTGCAGCGCCTAAGGCAGCGAAAATACGCGCCAAATATGCACAGTTGATAAGGTGAGAATATATTTCCTAACCGTCATTCCGACGAAAGTCAGAATCCAGCGTCGTTAATCATGCAACCATGTGTCTATATGCTGGCAAGTGAAAGAAACGGAACGCTTTATATTGGCGTCACTTCCAATTTGGTCAAGCGCGTTTGGGAACACAAATCTGATTTCGTTGAAGGTTTTACTAAACAAAATCGAGTACATCATTTAGTTTGGTATGAA
Organism: Methylotenera sp.; assembly: GCA_040079935.1. Classification (GTDB taxonomy): domain Bacteria; phylum Pseudomonadota; class Gammaproteobacteria; order Burkholderiales; family Methylophilaceae; genus Methylotenera_A. Next base: position 12,527 of record JBEBJI010000034.1, read on the forward strand.
ATGCATGAGAATATGGATAGTGCAATTACTCGAGAGAAGCAATTAAAAGAGTGGAAACGTCAGTGGAAGATGGATTTGATTGAAAAGACGAATCCATACTGGAATGATTTATACGAAACGATAATTTAGTTTTAACGACGCTGGATACCGACTTTCGTCGGTACGACAACCCCAACCTTTCCCGTCATACCGGCTTTCGTCGGTAAGACAATCTTAACCCTTTCCGTCATACCGACGAAAGTCGGTATCCAGTGTCGTTGTTTTTCTTTTAAAGACTAAAGCAACATTAAAAGCATGAAAAAATATGCTCTGGGAGCCAATATCCATGCGGGCTGCAGGGCAGGTCTATTTTAATGATTCATTGGTTTTATTTAAGTCTTGCTACTTAACCTTTACTACTTAACCATTGCCTGCGCCAAAAAATCAAAATCATAATAGTTGCAATAGTTGCCATTAAGCCGATTGCCCACCAAAAACCGTTGGGATCTTTTAGCCAAGGCATTGTGTCAAAGTTCATGCCAAAAATCCCCGCAATCAGCGTGGCGGGCATAAACAACATGGCGACGACTGTGAGCGCGCGCAGCTCTAAATTAACACGCTGGCTCACGCTTGCCATATAAATATCCATCATGCTGCTAAGCGTGTCGCGAATCGATTCTAGCGACTCAATAAAACTCACCGTGTGGTCATACACATCGCGCAGGTAAGGGATTGTTGCTGGCTGAAAAAAGCCTTTTTCATTGCGCGTTAAGCTATTAATTACTTCGCGCAGCGGCCACACGGCTCGGCGTAGCTCAATACTAATGTGTTTTAACTGGTGAATCGTATTTAAGTCAGTATTGCTGGACTTAGTTAAAAGGCGCTCTTCCAAAGCTTCGCTGGCATCATTCACATCTTCCAGCACGCTAAAATAGCGGTCAACCACGCTATCCAGCACGGCGTAGGTCAAATAATCGACACCAAGTGTGCGAATGAGCGCACCACTTGCGCGTAAACGCTCGCGTATCGGCTCAAAAGCACCTGTTGCACGCTCTTGAAAAGTCAGCAGAAAATTGCGCCCCAACACCATGCTGATTTGCTCGCTACTGGCTTCTATATTGGCTTTATCGTAATAAAAGTTTCGCGTTTCTAAAAAAATATAATCATCAAATTCGTCAATTTTTGGGCGCTGCTCGGTGTTTAAAATATCCTCGATGACTAGCGGATGCAGCTTAAAATTAGCACCAATTTGCTTAATTAAATCGGCATCATGCACACCATGAATATTGAGCCACAACTTTTTGCCTGCTTCGGGTTTAAATGCGGCTAGTTCCTCAATTGTCAGCACGCATTCCACAAGGCTTCTTGGGTCGTACACCATCTTGCTAATAGCGGGTTTCGCAAGCTTAGCCGCATCCATATCGCCCACATACACGGGCGATTCCACCGATGTGTGAGATTTTTTAGGCAGATGCTTTTTAAGTTTGTGTAGGCGTTTTTTCAAAGTATGCCTTTCTCTTTTTGATAAGCTTTAGTTTCAAAGAGAAAATCTGCAAGTGTCTTTGCGGCATTAACAGCTAATTTTGCGTGATGGCGACTAGGTTTGTAGTTTCCAGCGTGCGCATCAGACATCTTGTTCCTAATGGAAGATAATCCAGAAACTATACTAGATAAACCAGATAAAACTTGTTTGAGTGAGTCGGATATGTCTTTCCTGCCAGGGTCTAGATTCAATACTTTTCTAGTTTGTGTAAATAATTTATTTAAGTCGCCATCGTTTTCATATTGTGTTTGGTTGCTCTCATTTAATATGCTTAAACAAACAGCTTCAATCAATGAACGTGAGTTTGTTATTGCACCAGAGTAGTCACCCAGCTCGACTTTCTCTCTGGATTTTTTAATTTGTTCTTCTATCAACAGTTCAGATAATTCAGAAATTTCATCAAAACGTTTTTCAACTTCTATTATCGAGCCGGAGAGTTCACGGACTTTATAAAAATTCCCATCCAGAATTACCTCGTAACCGTCATAACGGATTATCTCATTTAGTTTAGCTGCAGCCTCATCAACGGTGCCATTGAGGTAGTCTATCCATAGCCGTGGGTCGAGTGCTTCACGAAAAGCATCTTTTAGTTTTGGCTTATTGTTTAACTCCTTTAATTTACCTTGAGCATAAACTCGCCTTGTTGGGAAGCCTTCCTCATAAACATCACGAAATCCAAGTTTGTTAAAAAACTCAACTAAATCCGCCCCTCTTCGATATGGCCATCCAGCCACATCGCCTGCGATAAACTCTCCAATTTTGTTAATTGAGTAGTCTGAAATTTTCATGGATTAAGTACTACTTCTGCCAAGCATCCCGCAAGGTTACCGTGCGATTGAACACTGGCGAGCCTTGCAGGCTATCTTTTCTATCTGCCACAAAGTAGCCGTGGCGTTCAAACTGGAATTTATCTTCTGGTTTTGCGTCTTTTAAGCTAGGCTCTAGTTGCGCGGTAATGGTTTTGACTGAGTTCGGGTTGAATTGCGTTAAGTAATCCGCATCACCTTCACCTGGGTGCTCAACGTTAAATAATCTATCGTACAAGCGCACTTCGGCTGAATAAGCATGTGCGGCAGAAACCCAATGGATATTGCCTTTCACCTTAATAGCATCTGCGCCCGGCGTGCCAGATTTGGTGTCTGGCAGATAATCGCAATGCACAACTGTTACATTGCCTGCGGCGTCTTTCTCAAAGCCTGTGCATTTCACTACATAGCCATAACGCAGGCGCACCATGCCATCTGGCATTAATCTAAAAAAGCCTTTAGGTGGATTTTCTTCAAAGTCTTCTCGCTCTATCCATAATTCTTTGGTTAGCGGCACAACGCGCTTGCCTAGCTCTGGCTTTTGCGGATGGTTAGGCGCAAAGCAATCCTCAATCTTATCTGCTGGGTAATTATCAATCACCAGTTTAATCGGGTCTAGCACGGCAATGCGGCGCTCTGCGCTGGCATTTAGCACTTCTCGCATGCAATCTTCCAGCGTTGAGTAATCAATCCAGCTATCGGCCTTAGAAACGCCAATGCGATCGGTGAACAATTTAAAGCCTTCTGCCACATAGCCACGGCGGCGCGCGCCTGCTAGCGTAGGTAGGCGCGGGTCATCCCAACCGTTTACGTGTTTTTGCTCAACTAAATCAATCAGTTTACGTTTAGAAAGCACCACATAAGTCAGGTTAAGCCGCGCAAATTCGTATTGTTTTGGCACAGGTTGCGCGATTAAGCCAGCTTCGGCAAGGTGTTCCATCAGCCAATCATAAAACGGACGTTGGTCTTCAAACTCTAGCGTGCAGATTGAGTGGGTAACGGTTTCCAGCGCGTCTTCTACAGGGTGCGCAAAGGTGTACATCGGGTAAATGCACCATGTGTCGCCCGTGTTGTGGTGGTGCGCGCGGCGGATGCGGTAAATGGCGGGGTCGCGCATGTTGATGTTGGGCGATGCCATGTCGATTTTGGCGCGTAGCACCAAGCTGCCATCTGCATGTTTTCCATCGCGCATTTCGCGGAACAATTGCAAGTTTTCGGCAACGCTTTTGTTTCTATCGGGCGAATTTTTGCCCGGCTCTGTGAGCGTGCCGCGATTAATACGCATTTCATCTGCGCTTTGGCTATCCACATAAGCATGGCCGTTTTCGATTAAACTTTCTGCTGCACGATACATAAAATCGAAATAATTGCTGGCGAAATATAAGTTACTTTCACTGCCATTCTGCCAGCCAAAACCTAGCCATTTCACGGCATCGGTAATGCTATCAACGTATTCTTGGCTTTCTTTTTCGGGGTTGGTGTCGTCAAAACGCAAATGGCAAATGCCGCCGTAATCACGCGCCAAACCAAAATTTAAAAAGATACTTTTTGCGTGACCAATGTGCAAATAACCATTTGGCTCGGGCGGAAAGCGCGTGCGGATTTTTGCAACATCGATACTGCCAGCGGCTTGGCTAGCTGCATCGCCAGGCGTTCCCGCCCATTTTTTGGCGGCGAATTTATGTTGCTCTAAATCTTTCTCGACAATCGCGCGAATAAAGTTAGAGGCAAGTGGAATAGGTTCTTTTTCAGACATGTAAAGGCTCAATTAATTTTTGCTTATTTTACACTGTAATTTTTGTCATTCCGACGAAAGTCGGAATCTAGCTTCTTTTTTTAACTATTTTTAAAGTCACTGGATTCCGACTTTCGTCGGAATGACGGTGTGTGAGGGAAAGCAGCCCTATGTTAAACTTAAGTTGATGAGCCAATTTACATTTCCCATTCTACATTTGCTTGCCGATGGCCAATTTCATTCGGGCGAGGCGCTGGCGCAGCATTTTAAAGTCACGCGCGCGACGATTTGGAACGCAGTAAAACATGCTGAAAGTTTGGGTGTTGAGGTTTTTTCTGTACGCGGGCGTGGCTATAAATTACCACAAGCCATTGAGTTATTAGATAAAAATGAAGTATTGAAAGCGATAGGCGAACAGCGTGCTTGGTTTAATTTGCAAATGTTAGACGAAGTGAAATCGACTAATACTTATTTGATGCAAAATAAAAACGCTGCACACGCGACATGTGTAGCGGCACATCTGCAAACCAATGGCAAAGGTCGGCGTGGGCGTACTTGGGTTTCGCAACTTGGCGCGAGCTTAACTTTTTCATTGTTGTGGCGTTTTCAATGTGGCGCAGCAGCGCTTTCTGGCTTAAGTTTGGCGGTGGGCGTGGCGCTCATTCGTGCTTTGAATAGTTTAGGTGTGAACGATGCGCAATTAAAATGGCCAAATGATGTGTTAGTTGAAGGTAAAAAACTGGCAGGTATTTTGATTGAATTGCAGGGTGATTTGGAAGGCCCAAGTGCTGCGGTGATTGGCGTGGGTTTTAATTTGAACTTGCCAAAAAACGTGCTGGCCAGCATCGACCAGCCTGCGATCGATTTAGCGACAGTAAAAAAAATTGACCAAAATATTTTATTGGGGACATTGTTAAAGCATTTGGCGGATGTGTTGAGCGGCTTTGAGGCGCATGGATTTATTGGCTTGCGCGATGAATGGCTACGTTACCACGCTTATCAAAACAAGCCTGTGCGCATGCTGTTACCTAATGGAACAGCTGTTCAGGGCGTGGTGCAGGGCGTGGCAGATGACGGTATTTTGTTGGTAGAAACCGCGCTGGGTTTGCAGCGTTTTTCTGCAGGCGAGATTTCTTTGCGAGCCCATGATTTAAGTACATAGTTTAAGAGGACGTGAATGAGTCTTTTAGTAATAGACATAGGTAATACACGCACTAAATGGGCGTTTGGGGGCGATGATGGCAATTTAACAGAGCTTGAAGTTTGCATTAACGCAGATATTGCGGCTTCAAACTTAGGCGCCGCTGCGCAAAAGGCCAAAAGCGCGCTGATTTCGAATGTGGCGGGCGAGGCGATGGCGCAACAAGTCACACAATTGCTTGCGTCATTGCCGGCCGAGTTTATTGCGGTAAACAAACTGGCATGTGGTGTTACGAATAACCTTTATCCTGCTTTAGGCACAGACCGCTGGGCAGCGCTAATTGCGGTGCGACATCGTGTAAAACAAGCGGTGTTGGTGGTTAATGCAGGCACGGCGATAACCATGGATGCGTTGACAGAAAAAGGTGTTTTTTTGGGCGGCACGATTATGCCAGGTTTTCATTTAATGCACGACTCGTTAAATGAGCATGCCGTGCAAGTCAATATCCATGCGGGTGCTGGCGGTGCTCTTTTAGCCACTTTCCCTAATAATACACAAGATGCAGCACAAGCTGGATGTTTAAATGCGGCGGCTGGCGCCATTCATTTAATGTTAAAACGGTTAGAAAAACATAGCGGCTGGTTGCCAAAATTGGTGATAAGCGGCGGAGATGCTACTAAAATTGCCGAAGCCTTAAAACCTGAGTTAAAACAGGTTATCATGATGGAATATCTTGTGTTGCAGGGTTTAGCTTTGTTGGGGAAAGAGTCGAAATGAAATTGTTAGTGTGGTTGCTGGTGCTGCTTAATGTGGGTTTGTTGGTGTATTTTAATTCGGACGTCATTGCGCCCAAACCAGTGGTGGCTGATCGATCAATTCAGCCAGAAAAGCTGAAAATATTAAGTGCAAAAGATTTAGAATCTATGCCTAGTAAAGTGGCGCAAACAGCATCGCCAGAAGCCGCACCAGTATTGGCCGATGGAGCATCTACAAGCTGCTACAAATGGGGTAATTTCACTAAAACTAATCTACCCGCGGCACAGGTTGTGTTGGTGCGCTTAGGCTTACAAAGTGATGTGAACCAAGAAGCGATTGCGCAAGAAGATAAGCGCTTTTGGGTATATTATCCGCCACTTAAAAGCGCAGATTTAGCCCAGCAAAAAGCTTCAGAAATTAAAGCGCTGGGTGTGGAAGAGTTGTTTATTGTGCAAGATTCGCAATGGCGCAATGCCATTTCATTCGGCTTGTTTCAA
>JBEBJI010000035.1:0-18974 GCA_040079935.1 Methylotenera sp.
CTTTCGCGGATATAATAAAGGCGCATTTTGATGCGCCTTTATTTTTGATAATTAAATGAAAACTAACTCGAATATTCTTGTGTACGTACTTGCGGCGCTTGCAGCATTAGCACCGTTCGCCATCGATACCTACTTGCCGGCGTTTCACGCCATGGCGGCAGATTTAGGCGCGTCCGATTTACACATTCAGCAAAGTTTGGCGATTTATTTGCTGCCTTACGCCATCATGACGTTGTGGCACGGCGCGATTTCAGATTCTATCGGCCGAATCGCCACTATTAAATGGGGTTTGGGCATTTTTGTGCTGGCGAGCATTGGTTGCGCGTTTGCGCCCAATGTAGAAGCGCTGTGGTTCTTTCGCGCGCTGCAAGGTGCAAGTGGTGGGGCGGGCAATACGGTGGCGCGCGCCATGGTGCGCGATTTGTTCGAAGGCGTGCAAGCACAGCGCGTCATGGCAACTGTGCAAATGTTGTTTGGCATCGCGCCTGCCGTCGCGCCCATTATTGGCGGGGCTTTGCTAGGTTTTGGTTGGCAAAGTATTTTTATCTTTTTAGCGTTTTATGCGGCAATTACCCTATGGGCAGCGGTGAAATATCTGCCCGAAACCATGCCACCAGAAAAACGCCTCAAACTCTCTGCGCCCAATGTTTTAGCCAGTTACAAAACCATTTTTAGCGATAGTGAATTTGCTAAGCTTTGTATTTCGTTGGGCGCAGTTTTTGCGGGGTTTTTTGTATATGTGCTGGGTAGCCCCACGTTTTTAGGCAAGTTGCTCGGCTTTTCGCCGCAACAATATGGCTACTTTTTTATGACCAGCGTCAGCGGCATGATTCTTGGCTCGTACTTATCTAAGCGTGCGGCGGGCAAATACGCGGCTAAAAAAGTGCTAAAAGTCGCTTACACATGGATGTTTGCGATTGTGGCTTTAAACATGTTGATTTGCTATTTTCTACCTGTTAAGCCTATTTACAACATCCTGCCAATCGCCTTGTTTAACGTCGGCATGGGCTTGGTAATGCCGATTATCTCAATCGCCGCATTGGATAGACACCCCAAAATCCGCGGCACAGCGGCTTCCGGCCAAGCGTTTGTGCAGATGCTATTTTCTACCGTTTCCGCAGGCATTATCGTGCCGTTGGTGTGGAGCAGCGTGTTTGGCCTCGCGAGCGCGATGCTGGTGTTTTGGCTGGTGAGTTGGTTGGCGATACAGCAAACTAGGCTTTGGAAAGGCTAGGTAGTGAGTGAATATGCAAAGTAAATTTACTTTTTGTTATGCACCTAAATCGGTGTGTGTTTTACGTTAGCGGAAAAGCAAGTGAAACTTTCCGATATCGGCCAGCGGCTTTCGCGACTCAAAGCCGAATCACTTGCAGAAGCGGGACTGCTCACATACCCGATAGGAGCGCTTTTCTGCGCTTCTGAAGCGCAGAGATGCAAGTTCGCTAACCGCATTGATCACCCAGACCGATGGCGCGTCGAACTCAATGAAGCTTTGATTGCGGCAGGTGAGTTGGCGCATGAAAAACGTCCGTCCGAATCCACATGGCTAAGTGTTGTTCACTTCAATAGCGCCTTACATCGCATAGACGCCGGTTTCGAGCGTGTCATCAAACACATTACTGGTAGCCGCTCAAGTAAGATTGATGTTTTAGAGCCTTTAGCGCTCCAAGCTCGAGTCCCTCCAACAACCATTGCCTTATGGCGAAATGTCCGCAAGCATGAAGTTAATAGGCTCAAGCATCATATCGGTGGAGCACTCTCTGGGCAGCGTATCTCCTATCAGGAGATGCTCAAGTCGCTGGATGCTTTGGTGCGCCTGCTGGAAACTCGCCTTTGACCCCGCGTAGGGCGCAATAACTTGCGTATTGCGCTGTATGAAAAATGTTTCTTTCGGCATATTACGTTTCACTAATATGCCCTACAAAATATCAAATACACATGCCCTGAAAGCCAATATCCATGCGCCTTTCAGAGCATCTATTTTAGGTTATTTTGGTTTAAAAACTAAATCCGCGTTACTTTTCCGATATTCCCCAACACCAATTTAATGCCGCGCCACAGTTTGGGGATGAGCCAAATCATTACCAAAATAAACGCAGCCAAAACTCCTAGAAACACCATGGGATTGGCGAGGGCGAGCCAGCCACCGCCCAGCAACAAGCCCTCTTCGCTAAACGATGCGGCGATGTTGCTGACGGGTTCGGGCGAAGTGTTGATGAGCGCGCGACTACCCGCTTTGGTGGCGTGTGTCATGCCAGTTAAGCTGCCGCCTAATAATGCGGCAAGCGTCGCAATCATCGGGTCGCTGGTGTTAATGGCGCCCATCGCCAGCAGCGCGCCCGCGGGAATGCGAATAAATGTTTGAATTCCATCCCAAGTGCTATCGACATAGGGGATTTTATCGGCTAAAAATTCAATGGCGGCCAAAGCGCCCGCAACGCCAATCACCACGGGGTTGCTGAGGATGTTGAGCGTAGCAGGTAAATCGATATAGCCGAATTTAGCCAATAAACCTACAACAAATACCGTCAAATATAAGCGCAATCCACTCGCCCAACTAAGGCCACCTGCAAGCGCTAAACTCGAGATTGCATCCATTTTTGACCTCTATTCCATCATTTGAAAACAATATTGCCAAATTATACTGACTTAACTTTAGAGAAAACTCAAGTTTAACAATAAGAATCCGTAGTTAACAGCATGGGGAATAGTATTTTTTGAGAGTATTTGATTAATTTAACTGACTTGCAACAGCATGTCGAAAGCGGAGTATCAAATGAATATTAATCGTGAACACGTTGCGCTAAGCGCTTATCTAAACTTGTTAGAGCGTAAAGGCTTTTCGAAAGCACAGCTTCGCCAGCGCGAAGTCATCATCTTAAAACTTGTCCCTTATATTGAAAAAATCAGCAGCGATGGCTTGGCTTTTAGAAGCGCCGTGGACCAATTGTTTAGCAAATTAGATAAATCGCAGTGGGCCACTTATTTGCCTGTGATGAGAGATTACTTCTTATTTTGGATTAACGACATTAAAGCGATTGTTGCGATGAATCAAGACAAAGCATTTGATATGGAGCCAGCTGATTGGAAGCCTGTAGAAATGGATTTAAGCCAAATGTGGAACTCATTGGATGAAGCTACCTTGTCTAGTTCAGAAGCGCAGCCGCTGGAAACTTATGAGAGCGTATTGCGCAACCATGGTGCGGATGACTCTTTTGTGGCGACATGTAAGAAAATTGTTAAGTTACTATTATTGATGCTACGTGGCGCGCCACACAAGCAGCCGCTTGCTTATCGCAAGGCTGTAGATGCGAACATGGCATTTTTTACCACTGAAGAAGTGAACATCTTTTTGAAAGTGGGCAGAGAGTTTTATTACTTCTGGAAAGGCGATTTAAACGCGCCTGAACAAGTACAAATGAATCAGTTAGCATTTGCGTAAGGTTTTTTTGTAGGCAGTTGTTTGTAAGCAGTTGTAAGTGGTTGTTTTGTTATTTGCAATTAATAAGGAGACCGAGGTCTCCTTTTTTTTTCGTCATTTTAGCTATTCAATGAGCAATTCTAATTTGCCAGGCACGCCGTTCATGGCGTCTGCATCTTCAAGCCCAGGTTTGCGCGAGGTGATGACTGGCCATGTCTTGGCTAGGCGCGCGTTTAAAGCGATAAACTGCTGCTGGTCAGCTGGCACATCGTCCTCTGCAAAAATCGCCTCAGCGGGGCACTCTGCAACGCACAGGGTGCAATCTATGCATTCATCTGGGTTAATCGCCAAGAAGTTCGGGCCTTCTACAAAGCAATCGACAGGACACACGTCGACGCAATCGGTAAATTTGCATTGAATACAGTTTTCGGTGACAACATAGGTCATTTTTATTTCCTTTTACAGCTTAAAAAGCGAATACGTTATTTTATTAGAAATCTTGTAAGTTTGCATGGCTTAATTGTTGTGCTAAATCAAACAATCATACCTGCGCCGACGGTATTATTTGTACTCTCGTCGATGACAATAAATGCACCAATGGCGCGGTTTTGCATGTAACTATCCACCATCAACGGTTGTGCGAGTTTGAAAGAAATACGCGCAATGTCATTCATTTTCAGCTCAGTGGCTGACTGTTGTTCTAGCGTGTTCACATCAATTTTGTAAGAAATCGCGCCAACTTTGGCTTTGCTTTCGCGCGTGGTGTGACGAATAATATAAGTGCGCGCTGATGACAGAGGTGTCTCTGAAAGCCAACAAACATGCGCCTCTATTTGCTTCACAGGTTCAATTTTGCTACCCGTTTTCACAATCATATCGCCGCGTGAGGTGTCGATTTCGTCTTCCAGTAATATCGTCACACTTTGCTCGGTTTGCGCACTTTGTAGCTGGTCATCACCGATTTGAATGGCTTTAACTTTGGATTGATAACCATTTGGTAGCACGGTAACCGCATCACCCACGGCAATGTCGCCACTTTCTACACGACCCATAAAGCCTCTAAAGTCGTGCAAATCCGCATCTGCACTGGCATGCGGCCTACAGACAAATTGCACTGGGAAGCGGAATTCTGCATTTTGTTCTTCATCCGCCGCAGGCGCATCTTCTAGCATCTCAAGTAGTGTTTCGCCTTTGTACCAAGGCATATTTTCTAAGCGATCAACTAGCATATCGCCATTGAGCGCAGACATTGGGATAAAGCGAATATCGCGCGCTTGCGCTAAACCGATTTCTTTGGCAAAGGCTAAATAATCCGCGCAAATTTTGTTGAAATTAGCCTCATCGTAATTCATCAAATCCATTTTATTCACAGCGACTACAATGTGCTGGATGCCCACAAGGTGTGCCAAATATGAGTGGCGGCGCGTTTGTGTGAGTACGCCTTTGCGCGCATCAATGAGGATAATCGCTAAATTGGCGGTGGAAGCCGCTGTCACCATGTTACGCGTGTATTGCTCGTGACCAGGTGCATCAGCGATGATGTATTTGCGCGTGCCAGTCGAAAAATAGCGGTAAGCAACATCGATGGTGATGCCTTGCTCGCGCTCAGCCTGCAGGCCATCGGTAAGCAGCGATAAATCCACCGCTTCCATGCCACGTTTTTTCGAGGTTTTGGTAATTTGCGTGAGCGTATCTGCCAGAATAGTTTTGGTGTCAAATAACAAGCGCCCAATAAGCGTGCTTTTGCCATCGTCAACAGAACCACAGGTCATAAAGCGGAGAAGTGAGTCGTTGTATTGCATGTTCGTGCTGCTCATTAGAAATAACCCTCTTTCTTGCGTTGTTCCATTGAAGCGTCAGAGGTTTGGTCGTCTAAGCGCGTTGCGCCGCGTTCGGTAATGGTCGTGGTGGCGGTCTCCAGCACGATTTTACTTACATTGTCTGCATCGCTTAGCACTGGTGCGGTACAAGTAATATCACCCACGGTTCTAAAGCGCACTCGCATGTTAATGACTTCTTCGCCAGCCTTGGGTTGATTAATTACTTCGCCATCGGCTAGTTTCACGTTAGCGGGCATCATCGCGCCGCCACGCATAATAATGCCACGTTGGTGCGCAAAATAAATGCTCGGCAACGCTAAATTTTCGCGCTCGATATATTGCCATACATCCATTTCTGTCCAGTTAGAAATCGGGAAGGCGCGGATATTTTCCCCTTTGTGTGAACGTGCGTTGTACAAATTCCACAACTCTGGGCGTTGATTTTTTGGATCCCATTGACCGAATTCATCACGGAAACTCATGATACGTTCTTTAGCGCGGGCTTTTTCTTCATCTCGGCGAGCACCGCCAATACAACAGTCAAAACCGAATTCTTCAATCGCTTCTAGCAGTGTGACGGATTGGTGTTTGTTGCGTGGCTCGTCTGGCGATTTCAAAACAACTGTGCCGCGTTTCATCGAATCTTCCACATTGCGCACAATCAAGCGCTCGCCAAGCTCTGCAGCGCGCTGATCGCGAAAATCGATGACTTCCTGATAGTTATGGCCAGTATCAATGTGCATCAATGGGAATGGAAATTTACCTGGACGAAACGCTTTTTCAGCAAGTCGCAAAATACATAGCGAATCTTTGCCACCAGAGAATAACAAGACCGGATTTGAGCATTGACCAGCGACTTCACGCAGAATGTGAATCGCTTCGGCTTCCAGCCAATCTAAATGAGACAACGGTTGTTTTTTATTTAACATATTCAATTACTTATTATATTTAATTAATATTATACTTTAACTATCAACTTAACTTTTTACGTGAAGCCCACATTCTTTATTTTGCGGGTCTTCCCACCACCAGCGCCCAGCGCGCACATCTTCGCCCATCGCAACAGCGCGTGTGCAAGGCGCACAGCCAATACTTGGGTAAAATTGGTCGTGCAGCGCGTTGTAAGGCACATGATGCAGCCGAATATAAGCCCAAATTTCGGCTTCTGTCCAATCGCTTAAAGGATTGAATTTTTCAAGTTTGTTTCCTTCGTCAAACTCGCGCACGGGTAGGCTGGCGCGCGTCGTTGCTTGCGCAGCGCGCATGCCGGTGACCCATGCAGCTTTGCCTTTTAGCGCGCGCTGTAATGGCTCTACTTTGCGCATGTGACAGCAACTTTTACGCAAATTGATACTTTCGTAAAATGCGTTAATACCATGATTTTTAACATAAAATTCGACTACTTTCGCCTGCGGAAAGTACACATCGAGCTTAGTGCTGTAGTGTTTTTCAGTTTCAGCCATTAAGTCATAAGTTTCTGTAGGAAAACGGCCAGTATCTAGCGAGAAAATCTCGATAGCTAATTGATTTTTAAGAATAATATCCGTCAACACCATGTCTTCTGCGCCGAAGCTGTTGGCGAAAGTCACAGTTTTTAACTCAGCAAAAGCCGCCTTTAACAAAGCCAACACTTGCGCGCTTTTGGCGTTCACGCTTGCAACTAGCGCGTCAGTTAATGCGGGAGATGTCGCAGGGTTGCTTGCCACAGGTTTTAGCATAGAGACTTGGCCAGACATTTATACGGCTCGATTATAGCGCTGAAACACAGGACGCGGCTCATCCACAGCGCCTTGGTAGGGTGCAGAAAAATCGTTTAAACTCGCCAACGCATCTTCTGCACTTCTATCGGCGCGAATTTGAAAGCTGGTAAATCCGCTGCGTTTTAAAAAGAACAGTTGGTCGCGTAGCACGTCGCCAAAGGCGCGCAGCTCGTTCTTAAAGCCGTAACGCGTGCGTAATAATGTGCCTAATGAAAAAATACGACCGTCGGCAAAACGCTCGACGTGAATCGCGATAATTGGCAGTTTATTAATATCGCCAACAGCTTCAATTAAGCTTTCCAGCGTTTCGTGCGTATCTAACCATATGCCCTGTGAGCCAATATCCATGCGGCTTGCAAGCACATCTTTTTTGGCAATAAACACCGACAAAGGAACAATTATTTTGCCGTTAGCGGGAATTTCTGTGCCAGCAATTTGTTCGGGCGTCACAGTTTGCTCACCAGTGAGTTTGAAAAGCACCACTTTGCCTGCCTGTACGCGTTGTTCCGCTTGGCTTGCAGGTAAGTTGATCATCGTCCACTCGTCTTCAGCAATGCTCGCAACGCCATCTTTTAACTGGATTAAGTTGCTCATGCTGTAACACTTTCTTTGGCATGCTCATCTTTGGTATAGACGTGCGCTTTAAACGGCGCAATGCCTAGCCTGCGTACGGTATCGATAAAGCGCTCTTCATCGGTGCGCTCTTTAATATAGACATCAATTAACTTTTGAATCACGCCAGGCATTTCTTCTGCTGCGAACGATGGCCCAATCACGCTGCCAATGCTGGCATCATTGCCCTGTTTGCCGCCAATTGACACTTGGTAAAACTCCGCGCTGTCTTTATCCACGCCCAAAATGCCGATGTGGCCAACGTGGTGGTGGCCGCAGGCGTTCATACAGCCAGAAATATTCAGCTCAATGTCGCCAATGTCATGCAAGTAGTCCAGATTGTCGAATTGCATTTGAATCGCCTGCGCAATCGGGATGCTTTTTGCATTGGCAAGCGAACAAAAATCGCCGCCTGGGCAACAAATAATATCGGTCAAAAGTCCGATATTCGGTGTTGCTAGGCCATTTGCGCGCGCGATTTCCCACAATGCAAATAAATCGCCAAGTTTCACATCGGCCAAAATTAAATTTTGCTCGTGTGAAACGCGCAACTCGCCAAAACTATACTTTTCAGCTAAATCTGCGACTACATGCATTTGTTCGGATGTTGCGTCACCTGGCGCTTTGCCATGCGGTTTTAAAGATAAAGTCACTGCGCGGTAGCCTGCTATTTTGTGTGGATGCACGCAACGTTTCACCCAGGCCGCAAACGCGGCGTTGCTGCCAATAGCTGCATCAAAGCTGGCATCGTGCGTGGGTAGCGTTTCGTATGGCATCGCCTCAAAATGTTTACCAACACGCGCTAATTCTGCCTCGGTAATGGTGTTTGGCGCATTTTTTAAATGTGCCCATTCGGCTTCGACTTGTTTTTTAAATTCTTCGATGCCTAGCGCTTTTACTAAAATTTTGATGCGCGCTTTGTAAATATTATCGCGGCGTCCATGCAAGTTGTACACGCGAATAATCGCCTCACAATAAGTCAGCGCGTGTTGCCATTCCAAATGCTCGCGTATTACAGAACCCAATATCGGCGTACGTCCTAGGCCGCCGCCTACCCATACTTTAATCGCCAGTTTGCCAGTAGTATCGGTATAAAACTCCATGCCAATGTCGTGCGCTTGCACCACGGCGCGGTCATGTTTTGTACCAGAAACCGCAATTTTAAATTTACGTGGTAGTAGCGCGAATTCAGGGTGAAAGGTACTCCATTGGCGCATAATTTCGGCCATGGCGCGTGGGTCTATCACTTCGTCAGGCGCGATGCCTGCAAATTGGTCGGTGGTGATGTTGCGGATACAATTGCCGCTGGTTTGAATCGCGTGCATTTCCACGGTAGCGAGTTCCGCCAGAATGTCAGGCGTATCCTCGAGCTTAGGCCAGTTCAGTTGCAAGTTTTGGCGTGTAGAAAAGTGACCATAATCTTTGTCGTATTTTTTTGCGATGTCGGCCAATTTATGCAATTGGCGGCTAGAAAGCATGCCGTAAGGCACAGCAATACGCAACATAGGCGCGTAGCGTTGAATATAGAGACCGTTTTGCAGGCGCAATGGACGAAACTCATCTTCAGTTAATTCGCCAGCCAAGTAACGGCGGGTTTGGTCGCGATACTGCGCAACGCGCTCATCCACTATTCTCTGATCTATTTCATCGTATTTGTACATATTTTTTCTTGCTAAAGGCGTAACCCGTTATTTTAATCTAAAAGCTTATTTTTACTTAGGTTTTTCTTAAACCCAATTGTTTGTAAGCCACTAAAAATAACAATACAGTAATTCCAACTAGTTGATTCAATTGTGGAAATGCCAGTTTTTGCCCGACATACACTAAAATCAATGCCAACACCGTTCGCACCCAATGTTCCGCCACTTTGCTGCTTAAATGGCTGCCTATCCAAATGCCAGGGATTGAGCCAATGAGTAAAGTGCCAAGTAGTTGATAATCTACCGTGCCAAGACTGGCGTGGCCTAAGCCTGCCACCAGCGTAAGTGGTACGGCGTGCGCGACATCGGTGCCAACGATTTTGGTGATAGGTACTTTCGGGTAAAGAATAAGCAATGCCGTAACACCTAGCGCGCCTGCACCTACAGAGGTAAGTGTCACCAAAAAGCCCAAAATCAAGCCTAGAAGCAACGTCAATGCTGGCGTGTAGGCGGGATTAATCCAATGACCTTTTTTGGATAGTTGTGTAAGTTGGTTGCGAAATAATACTGATAGTGAAGTTAACAGCAAGGCGACACCCAGCCAGAATTTAATGCTGGTAACTGTCGCGTCGCTGGCAACGCCTGCGTTGCGCAAATATAGCGTAGTAATAATCGCGGCGGGAATGCTGCCAAAAGCTAATAATTTGACGATGCGCCAATCGATATTGCCTAATTTGCCATGCGCAAAAATGCCCGCAGTTTTGGTGATAGAGGCGTAGAGCAAATCTGTACCCACGGCAACAGCGGCTTTTACGTTAAAAAATAACATTAAAATAGGTGTCATCAGCGAGCCGCCACCCACGCCAGTCAGGCCGACTAACAAGCCCACTAAAAACCCCGCTACAATATAATATGCAAAATCCACGCGCTATATAACCTAAATGCTGATAAAGAAGCGTAATATAACAGGTATTAATATAATTATTTAATACTGATTTATTATTTTGGTATATGATTTAGTTATATTGATTTGTTTTTGGACTTGCTTTTAAAAAGAGGTTTTACATGAAACTTCATCAGTTAAAATACATACACGAAGTCGCGCGTCAGGGCTTGAGCATTTCTGCTGCGGCCGAGGCGCTACATACCTCACAGCCTGGTGTGAGTAAGCAGATTCAAATGCTGGAAGATGAGCTAAAACTGCAAATTTTTCAGCGCAATGGCAAGCGTTTAACGGGAATTACCGAGCCTGGCCGCCATATTGTCAAACTTGCGGCGACTGTGATGCTGGAAATGCAAAATATCAAGCGCGTTGGTGATGAGTTTAGCAAAGTAGAAACTGGTACGCTGACCATTGCGACTACGCACACGCAGGCACGCTACAAACTGCCTGCGGCAGTAAAACAATTCATTGAATTGTACCCTAACGTAAAACTCAATATTCATCAGGGCGATCCTAGCTATGTGACTTCGCAAGTAGCGAATGGTGAGGCCGATATTGGCATTGCGACTGAAGCGATTAGCTTGGATAACCGTTTGCTTTGCTTGCCGTGTTATGAATGGAACCGTTGTGTAGTGGTGCCAAAAGGACATCGATTGATAGGCGCAGAACCGCTCACGCTGGCTAAAATTGCCAGCTTTCCGCTAATTACTTATGACTTTGCGTTTACTGGCAGTACCATTGTCTCAAAAGTGTTTCACGATGCGGGCGTGATGCCTAATGTGGTATTGACAGCGATTGACGCGGACGTGATTAAGACCTACGTCGGCTTGGGCCTAGGCGTGGGTTTAATCGCCAATATGGCCTATGATGAAGAACGTGACAAGGATTTGGTGCGGCTTGATTGCAGTCATTTGTTTCCGCCTAGTACGACATATTTAGGCGTGCGCAAAGATGCGTTTTTGCGTGGTTATTTATATGGCTTTATCGAGTTGCTGGCGCCAAAATTCGACCGCAAAGCCGTGGATGAAGCGCTGAAAGCTTATCGCTCAGGTTAGTTGGGGTTTGCAATGTGGTTAAAAGTCATTTCAATATACGTTTTTTTGCTGCTCACAGCATGTAAAAGTACTGCCCTGCAGCCCAGTATCCATGCGGCTGCTGGCGATGCGCCTGAAATCAATCAAAACAGCGCGATTTACGAAGTGCAAGTGAATGACGGTGTTAGCTATCAAGATGTTATCGATAGTTTGAAATCAGTTTCCGAGGGCATGAATTTTGTGAATCCTGCCAACTTCCCCATTGGCGATCACATCAAGTTGCGCGGCATCGATCCGCAAGGCATTAAAGAAGTCCACTCGTTCTGTAATTTAACCATGGGCACCGATATTTTTCTGGATCACCCAGAATTTTTAGTATTTGCGCCATGCCGCATCGCGCTCTATGAAAAACCAGATGCTAATAAAAAAAATAAATTATTCATAGGCTTAGCGCGCCCAAGTTATGATTTAAAAAGTATCAAGAATCCAACGGAACGCGCTAAAAAATCCGCACAAGAGTTAGAGGATGCGCTGATAAAACTGATGGATAAAGCACGCCGTGGCGACATCTAAACCGCACTGGTTTAACCGTGGTTGGTTTTTGCAGCAAGTCAAAACGAATTTAGTCGCACTGATTAGCTTGGCGACGGCGATTGTGGGCATTTCTTACAACACTTGGCGCGACCATCAAAACGAAATTAACGACAATATGCGTAATGCTGCTTTTGTAGTGTTGAGTGACTTGGGCGAGTTGCAAACCATTGTTAATTATGCACATTTCGAAGCCGACAATACGCGTGGAAACCCTATTGATGGCTGGAAGCACGTTATTATGATTCGCGATTTAAGCCGTTTGTTAAAACCAGCAGCAAAGCAAGCGGGTGAAGCTTTGTATGTAGATTGGCAAAATAATTGGGAAAATCTCGACAAAGATAACAACACAGAAATACTAATTAGCAATAAAATTACAGCAACGCGTCAGGCGGTGCTGAGCACAATTGATAGCCTCGAATAAACAATACGAAACTAGACAAAATATGAATCCCATTCGCATCGCAAAAGCAGCAGATTTCCTCCATATTTTACCCAAAATGGCCAATCGTCACGGCTTAATTGCTGGTGCCACGGGCACAGGAAAAACCGTTACATTACAATCGCTTGCAGAAGGGTTTTCTGCGTTAGGTGTGCCGGTTTTTATGGCGGATGTGAAGGGCGATTTATCTGGGATGTCGCAAGTGGGTGGCGGCAATTCCAAAGTCGATGCGCGTGTGGCGCAACTCGGTTTAGCGGATTTTAAAGCACAAGCTAGCCCCGTTACATTTTGGGATGTGTTCGGCAAGAAAGGTCATCCTGTGCGCACTACCGTCGCCGAAATGGGACCATTATTACTGGCACGCATGCTCAATTTGAATGACGTACAAGGCGGTGTGCTGAATAGCATTTTCAAAATTGCCGATGACAAAGGCTGGTTGTTACTGGATTTGAAAGATTTACGCAGCATGTCGCAACACGCGGCAGAGAACTCGGCCACCTATCAAACAGAATATGGCAATATCTCCGCAGCCAGTGTTGGCGCACTGCAGCGTGCATTGTTGCAGCTAGAAACTGAAGGTGGCGACTTATTATTTGGCGAGCCTGCGCTTAATTTAGACGACATGATGCAAACTGATAGCCAAGGTCGTGGTGTCGTCAATATTTTGGCTTCTGACCAACTATTTAACTCACCGCGCGTTTATGCAACGTTGTTGCTATGGCTACTTTCGGAACTGTTTGAAAAACTGCCAGAAGTAGGAGATTTAGAAAAACCAAAGTTGGTGTTTTTCTTCGATGAAGCGCATTTACTATTTACCGATGCGCCGCAAGCGCTGTTGACCAAAATCGAGCAAGTGGTGCGCTTGATTCGCTCCAAAGGCGTCGGCGTGTATTTCGTTAGTCAAAATCCGTTGGATATCCCAGATATTGTACTTGGCCAGCTGGGTAACCGCGTGCAGCATGCCTTGCGCGCATTTACGCCGCGCGATCAAAAAGCGGTAAAATCGGCCGCAGAAACCTTTAGAACGAATCCAAAAGTGAATGTGGCAATCGCGATTACTGAGCTGGGCGTGGGTGAGGCGCTGGTATCATTCTTGGATGAAAAGGGTGTGCCAACGCCAGTAGAGCGCGCGCTTGTTTGTCCGCCGCAAAGCCGCATTGGCATGGCGACCGATGCAGAGCGTGCCACAGTGATTAACAATTCGCTGGTGCGAGGAGTGTATGAAAAACAAGTGGATAGGGAATCGGCGTACGAGGTTTTGAAGGCGCGCGCTGTTGAGCAAGCTGCAGAAGAAGCCCCGAAAGAAGAAGAAAAAGGCTTTGACTGGGGCGGCGTACTTGGCAAGAAAAAAGGCAGCCGTTCAGATAGTATTTTAGAAAGTGCGGCAAAGTCTACCGTGCGTGCAATCGGCTCGCAGCTTGGTCGCCAGATTATTCGTGGCGTACTGGGCAGTATTTTTAAAGGCAGATAGGGCTTTAATAAATCATGCTTTCAGACATCGAGATCGCGCAGGCTGCAACCTTAAAGCCGATTGTCGGGGTCGCCAAAAAGCTCAATATTTCATCTGAAGACTTAATTCCTTACGGCCACACCATAGCTAAACTTAGCGCTAACTGCCTGAATAAATTAAAAAAAAATCTCAACGGCAAACTAGTACTCGTTACTGCCATTAGCCCCACACCAGCGGGCGAGGGTAAAACAACCACAACGATTGGGCTGGCTGATGCGCTCAATAAAGTAGGTAAAAGAGCCATTGTTTGCATACGCGAGCCATCACTTGGCCCTGTGTTCGGCATTAAAGGCGGCGCGACGGGTGGCGGCTACGCGCAGGTGGTGCCGATGGAAAATATCAATCTGCATTTTACTGGCGATTTTCACGCGATTTCGGCGGCAAATAATTTGTTAGCGGCCTTAATTGATAATCATATCCATCAAGGTAACTTGCTGAATATAAAAGATATTACTTGGCGCCGCTGCATGGATATGAACGACCGCGCGCTGCGCAAAATTGCGCTGAATCAAGAATTTGCATACGATACGGGCTTTGATATTACTGTGGCGAGTGAAGTGATGGCGATTTTCTGCTTGGCAGAGAGTTTAGACGATTTAAAAACGCGTTTGGGTGAAATTCAAGTCGCAACTAATGTCCTCGGAGAGCCAATATTGGCCAGGCATCTGAAGGCACATGGCGCGATGACCGCACTGTTAAAAGACGCGTTTCAGCCGAATTTGGTACAAACTTTAGAGCACACACCCGCGATAATTCACGGCGGGCCGTTTGCCAATATCGCACACGGCTGCAATTCGGTGGTCGCGACAAAAATCGCGCTAAAACTGGCGGATTACGTGGTGACCGAGGCGGGTTTTGGTGCCGATTTGGGCGCTGAAAAGTTCTTTGATATTAAATGCCGCAAAGCCAATTTACAGCCAGATGTGGTGGTGATTGTGGCGACAGTACGCGCGCTAAAGTATCACGGCGGTTGCGATTTAAAAGATTTAAATGCTGAGAATATAGATATTTTATTAAATGGAATAGATAATTTATCTAAACATATTCATAACTTACATGAACAATTTGGTATGCAAGTCATTGTGGCGATTAATCATTTTCATCATGATACAGAAGCTGAAATAGATGCCCTGCAGGCCAATATCCATGCGCTTGCTGGCGATGCTCCAAAAGATAAGGCAATGGTTAAGGCGATTGTATGCAAGCATTGGGCAAACGGCGGCGCGGGAGCGACAGACTTGGCGCATGAGGTGATTGAAGTGCTCAATCAAAGTCAATCAAAATTCAAATTACTTTATCCAGACACAATGCCTTTGCGCGAAAAATTAGAAACCATCGCCACTAAAATCTATGGCGCGGCCAAGGTGGAATTGAGTAAAAATGCGACTGAAATGCTTGCGATGCTAGAAAAAACTTACGCGCATTTCCCAATTTGTATCGCCAAAACTCAGTATTCATTTTCAAGCGATGCTGCCCTGCGATGTGCGCCCACTGGGCATACCTTGGTGGTGAACGAGTTGCGCCTTTCGCGCGGCGCAGGTTTTATTGTGGCGATTTGCGGCAAAATCATGACCATGCCAGGCTTGCCCAAAGTGCCAGCCAGCGCGCGGATAGATGTAAACGTAGCAGGCAGTATTACGGGTTTATCGTAATTGCTAACGGTTGAAAAATCCGGCGCGGCCGAGCAAATCATTAATAAATCGCGCTTTCTCGCTTGGGTGGCAAGCTGTAACAGTGAGCAACAAGTGGGCGCATTTTTACGCGCTATTGCCGCGCAACACCAATCTGCAAGCCATTTGGCGTATGCGTTTCGCATCAAAACTGCCGAGGGTATTGTTCCGCGATTTTCCGATGCGGGCGAACCCAGCGGTACCGCTGGCAAGCCCATTTTGCAAATGCTCGAAGGTCGCGATTTAATTAACGTTGCGGTTGGCGTGATACGCTATTACGGTGGCGTTAATTTGGGCACTGGCGGCTTGGCGCGCGCTTATGGCGGCACGGCCAAAATGGCGCTGGAAGCCGCAAAAATAGTGGACTTTGTCGAGATGCGAGAAGTTGATTTAAAAGTACAATATAAGCAATTAGATGAGTTGACGCGCTTGGTAGCGCAGCTAAAAGGCAATATTTTGGATAAGGTATTTGGTGACGAGGTGCGTGTTAAAATTTGCTTGCCTGTACCAGCGCTAGCCGCGCTTGAAAGATTTACCTAAACTTAAGAAAAGTATTCAGTGAAAAATATTCAAACATCAAAATTTGACATCGCCTCGTGGATACTCATTGGCGTGGCGATGGTGCTGGTTTTAAAACTAAATTTATTGCCCGCGCTGTTGGCGGGTTTGTTGGTTTTCGAGCTTATTCACATGCTAACGCCGCGCATCGCGCGCAAGTTTCCTGGCAACCGCGCAAAGCTTATCGCCATTGCTTTTCTGGCGATTGTCATTGTCGGCTTGCTCAGCTTAGCTGGCGCGGGTTTGGTGGCATTTTTTAGGTCAGAATCTGGTAGCTTAACGGTGTTGTTGGCGAAAATGGCACAAATTATTGAAGACTCTCGCAAAATCTTGCCAACTTGGATATTAGATCGTCTGCCAGCAGACGCGATTACCTTTAAGGAGGAGGCTGCAATTTGGCTACGCACACATGCGGATGAGCTACAAGTGGTCGGCAAAGAGGCGGGTCGCGCAAGCGCGCATGTGCTCATCGGCATGATTATTGGCGGCATGGTGGCGTTGCGCGAAGTGATTATAGATGAGCATTACAAGCCTTTCGCGCGCGCTATGGCGCAACGCGCGCACTTGTTTGGCGATGCGTTTCGGCGCATAGTCTTTGCGCAAGTGCGCATTGCCGCCATCAACGCGTTTTTCACCGGCATTTATTTGGCGATTATTTTGCCATTGTTGGGTGTGCATTTACCTTTGGTGAAGACTTTAATCGCGCTTACTTTTGTGGTCGGTTTGATTCCTGTGTTGGGTAATTTAATTTCTAACACGGTCATAGTGATTGTCAGCTTGAGCCAATCGCTGACAGTGGCAATCGGCTCGCTGGCGTATTTGATCATTATTCACAAGTTCGAATATTTTTTAAACGCACGCATTGTCGGCGGCCAAATTCGCGCCAATGCGTGGGAGCTACTAATTGCCATGTTGTTGATGGAATCTGCGTTCGGCTTGGCTGGTATCGTCGCCGCGCCGATTTATTATGCATATATTAAAAGTGAGTTAAGGGCGCGTGATCTGGTTTAAATAATGACGCCCTGTAAGCGTAAAGGTCATCACCGCAGAATATACCAGCTAAAGCTGGTTAATCATGTGCGAAACCCGCATAGACACTTGTTAACAGGGCTTTATTTTAACAAATAAAAACGATTTTCCAGCGTTTTGCCGGCTTTTACTTTATCTAAACTGCTCCCAACAGAGTCGCCCAGTTTGGCTAGGCGCTCATCTGGTGACGGATGCGTTTTAAAAAGTAGTGCGACGCTGCTATCATTTTTGCTGGTATGCCCAATCGTTTGCAACACTTCTGGCAAGCCAAATGCCTCGTAACCCGCGCGGGCAGACAATACCAAGCCCATGCGGTCGGCTTCAAATTCGGCATCTTTATCTAAACTGCGCGCGCTAATTTCTGCACCAGTACCAAGTGCTTTTTTAGCCAACTTGTCATTTTTACCCAATAAATCGCTTAATTTCCCCGCACCAATATTTAATAATTGCTGTTTTTGCAGCACTTTAAGTTGATGCTTTTTCACCACGTGCGCAATTTCGTGACCAAGCACACCAGCCAGTTGCGCCTCGTTTTGCAGTTTTTGATACAAACCTTTGGTGACAAGCACGTAACCGCCTGGCGCGGCAAAGGCGTTTAAATCGTTGCTATCAATCACGCCGAATTTCCATGGCAAATCAGAGCGTTCAGATTGTGAGGCAACCCAACGGCCAACTTTGTTGACGTATTGTTGCAGCGCTTCGTCTTTTACCAAAGGCGCGGCACCCAAAATGCTGCCTGTGATTTCGCGACCTAGTGCGACTTCTTCTTCTTTGCTGGGCTTTTTCCAGTTAAATTCAGGTTTTTCAGGTTCTACTTTAGCCGTTTCTACTGGCGGAACAGCATCGCCAGCAACCGCTCCAGTATTAGTTTCTGGAACAGGTGTTGCTGATGATTCGGCGGGTTTTGCAGCTTCAGTTTCTGTTTTTTCGCCGTTTTTCACTTCTTCAATCTTCTGTTTGGCGGCTTTTTCTAATTCTTTACCTAAATCAAACGCTTGCGCATTAGCCGAGATTAATCCAGCTGTTAGAAATAAGCTAAATAGTAATTTATTCATACTTATTTTTTTCACTTTTGGACTCCTTTCAAATACGCCATTTTAGTGGCACTTAGGCCGCCCGCGCTGGCGAAGCTTTGTGCGACGCTAGGCGACACGGCGTGACTTTCCATTTTTTTCATTTCTTCTTCATTAAATTTGGCGGCTTTTAGCTCTTCTGCGCTCAAACCGCGAATGCCCGTGGTCGAAACCACTTTGCCAGTGCCAGCGCGACCGCTGGCGATATCTGCCACGCTGCTACCGCTACTGGAAGCTGCGCCGCGTTTAACCGATAGCAGCCTCACCCAACCTGTATATTTTTTGCTTTTTACTTGCAGCCAAGCGCCTTTTTTGCTGAGAATTTCCACGCTGTCATTTTTAGCTAAACTGCCGACTGATTTAGCATCGGCATAAGGCTCTTTGCGTAAAGTGTCCGCTTTAAGTGCGGTTCCAGCATCGCCAGCAAGCGCATGGATACTGCCTCCCAGCGCTATAATAAAACAAATTTTTATTATGCTTCTCATATTAAATCCTTCATGCTAAATCCTCATGGTTATTTTCGTGTTCCAGCTTAATTACCGCTTGCGCAAACAGCGTGCGCCACTGCGCTGCCAAGCTAGATTGATTCAATAATTTACCTTCATGCAACGCATAACGCGTGGCGGTATCAGTTGGTAGACCTAATTCTGTGATTAAAGTTGTGAGTTGGTTGGCAATGGCTTGCGCATCTTGTTTGGCGGCTGCTGCATATTCGGGTTTGGTATCGGCAAATACCCAACTTACCACGATCATGTCGCCAAATAAGCCCCAAATGCCACTTTGCGCGCCAGATAGCGCCTCAATGGTGCTGGGTGTTTTGCTGATAAGCTCAACCTTTCGCTCAAGCTTTGTCTGCAATGCGTCGGTTAGC
>JBEBJI010000036.1:0-18714 GCA_040079935.1 Methylotenera sp.
CGCAAGACAATTAAATGAACGGCCTCGAAAAACATTAGCTTACGAGACCCCAGCAGCAAGATTTAATGCGTGTGTTGCATCGACCGGTTGAACTCACAGCCGATTGCAGTCAATTTTTAACTTTAGGTAACCCAGTTCACTCTTTTCTTCGTAGTTTGTTTGAGTTCAGGCTCTTCTTTCAATTCAGTAAATTCATCTTCAATGTCATACGCTATTGGTATGCTGCCACCTTGCAGGTTCTTAGCCCATTCAAGCAACGGATCATTGTCTTTACTTACACTTATTTTGTTGGTATAAATGCCGCCGACTTCTTTAGCTATTTGCTCAAGTATGTCTTTGGCAAGCACATCATTCCTTCTCTTCCGCGCAGAATAGTACATCTTGGAAAGCTCATTCAGCCTAACATGCTTACTTGCAAGCGGTATTTGGTCAATCTGCTCCAGGAACGCCTTGCGTTTATCATAAAAGAACTTTTTGAGTTTTACGCCAAGCTCTCTGCCGCTATGATTAGTTGGGTCATAAAGTGCAATATGTGAGCGATTTAAATCAATACCAAATTCATCCTTAACAGCACTTACCACTTCAGATGGAGTGTCGAAGCAAGCCAGATGCTGGATGATGAATAGTTTAATGTGTTCTTTTAATTGAGTCATGGTTAAGGTTGGTTATAGAAGACTATTTAAAAATGGCGATTCTTGCTTTTAAATAATCAGCTTAATCTAGTTGAATTATCACCGAAGTTCAATCGATACCTCCGTACAGATTTTATTTTATAAAGGCTTCAATATCATTGACACGATACCTAACTGCAGTTCCTAACTTGATGTATGGCAAACACTCACCTCGCGTCCTCAACTTTTGTAAAAAGTTTCTTGAGACAGTCAACTTTTCTGTTGTTTTCTTTTCATTCATCAAATTACACATTGATTTTCTCCTTCTCAGTGAAAAGCTGTCATATACTATCTTATGAGCAAAACTTGCATTTGCGTTTGTTCATACAAATTTTTTTCTGGGGCTTAATATGCGTTTATATTTGCTTGTATTTTTGTTGATAATCTCGGGTTGTGCCACCAAAGTAACAAGCTCTACTGAACGAACAGTTGTTGTGCAAGCTGGGTTCCCCGACATGGGAGTTGAAGAGGCTTTAAGGCTAGCTGATGCAGAATGCGCAAAACGTGGACTATCCGCACGTGTTCAACAAGTCACATCCCCCACTACAGACAGATACATTTTCGAGTGTGTAAAATCTCAATAAACTTCTAGTTACTATCAGTTTTGTTTAGACGTTGGTCAATATCCTCCAAAAACTCGTTAGCCAAATCACAAACAGCATCAAGTTCAATAATAAATTCAATGCCAGAACCACATCGCTCAATAATTTCGGTTCGATAGTGCTTAGCTTCTGCTAGCCTATCTAAGCGATCATATACAACTTGTAATTTACGCCTAACCATCTCTACTGTAATTGATAAAACGGGCAAACCCAATTTGCTTGCGATGTAATCAAAATGCATTCTGTGTATCACAACACTTTGAGTTTCACCACATCCAATATGTTGCTCTAATTGAATGATGTCTTCTTTTATTTCATATGAAACTCCTGGTATGTCTGTCATTGTCATGGTTAATCTTTCTTTGATGTATTTTGTTTATTAAATTGACAACCTGTGTTCAACCTTGCGCGCATGATCTAGCTCAATAGCAAACCCAATGTGGATATATTTGTCTATATTTTCATTCAGCAGAACATCCTCATTTTTTAGTGCTCTATATGGTATATATTCAACATGAGCATTTTTGGCTTCAGTCATATGAGCACTTTTGCTACTTGTAGTTGGTAGTCTTGTTCCATTTTTGCTCATTTTAGTGAGCACTTTTGGGGGGTTCTTTTTTTAGGCTTTGGGTTACTTGCACCAGTATTGTTAAGCTGTTTCTTTAAGTTCCAGTGGTGCCAGGCACAAGGTTTAAACCACTCTACATGGGTAAGCAATTGACGATTCTTTGTGAGAGAAAGCCAAGTCACCGCATAAAGAGCAGCGCCATTGCCATAAGAACCTGATTTCGTCCTGTATATAAACCCATGTGAAATCAAAGAAGCTAAAGCACGTTGTATTGTGTGATTGCTACCAACACCTCGATCACCAAGCCAAGTGCGTGTTGCTTGCAGTAATCCATTATTACCTATCGATAGTTGACGTGTCAGCAAAAGCAAAACCTTAACGCTACTTGGTGTTAGATCAGCAAATGCAACACTATCAATTACACGATGAGGTATTGCGGCATAAGGGACGTTAGGATCCGTGTTGACCTTCACTGACTTTGCAGCGTTGCGCATGGATTGAGCAAAAGCACCCATCTAAACTATACCCCATTGCGACTTGTAAAAACGTTCTTGGCAATTCTGTGAAATTTCTCACAGTGTGTTTGCTGATTAACCCACACTTTTGTCATATTAACTCCAATATTATGTCTTAGCTCAAAGATTTGAAAAGCCCGTGTAAGAACGACGAAACACTTCCTATACTCAATAGTTGCGATGTGTCCGTGGGTTTTTAACCATTCCATTAGGCGTGAGTATTGAGCTATCGCAGAATTATTTTCAAGTTTATCCATTTTTCACTACCTTAGCCGCTAGTGCAGCCCTAACAAGCCCAACATTCCAAGCGGTACAGCGAGCTGACAGCTTCACAGGTGAAGGAATTAAGCCTTTAGAGCAGTTACGCCAAATTGTTGCTGCGCTTACACCATATAAACGTTTAAGCACAGGCAAGCGGATGTACGCAGAATCTGGAAGTTGGTCGAATTGACTTAGTGCTTCGGGGATTTGTTGAGTCATGATGATTCCTTTTGTTGCTATTAACGACAGGAGGAATCTTAATGGTTTAATTAACTTCGTATGGATGACAATTTTTAAAAAATATCATCCATCTTTACCACCCTATTTTTAAATTGAGTTATATTTGTTTTGTCATATTGAGTGCCATAAATGGCATTTGCAATTATTGCTATTCTTGTGTGATGTGCTTTTTCGTAAAAATTATTGTTATGCTGCAATAGCCTGCGAATAAACATGATGGCATCCTTATTCGTACCATCCTTTGCATTTACTACAACCGCATTAATCTTACTTGTAGCTATTTCTGCAATTTCTCTAATGAGAGTCGGAGCATGCGCATCAGTTTTCTTGCCATCAATAAGCAATAGGGCTGTACAACCAAATTCTTTTGTGTAATGAATTGGCACATCAATTTGATTAACCTCCAAAAGAATGGCAAGTCGCTGCGCTAACTTGCTTATATCATCTTCCAAAAATTTCCTATCCTGCTTGCTTTTCTGATGATAGATTGGAGGTTTAATAAATTTATTCACCAGAACCAAAAGGTCATACACCTTTTTGTCTATTGGTGGTTCTACAAATAATTCTGGACGGTCTTGTTGAGCTTTGCGGCGTTGTTCATCGAGCACCTTGACCACCTTATCACTGAGCTTTGGTCTTTGAATTTCCCAAGATAATTTGGGTGGATTTTTTAGATATTCACTCCACATTTTGGCGAGATCAATTTCAACCGCTAATGGTGGATTGACAATCAATTTATCAGCAACATAGGATAGTTCATGAAATTGGTTTTGTAAGAAATAATTTCTTGAATTGATAACTTCAGACGGTATCTTTTTCATGGCTTCCCTTTTGCCGAATCTCCCCTGTGATGAGCGACATCACTCGCTAAGAGTTTGTGGCGTTCTCACTGCTTTGCCAAGCATAGTTAATCTATTATGCTTTCTTAAACTCTACAACTTTTGCACCTGTCTTAAGTTCAGCTAAATAATCCGCCCATTGTTGCATCATGAGTTTACGTTGTTCGATAAACTTTGTGCGGTTATAAGCGGCGCCAAGTGTATCAGGTACTTTATGCGCTAGCTGATGTTCAATAATATGTGGGTCGATGTTTAATCGTTCATGCAAAATAGTACGCGCCATTGCTCTAAAACCATGCCCAGTAATTTCTCTTTGTGTGTCGTAGCCCATACGCTTAAGGGCAGCATTTACTGCTGCTTCACTCATTGGTCGAAGGGGTGAGTGACCGCCTTGGAATACATACTCACCATGTCCTGATACGGGGTGTATAGTTTTTAGAATTTCAATGGCTTGAGTGGATAGGGGGACTAAATGGTCAGTTTTGGTTTTACTTACAAGATAGCGCCATTCACCGGCATCTAAATCAATATCACGCCATTTGGCTTGCCTTAGCTCACTAGGGCGTACGAAGACCAAAGGAGAGAGTCTAAGAGCGCACTGAACTGTTAGCGTACCATTAAAGCTATCTATTGCGCGGAGGAGTTCTGCAATTTGCTTTGGCTCTGTAAATGCCGCCATATGTTTAACATTTCTTGATGGTAATGCACCTTTTAGACTGGCCGTAACATCGCTAAGTGTAAAGCCATTTTGAACAGCATATCTAAATACTTGCCCAGCAGCTTGCAAAGTTCTGTGTGCGGTTTCAAGTTTATTTAGTTTTTCAATACGTTTAACGACATCTAGAACTTGAGTAGCAGTTATTGTTGCTATTGGTTTGCTACCAATCCAGGGGAATAAATAAAGCTCGAAGCGTCGAATTACTTTTTCTTTATGACTTTCTGCTTTGCCTTTCATGTATGAATGCCACCATTCACGTGCAATCAATTCAAAACTGTTGTCAGTGTTTAACTTAGTTATAGCTTTAACTTGCTTACGGTTTTCGCTTGGGTCAATATTAATGGCTATAAGCTTTTTAGAGTCATCTCTTCGTTCGCGAGCTTGGGCAAGTGAAATGCTTGGATATACCCCAAGAGATAGTAATTTCTCTTTACCATCAAAACGAAACTTCAATCGCCACCACTTACCCCCACTTGGGGTAATTTGAATAAATAAACCGCCGCTATCGTAGATTTTATAAGCCTTTTCGGCAGGTTTTGCATTACGAATTGTTGTGTCAGAAAGTGCCATTTTTGGGGTAACTCCAACATGAAAAATGCCGTTAATTGAGTACTACCCCACTAAGTTACCCCTATTAGATGGGGTATGTCAAGCAATGTTATGATGTGGCGTGATGCAATAAAAAGCCCCGTATCTACTAAATACGGGGCTTTTAGAGGCATTACGATGTGTTGTGATACCCCGTATTGGTGGTGAAAGAGGGACTTGAACCCTCGACCCCAGGATTATGAATCCTACTAAAAGAAAAATACAGAACACGTAATAATAAGCTAGCATAAAAGAATCAGCCACTTAAGTGAAGAGTATTTTGCTTGAATGTTCTCAGTTATGCGTGTTATTTTTCTAGTAATGTCCCATCAGTGTCCCATGAAATTAACATAGACTGTCAACACAAGAGCAGTATCGCATATTAGTATTAAGTAGCTTTTTCTCTATCTTCAATCCATTTATTAATTACACTTAGCCTCCAAACACTTGTTCTTTCCGCCAACTTAATTTGTTTAGGAAATTTATTTTCTTGGACTAATCTGTAGATTGAACTTTTGCTCATACCTAGCATTGCGGAAAGCTCTTTAATTCGTAAATATCTATCTTCTATCATTTGATGGCTCACTTAACTAACTTAGGACAACCCTTTTATATTTTACCTGCGCTACCATCTAAATATATCAGAATGTAATCCGAGTGCAATTAGTATCAAATTATTTTGAAGTACTACCATAAATGTGTGAGGACTAACGTCCTATTAAATGCGACTGTGAATTAATATTAAAAGATATTAAGATGCAACAATGATAAAACTAATATTCATTTTGTTACTTCTAACAGTAAGCGGAATAATTGAAGCTAAGCAGGTAAGAAGCTATCGAGAAAAAGCCGAGTTTATGAGGCATCATCCTTGCCCTTCTACTGGCAAAGTAAAAGTACGTTATGGCTGCAAAGGTTATGTAATAGACCACATTGACCCTCTAGCTTGTGGTGGTGAGGATAAGGCTTACAACATGCAATGGCAGACTAAAGAAGCCGCTAAGGAAAAAGATAAGTGGGAACGCAAAAATTGCCGTCTTAAATAACCCACACAAGATTTCACCGTAGCTTAAAATGTTTCTAACCTGCGATAATCTTCTATTATCAGAGTCTTAAATTTTAGAGTACTTATTCCAAGTGCAATTAATTGCACTAAGTCTATGTTGGGCATCTATTCCTTGAGTATTTCATTGATTTTTTTTTGGATTAATAATTTCATTTTTATATCAGTTGCAGTCATTGGTGTTTTTGTCCTGTGCACCATAGAGTGACAGTTTGGGCAAAGAGGAATTAAATCTTTAATAGGGTCAACTTCATAATTTTCACCAATTTCTGAAATCGGCTTAAGATGATGAACATGAATGAACATTTTACCTATCGGGCCATACACTGATTCAAAGTTAATGCCACATCCTTGACAGTTTACACCCCAGTGCTCGATGCACTTTTCTCTAGCCCTTGTATTTCTTTCGTAGGCGTTAACAGTCACTTGCTTTCTTGCGCCTTCTGGATAAGTATCTTGAGTAATTTCATCTGGGTAAGTGGTTTGAAGGCTATGTAACTCAAGAATTGCACTCCAATCAGTTTGAGTAGCTTTTTTTATTTCATCTTGCCACCAGCCAAAGTCGTAATCAGGGCGATTGTACATTTTAAAATAACCTTTTCCTGGCAAATACCGCCTTTCACTCTCTCCAAACTTTGAAACAATAAGCCCGGTAATCGCAGGAAGATTCTCATCCTTTACCCACTGAGCTAGCTCCCCCATACCTTGATTGTTTAAACTGTCACCGATAGTGCGTCCTTGTTGCTCAAGTCTAAGTTTGTTGTGAATATCTGAATATGATATGTATGTCTCTGGTTTACCAATGCGGATTACACCTGAGTTAATATGATTTACTAGGTACTGAAAAATTCTTAATGCTGAATCAGACAACATGCTAACCCTCTTAAGTAATTCGCTTAATTTACAATGAAAATAGAACCTATCCCACAAAGCCCTTAATAGCTGTTAGCCAGCGGCAAATTTCTTCATACCCATTTCGTTCTCTAATTCTAGCTACGTTCATAAACTCAATAGCAGAGGAATTTAGAAATTTTTTCTTTGCATCTGCAGATTCCTTTTTCTTCAAATCTGGCAGTTCTTCCCAGTTGTCATTTGTTATAAGATTAAATTGCCGAGCTAGCTCAAAAGGCACATCCACATTGTCTACTATGGGTTCTAGCTGGATACCATTGGTCCCATTACTAGCATAAGCTTCAATAATTGCTAAATGATGCAAATAATTTTCAAGCTCAAGCTTAGCTGTATTGAAAGCTATTTTATTTGGGTTCTTTTCATCATTTATTTGTTTAACTGCTTTAATGTAATCAGGTACATCACTATCATAAATATGAACTTCTGGTTTTCCCAAGCCTGCAAGATGTTTATGCTCTATATAATGTTTCAATGCAGAGCCTCCAGTAATTACATACCCAATTTGCTCTGAAGTAGATAGATTGATAATATTTTGGTCATCTTGATGCAGAATGTTGCTATACAGCTTAAGTGCATTAACGTCATGATTTCCTTCGACATATATTAAAACCTTTACTTTGTCGGCTGGGTTGGGAAGTATTCCAAGAGTATCAATAATTTTCTGTATAACCACTTCATTTTCTGCGTTATTTCGTAGGACTTTTCCATATTCAATAGATATATTCTGATTTTCATCTAAGGAAATATAACGTAGTGATTGGATAGGAATCTCCCTGACTAAGTTTGCACTATGAGTTGAGAATAGTACTTGCACATCTTTTTGTTTGCTTAATTCAAATAGTGCGTCAATAATCATTCTCTGATGATTAGGATGTTGTGAAGTTTCTGGCTCTTCAATAGCATAGATAATTGATGGCGCATTACTTTCAAGTTTCCTTTTTTCTGCTTGGGCCTGGAAAAAGCTTAAAACTACCAATCTACGTATTCCGCTTCCACGCTTATTCAAAGGTACATTGTTTTCATTTAAAAGAGTAAGGTCAAAAATTTTGCTATAGTTAGGATTCTTGTTGAATTCTGACTTCAAATGCTCAGAGATGTTTTCATCAAAATTTTTAAGTTTCTCAATAGTCCTGTCTGCAATTTCTGTCGAAAATTCTTTAACTTTAGCTTCAATTTGCTCTAGAAGTACTTGAATTTCAGGCAGTGCTAAAGCTTCATCGACTGCTGCTTGTAATGGGTTCTTTATATCGCCATCTTTATCATCAAACGTTTTATCGGACTTAAATAATGAAAACACAGGGAGTAGTTTTTTTAAAGAACTCCAAATTGTTTTAAGGTTGTCCTCGCCATCGATGTTCCCATCAACCTTTAATTCCTTTTGAGCTTTATTCCCTCCAATAAAGTTTCTGATACTTTGCCTAATCGGAGGGTTTTTGGTTTTATTGACACCTGCTAGGTCAACGCCTAATTCTTCTGCTAAATTTTTCAATTGAGTATTTTTCATACTCAACAAATTTGCTAGTCTTTCATCAGCTGGATAGTTCGCAATCAAGTAAACAGCTGACGACTTTCGTGCACCAAAAGTAAACGTCTTTTTTATTTCAAGCTGTTCTTCGTTATTAAATATCCCTTCTTCTTTAGGTGAGGAGGCGACTGAAGTATCTAGAATTATTTCGTCAGGTAAGTTTTCAAAGTAGCAGGTTAATTCAACTGTATTATTATCCGCATTATTGGATAAATCGCTTTGTTCAACTGAGTCATTAAAGAACCCATCAATTGCTTCAAGTATGGCCGATTTGCCAATGTCGTTTTTACCGATGAGCGCAGTCAAGTCATCTATGAGAAAGCTGGTATCACTCTGATAACAACGATAATTTTTGATTTTGATTTTAACTAGCTTCATTCATAGCCCCTAAGTAATGTTTTAATTTCACCTCGCTAGTAAAACACGGGTTAGAAATAAATTTACATTTAAAACTACTAGAAAATGGTCAAATAATTAATAACTTAGACATCTTAAGTCATAAAAGCAAGACCTTGCAAAATTATAAGTAAAACTCAATTATCCAATTGTGGTTTTTTGTTTGGTCATTTGACTTTCAAGTAGTTTAGGTGACGATTACATATACCAAATATCGGGTATAAAAATGAAACCTACCTTACCTCTAACCTGCGATAACTCTCTCTTATCGCACTCTACAAATGAGGATTTAGCTAGTGCAATTAATTGCACTCACAGAAGCTGTATCTAAATACATTCATGCTGCACTGACCGATAACACTCGTAAAGGTTACCAGTCAGACTTGACTCACTGAACTGATTCATAATGCGCAATATTGATAGCGAGTAATCTGGCACACTCTGCTAAGTCTTCTTTAGATGCAACCTTTGCAAGCTGGTCCGCTATTTGAAGGTGCTGCTGAAATCGACGCATATCAGTCATTAATAATGCTTTCTGCTTGATTGCTTCTTTGAATAACCCTAGGCCATCGGTCATGGATAAAACTAAACTCAGGCGGTGTATCAGTTGTAACTACATAGACCCTTGCCATATCCTCGTGAAAAGTGAGCAATCCCTGTATGACCTCATCAGATTTTAAATCAAACCAGTGAGATACTTTCTCATGGTCTTTCTCCATAAAAGCATTTACTGGCAGTAAAACAGGAGTAGGGTGAAAACGCTGCCATTTACCTTCTTTTATGGAGTCTAGTCTTGCCCAGCCACCATTTGGAAATTGCGGTGCATTTTCTTCTTTCCGTTTGCCCCATGTGACCCATTCAATTTCGCCACTTTTCTTGATAACCGGCAAAGCAGCTTTTGGGCTTGGGAAATAAACTTTCCACTCTTTCCCTACTTTGTCATTATATTTAATTCCACCGCACATCTAAAATGTGACCTGCCTCTAATTGAATACTGTAAGTATATCGCCCCAGTCCGTTGTGTAACATGGACTTTTGTTTCCCTGTTTCATTTTCCACGGCCTTTTAAATCCTTCGCTAGCCAGCTTGATAGATTCTTTACCCATTTTTCTGTTGATGTTATCTAGTGTAGTCATTAGTACATTGGACTTGGGTGTAATTTGTATCTGGCTAAACAGGTCACACTGTACTCCTTGTGCTGGGACTAACTCACTCAGCATAACACCTGCCTTTGCATAGTTAAAATGTGGTCTGTAAATCTGTTTTAAGCCCCATAGCGCAACATTAACTAACTGCCTAGTATCATTACTAGGGCTCGGTAAAGAAATGGTCATGCCGTTGCTATAGAATGGGTCATCAGGCTTAAATGGGCTGGTTCTGATATGCACGTAAACCGAACCTGCAAATGAGTGTTGTTTGCGGAGCTTTTCAGCGGCTCGGCTCATATAGAGGGTAATAGATTCAGCCAAGCTATTGTAGTCACGTACTGGATGCCCAAAACTTCTTGAGCTAAGTATCTGCTTTTTGGGCGGACTGATTTCTTCCATTTCAATACATACAGTGCCGTTTAACTCACGGATGGTTTTTTCCATGACGACACTGAATTGCTGTCTGAGTCTCTCTGGGTTGGCACGTTTTAAATCTAGCACTGTATTAAATCCTAATGCCTGAAGTTTAGGTGCGAGTTGACGACCTACGCCCCAAATTTCTCCAACATCAATCTGGTTAAGCAGCTCGCCGAGTTCTATCTCAGACATGGTATTAAAGTTACACACGCTATTAAATTGCGGTCGCTTCTTAGCGCAATGATTGGCAAGTTTAGAAAGTGTCTTGGTTGAGCCGATACCTACGCACACAGGCAATCCAGTCCATTTGAGTATGCGCTTTCTCATTACTTGACCATATTGAACGAGATTGCGATTTTGAAAGCCAGTGAGGTCTAAGAAAGATTCATCTATGGAGTACACTTCTTGGTTTGGGCTGAACTCACGCAGTATGCTCATGACACGATTACTCATGTCTGCATATAACCCATAATTGCTGGATAAGGCCACAATGTCGTATTGTTTGGCTAAGTCTTTAAACTTAAACCAAGGTGCACCCATACTAAGACCCAAAGCTTTGACTTCATTGCTTCGGGCAACCGCACAGCCATCGTTGTTAGATAGCACAACCACCGGCTTGTTGATTAATTTAGGATTAAACACACGCTCACACGACACGTAAAAGTTATTTACGTCTATTAGGGCAATGCTCCGCATGACTTACCTAGTGAATCGTCTAAAAGAACCTGTAACCACGCCCCAAACCTCGAATTGCATACCCTCTTTGATTTCAATAGGAGAGTACGCACCCGTCGAATTGGCAGGTAGCAATAATGGATTGCCGTCTTTCTTTCTATTTAGTATTTTGATAGTAAATTCACCATCAATCACAGCAAGCACAATATCACCAATCTTGGGAGTTTTAGAACGGTCTACCACGGCCTTATCGTTAGGCATTAGACCAACATCTACCATTGATTGTCCTTGTATAGTCACAAAAAATGTTGCATCCTTTTGGTCAATCAAAAACTCGCTAGGGTCTAGGCGTTTTTCAAGATGGTCATCTGCCGGGGAGGGAAACCCAGCAGATACTTTCGATGAATACAGGGGCAAATTGTAAGGTGTGGAATTTAGAGCGGGTAACTCTATCTGGAATACAGCATCTATATCCGAAGCTAGTTTCTTACGCTGATATGCCGCCAGAAAATCTTTAATTACTGGTTCTTGGCTGGTAGGTATGCGAACTACTGAGGTTGGTTCTCGAAATTTACCAGTACCTACTCTACGACCACCACCAGAGCGATTTTTACGGACTAAAATTGTATTGTGCTCAACCATAGTAATTATTGTAACAATAATTACTGATTGAAGCCTAGTACATTCTTATTGCTTTCTAATTTTGGCTAATTCTTATGTAACATGGGGTTAGCTTAACGATTAACTCCTTTATGCTTTTACTTCGCTGCCATCTAAATATATAAGAATGTAATCCGAGTGCAATTAACATCATTTTTCTGATGTAAACATTGTAATTAATGCAAATATTACTAATATTAGCCTCTGCGGGCATTAAGTTCATTCGCAATCAATTCCGCCTGTTTTAGAACTGTATCCGTGGCTAATTCCGCCATATCTGGTGGGTAGCCAAACTGCCTGAGCGTACGTTTTACAATCACCTTCAATTTAGCTCTTACGCTTTCTTTTATCGTCCAGTCAATAGAAGCATTTTCGCGAACACGCTGTAACAGCACCACTGCGAGTTCACGCAATTTGTCTTGTTGCATCAGTTCGCGGGCGCTATTGTTGTTGGCCACAGCAGTATAAAAAGCAAACTCCAACGGACTCAGTTTTAACCGTTCTGCTTCGCTATCACCATGTACAATTTCTTTGCTGACTTTGATTAGCTCGTCCATCAACTCAGCCGCAGTAATGATTTTATTTTGGTATCGTTTAATTGAGTTTTGCAGCATTTCCATTAGGCTACGGCCTTGCACTACATTCAAACGCTCACGTACTTTGATTTCGTCATTTAACAGTTTTTTAAGAACTTCTATCGCAATGTTTTTGTGCTCATGGTTTTTAAGTTCTAATAAGAACTCATCGCTTAGAATAGAAATGTCAGGTCTCTTAATTCCTGCCGCATCAAATATATCAATCACCTGTTCTGAGACTAATGCTTTATCAATCACCTGACGTATAGTGGTCTCAATCTCTTCATTGGTTTTACCTTCGCCAGTACTATCAAATTTAGCTAAGCGTGCTTTTACTGCTTGAAAAAATGCCACCACATCTTTCACATCCATCGCTTTTTCATGCGGAATAGCAATCGCAAAAGTTTGTGACAGCATGGTCACTTCATTGATGTAACGTTTTTTACCATCCTCAATATTTAAAATATGCTCTTCTGCGGCCAATATGAGTGAAAGCTTTTTAGATGTATCTGCCGCGAAGTATTCTTTGTAGTTAAAGCCATGATACATATTCGCCACAACCTCTAGCTTCTCTAGCATCATCTCTACCGCTTGCTCTTGCGTCTCGGCTGGGTCGCCTTTGCCACCTGCATCAGAATAGAATGAAAGTGCCTGTTTTAAATCTGCTGCAATGCCTAAATAATCCACCACCAGTCCACCAGGCTTATCTTTATATACACGGTTCACCCGCGCAATCGCCTGCATCAGGTTGTGACCTTTCATGGGTTTGTCGATATAGAGCGTATGCATGCTCGGTGCATCAAAGCCTGTTAGCCACATATCTCGGACAATGACTAATTTTAGCTCGTCATCAGGGTCTTTCATACGTTCGGCTAAGTTACGGCGCTGTTGCTTGGTAGTATGGTGCTTGGCGAGCTGCGGTCCATCACTTGATGCAGCCGTCATCACCACTTTAATTGCACCTTTACTTAAATCATCAGAATGCCATTCAGGTTTAAGCTTAATAATCTCTTCATATAGCGCAGCGGCAATACGGCGTGACATGCTCACAATCATGCCTTTACCAGCAAACACTTCTTGTCGCTGTTCAAAGTGCGTCACAATATCTTGGGCAATATTCTTAATGCGTTTTTCGCTACCGATTAAAGCTTCGATTTGCGTCCAGCGTGTTTTGGCTTTTTGCGTTTCAGTGAACTCATCTTGGTCTAGCTCTTCATCGAGTTCAGCAACCAGCTTGCGACCTTCATCTGAGAGCTGTACTTTAGCCAAGCGGCTCTCATAGTAAATACGCACCGTTGCTCCATCTTCAACTGCTTGGGCAATATCGTAAACATCCACGTAGTTACCAAATACCGCAGGCGTATTTACGTCGGTACTTTCAATTGGGGTGCCAGTAAAGCCTAAGTAGGTGGCGTTCGGCAACGCATCACGCATGTATTTAGCAAAACCATATACAATTTTTTGGCCAATCACTTCACCCGCTTCATTTTTATCATCAACAGTTTTAGCTTTAAAGCCATATTGCGTGCGATGCGCTTCATCGGCAATCACTACAATGTTTCTGCGTTCCGATAGCGTTTCATACACATTGCCTTCTTCTGGCTGAAACTTCTGAATGGTGGTAAATATCACGCCGCCAGAAGCCACTTTGAGCAATTCTTTAAGCTGTTGCCTATCTTCAACTTGTTTGGGCTCTTGCCGTAACAATTGAGATGAAGCTGCGAAGGTATCAAATAGCTGGTCATCTAAGTCGTTACGGTCGGTAATCACCACAATGGTAGGGTTATTCAAGGCTAACACTATCTTGCCAGTATAAAACACCATAGAGAGTGACTTACCACTGCCCTGCGTGTGCCATACCACGCCCGCTTTGCGGTCGCCCTTGGGCTGATTGCGTACATCGCCTAAGCCATAGCTTGCTGGTGTTTGCCCTACGCCAGTGCTTTCTGCTGAGGCACGCAAGGTAGAGGCCACGGCTGCATTCACTGCGTAATATTGATGATAGGCTGCCAGCTTTTTAACGGTGTTAATGCTAATTTGTTTAGTAATCGCATCTTCTTTGGATGTCTTTTCGAATACGATGAAGTGGCGGATTAAATCTAATAATGTCGCTTTGCTGAGCATGCCATTAATCAACGTTTCTAACTGGCTTACAAGGTGAGAGGCTTCCGCCTTACCATCCGCACTCTTCCAAGCCATAAAGCGGCTTAAACCTGCTGAAATGCTGCCTGCCTTGGCTTCTAATCCATCAGAGATAACAACAATACCGTTGTAAGTAAATAGGCTGGGAATCGTTTGTTTGTAGGTTTCTAATTGTCTGTAAGCCGAATTGAGATTGGTGTTTTCATCAGCTGCATTTTTAAGTTCAATAACCACTAATGGCAAGCCGTTCACAAATAGAATTAAATCGGGGCGTTTGTTTTGGTTGTTTTCAATAATGGTGAACTGGCTCGCCACCACAAAGTCATTATTATCAGGGTTGGCAAAATCAACTAGCCAAACTAAATCACCACGGGTATTGCCATCTTTTTGGTAGCTAACATTCACACCCTCTGTGAGTAAACGGTGAAAAGCTTCATTATTGGCTAACAACTCAGGTGAGCTAATGCGCTGTATGGTTTTAATCGCTTCATCTAATGCTGCTTGAGCGATGGTAGGATTGATGCGTTGAATAGCTTTTTTTAATTGATTAATTAGAAGCACTTCAGAAAAGCTTTCACGCTCTTGATTGCTTGCTTCAGGTGCATAGATATAGCTATAACCTAAACGTTCGAGTAACTTAATAGCAAACTCTTCAATAGCAGATTCGGTAAGTCGGCTCATTTATTGCTCTCCGCTATCCGCTTTTATATTTAAGTCTTTAAATCCGTTAAATTCAGTTTCATAGGCGTTGTAATCTACGTTAAACAATATCTCACTTGCAAGATAGGAGTATTCCCCCATAGTAAATTCCCCAAAAGCCTCATCCCAAGACTCATTAAAATCTTGTAACTCATCATATATTAACTTGATTGGCTCTAAAGTTTGAGCATCTTCTTTAATTATAGTGTCGAACTTGCGCTCTTCAAAAGCGCGTATAAGAAACAATGCAATCACCAAAGTACTATCAATCAAAAATTCACGCGTAAGCAAATCTACTTTGCTGTTTCTCTCTCTTAGTTCGTCAAGCGATTTGCCATGAGAGGTGGGGCTAATATCATTTCTCAGATTGCCAATTTCTTCACCAATAGTTGCAAGTGACCTTGAAACCTGATTCACCAAGTCTCGATTTGAATATCCCAAGGCAGAAAATGCCTTTTTAAGAACTCCGTTTACGCTCGAGTTTTCCGACAATTCAACATTTTTTGATTTGCAAATTTCTTTTCCTATGCTTTCAAGTAATGCTTTTGCATTTTCAAGGGAATGACTAAAATCTGATTCGATGTGTGCTTCAATTCTATCAACATATAGTTCAAGAATTTTCCAGTGACTATATTGCTCAATAGTTGCACGGAGTTTTTGCATTCTAAGATACTCTTACTTCACCGCTCATCAGCTTGGAGAGCAAGTTGTCGCGGAGTTTTTCTAGGGTTTTGATTTGTTTTGCATTGGTAATTTGTTTTTCTAGCAAAGGTGTCATTTGCTCGCTCATTAAAGCCAACTGTTCTGGTTTAGGCACTTTAACCATAGCTGTGTCTAAATCGCCTCGCTTAATATGTCCCATCGTGGTTGCGTGGCTAGATGAAATTGAAATAAATTCATCTAAGTGATATTTGCACCAATGCAAATAAAACCATTTTGGAAATTCTTGCGATGTGACTTTGAATAAATGCTGGTTGAGCACACATTTTTCGCCATCCCAAACTTTGACCATCAGCGAAGCTGACCAAGCAAATATCACATCGCCATTTTCAACGATGTATTCAGGTTTTACGTTGGATGTCGCCCAGTCTGAGTTTTCAGAAATGCCACTACTTAGCTCTTTAATTTTAAGCACTGGTAGTTTATTGATTGCATCAGTTGGTGGGAATTTTTGGCAAGCAAGTCCGTTTAAGAAGTTTGCAATTTTACTTAATGACTTTCCCTGCCACCCCTCCTGCGCTTCCTCCACAAACCATTGTCTAAATAGGGTTTCGGCCATGCGTTCTAGGGTGGTGTTTTGACGGTGGAGCAAATCGATTTTATCATCCAAACTGCTGAGGACTGAAGCGATGGCTTTTTGTTCTTCAAGCGGAGGTATTGAAACTTCTAGGTTTGCAATTTGGTCTTTGGACACATTTGGAAATGTTGAGCCAGTTGCAGATGCAAGCAAAAGCTCCAAGTTAAAATCAATAACTGCCTTTAAGAAATATTTATATTCAGCACCATTTTTATGTCTCAATGCGGCTAAGCCACGACCAATTGCATACTCTTGGTCGCTCCAATTCATTTTCCCAGTTGTTGAACCTCTAACACAAAATAAAATATCACCAGACTTGCTAAACCTTTTGGGGTCAGTAGTGAATTGAACAGCCTTAGGATTTCTGATTCCAAACTCGGTAGGCCCATTAAGGAGTGGTACTCCAGCACCAGCGTCGTTACAGGTCTCACCCTCTGGGGATTGACCCATTACAAATTCCGCAATATCTGTCAGCGTACCTTCTTGCCACTCACTCACAGCTTCACCTTTGCCAAGTTCTCTGCAATCGCATTATTGAGTTTTTCTTCCTCCACCAACAGCGCTTCAAATTCCGCTTTAAGGGCGTTAAAGCGCTCGGCAAAGTTAAAGTCATCTTCGTCATCGGGCAAGCCTACATAACGGCCTGGGGTGAGTACGTAATCGAGTTCTTTTACGCGGTCTAGGCTGACGGATGCGCAAAATCCTGCAACATCTTGATACGCTCCATTTGGGTTGCGCCAGTTGTGATAGGTGTCGGTGATTTGTTTAATATCGTCATGGCTCAGCTCTTTGGTGCGGCGGTTGATAAGGTGGCCTAGGTTGCGGGCATCAATAAACAAAATCTCGTTACTGCGATTTCTAAATTTGCCGTTTGTACGGTTGCGACTCATAAACCACAAAGCGGCGGGGATTTGGGTGTTTAAAAACAGCTTGGCGGGCAGGTTGACGATGCAATCAATGACATTGCCTTGCTCTATCAGCGCTTTGCGGATGTCACCTTCGCCACTGGTTTTGCTGGTGAGTGCGCCTTTGGCGAGTACCACGCCTGCTTGGCCTTGTGGTGATAAATGGTAGATAAAGTGTTGCAGCCATGCAAAGTTAGCGTTGCCTGCGGGCGGTACGCCATATTGCCAGCGGCCATCGGTGCGCAGTAGTTCACCTGACCAATCGCTCACGTTAAATGGAGGGTTGGCAATGATGTAGTCGGCTTTTACATCTTTGTGCGCATCGTTTAAAAAGCTGCCTTCGTTGTTCCATTTGACCTGTGAGGCTTCAATGCCACGAATGGCGAGGTTCATTTTTGCCAAACGCCATGTGGTTTGGTTGCTCTCTTGGCCATAAATAGAAATATCATTGCCGCGGCCTTGATGGTCGGCCACAAACTTTTCAGATTGCACAAACATACCACCTGAGCCACAGC
Source organism: Methylotenera sp. (assembly GCA_040079935.1). Taxonomy (GTDB): domain Bacteria; phylum Pseudomonadota; class Gammaproteobacteria; order Burkholderiales; family Methylophilaceae; genus Methylotenera_A. Next base: position 17,932 of record JBEBJI010000036.1, read on the forward strand.
AGGGGTCAAACACTCGGCCTTGGTAGGGTTCTAGCATTTCAACTAACAACCCAACTACTGAGCGTGGCGTATAGAACTGTCCGCCTTGTTTGCCTTCTGCCAGTGCAAACTCCCCTAAAAAGTATTCAAACACATGACCGAGTACATCGGCACTGCGCGATTTAGCATCACCCAACGCAATGTTCCCGACCAAATCAATGAGTTGACCAAGGCTGGCGGGGTCTAAGTTATCGCGGGCGAATACTTTAGGTAAAACACCTTTAAGTGGTGGGTTTTCTTTTTCGATGGCATCCATGGCAGCATCCACCATTTTGCCGATTTCTGGCTGACGTGCATTCGATTGCAAATAAGACCAACGCGCTTCTTGCGGCACAAAGAATACGTTTTCAGCGGCATATTCGTCTTTGTCTTCTGGGTCTGCGCCTGCGTATTCACCTTCTCCAGCAGAAAGCTTGGCAAAGTGCTGCTCAAAAGAATCTGAAATGTATTTTAGAAAGATTAAACCTAAAACAATGTGCTTGTACTCGGCTGCATCAATGTTTTTACGGAGCTTGTCAGCGGCTTTCCATAGTTGTTTTTCTAATGGTTCTGTTTTTAGTTCTTTTTCTGCTGCCAACTGACTCTCTCCAATTCCATGTATGATTTTCCCTATCAATAGAAGGTATCATATTATGAATCTTCAAGATTGTCTTTCTTTTCAAAGCCTCTCATTTTTAATTTTAGTGATTTGATTTCTATAATTTAAATTCATTAGTAAATTTATAAGAATTAATCAAATAATTA
>JBEBJI010000057.1:0-3742 GCA_040079935.1 Methylotenera sp.
TTAAAGAAGCGAAGCCAGACGTAGTTATCGTCGGTCAAAATTTGGGACATAACTTGGACGCTATGTCTGAGATTGCTACGCAATTAACAAAGATGGGGGTTAAAAAAGTCATTTTTACGGGCCCTTCCCCGCATTGGACAACTGACTTGCCTAAACTTGTCATTAAAAAATTCTGGTTCAACACCCCGCTTAGAACGTACATAGGCATTGATAAAAAGGTGTTGGATGATAACGCTGATTTACAAAAAGGCTTTAAGCAGACAGATACCGTTAAATTCGTGAATCTGATTAACTTGTTTTGCAACGAACAAGGTTGCTTAATGTTTATCGGAGAAGACAGAAAAGCAGATATTACAACTTGGGATTATGGGCATCTAACGCCTGTTGCATCTGAGTATTTAGCAAAAAATATATTAGTGAAAGAGATTATTGGCGATTAATCTCGTGCCAAATGCACTAAATGCAAATTACGCATACATTGATGGTGCTTGCTGTTGCAATCCACATCATCAAAAAATGCCTGTGATAAAGCATATTAAAGGACTGAAGATAAATGCGTAAAGAGTATCCAAAAATTTCATTTCTTATTCCCAGCTACAACCATAGTCACTATATAAGTTATACGTTGGATAGTATTGTTGCAGATGCAAGTTCGCTAAACTATGAAATTCTTGTTATAGATGATGGGTCCACCGACGAGACTAAATCAAAACTTGAATCTTGGTGCGAGCGTCACGAAGAGGTGGATATTAAAGTAACTTATCGTGAGAATCGCGGTCTTTGCGCAACCTTAAATCAATTAGTGCATCAGGCATCTGGTGACATCATTAGGCTTTGTGCCAGTGATGATGGGATATATCAGGGTAGCTCGTTAAATATTATTAGTGCATTTGAGCATAGTGAGGCACAAGTTCTAATTGGTGACGCATTCGTTGTTGATGATCAAGGCGCAACAGTCGGGAGTTCTGCTATTAGCTTGAATGGTGGCAATTTGCTAAAAATGCAAACGCAGGCTGGGCTTAAGCAAGAGATAGTTGCAAATTGGTCACTGCCTGGGCCGTGTGTTGCAATGCGCAAAAGCGTGTATGGAATTGTTGGTTACTACTCAGAGGACTTGCTCGTTGAAGATTGGGACTTTTTTCTACGACTAGCGGCTCTTTGCCAGATTCAATTTTTGAATACTCCCTTTTCGTATTATCGAGTTCACGCTGCAAACACATGCAAAACATTGAGCTACGAAAGACGTTTTCGAAATAATTGTTCTCAATTGGCTGCGGGTAAGCAACGATGCCATTTATTCGCTGGAAAGTTAAGATTGCTGCTTAAAATCGAATGCTTAATACTGCGGATGAAAATTGCTTATCTTTGGTTGAAAAAAGGTTTTGCGCCATAGATTGCGTAAGGGGCATTATTTTGAATTTATTAACGGTTTACTTTTTACTGCCTTTGTACGTTTGCTTGGGATTGATTCTTGTATTTTTTAACATCCCAAGTAATTTTTATATCAGCCTGTTTGCATTGGCGGGACTTAGCACATTTATTGTATTGGTGTCGAGCTTGTTTTACTCGCAAGTAGGCGTGCGCCTTAAAGATATTTATGGCTTTATTTCCGCTAACAAGAAACACCGGCCAGTCGCTTATCTCACTTGCATCTTGATCGTTATGCTTGGGCCAATCGATATATTATTAAACGGGTTTAAGTTGGCCGACCCACTTAATTATGCCGAGTTAAGCGAGTATGGTCGGTTCGCAAGGCATATAACCACGATGTGCTGGATTCTCATTCCAGTTGCATTTTTATTTATACAACAAAACTACATTAAGTATTTATTAATTGCTTATGCAATCATATTTCCGATTCTGATTATTGATAGAAATAGATTGTTTATGAGCTTCTTTGTGTTGATTTTTTGCATGCTACTGACGCCCGTGAAGTCCAGCGAAAGGCAATTAAAAAAAAGCAATGTACGAATATACTTTTTAATCGTACCAGTGATTTTAATATTCGCTGCAATTGGAGAGTTTAGAAGTGGCGATGCCTTTCTTGTCGAAAGTTCAGGCGAAGTGTTCACACAAGGATTTTTTCCATTAAGCGACACTTTCTATCTTTTACCAGAGGGATTTCAGCAAGTGGTTTTGTATTTGACCACACCGCAATTTAACTTTGCCACCATTGACTACAATAACTTTATTAACGAAGACTTCCTCAAGTCTCAATTATCACCATTTGCTAGAGAGTCGTTCGACAAATACCCTTATGCGCCAGTATTGATAGAGCGTTTCAACGTAGGGACGGAGTTCTTTCCTTGGTTGTTGTATGGTGGTTTGCCATTAGTAGCGATTGCCATTTCAGCTTTGGTCTTCGTCTTTATTGCTGCTGTACAACTACTAAAAAAACATCCCAACATATTTACGTTGTTAATTTTCTTACGAGTCGCTTATGTGACATTATTTGCAGGCTTTGCACCGCAATTTTTTATTCTCCTTAACCTTGGATTTTTTCTACTTATGATGCTCCTTTGGAAGATCTCAATTTCGTTAGATACTGAGTCCGAGGTTGAGTTAGCCAATGAGTAAATCCCCGCTACTTAATTATTAGGATGCTTATGGGCAACGCCCCGTCAAATAAAAATGTTGCCATACTGATGGCAACATACAACGGTATTAGCTGGCTTCATGAGCAGATTGATAGCATTCTCAATCAAGCTGATGTTCGCGTTTGTATTTATATTTCTGACGACATGTCAACGGATGGCTCATGGGAATATCTACAAGAACTTGCCTCTTCGGAGCCTCGAATAAAATTATTGCCTCGCGCTAATAAATTTGGGCGAGCTGCCGCTAACTTTTATCGGCTTATTCTTGATACGGATACCACAGGATATGATTTTGTAGCTTTCTCAGATCAAGACGACATCTGGGAGCTAGATAAACTAACTCGGCAAATTAAGATCGCAATCGAGGGCGGCTATGATGGTGTGTCATCTGGTGTCCTTGCTTTCTGGGCAGATGGGCGGCTAGCCCAAATAATTAAATCGCAAAGACAACGAAAGTTAGATTTCATTTTCGAAAGTGCGGGCCCTGGGTGTACATACCTTATGTCGCCTTGGTTGATTGCTGAGACGCGCAAAATTTTAATGGACAACTCAATTAATGCTAGCAATATTGCCCTACATGATTGGTTGGTCTATGCGGTTTGTAGAGCCAATGGTAAGAATTGGAAAATTGATGCCAGTCCTACTCTAAAATATAGGCAGCATGCTTCTAATGAGGTTGGTGCAAATCATGGTTTTGGCGCGAAAATAGCTAGATTAAAAAAAATAAAAGATGGCTGGTATCGCACTGAAATTATAAAAATATTGGAGGTGTGTAAGCTGATAAAGCCATTTGACGCTTTGTTTAGTAAGCTTTCACATGGGTTAGCTTCAAGAGGCTATTTGAACGGCCTTCGCTTGTTGAGATACGTCGGTCAAGCAAGAAGAAAGGCTGCGGATCGTTTAATACTTGCCATAATAATTTTATTTGCGTTTTTTTAGAAAAAGCACGTCAACTGCTTATCATTCTCGTTATTGATGCCAATTTTACATACACGACTTAACCAATAAATATGGAGCTCACTCACAACATGGTTTTTATTAAATCCAATCTCCGCTTAATTGCTATTTTTACGGCGAGCGGTCTGACACTCGCCGTAATTTATTTAGCCGTTGCACCGAAAACCTATCAAGCACGCTGGCAGTTG
>JBEBJI010000037.1:0-18445 GCA_040079935.1 Methylotenera sp.
CGCAAGCTGACATTATTTCCATATGCTCGTTTGTACTTGATCCAGATGAAATGGTGATTACATTGGCAGGTGCAGAATCGGTGGCAATAGAAGCGCCTGCGGCGGTACTAGTGGAAGCAACGCTGCAAGCCAATATCCATGAGGCTCCAGGAGCACTAGATTCTGATGCATCTAAAGACGGTAAAGTTAAAATTCATGAAGAAGTAGGCTACGGCTTATTTGCAGAGGAAGGCAAGGAAGACATAGAAGAAGGTTACGGTTTTTTTGCACCCTTTAAGCCACACGCAGATGCGGGGAAAACTACGCTAATTGATGATGATACCTTAGCAACAGAGGCTAATTCTGGCAAGGTTGAAGTAGCTGCTGAAGTCAAAATAGAAGCTGTAACAACAGCATCGGCAGAATCCCCTGAAAAGAAGAATCTTGGTCGCCGCGATTCAGATAAAGCGCCAGCTAATGCAGAAACTTCATCCATTCGTGTCGGAGTAGAAAAAGTTGATCAATTAATTAACTTAGTTGGCGAGCTTGTCATAACACAAGCAATGATCGAGCAACGCATTAGCATGCTCGATCCTGTAGAGCATGAGCCACTTATTAATAGTGTAGGGCAACTCACACGTAATACCCGTGATTTGCAAGAATCTGTCATGTCCATCCGTATGATGCCCATGGATTTTGTGTTCTCACGCTTTCCTCGCATGGTGCGCGATTTGGCTGCCAAACTTGGTAAAAAAGTAGAGTTCGTCACTGTAGGGGCAGCGACTGAGCTAGATAAAGGTTTAATTGAGCGCATTGTCGATCCGCTTACGCACCTCGTCCGAAATAGCGTAGATCACGGTGTTGAGATGCCAGATAAACGCAGGGCTGCTGGTAAAAATGAAACGGGCGTATTGACGCTCTCTGCTACGCATAAAGGTGGTAGCATCGTTATTGAAGTCACCGATGATGGTGCAGGGTTAAACCGTGACAAATTGCTCGCCAAGGCCAAGGCCAATGGTTTAACAGTGAGTGAAAATATGACGGATACCGAGGTATTTTCACTTATCTTTGCACCTGGTTTTTCTACCGCAGAAGTTGTGACCGATGTCTCTGGTCGCGGTGTGGGCATGGATGTCGTGAAACGAAATATCGCTGCGATGAATGGCGTGGTTGAAATACGATCGGCGCTGGGTTATGGCACGACAATATCCATTTCGTTGCCACTGACCTTGGCCATTTTGGATGGCATGTCTGTATCTTTAGGTAATAGTCTATATGTTGTGCCATTGAACCTCATTGTGGAAACCTTGCAGCCACGCGCTGAAGATATTAAAACCGTCACAGGCGAGGGTCGCATGGTACATGTCCGTGGGGAGTATTTACCGATTATCGCCCTACATAGCTTATTTAATCAGTACACAGAGATTACCGATCCAACTAATGGGGTTTTAGTGCTAATCGAATCGGATGGTAAAAAATCTGCCTTGTTTGTAGACCGTCTAGTAGGCCAGCAACAAGTGGTGATTAAGAGCTTAGAAACCAATTTCAAAAAAGTGCCTGGTGTGTCGGGTGCCACCATTATGGGCGATGGCTCAGTAGCGTTAATTCTAGATGTGCCAGCCATTATTCAAATGGGGCAAACCTCTAATTACATCACTGGCGCTATGCCATTTTTAAATCAAAGTCAATTTGCACAAAATCAAGCGATGCCTAAGGAGCTTTCATAATGAACACAGATATTGCAACTAATACAGCCAATACAAAAGTCACCAATACCAAATTAAGAGTTGCTGCGGGTGAATATCTTACTTTTGTACTAGGAAATGAAGAGTATGGTATTGAGATTTTAAAAGTGCAAGAAATTCGTGGTTATGACGCCGTGACACAAATTGCCAATACGCCAGACTTTATTAAAGGGGTGGTTAATTTACGCGGAAAAATTGTGCCGATTGTCGATTTACGCATTAAGTTTCACCTTGGTAAGGTGGAATATGACGAATTTACTGTGGTGATCATTCTTAACCTTAATGGTCGAGTAGTGGGCATTGTGGTGGACGGTGTTTCTGATGTCATGGCGTTAAAAGAAGAACAAATTCGCGACGTGCCTTCGTTGGTAACCAGCATCGACACCAAATACATTGTAGGTTTAGCCACGGTAGAAGAGCAGATGCTGATTTTAGTGGATATTGAACAACTGATGACTAGCCAAGAAATGGCGCTTTTAGACATCGCAGTTCATTAATTCACTTAAGTTAACAACTTAAAAGCAAAATTTAAAATTGGGGATTTATAAATGAAATTTTCTATTCAATCACTTAAAGTGAGTCAGCGTTTATTGATTATTATTGGTTTAGCCGTGTTAGTTGCTACAGTACAAGCTGGAATAGGCCTTTATGAGCTGAGCAAGGAGAATGACAGCATTAAAACGGTCTATGAAGATCGCTTGGTCGCGCTAGGTCAATTGGCAACAATATCCAACTCATTGCTCAATATTGAGTCACACAGCTTTAACATTGCTGGTGAAACAGTAGAGATGGTAACAGCAGACCGTAAAAAAACCACGGTGTTGAATAAAGCCATGGTAGATGAGTTTGTGCCAGTAATAGAAAATGAATTGAAAACGATACTTGAGGTATGGGGTGCGTATATGGCAACCTATCTAACCCCAGAGGAAAAAGTGTTGGCGGCGAAGCTTGCTATCTCCAAGGATAATTTTATTGAGAATGCAGTTAAGCCAGCCTTGGTTCAAATGCGCAAGCTAGATGCAGTAGAAACTATGCAGTTGGTTGATTCAATGCCAGCATCTTACAAGCTTGCCAAAACTGACGTAGATGCACTTATTCAGTTGCAAAATGATGTTGCAAAGCAAATATACCTAGCAGCAGTTTCAAACTATGAACATGTCCGCTTGTTGACGTTTTCAGGGCTAGCAGGTGCCATTGTTATTTTAATTGGACTGGGCCTATATGTGACACGCACCATTACTAAGCCATTAGATAAAGCCAGCCAGGTTTTTTCAAATATAGCACTTGGCAATTTTGATACGCCGATTGAAGCCCATGGTGCTGATGAATTAAGCAAGCTGTTGCAATCATTAAAAGCCATGCAGACAAAGCTTAAAAGTAATATAAGCGAGCAGCAAGCGTTGGCGACTCAAGTGAGCGAGCAATCTGTCTTTTACGAAGCGCAATTGTCCGCCATAAGCAGATCAACTGGCGTGATTGAGTTTAGCATGGATGGCAAAGTGATTGCCGCTAATGACATATTCCTGAATATTTTAGGTTACGGTCGCAGCGAAGCTGTTGGTCAACATCACAGTACTTTTGTTGATGCAGCCTATAAGAATAGTGTCGAATATCGCCAATTTTGGGAAAAGCTTAACCGTGGCGAATTTTTATCTGGGCAATATGAACGCATTGCTAAAAACGGTAAAGAAGTTTGGCTAGAGGCTTCGTATAACCCGATTCTCGATGCCAATGGCAAACCGTACAAGGTAGTGAAGTATGCTACGGATATTACTGTGCAAAAACTTAAAAATGCAGATTATGAAGGTCAAATTGCTGCGATTAGTAAATCACAAGGCGTCATTGAATTATGCGTAGATGGCAAGATTTTAAAAACCAATGAAAACTATCTTAATATGTTGGGCTATACCGAAAAGGAACTGCTTGGTCAGCACGTAAGCATCGTGTTGGAACCAACTTTTGCCAAGAGTGCAGCTTACACAACGCTATGGGATAAATTGGTAAAAGGCGGCTATGAATCAGGTCAATACAAACGTATTGCCAAAGGTGGCCGCGAAGTATGGATTCAAGCTTCTTACAACCCGATTTACAATTTACATGGCAAGGTAGTAAAGATTGTAAATTACACCATCGACATCACCAAAGATAAATTGCAAGCCGCAGATAATGCAGGCCAAATATCTGGTATTCATAAGACTCAGGGCGTGATTGAGTTTGATATGACAGGTAAAGTAATTGCGGTGAATGACAATTTCGCCAATGTCACTGGCTATAGTGAAAAAGAGATTGTGGGTAACCACCATAGCATGTTTGTAGAGCCTGCTTATAAAGCCAGTCATGAGTACAAAGCCTTTTGGGAATCACTCAACCATGGCGAAGCACAAGTGGGTCAAATCAAACGTATTGGAAAAGGCGGTAAGGAAGTATGGCTGCAAGCCATCTATAACCCGATTTTAGATATGAATGGTAAATCATTCAAAGTAGTGAAATACGCAACCGACATTACTGCCCAATATAACGCAGCTAAAACATTAGAGCTGGCCGTTCAAGAAACCCAAGGTATTATCGAAGGCGCAAAAGCGGGTGATTTAAGCAGTCGTGTGCCTCTGGAAGGCAAGACAGGAGCTATTGCCAGCCTATGTGATGGCGTGAATGCGTTGATGGACAAAATGACTGAAGTGATTGTGCAAGTGCGCGAAGCGGGCGAAACCATTAACACTGCCGCCGGAGAAATATCCTCTGGTAACACCGATTTATCGCAACGCACCGAGCAACAAGCTTCTAGCTTGGAAGAAACTGCTTCTAGTATGGAAGAGCTTGCCTCCACCGTTAAACAAAATGCTGAAAATGCTAAACAAGCCAACCAATTAGCGGCTGCCGCTTCTGGCGTAGCGGTTAAAGGTGGTGAAGTGGTCGGGCAGGTTGTTGCCACTATGAGCGCTATCAACAGCAGTGCCAAAAAGATTGAAGATATTATTTCTGTGATTGACGGCATTGCCTTCCAAACCAATATTCTTGCGCTTAACGCCGCTGTTGAGGCCGCGCGTGCAGGCGAACAAGGCCGCGGCTTTGCCGTAGTGGCGGGTGAGGTGCGCACGCTTGCACAACGCTCTGCCAGTGCAGCCAAAGAGATTAAAGAACTGATTACTGATTCAGTCAGCAAAACATCTGAAGGCACCACGCAAGTAGAAGAAGCGGGTAAAACCATGGCAGAAATTGTGTCATCCGTGCAGCGCGTGACCGATATTATGGGTGAAATCTCTGCAGCGTCTAGCGAACAAAGCGCAGGCATTGATCAAGTGAATAATGCCATCACCAGTATGGATGAAGTGACGCAGCAAAATGCGGCTTTAGTTGAAGAGGCAGCAGCAGCAGCGGAATCATTGGTAGACCAAGCTGAAGGCTTGATAGAAGTGGTGAGTGCGTTTAAGTTGAATGGTAGTAACGCGGCAAACAATAATCGCCGTAAGGTGAGTAGCCCAATGCGCACGCCAGCAAGTAGGCCAGCAGCAACGACACTGCCAGCCAAATCAACAGCCAAAGTAATAGCCAAGACAGGCACTGACGATAACGAGTGGGAAGAGTTTTAAAGTACGGAAGTTTTTAATTTTAACTAACAACAACAATAACAAAGCTATATTAGATTAACGAAGGATCTAAAATGAAAATCAATATGCCAGTAACACAGCATGAACTGGACTTTAAAGACAGCGTGCAAATTGTCTCTAAAACCGATCTTAAAGGCGTCATCACTTATGTGAACCGTGACTTTTTGGATGTGAGCGGTTTTACCGAAGAAGAGCTGGTGGGTGCTAGCCAAAACATTGTGCGCCACCCAGACATGCCACCAGAGGCTTTTGCAGATTTATGGAAAACGGTGAGATCTGGTAAGCCGTGGATTGGCATTGTCAAAAACCGTTGCAAAAATGGTGACCATTATTGGGTAGAAGCCATTGTTTCGCCATATGCAGAGAATGGTCAAACGGCAGGGTTTATTTCTTGTCGAAAAAAAGCTACTCGCCAGCAAATAGAAGGCGCTATGCGCTATCACAAAAAGCTGAAAGAAGGCAAAAGCTGGATTGAAGCCATGCAGGATAAATTGCGTAGCTTTAGACGCAACTTCAGCATAAAAGCCAGAATTATCACTATTTTTATAACGGTGGTGATTTCTACTGCGGTTGTTGGGTTTATTGGCCTAAATGGCGTTGCTGATACCAATGAAGCAGTTAAAACAATGTATCAGGATCGCGTGCTACCACTGCAACAACTTAAAGTGGTGGCTGATATGTATGCAGTGAATATTGTGGATACGTCACACAAGGTGCGTAATGGCAACCTATCCTGGGTGCAAGGTGAAGAAAATGTCAAAGTTGCTTTGGAAAATGTTGATAAGCAATGGAAAGCCTATACCGCCACTTATCTCGTACCAGATGAGAAACGGCTAGTTGGTGAAGCTGAGCCTTTATTTGCTAAAGCTAATGAGGCTACGGCTATGCTACAAACGATACTGCGCACGCATGATGAAAAGGCTTTAGTTACTTTTACCAGCTCAACCCTATATCCTGCGATTGATCCGCTATCCGACAAAATTAGTGAGTTGACCAATCTGCAAATTAAAGTTGCGGCTGATGTTTTTGCCGATGCTCAAGCTGATTTTAAGTTACATAGCAGAAGTGGCTTAGCTTTTCTTATTTTTGGTTCGATAATGGCGGCATGGCTAGGTTGGTTGCTGTATAAAGCCATTATGCCGCGTGTTCGCGACGCGGTGAGGTATCTACTAGCGAGTGCGCAAGGGATAGACCATGAGTCTGTGCTACGCACTGGGCATCGAGATGAACTGACCGATGTGATGGATGCTTACCGCGCACTAAAAACAAGGATTGATTTTGATAATTCTGAGGCGTTTAATGGCATCGATCGTATCAAATCTGCTTTGGACAATGCAACCATTCCAGTGACGGTAGGCAATGAGTTTAATACGCTTATTTATATGAATAAGGCCGGTTTTGCCTTGTGGGAAAAAATGGCACCTAGCCTCTCTAAACGTCATCCTGGTTTCTCTGTAGATAAATTAGTTGGCGGTACGTTAGGTAAATACATTGAAAATGAAGACGATCGCGCTAATTATGTGGCGCCATTAATGGGCCCAAAAGAAATGAATTTAAGTATGGGCGATGTCAGGTTGGAGTTGGCTTTTAACCCTGTCCATAATGAAGAGGGGCGATATTTAGGCCGCATGATTCAATGGAATGATCGCACTGCCGAGTTAGCGGCTGAGGAGAAGGTGGCGGAACTGATAGAGCAAACGGTTGCAGGCAATTTGAATCAACGTATTGATGCTTCAAGCTTGCCACCAGGATTTTTGCATGATATCAGCAATGGCATGAACCGCTTATTAGAAGCCGTGATTGGTCCGTTGAATATGGCTGCTGACTATGTGGATAATTTATCTAAAGGCGAGATACCAGCTACAATTACCGCAGACTATCAAGGTGATTTCAATATTATTAAAAACAACTTAAATGCATGTGGTGAGGCAATTAAAGCTTTGGTGACCGATGGTAACTTGTTGGCGCAATCTGCTGAAAAAGGTGAGCTTACAACCCGCGCAGACGCTACCAAACACTTGGGTGAATATCGTAAAGTGGTTGAAGGTTTGAATGCGACTTTGGATGCGATTGTAACGCCACTGAATATGGCTGCAAGCAATTTGGAAAGTATTGCACGTGGCGATATTCCTACCAAGATTACCGACCATTACAATGGAGATTTCAATAACATTAAAGACAATTTGAATACCTGTATTGAATCTATCAACGCCTTAGTGGGTGATGTGCAATTACTCGCTAGTGCTGCCAGTGATGGTCGCGTATCGGTACGTGCTGACGCAAGCGCCCATCAAGGAGATTTCCGCAAGATTGTAGAGGGTGTAAACGAAACACTGGAAATGATCGTAGGGCCAATTGCCACAGTGAAAAGTGCTGTTGAGACCATCAACACCGCTGCCAAAGAGATTTCACAAGGCAACGCTGATTTATCACGCCGCACCGAAGAACAAGCGGCAAGTTTAGAAAAAACGGCCGCTAGCATGGAAGAGCTCTCTTCTACGGTGAAACAAAATGCCGACAACGCCAAACAAGCCAACCAACTTGCCTCAGCAGCCTCGGGTGTTGCAGTCAAAGGCGGGGACGTTGTTGCTGAAGTGGTCACCACCATGAGCGATATCAATACCAGTGCCAAGAAGATTGAAGACATCATTTCTGTCATTGACGGCATTGCCTTCCAAACCAACATCCTGGCGCTCAATGCTGCTGTAGAAGCGGCCAGAGCAGGCGAACAAGGTCGTGGCTTTGCCGTGGTAGCAGGTGAAGTGCGTAATCTGGCACAACGTTCAGCATCGGCCGCCAAGGAGATCAAAGAACTGATTACTGACTCAGTCAGCAAGACTGCCGAAGGCACAAGGCAAGTAGAAAATGCGGGTCAAACCATGCAAGAGATTGTCACCTCGGTGAAACGCGTATCTGACATTATTGCTGAAATTGCCGCTGCCTCTAACGAGCAAAGTGCGGGCATTGAACAAGTCAATGACGCTGTGATGAAGATGGATGACATGACGCAGCAAAACACGGCCTTGGTAGAAGAAGCGGCAGCAGCAGCTGAATCGATGTTGGAACAGGCGGATGAACTGATGAATGCAGTGAGTGTGTTTAGGCTGGAAGGCGAAAGTCAAACCAAAAGTGTTGAAAGGCGCGCCACTAATAGTCCATTACGGAGCTCGGCAAAAACTATCAGCCAACCCGTTCGGCATACTATAGCTACAAACGCAGCAACTACAAAACCAGTAAAGGCTAGCTTAAAGTCTGGTACTGATGATGGGGATTGGGAGGAGTTCTGATTCTTGAATCAAGATAAAAGATGAATGAAAAAAAGGCCGCAGAATGTGGCCTTTTTTTGGCATTAACAATAGAAATTTTTTAAAGGGAGAATATACTTAAAAGTCTGAATTGATTTTGGTATACGCTTTTTTTCTTACTATTGATCAGGTAAAAATCTATTAAAAACAATCAAGTTTTGATGTTTTTTGCCGATATTAAACATAGGTGCTTAGTTAATTTTTAATTGTCAAACGAGTTAATTTACTAAAAAAACTGGGAAAATTTTTTATGGTCTACTATATAAAAACGATATATGCAATTTTCACGAACTGCGTGATATTTGCTGTACTAGTGATAAGTACAATTGGAAACCAAGCATTGGCAGCAGAAGATGAATTGCCAGATTGGCAAGAAGACACACTGACTGGTAATTGGGGAGGTGCACGCGCCGAGCTTTACAAAAAAGGTATCGATTTAGGCTTTACGCATAAAAGTGATTTTTTAGCCAATACTTTAGGTGGTTTAAAACGCGGTTCTGCTTGGCTGGGGCACACGGAAGTTAGATTAGGGTTGGATTTAGATAAGCTGTGGGGTTGGGATGGCACCAGTGCGTTTTTTCTATACCACAGTGACCTTGGTAGCAAGTTTAATACGCATTATGTTGGTTCATTTGCGGGGGTCGATAATATTGAGGTTGGCACGAATACTGCGCAGTTTTATCAAGCTTGGCTACAAAAAAACTTCTTGGATGATCATGTTTCAGCCTTGGTTGGCCTTTATGCAGTTGATACCGAGTTTTATGTGACGGATACAGCTGGTTTGTTCATTCAGCCACCTTATGGAGTTGGGACAGATTTTGCGCAAGCGGGTGAAAATGGCCCTCCAGTGTTCCCGCTAGGGGCGCTTGCAGGGCGTTTAAAGCTGACATCACCCACCAATAGTTTTTATTTGCAAGCTGCAGTGACTGATGGCGTGCCAGGCAATATCGATAATCCGCGTGGCTCGCATATTAGACTTGGTGGTGGAGAAGGTACGTTATCAATTGTTGAGTTGGGTTATACACCTCAATATGAAGGTGATTCAAAACAGCCTGCAGAAATTTTTAATAAAACCGCGATTGGTTTTTGGCGTTATAGCGCACAGTTTGACTCGATTGATGGTGCGCCTGCTAGGCGCCATAATCAAGGCGTGTATGCTATGACAGAGCGCACATTGTATTTAGAGCCAGGCCATTTAACACAAGGCTTGGCGGGGTTTGTGCGTTTTGGTGTAGCTAGCGAATCCGTTAATCAAGCAGATTGGACTAGCAGCCTAGGTTTGCGCTATCACGGCTTAATTACTGGGCGTGATGATGATATTGCAGGGTTAGGACTTACTGTTAATCATGCAGGTGATAGATATAGACGTGCAAATGATTCAAAGCGCTATGAAACAGATGTTGAAGCAACCTACCGTATACAAGCGACTCCATATTTCGCCGTGCAACCCACCTTGCAATTAATTATTAATCCAGGAATGGATTTAACCATTAAAAACGCTTGGATAGTAGGTTCACGCTTCGAGGTGGAGTTTTAAGAATTACTTGTTTTTTTAAAGGTATTTTAACTGTGACTAAGCTGATTTATTCGGATATGGGCAAAATTTGGGCATTCGTCAGAATTAAGGGTAATTTGCCTTATTCCATTTGAAATTAAATTAGAGTTTGCTAGTTTAAATTAGCGTTTATATGACACTTGAAACTCGAAATTACAAAGTTTGAGGAAATCTAGAAGTGAAAAAGGAAACAAAATGAAGGTAAAACAAATATTAATTGGCGCTGGTATGGCGTGTATTATAGCCTTACTGATAATCGGTGGGTTAGGCTATTTTGCCCTCTCAAAAACCACCAAAAATCTTCAAGACATTGTCACTTCCAGCAAAAGTCTTAAGCTACAAATGGAAGCTGATATGATGCACGACGCGATACGTGCTGACGTTTTTTCTTTTCAACTAGCGCTAGGTGAGAATAACTATCAGGCATTGCAAGATGCGCAAAAAAATACAATTGAACACTCAAAAACTTTTACTGAAGCAATTGAAACAATGGGCAAGATGCCCTTGCCCACCAAAGTCGAAGCCGATTTGCTCGCCATTAAGCCAGCATTGCAACAATATATTCAAGCAGCTAACACTATTAGCGTAATTTCAAGTTCTGCAGACTTACCCTCTAAACGGCTAGCTAAAGTAAACGCAATAGTCCCGGATTTTTTAGAAGCCTTTTCTCATTTAGAAGATGAAATGGGCAACCTGTCGAATGAAATTGAAAACTACAACCTATCTGTTGAATCTGCTAGCAATCGTGACGCAGATAATCTTAGAAACTTTTTAGTGTATGGTGGTTTGTTAATACTTTGCTTGATGCTGATGCTAGCATGGGTTCTGTCACGTCGTTTAACAAAAAATTTGGGCGGTGAGATTGAGGAAGTGTCCCTCTTAGCTAATGCTATTGCCAAAGGCGAACTTGGATCTTTCATTCGTGTTAAAGATGGTGATACCACTAGCATAATGAGCACAATGAAGGCGATGCAAGACGACTTAAAAGCATTTATGGATGAGCAAAATAGCATGATTGCTGATTTTAAAAATGGCAACATTCGTGCGAATATTAGTACCGATAGGTTTCGCGGAAGCTTTAAAGCCCTAGCAGAAAACACTAATGAAATGTCTAGGAATCAAACAGAAACTATACAGAAGATAATTCAATGCCTTAATGAGTTTTCGGATGGTAAATTTGATGCGCCACTAGCACAGTTTCCTGGTGACCTTGCAGCTCTCAACGTCGCTATAGAAAAGCTAAGAATTAACCTGAATACATTAATTACTGAAATGAAAAAAATGACCGTAGAGCATCAGAACGGTAACATTCACTTCATGTTGAATCCAGCGTTATATTCGGGTGACTATGGTTTGATGGCTGAGGCGATGAATGCCATGGTACAGGATTATATAGAAGAAAACAAAATGGTGGTGGAGTGCGTATCCCAATTTGGTAACGGTGATTTTACTGCCAACATCAAAGAACTTCCAGGTGAAAAAGCCTACATCAATAAATCTATTAAAAAGATAGGTGGTAATCTCAAAGGTCTCATTGACTCAGTGAACTGGGTAAGTGCTGAGCACGAAAAAGGCGCTATTGATATGACGCTACGTGATGACATGTTTAAAGGCGATTTTAGTGTTCTTGCAAAATGCGTGAATAAAATGATAGGTGGTTTAATTGAAATGAATGAAAAAGCCATGGCAGTTATAAAGGGCTTTGGTGAAGGTGATTTTGATGCACCACTTGAGCAGTTTCCAGGTAAAAAAGCGGCTATCAACGAAACCATCGAACAAGTACGTAGTAATTTAAAAGCGTTGAATGCAGACACACAATTACTTGCTGATGCTGCCAAAGATGGTCGCGTATCGGTACGTGCTGACGCAAGCGCCCATCAAGGAGATTTCCGCAAGATTGTAGAGGGTGTAAACGAAACACTGGAAATGATCGTAGGGCCAATTGCCACAGTGAAAAGTGCTGTTGAGACCATCAACACCGCTGCCAAAGAGATTTCACAAGGCAACGCTGATTTATCACGCCGCACCGAAGAACAAGCGGCAAGTTTAGAAAAAACGGCCGCTAGCATGGAAGAGCTCTCTTCTACGGTGAAACAAAATGCCGACAACGCCAAACAAGCCAACCAACTTGCCTCAGCAGCCTCGGGTGTTGCAGTCAAAGGCGGGGACGTTGTTGCTGAAGTGGTCACCACCATGAGCGATATCAATACCAGTGCCAAGAAGATTGAAGACATCATTTCTGTCATTGACGGCATTGCCTTCCAAACCAACATCCTGGCGCTCAATGCTGCTGTAGAAGCGGCCAGAGCAGGCGAACAAGGTCGTGGCTTTGCCGTGGTAGCAGGTGAAGTGCGTAATCTGGCACAACGTTCAGCATCGGCCGCCAAGGAGATCAAAGAACTGATTACTGACTCAGTCAGCAAGACTGCCGAAGGCACAAGGCAAGTAGAAAATGCGGGTCAAACCATGCAAGAGATTGTCACCTCGGTGAAACGCGTATCTGACATTATTGCTGAAATTGCCGCTGCCTCTAACGAGCAAAGTGCGGGCATTGAACAAGTCAATGACGCTGTGATGAAGATGGATGACATGACGCAGCAAAACACGGCCTTGGTAGAAGAAGCGGCAGCAGCAGCTGAATCGATGTTGGAACAGGCGGATGAACTGATGAATGCAGTGAGTGTGTTTAGCATTGAAGATAGCAAACAAGGTTATGAATTGCCATATCTACGGGTAAGCAATGGTTAGTGGGATTATTTTTTTGGTGTTGTAGAACTGAAGTAAAGCGATAGCCAAGCCAAGCGGCGATGCTATTTTTTATGCAGGATAATTTTAGATTTAGGAGAAAAAAATGGCTGTTATTGATCGAGTTTTAATTGGTGAAGCTTTAGTGATTGAAGATCGTCCAGATGGTAGTGGTCTGGATCTTAAGAATGTTGCACATATTGACCTTATTATGGGGCCTCGTGGCAGTGCTGCTGAAGATGCATTTTGCCGCACCCTTACCGACCAGAAAGAAGGTGTGAATGGTTTGTTAGCCATTGTTGCACCCAACATGATGGTTAAACCTAACACTGTAATGTTTAATAAGGTTACGTTGAGAAATACCAAACAATCATTGCAGATGTTTGGACCAGCCCAACGCGGGATATCAATGGCAGTAATGGATTGTGTAGCTGATGGCACTATTCCAATCGAAGAAGCTGACGATGTTTTTATCTGTATAGGTGTATTTATTGACCAAACGGCAGATATGGATGAGCGTCTACAAGACTGGAATTATGAAGCAACCAAACAGGCTATTAAAAATGCAATAGCGAGGGAGCCAAAAGCTGCAGATCTGATCAAGACTTACAAAGAATCAGCACATCCGTTTGCTGCTAGAAACAAAGAAGACCGCAATAGAAGAGTATCTGATATTGCTGTAAATGAAATGAAAGAACGTAGCAAAAGCGTTGCCAAACAAGCAGCTGATGTGGCATCACGTATCGCAGCTGATAAATCTGCAGAAGTAGCAATTAAACAGATGAAAAGTCGTAAGTCTTATTCATAAAATGAACGTAAGTATTCACTGTGAGTAATGCATTTATCACATTATTCACAGTGAAACCAAGAACTGTATAGCTCATATGTTCTGTGAGAGGGCATTGACTACCTCATTAAGTCTATATGTTTAATATTTGTATCGTGAGAATTTTTGATGTTAAGACAAGAAAAACAGGAAGCAGACCGTGAGTTTGAGTTTACGCCGCATGATTTTTCCAGAGTTAGAAAGCTAATTCACAAAAGAGCGGGCATTTCTTTATCTGAGGCCAAATCTGATATGGTGTATAGCCGTATTGGCCGCCGCCTTCGCATTGTGGGCAATGACTCATTTAAGAGTTATCTCGATAACCTAGAAAGCCAGAATGACCCCAGCGAGTGGGAGGCCTTTACTAATGCTTTAACCACTAATCTCACTTCATTTTTTCGCGAAGAGCATCATTTTCCTATACTCACCGAACATTTGGTTAATTTAAATAAACCAATAAAAATATGGTGTTCTGCTGCATCTACAGGTGAGGAGCCCTATACCATTGCCATGACAGCGTGCGAGGCGTTCGGCACAATGAAGCCGCCAGTAGAGATTGTTGCCACAGATATAGATACCAACGTTTTGGCAACGGCAGCCCGTGGCGTTTACCCCTATGAGCGGGTGAGCAAGTTGTCGACTGAACGTCGCAAACGTTTTTTCCAAAAAGGTATGGGTGCGCACGAGGGTTCAGTGCGGGTACGTAACGAGTTGCGCAGTTTAATTACCTTTCAACAGCTTAATTTGTTAGAAGAACAGTGGGCAATAAAAGAGCCATTTGATGCCATATTTTGCAGAAATGTGATGATCTATTTCGATAAACCTACGCAATCCAAAATCTTAAGTCGTTTTGTGCCATTGATGAAGCCACATGCCTTATTGTTTGCAGGACATTCGGAAAACTTTCTCTATGTTTCCAATGCACTTCATTTGCGCGGCAAGACTGTGTATGAGTTAAAAGATGGTAAGGATGTTAAGCGCACCAATACGCAATCTAGGGAAAGCTCGCTATGAGTATGCTTGCAGAGGAAGTCTCCACAACACTGTATTTTGATCGTACTTTTGATTGTAATGCGGCAAAAATTTCACCGGGAGAATACTACTTTACCGATAAAGATATGGTGATTGTAACAGTGCTTGGATCATGCGTGTCCGCATGCATACGTGACAACATTACTGGAATTGGCGGTATGAATCACTTTATGCTACCGGATAGTGCAAGCGCTGACAAGGATAGTCCAGTTTCTGAATCCATGCGATATGGCACTTATGCTATGGAAGTACTAATAAATCAATTACTACGAAACGGCGCCCGTCGCGAGAACTTGGAAGCTAAGATTTTTGGTGGTGGCAATGTGTTGAAAAGCTTTACCACAATCAACGTGGGCGATCGCAATGCCTTATTTGTACGCAAGTTTCTCAAAGAGGAGCGTATTCGGGTGACGGGTGAAGATCTTTTAGATATTTATCCGAGGAAAGTCTACTACTTTCCGAAAACTGGGAAAGTTTTAGTCAAAAAGCTTAAAAATATGCATAACGATACTCTAGTTAAACGTGAAGAAGCCTATGCAAGCAAGCTTAAGACGAGCGATGTGGGTGGTGAAATTGATTTGTTCTGACTTGCTGATTTTGTGAGATAAAAAATGAAAATTAAAGTATTAGTAATCGATGACTCAGCATTGATCCGTAGTCTCTTAACCGAGATTATCAATAGTCAGTCCGACATGATGGTGGTAGGAACTGCGCCTGATCCATTGGTTGCACGCGATATGATTAAGCAGTTGAATCCTGATGTACTTACCTTAGATGTGGAAATGCCAAAAATGGATGGTCTGGATTTTTTAGAGAAATTGATGCGGCTACGCCCAATGCCGGTTGTGATGGTTTCCACTTTGACTGAACGTGGCTCGGAGATTACCATGCGCGCGCTTGAGCTGGGTGCGATTGATTTTGTCACTAAACCTAAAATGTCTATTTCTGAAGGTATGCGTGAATACACTGAAATTATTGCAGATAAAATTCGCGTTGCAGCGCAAGCTAGAATTGCTTCGTTGCCTCGCCAATCAGGTAATGGCGCTACTACACCAGCGCTATTGCGCAATCCATTAATTAGTAGCGAAAAATTATTAATCATTGGCGCATCTACTGGGGGCACTGAAGCCATCAAGTCGTTTCTATTGCAAATGCCTTCTGATTGCCCAGGCATTTTAATTACACAGCATATGCCAGCTGGCTTTACAAAATCCTTTGCAAATCGTTTAGATTCAATCTGTCAGATTTCTGTACAAGAAGCTGAAGGTGGCGAACGTATTCTACCTGGTCATGCTTATATTGCACCAGGGGATAAACATCTTTTATTGGCTAGGAGTGGTGCCAACTATGTAACTCAACTTAGCGATGCACCAGCAGTGAATCGGCACAAGCCTTCTGTTGATGTGTTATTTGATTCAGCGGCCACTTATGCTGGAAAAAATGCATTAGGCGTAATTTTGACAGGCATGGGCAAAGATGGCGCGGCAGGTATGGCACAAATGAAAAGCGCAGGTGCACATAATTTTGCGCAAAATGAAGAAAGCTGCGTGGTGTATGGCATGCCTAAAGAAGCGGTTGCCCATGGCGGTGTGGATGAAGTGGCACACCTGAATGATTTGCCGAAACTGGTACTAAACCATTTAACAGTGAATAGTGATCGCGCTTTGCGCGTGTAACGAAAATAACGCACTTTTATTTCGCTACTCTTAGCTTAAGCTTTTTAAATTACAGCCGATAATAATTTAAGGCTAATCTTAATTAGTTACTCAGTCTATTTGATGCGGGTAACTAATTTACTAAATAACTAATATTGATGGAGCAACACATGGCAAACCCAAATACTAAATTTCTAGTTGTGGATGATTTTTCTACCATGCGTAGGATAGTCCGCAATCTACTTAAGGAGCTTGGCTATGCCAATGTAGACGAGGCGGAAGACGGAGTAATCGCTCTTAGCAAGCTTAAAGGTGGCGATTTTGAGTTTGTTGTTTCCGATTGGAATATGCCGAATATGGATGGTCTGACTTTGCTTCAGCAAATTCGCTCAACCCCAGAATTATCTTCTTTACCAGTATTGATGGTAACGGCCGAAGCAAAAAAAGAAAACATTATCGCAGCTGCTCAAGCGGGCGCTAACGGATACATCGTTAAACCATTCACAGCGATTACTTTAGAAGAAAAACTAGCAAAGATATTCGAGAAGCTTGAGAAAGTGGCAGCCTAAATATGAATATTGAATCTATAAAAAAGCATAGTGTGCCAATAGCCGCTGTGCCTGCAAGCAATTTGCCTGTAATGAGAAATGACGAGTTGCACAATGACGATATGTTGACCCGTATTGGGCATGTCACAAGATTACTACATGACAGCCTGAGAGGATTGGGATTAGATAAAATCATGGAGCAGGTCGCGCAAGACATCCCTGATGCGCGTGAGCGCTTGAATTACGTCGCTAAAATGACAGAGCAGGCTGCAGAGCGTGTATTGAACGCGACTGATGCAGCGACACCATTACAAACAGATTTGGCATCACAAGCAGCAGTGTTGGAACAGCGCTGGAAGGAAGTGCTGGCTAAGCCGTTGTTGAAAAGTGACTACGATAAAACCGCGACAGAAACGCTGGCTTTTTTAGCCCTCACTGAGAAAAATACCGCTGAAACCAAAGCTTTGCTCATGGATATTATGATGGCGCAAGACTTTCAGGATTTGACAGGTCAAGTGATTAAGAAAATTACTGGCTTAGCTCAGGAATTGGAAAAACAACTAGTGCAGGTGTTGATTGATTTTTCCCCAACAACGACAAAAAATGAGACCAACTCCACGCTGTTGAACGGGCCGCAAATTGATCCGCACGCGGTGGATGTGGTTGCAAGTCAAGAGCAAGTGGATGATTTGCTTGATAGTTTAGGCTTTTAAATAGTCTGTCATTTTTAAACATTTCGAATGTAACAGAGCAAAATCTCTGTGGCATGGGCTTTGCTAAACATTTACAAGGCACAATAATTTTTTTAGTAAACTAAATGACAGAAAAAAATTTCAAAGGATTGCGTACTAAAATACTGACTATCTTGGCAGTAGCCATGATTTTGTTATTCACATTGCTATTCTTTGTCGCGCGAACAGCATTGCTGGATGGCTTTGCGCAATTGGAAAAAGACAATACGCTTGTATATTTAAACAGTGCAGCCGGGCTAATTCAAGAACAAGTCGACCAACTTCACTCTCAAACCAGAGATTATGCGCATTGGGAGGACACCTATCAATTTGCGATTTCACCAAATCAATCTTATATCGATACTAATATCAGTGATGAGGCTTTTGCTAACCTAAAGATTAACGGATTCGTTGTCGTCGACCCTAAAGGGAAAACCATATTCAGGAAAGGTGTGGATTTTGCTACTGGGAAACTTTGGCAATTTCCAGACTTGCTTTTGCGCGCCATGTCTAATGGCGGCAAACTTATAGATCCCACAAAAAATGAAATTTCAGGGGTATTTTGGACACCAGAAGGCTCATTTGTTATTTCTAGTGTAGATATACGAAACAGTCAAAGTCAAAGTCTTGGTCGCCGACATGGCACATTGATTATGTTACGTCCGATCAGCCAAGATTTGTTGCGGCATAGCTCAGAAATTTTAGCTGTAAAGATT
>JBEBJI010000038.1:0-18306 GCA_040079935.1 Methylotenera sp.
GAATTGGTGGCGGATGATGAATGGATTCGTGGCCAAATTGCTGTTGTGCAAACGATTGTATCCAGCCCGCTAGATAGAGCGTTGATTCAAGATGCCGAAAAGAGTTTGAAAGAGGTAATTTTCAAACAAGGCATGCTAAAACATAGCTTGAATGAGGCAAAAAGCTCATTTAAAAATATGATTTCTACTTTTGTGGATCGATTGGGCGACATGTCCGATTCGAGTGGTAGCTATCAGAAAAAAATCGAAAATTACGCCGAAAAGCTATCTGAAACGGAAGATATTTTACAAATTAATGTGCTGCTAGAAAACTTGATGAAAGATACGCATACCATGCAGGCGGAAATTGTGCGTTCGCGTGAAGTATTGTTAGAGCAGCGTGACAGTGTGGAATCGGCGCAAGAAAAAATTCGCAAACTGCAAGAAGAGTTATCAGAGCTTAGCGAAGCGGTGCGCGTGGATCAACTGACGGGCGTGCTTAATCGGCGTGGCCTAGATGAAGCCATGACGAGAGAAATGGCGCGTGCCCAGCGCGGTGGAGGCCTACTCAGTGTGGCTTTGCTGGATATTGATAATTTTAAGAGTTTAAACGATACCTATGGTCATAATGTGGGCGATACGGCACTGCAGCACTTGGCCAAGGTTATACAAACAACTATGCGGCCGACTGATGTGGTATCAAGGTTTGGTGGCGAGGAGTTTGTGATATTGCTGCCTGATACCGACCTCGAAGCAGCAGTTTCAACGATTAAGCGTTTGCAACGCGCGCTGACAAAACAGTTCTTTTTGGGTAATAATGAGAAATTACTCATCACTTTTAGTGCGGGCGTAGCGCTACTTAAAAATGACGAAACTGAAGCTACTGTGATACATCGTGCAGATCAATCGATGTATTTGGCTAAAAGAACAGGTAAAAATCGCGTGATGACAGAAATTGATTTAAACACCCTTGTTTAAATTAAACATTTTTAATTAAAACCTTGATTGACGCTAAATTTGTGTTAAATTTAGAAAAAAACAAAAAAGGTAACTAAATTGTTCCCTATAGCTGATGCCCAGTTATTTCTAAAAGCCATGATGCTAGGCGCGTCGGATGAAGTTTATCTTCTTGATGCTTCATCCTTGAAGCTCGTGTATGTGAGTGAAAATGCGCAAAAAAACTTAGGGCAAGACCTTGCGAGTTTTAAACTAAAAAATATAAATGGTTTGCTGGGAGTAAGCAAAGAAGAGCTTCAGGAGCACGTTAAACACAGCAAAAGCCAAGCTAATATTATAGAAGTAATATTAGAGCAAGATCCCACAGTCATCAAAACCGATGATTATCAGTTGCGTGTGATGCTACTGCAAGCGAATAAAAAAGAGTACATTCTGGTGATTAAGAATGACTTAACCTCCAACGAAAGAACATTGCAGGCTTTGAGCGAGAGCGAGTCTCGCTTTCAGGCAATTGTGGCCAATACGCCTGGTATGGTGTTTCAGTTTAGGCAAGGTGCTGGTGGTGAAATAGAATTTATTTATTTAAGCGATGGTAGTAAAGCCTTGCTTGGGATTGAGCCAGAAGCGCTATATCAGAATTCTAGCCAATTCTATTCGATTATGAATGCAAGAGATCACGCTAATTTGCGTACGCGTTTAAAAACATCAGCTACAGAGCTTCGCCTGCTAGATTGGGACGGACGTGTTTGGATTGATGGCTGGCAAGATACCAAATGGATTAATATGCGCGCAACACCCAGAAAACTCAGTAACGGGGTGATTATTTGGGATGGCATTATGCTGAATATTACTGAGAGCAAAAATGAGAAGTTTCAGCTTGAGCAATCACGGCGAGATTTGGCGGATCTGACAGCACACATCAATACCATTCGCGAAGATGAGCGTAAAAAAATAGCGCGCGAAATACACGATGACTTAGGCGGCAATTTAACCGCCATTAAAATGGGCTTGTCCTCTATTATCGATCAGCCAAAATCCGACCCCAAAGCCATACTGAAACACACTAAAGGTTTGTTATCTGTGGTGGATAATACTTTTGCAACTGTGCATAGAATATCTGGCAATTTGCGGCCAAACATTTTAGATTTAGGTATTGTGGATGCAATTGAGTGGCAAACAAAAGAGTTCCAGAAGCAGTTGGCGATTCCATGTCTGTTTACAACTAATCGAGCAGAAATTTCTGCTTCGACAGAACAAGCCATTGCGCTGTTCCGTATCTGTCAGGAAGCGATGTCGAATATCTCAAAGTATGCGCAGGCGACAAAAGTGACTGTGGATTTGAGCGCTAGTGACAATGAAGTGGTGATGACGATTACAGACAATGGTGTCGGCATCAAACCTAATGATAAATTGAAAACTGATTCATTTGGCTTGCGTGGCATGCAAGAACGTGCAATTGCCATGCATGGCAGTTTTAGAATCTCTAAGCCAATCGAAAGCAAGCAAGGCACAGTCATTACCGTTAAGCTCCCAATCTAAGCTTACCGCCTACGCGCTCTGTGCTTGGCCTCAGACCTGTTTTAAATTTCCTATTTTGCAAATAAATGACCAACAAGTAAAAGTTGGCATGCTGTTTGCGATTACCTAATCATGTGTGTACAAAACAACAAAAAATCAGTCTTAATATGTTGAAAAAATACACACAGTTGTCGAAATAAACACAAGTGATACATATAGCCAGATTTGAATGAATTTTTATAATAGCTACTGAAGTTAAAAGAGAGTTTAAACATTATGATAAATAGCAAAAAAATCAAAGTGATTATTGTAGATGACCACGCAATCTTAAGAACTGGTCTCAATCAGATAATATCTGGAACAGATGACATTGAAGTGATTGGCGAAGCGCAAAATGGCTCTGAGGCGATTAAGTTAGCGCGCCAGCTGAATGCCGATGTCATGTTGTTGGATATCTCAATGCCAGACCGCAGCGGCATGGATGTGCTTAAATATATTAAAGGTGAAAATAATCATATTGCTGTGCTGATGTTATCCATGCACGTGGAAGAGCAATATGCGGTGCGTGCCTTGAGATCAGGTGCATCAGGCTACTTGTGCAAGCAAAGTGCATCATCTGACTTATTGCCTGCCATTCGCGCCGTGGCAAAAGGTAAAAAATTTATCACGCCAGAGGTGGCTGAAATATTGGCAGATCAAGTGGGCATGGATAAGCCAGAAGCGCCGCATGAAACGCTTTCTGACCGTGAGTTTCAAACCATGGTAATGATTTCTTCTGGCTTGTCGGTTGGCGATATTGCAGATCAACTTTCTTTATCAGTTAAAACAGTGAGCATGTATCGCGCACGCTTGCTGGATAAAATGCATCTACGCCACAACGCAGAGCTGACGCATTATGCAATTAAGAATAATTTAGTTTACAACTAGCTTTCATTCTCTAATCTCTCTGTAATCTCGTCTATCCAGCAATCTCGCTGGCTAAGACACCTGTCAAACTAACTATTTAACTAAACCAAAGATTTAACCAAACCAAGATTTAACCTGCTTTATCCCCTGTATTGTTTCTTTATTTTCAAAAAATATTGAATATCATGATTGATATTTAATAATCTTGTTAACACACTTATTATTTATTTTTAATACCCTGTGATCCTCATGGATATTGGCTTGCAGACCATCTATTTTGAATAAATTTTAATCTATTTTAATAATAAAAAGCCAATGATAAGGAGCGATTTCCTAAAGATTTAAAAATTACTGCCGACATTGTTTTCATCGGGACTGCTTATTCGGTAAGAAACGAAAATCAAGTTCGTGAGAAAAGTTGTTTTGAAACAAAATTTTAGAGCTTACCCTAAATTTTCTCAAAAGCTTACCGATAACATTTTTAACTGCAACGCAATTCATGGTGAATTGCAACGCTTAAGCAGTAGGTTGTAATTGAAACATAACTTATATTTAGGAGATTTATCATGGCTGCTGTAATTAATACCAACATTGCTTCATTAAACACACAACGTAATTTAAGTACATCACAAAGTGCATTAAACACATCAATTCAACGTTTGTCATCTGGCCTACGTGTAAACAGCGCTAAAGATGACGCTGCTGGCTTATCAATCGCAACACGTATGGACGCACAAGTGCGTGGCATGAACGTAGCGATGCGTAATGCGAATGATGCGATTTCATTTGCGCAAACGGCTGAAGGCGCATTAGGTAAAGTAACTGATGCATTACAACGTATGCGTGAATTGGCTGTACAAGGCGCCAACGGCACCAACGGCACAAGTGATCTAGCTAATCTTGATACGGAATATCAAGCATTGGTGGCTGAAGTAACACGTCTTGGCACTACCAAATTTAATGGTACTGCCGTATTCGGCACAGCTTACACGTTCCAAGTAGGTGCAGACTCAACAGACACAATCGCTGTTGCATCAACTGCCGCTGTTTCTATCGCTGGTGCTGTAACAACGAATGCGCTTTCTACTACTGCAATCGGCTTGTTGGATACAGCACTGACAACTGCGAACACTGCGCGTGCTACATTAGGTGCTGTGCAAAATCGTTTTGAATCTGTCATCGGTAACTTGCAAGTGGCTTCTGAAAATCAATCTGCTGCCAAATCTCGCATCATGGATGCTGACTTTGCCGCAGAAACAGCAAACTTGACACGTGGTCAAATCTTGCAACAAGCAGGTACAGCCATGTTAGCGCAAGCAAACTCATTACCAAACGGCGTGTTAGCTCTGTTAAGAGGCTAATCCCAAGTTTAGTGAATTGAGAAAAGTAAATTGATTCAACTTCCACAGGGTTAGTAATAATCCTGTGGACTTTTGTTAAGGAGTTCATCATGTTTAGCTCACCATTAGATGCTTATGGTTCTGTAAATAGACCGGCTGGCTCGCAACATATTGCCGCCAGCCAGATTGCATTAGTCAGTTCGACAGGACATAAAACAGTTGATATGAGTGAAAGTAAGCCATCAACTCAAATTGATAAAGGCGCACTTGCAGGAGCAGTAAAAAAATTAAATGACTATGTAGCGCCTGCGTTACAGACCGTAGAGTTTTCACTCGATCATGATTCGAAACGTATGATTGTTAAAGTGGTTGATACGGCAACACACAAAGTGTTGAGACAGATTCCAAATGAGGAAGTTATAGCGATGTCTAAAACTCTGGACAAGTTGCAGGGCCTAGTCATTAGGCAAACTGCTTAAGTGCTTAAATACTAAAGGAATATAGATATGCCTATTTCATCAGCAGGGATTGGTTCTGGCCTAGATGTAGCTTCTATCGTTGCTAGCCTGATGAACGTCGAAAGACTACCTTTAGCAGCAGTTGCTAAGCAAAAAACGGATTATCAATCTCAGGTTTCTGCCTATGGCACGATGAAAAGTACTTTATCCACTTTTCAGACTGCGGTGCAAGCGCTTTCTAGCCCTGCTAAATTTAATGCGCAGACCGTCACCTCTGGCAATTCTGCTGTATTTACCGCTACCGCAAATGGCAGCGCAACGTTTGGCGACTATGCGGTAACTGTGAACCAACTGGCTAAATCTCAAAAGTTGGCGATGGCTGGTGTTGCAAATACGACGGATGTGATTGGCACAGGTACGCTGACCATCTCTTTTGGTACTTTTACGCCAGAAGTGCTCGTGCCGCCCACACCTAGCTCGTTTACTGCAAATGCCGCTAAAACTGACGTGGTCATTGCCATTGGCAGTTCAAACAACACACTGGCTGGCGTGCGCGATGCGATTAACGCCTCTAACTCCAGCGTCAGCGCAACAATTGTAAATGACGGCACGACCAATCGACTGGTGATTACCTCTAAAGATACTGGTGAAGTCAATAGTTTGAAAATTTCAGTGGCGGATGATGATACGAATAATGTGGATGCCCTTGGTTTGTCGCAATTAGCCTACGATCCTCTTGCCACAGTAGGTAGTGGGCAGAATCTAACGCAAATGCAGGCTGCAAAAAATGCTATTTTAGATATTGATGGCATTGCAGTAGTAAAAGCCAGCAATACCATTACCGATGCGATTGAAGGTGTGACGATAAATTTACTGACAACCAGTAATAGCTTGAGTGTGAACTTAGGTTTGACAAGCAACCAAGACAAGATAAAAGAGTCTGTGACTGCGTTTGTTGATGGCTACAATAAACTCAATGACTCGCTACGCAACCTAACCAAATACGATGAGACAGGCAAAGCTTCTGGCGCGTTATTGGGCGATGCCACAGCAAGGTCTGTTATGAATCAAATAAAATCGGTGATGACTAAAACCATTAGCAGTGGCAATACAATCAACTCGCTTAGCCAAATTGGCGTATCTTTTCAGCGCGATGGCAAATTGGCCTTAGATGCGACCAAGTTAGCAACGGCAGTGACGACAAATTTTAGTGATATTTCTACTTTATTTGCTACTTCTGCAAAAGCGACAGATCCGCTGATTGCTTATTCCAGCAGCACCAGCAAAACCCTAGCAGGTACCTATGCGATCGAGGTTAGCCAGTTGGGCACAACCTTAGTTAATGCAGCAGGTACTATTAATGGCGTTGCCGCCACTGGTGCAGGTTTCAATTTAATCGGTGCGCCAGGTGATGCAAGTGAAGGCTTAAGCATTAAAGTAAATGGTGGTGCATTAGGTGCACGCGGCACGATTAATTTTACGATTGGTTACGCGGCGCAACTAGACAATATTATCACTAATCTTTTAAGCGATAACGGCTTGCTGAAAGCCAGAACCGACGGCATGCAAAGCTCTATCACACGTCTGGATAAACAAACTGAAGCACTCAATGTGCGACTTACCGCAGTAGAGGCGCGTTATCGTGCGCAATTTAACAAGCTTGACTCCTTGTTGTCTAGCATGTCCTCAACTAGCAGTTTTCTTACACAGCAACTTGCTACACTTAACGCGAATAATCAATAAAACTAGAGGATAAAAATATGTTTGGATTCAGTAAAAATGGAGTGAATGTCTATGCGCAAATGAGCGTAGAAACCGGCGTGTTGGCAGCAAGTCCAAATAAACTCACCATAATGTTGTATGAAGGCGCTATTGCCGCATGTCAAAACGCAATTGGCCACATGAAAAATGCAGATATCGAAAAAAAAGGCGCTATGTTGTCAAAAGCAACGATGATTATTGAAAGCGGCCTGCGAGTCAGTCTGAACAAAAGGGCGGGCGGTGAATTGGCAGAAAGTCTTGATAACCTTTATGTGTATATGGGACATAGATTGATCATTGCCAATATTCGTAATCAGCCAGAACTAGTGCAAGAAGTGATACAGCTTTTAAGCGATTTAAAAGGCGCTTGGGAAACAATTGGTGATGCGCAGGCTAAATCTGCAGCCATTTCTCAAGTGGCTACTCCCATTACTTCAAATCAAAATACGCTTAATGTAAATCGAGCGATTGCTAATTACGCAGGCGCATAAATGATGAAAAATAAAAACACAATGACCACCTATGAGGCAGTTGAAAATCTGACCAGCCAAATGTTGCTAGCTGCTAAAGCGGAGGATTGGGACAAACTGACGGCATTGGAAAATGACTGTGCAAAATATATTGAACAGCTTAAATTTTACGAGAATGTAGTGCCTATGTCCAAAGACGCATCTCAGCGCAAAGCGGCGAGCATCAAACGTATTCTTGCGGACGACCGGGAAATACGCAACTTGGTTTCGCCTAGGATGGCAAAATTAAGTGCGTTAATGAATAGTAGCCAAAACGGTAAGAAATTAAACCGCACTTACGGCAAGTGATTTAGCGCGAATGCTGAATAAGCTCGACATAGTTAGCGTTGCTCCAGTCTCGCGTATTGCAGCTGTGCTGGCTGTCGAGCCAGTTGCGTCGCTCATTCAAGCGCTAGGCGACCGCGCAAATCAGCTGGTTAAAGGTCAAGAATATTCTGCACAAGTGCTTTCAAAAGCAGGTGAATCTAGCTACAAAGTAAAAGTTGAGGGTAAAGGCCTTGCCAAAGATTTGGTGTTAAAAATGGAGCTAGCTAATGCCGCGCAGGCAGGGCAGACGCTGTTGCTACGCTATCTGCACGATGCGCCTACGCCCACGTTTCAGCTTTTATCTAACACTCATACTAGCGCTGGCAATGAAGCTGGGAGTGCCAAAATTAGCCCAGCCGCTCAGCTGATTGTACATATTCTCAATCAGGCAGAAAGCGAAGGCGTTTCAACACGTTTTGAAGCAACTTCAATCGTCACGCAGGCGCCAAACAACCCACAAATCATCGCACACGATTTAAAACACGCAGTTAGCACTAGCGGTTTATTTTATGAATCGCATTTAGGTGATTTATTGCAAAACAATCAAAGCTTAACAGCAATCAGGCAAGAGCCGCAGAACCAAGCAAACACGCCACTTGCAGGCTTGGTGTCGCAACAATTAGCGATTCTGGAAAGTCAACGCATGTCTTGGCAGAGCGAAGTTTGGCCAGGCCAAACCATGGATTGGAATGTCTATTTGCCGCAAAAAGACGATGATAAATCAGAGAGCGCTTATCAGCAATCGACTGAAAAACACAAGCCTATTGCGAGTGAAATGACGCTACATTTACCGCAGCTTGGCAAAGTTTCGGCCAGAATTAGTATTATTGATGGGCATATGCGCATCGGTATATTAGCTGAGCAAACGCAAACGCTTGATACTCTTAAGAATCAGCGACTTAGCCTAGCTAAAGCGATTGAAAGTAGTGGTCAGCAGTTAGATAGATTGACCATAGCGCATCATGCAGAATAATAAAACACTTTCTACATTAAAGCCCAATGCTAACCAGCAGGCGATTGCGCTGGCTTATGATGCGAGCGATTACGCGCCAAAGGTGGTAGCCAAAGGTCGTGGTTTGATTGCCGAACAGATTATCGCCAGAGCCAAAGAAAATGGTGTGTTTGTGCATGAATCTAAAGACTTGGTGGCATTGTTGATGCAGGTGGATTTGGATGACCATATTCCGCCCGAACTTTATTTGGCGATTGCGGAAATTTTGGCTTGGTTGTATCGGCTTGAATCTGGTGCGCAGAGCGCAGATGACATGTTATTACATCATAAAACTGTTTAAAAAAAGTAAACATCAATACCCTCAGAGGCAACATCCATGCGGTCTAAAGGGCATGCATTTTTAAGCTTAAACTTCTAGTTCGCATTCTTCAATTTCCCGCCATTTAAGCACTCTTGTTAAAAATAACAGTTTGGATAATTGCACTTATCTTTACTATTTATTCGATGTAGCAACCTATTTTATATACTTAAAAAGTATATAAATATACTTACAAAGTCTTTTTAATTATTTAAATACTTTGCTAAAGTGCGCACATTCTTTGAACAACATGTGCAAATAAATGAGCGTAACTAAATCAAAATTTTCATTAGAAACAGATGAAGCAGTGCTACAAGCTGTAGCCCTTGCAATCTCATCTGTGAAGCAGCAATCTGGTTACGGCTCTATTGAGATAACTGTACATGACGGCCGTGTAACCCAAATTGAGCGCAGAGAAAAAGTGCGGTTTGACCACAAAGTCATTGTCACAAAAACATAAGTTTCAAAGTACTAAAAGCTACCTGATAACTGGAGCTATCTAAATAGATTTATAAAACTCTGACCAGACCACTGGAAGAATAATAAGGAGTTTTATGATGCAATACAAAAAAATAGTAACCGTTTTAGTGTTGTCTGGCATATTTTCCAGTCCGACACTCGCATTCGCAAATGATAGTTCTGAATTAGAAGAGCTAAGAGCCCTTGTGCAAGAGCTTGATCAAAAAGTCAAAATTTTGGCACGCAAGGGTGAAGTGACCGAGGAAGAAACAGCTGCCGCTAAAAAAACAACGCCTGTTGTAAAAGCGAGTGAAAGTGGCTTCTCATTTGGTTCAGCCGATGGTAAAAATGAAATTAAACTAAGAGGTTTGTTGCAAGCTGACCATCGCCATTATTCTGAAGGTGTAAATGATGTCAGGGATCGCTCAAGGAATAGAGCTGGCCTACTTAATCCAGCAACAGGTTTTAATGATGCCGAAGACACTTCATTATTGCGTCGAGTTCGTCCAACTATAGAAGGTAAGGTCGGGGGTAAGTATGGTTTCCGTTTTACACCTGAGTTTGCGGGTGGTGGAGCTACTGTAGTAGATGCGTATGTTGATGCCAATTTAAATCCAGCATTCAATTTACGTGCAGGTAAGTTTAAGAGTTCTGTAGGCCTAGAGCGTTTGCAGAGTGGTGGCGACATTAAATTTATCGAACGTAGCTATGTGACCAACGCTATTTTGCCAAACCGCGATTTAGGTGTTTCAGTCTACGGCGATGTGCTGGATAAAAAACTAAACTATAACTTTGGTATTGTGAATGGCGTGGCTGACGGTGGAAATATCAGCACAGGCACAGAATATAACGGCGAGCGTGAATACTCTGCGCGCCTATTTACAACTCCGTTTGTCGATAGTGCCAATGCGCTCTCTGGTTTAGGTTTTGGTATTGGAGCTACTTGGACAGACTTTGCCGGCGAACAGAACCTTAATTTTACAGATACTGCTGCAGCCGATGCAACCCGCAATGGCTTGCCGAGCTATGTAACAAATGGTCAAAACACATTCTTTAGGTATGGGGCAAATGCAATTGCTGACGGCAAGCGCTTCCGCGTGTCACCACAAGCCAGTTACTACAATGGCCCATTTGGTTTGATTACTGAGTATGCGCGTGTTGACCAAGATGTTTCGCTGGTCGGCAGGTTAGCAGGTAACACTGATAATACAGCACAACCGTTTTTGCCAGGTACCAAGAAAAAGCTGACTCATGATGCTTGGCAGATTGCGACTTCGTACTTAATTACAGGCGAAGATGCATCATTTAAAGGTGTTAAACCTAAAAATGATTTTGATTTAGAAAAAGGTGGTTGGGGTGCATGGGAATTGGTTGCACGCTACAGCGAAATCAATCTTGATAGCAATGCATTTAAAAATAGATTTGGACAAAATGCAAACGAAAACCAAAATGCAGGCGCACCTACAGGTATTAATAGCGCCTATGCCGATGGAACAAAGAGCGCTAAATCTGCCAAATCTTGGACTGCAGGTGTCAACTGGTATTTAAATCAAAATGCCAAAATTGCTTTGAACTATGAGCATACAAGTTTCGATGGCGGCGCAAGTGTGAATAACCAAAATATCAATGCAGCCAACACCAACTATAGTTCAATAGTCAAAGACCGTGAAGATGAAGAAGCCCTCTTGGCACGCTTCCAAGTAGCTTTCTAACATAAACATGATGTCTCTACTTCGCTAAATAATTTAGCGATGGGATTTAATTTAAGGAGCATAAAAATGGAATGCTGCTGTTTATAAAATAACTGAAGAAATTGCTTAATAAATTAAAAAACTTAAAGGAATTATCAATGAAAAACACACTATTATCTATTGTACTAACAGCCCTTGCGTTAAATCTTGCAACAGCTTCAATAGCTTCTGCAAAGGAAGTTACTTTACTTAACGTTTCGTATGATCCCACACGTGAGTTGTATGTGGATTACAACGCTGCCTTCAGCAAATATTGGCAAGCCAAAACTGGCAATACTGTCAAAGTGAACCAATCTCACGGAGGCTCTGGCAAACAAGCGCGTGCCGTGATAGATGGTTTGCAGGGTGATGTCGCAACCTTAGCGCTGGCGTACGATGTCGATCAGCTTTATGAAAAGGGTAAGCTGATTCCAAAGGAATGGCAGAAACGCTTGCAGCACAATAGTTCGCCATATACCTCTACCATTGTATTTTTAGTACGTAAAGGTAACCCAAAAAACATTAAGGATTGGAACGATGTTGTCAAACCAGGTATTTCGGTGATTACCCCTAACCCTAAAACATCAGGCGGTGCACGCTGGAATTATTTAGCAGCTTGGACATATGCGTTGAAACAAAATAACAACGATGAAGCTAAAGCTAAAGAGTTTGTAGGTAAGTTATACAAAAACGTTCCGGTGCTTGATAGCGGCGCACGAGGATCTACTACTACCTTTGTTGAACGTGGCATTGGTGATGTGTTGCTTGCATGGGAAAACGAAGCATTCCTAGCGCAAAAAGAGTTGGGTGCTGGCAAGGTTGAGATCGTCGTACCATCACTTTCTATCTTGGCTGAACCACCAGTTACTTTGGTTGATAAGTTTGCTAAAAAACACGGCAACGAAGCTGTTGCAAAAGCTTACTTGGAGTATTTGTATTCTGATGAAGCACAGGACATTATCGGCAAAAATTACTACCGCCCAACATCAGAAGCGGTTGCTAAAAAATATGAATCACAGTTTCCTAAACTCAATTTAGTCAAAATTGATGATGTATTTGGCGGTTGGTCCAAGGCACAGAACACGCATTTTTCGGATGGTGGCATTTTTGACCAGATATATCAGAAATGACCAATATGAGAGTAGTTCAATACATTACAAACACCCAATTACTGGGCTTAACGCCCAAAGATATTAAAGGAGAAACAGTCATGGCTTTATTAGCAATCAATGTGCGTAACCAATTACGTGGCAAGGTGAAGGAGATTTTGTGGGGAGATGTTGTCTCGGAAGTTGAAATTGAGACCTCATCTGGCATTGTGACCTCGGTTATTACGACTAGATCAATCAAAGAGTTGGCATTAGAAAAAGGCTCTGAGGTCTTAGCATTGGTAAAAGCGACTGATGTTGCAATAGCCAGAGTTTAGTTACAACTTTTGTGATTAGCCAGTTGAGAGAGCTATGTTCAACTGGCTGTTTTGAAAAGATAAATAAACGAATAGATGATGAAAAATAAACCAAATAAAAATACACTGCCCGGCTTTAATTTATCCCTAGGTTATGCTGTGCTTTACCTGAGCCTGATTGTACTAATTCCACTTTCAGCCATTTTTTTTAAGGCATTTACTTTAAGTTGGGCAGATTTTTGGCAGGCTGTGGCTTCGCCTCGCGTTGTGGCTTCATACAGATTGACGTTTGGCGCATCTTTCATTGGCGCATTAATCAATGTTGTGTTTGGTTTGCTTACGGCTTGGGTGCTAACTCGGTACGACTTTTTTGGCAAAAAATTTGTAGATGCGTTTGTCGATTTCCCATTTGCATTACCGACTGCCGTTGCAGGTATTGCACTTTCGGCGATTTATTCTACCAATGGCTGGATTGGCAGTTTGCTTGAACCTTTAGGTATAAAAGTCGCTTACACACCATTAGGCGTGGTGGTGGCGCTCACATTTATTGGCTTGCCCTTTGTCGTGCGCACTGTGCAACCCGTTTTGGAGGACTTGGGAGCAGAAGTAGAAGAGGCTGCAGCAAGCCTAGGAGCAAACCGTTGGCAAGTTTTTTATAAAATAATATTACCTGCTATTTGGCCTGCACTAATTACAGGCTTTGCTTTGGCATTTGCACGGGCAGTAGGTGAATATGGCTCAGTGATTTTTATTGCAGGCAATATGCCAATGGTTTCCGAAATCACACCGCTTATTATTATTACTAAGTTGGAACAATATGATTATGCTGGCGCAACCGCTGTCGCGGCAGTCATGCTGGTGATTTCTTTTATTTTGTTATTCACAATTAACGGTTTTCAATGGTGGTCGAATCGACACCTTGGTAATTTGAGATAAGGACCAGATTCTATGACAACAACAAATAGTCAGGCTATCTCCCAATACGCAAAATATAACAGCAAGGTTTCGAGTAATCGTGCCACATCAGAAGCGGCTTGGGTACGTTTTACCTTAATAGGGATAATGCTGCTATTTTTAAGTCTGTTTTTATTCGTTCCACTGGCAGCGGTATTTACAGAAGCCCTTAGAAAAGGAGCCCAGACCTACTTCGCAGCAATTGTCGAACCAGATGCGCTTTCGGCAATTAAATTAACTTTGATTGCTGCTGGAATAGCGGTTCCACTGAATCTGATCTTTGGTGTTGCGGCGGCATGGTCAATTGCCAAATTTGAGTTTAAGGGTAAGAGTTTTTTAATCACACTGATTGATTTACCATTCGCAGTTTCCCCTGTGATTGCTGGTTTGATTTATGTGCTGATGTTTGGCTTGCAAGGCTGGTTTGGCGAATGGTTATCTGACCATGACTTTAAGATTATTTTTGCTATTCCAGGCATCGTGTTGGCTACGATATTCGTCACTTTTCCATTTGTGGCACGCGAGCTGATACCGTTGATGCAGGCGCAAGGCAAAGAAGAGGAAGAGGCTGCTTTGGTTTTGGGTGCCTCAGGTTGGCAAATGTTTTGGCGCGTATCTTTGCCCAACATCAAATGGGGGCTGTTGTACGGCGTGATTTTATGTAATGCACGTGCTATGGGTGAGTTTGGCGCGGTTTCAGTAGTTTCTGGTCACATACGGGGACTGACCAACACTTTGCCATTGCACGTAGAAATTTTATATAACGAATATAACTACGTAGCTGCTTTTGCAGTGGCTTCATTATTGGCACTACTTGCATTGCTTACTTTAGCACTTAAAAGTTATGTGGAATGGCAGACAGCGAGAGACGCAGCAGATATTGAAAAAGAAATTAGGGAATAAATCATGAGTATAGAGATAACAAATATTAAACGCAATTTTGGTAGTTTTAGTGCGCTCAATGATGTGTCACTCATTGTCCCAACAGGAGAATTGGTTGCTTTATTGGGGCCATCTGGTTGCGGAAAAACTACTTTACTACGCATTATTGCTGGGCTGGAGACGCCAGACTCTGGCAGTATTCACTTTCATGGGGAAGATGCGACAGATAAGGCAGTTCGTGAGCGTGAAGTGGGATTTGTGTTTCAACATTACGCATTGTTTAGGCATATGACAGTATTTGAGAATGTCGCTTTTGGTTTGCGTGTGCGCCCTAAACATACACGCCCAAATGAAGCGGAAATTAAACGCCGTGTGCATGAGCTGCTAAACCTTGTACAACTGGATTGGCTTGCGGATCGTTACCCACCGCAGTTATCTGGTGGGCAGCGTCAGCGGATTGCCTTAGCGAGGGCGCTTGCAGTTGAGCCTAAAGTTTTATTGCTTGATGAGCCTTTTGGCGCGCTGGATGCCAAGGTGCGCAAAGACTTACGCCGCTGGCTGCGAAGATTGCATGATGAGCTACATATCACTAGTGTGTTTGTGACGCACGATCAAGAAGAAGCATTAGAAGTGGCCGATCGTATTGTTGTTATGAATCATGGCGTTGTTGAGCAAATTGGTAGTCCACAAGAAGTGTACGACAATCCAGC
This sequence comes from Methylotenera sp., assembly GCA_040079935.1. Lineage (GTDB taxonomy): Bacteria > Pseudomonadota > Gammaproteobacteria > Burkholderiales > Methylophilaceae > Methylotenera_A. Next base: position 15,206 of record JBEBJI010000038.1, read on the forward strand.
CTCGCCATTTGTATATCAGTTCCTAGGTAACGTGAATTTGTTTCATAGTCGCGTTCATGAAGGGATTGCCAGAATAGGTGAAGTAGAACTTGTGCTAGACGGTTACCAGCATGCACAGGACAGTGAAGCGGTTGCCTATGTGAGACCGCATGACATTGAGATATTGCGGCATTCGGATGGAAACTCAAGTTTTCAGGCAAAAATTAACTATATACATGCTGTAGGCCCAATTGTACGATTGGAGCTTGAGCGTTCTGATACAAACGTTTATGTTGAAGCAGAACTGACGCGTGAGCGTTTTGATGCTTTAAAGCTAATTGAAGGTGAGACGGTTTATCTAAGGCCGCATAATTTACGTGTATTTCTATAAATAATAGCCCCGCAGCCCAATACCCATGCGGCCTGCAGGGCATCGGTTTTTATGGTTTGAACTTAAACCTGCATATTCATGATGTCGTGATAAGCCGAAATCAGCTTGTTGCGCACTTGCACCGTCGCTTGAAACGAGATGTTGGCTTTTTGCCCGGCAATCATCACGTCCGAAAGACTGACGCTGTCATCGCCCATGGCGAAATTTTTACCTAGCTTTTCAGCATCTAACTGCGTTTTATTCACTTGTTCGAGTGACGCTTTTAATGCCTCTGAAAAGTCAACTTTTGTTGAACTTTGATTTTTCTGTGTGCCAGTTGCAGAAGCCAACCCGCCCAAAGCCTCATTCTGCGGGCGTTGCGCGGCCATTTTTAGCTGAGCCAGCATGGATTCTATTCTGCCAGAATCAATTCCACCTGCTTTCATGGTTTACCTCCATTTTGAGTCAATATATATCAGCGACTAATTTAGCACTTTGCCGTTGGCGCGAGTGCTCAAATAGGCCGATGAAAATTGCTCTATTCCCAAATTTGAAAATCCTGACCTTCTGCATAATGGTATCGAATAGGTAAATGGAAAGAATGCGATGGCAGCTGATGCAGTTTTAACGAATGGAAGCGCGATGGGGCATGGCTCTCAACTTGGCAATAAATTACTTTTATTGGCTGGCGTAGCCGCCGTAATCGCCGTGATGGCGGTGTTTTGGCTATGGAGCCAGCAGCCAGACTATCGCGTATTGTTTTCAAACTACTCTGATAAAGATGGCGGTTCAATTGTTGCGGCGCTTGAGAAGATGAATGTGCCGTATAAGTTTTCTGATAGTGGCACAGCGATTTTAGTGCCAGCAGCGCAAGTGCATCAAGCGCGCCTTAAATTGGCTTCAGATGGCTTACCAAAAGGCGGCAATATCGGTTTTGAGATTTTAGAGAATCAGAAATTCGGTGTTTCGCAATTTGTTGAGCAAGTTAATTTTCAGCGTGCTTTAGAAGGTGAACTGGAACGTAGCATTCAAGCCATCGGCGCGGTTGAAGTGGCGCGTATTCATTTGGCGATTCCTAAATCTTCCGTTTTCGTTCGAGATCAACAAAAACCAACCGCTTCTGTGTTGTTAAATCTACGCGCAGGTCGCAGCTTGGATGCGCAGCAAATAGGCGCTGTGGTACATTTGGTTGCCAGCAGCGTGCCAGATTTACCTGCTGCTAATGTTACAGTGGTCGATCAAAACGGCAATTTGCTTTCCGATACATCTAAGAAAATGGGTGCGAATAATTTAGATCCAACTCAACTTAAATATGTCGATGAAATCCAGCAAAGTATTGCTAAGCGTGTTGAATCGATTATTTCGCCAATAGTTGGCGCAAAAAATGTGCGTGCAGAAGCAAGTGCGGAAATTGATTTTTCTAGCCTTGAGCAAGCCGCAGAAACTTACAAACCGAATCAAAAACCAGAAGATATCACCGTGCGCAGCATGCAAAGCAATGAATCGCTAACAAATAATGGCAGCGAGGCGAGCGGCGTGCCAGGTGCACTTTCAAATCAGCCACCAGCCAATTCTACTGCGCCAATTAATCCGCCAGCAGATGTAAATACAGCTGCCGCAGATGCAGCCATAGCGCCTGCATTTACGCAAAAAAATACCACGACTAATTTTGAGGTCGATAAAACGGTGAAATATACTCAACAAGCTATGGGCGGCATCAAGCGTTTGAATGTGGCTGTTGTGGTCAACAATATGCCAGTGACCGACAAAAAAGGCAAAGTAACCTATAGACCGCTAACAGCTGCTGAGAAAAAACAGATTAACGATTTAGCTATGCAAGCCATGGGTTTTAACAAAGAGCGTGGCGATGCACTGACGGTTGTGAATAGCTCATTCGCTGGTGAACCTGTAGAAATAGTGCCTGAAGTACCGATGTGGAAAAGCCCAACGACGATTGAATACGCTAAAGATGCACTACGCTTTATTGTAGGTATTGTTGTGTTGTTCATGGTTTATTCACGCGTGCTCAAACCTATGATGACCAAATTGATGACTGCATCACCTAAGCTGCTGAATGCGCCTGGCGGTAAGGATTCTATTGTGAATTTGAGTGGCGAACAGCAAGCAAGATTGTCTGCGCCAGATAACGATCAAAGCTTGGCAACAGCAAAGCAAATGGCAAAAGACAACCCACGCATGGTAGCTAGCGTGGTCGCCAATTGGACGAATGGAAATGGGTAGAAAAAATGAGTGATGATGGCGTAATGCGCAGTGCCGTTCTAATGCTGGCGTTAGGAGAAGATGAAGCTGCAGAAGTGATGAAGTTTCTTAGTCCAAAAGAGGTGCAGAAGCTAGGCGCAGCTATGGCAACGATGAAGTCGGTCGGTCACGAGCAAGTGAAGAATGTGGTGGCTGAATTTTTGACTGTTGCGGAGCAAAGCAGCAATGTCGGACTGGATTCTGATGAATATATACGATCAGTATTGAACAAAGCATTGGGCGAAGATAAGGCGGCTGGACTGTTAAATCGTATCTTGCAGTCGCGCGACTCTAGCGGAATTGAAAGTCTAAAGTGGATGGATGCCCCGACTGTAGCAGAATTTATAAAAAATGAGCACCCTCAAATTATTGCCACCATTCTTGTGCATTTGGAACCAGATCAGGCTTCTGCAGTTATTGGTTTTTTTGATGAAAGATTAAGACAAGATGTGATGTTACGTATTGCAACGCTAGATGGTGTTAAGCCAATTGC
>JBEBJI010000039.1:0-16675 GCA_040079935.1 Methylotenera sp.
AGTGAAACTATTGGATGAACATATGCTCGATTACATTACAGAACATCAACCTACTTACCATGCTGAGGCGGCTTATCAGCTGAGAGAATTTGTAATGACTAAACGTTATGTACTCAGTGAAATTACTGCAAGCACCGTTAATATTGGTGACACTGCGCGCGCTGAGGTAGAAGCATTTATTCATGCGGTTTTTAAACGCGCTTACGATGCAGAAGTAACAAACTTTATGCCGCACCTTGTGGCACTTAGAGATAATAACGGCGTACTAATGGCGGCTTTTGGCTTGAAGAAAGCCAGCGAAGGCCCTCTATTTTTAGAGCAATATTTAGACGAGCCAATTGAATCTCTCCTTTCTAAAAAATTACAAAAACCGATTTCTCGCGATGAAATCACTAAAATCGGCAATTTGGCGGTGGCAAACCCACGTAATGCAGGCGTGCTGATTGCACATGTCATTCAACATAGCTTGGATATGGGCATTGAATGGTGCGTGGCGACTGCGCACCACAGCTTGCAAAATGGCGTAGTTAAAGGTGGGCGCGATGTTTACCCGCTTTTTCCTGCAGATAAAGCAAGATTGTCACCTGAAGAACAAGCCAAGTGGGGCAGCTATTACAAACACATGCCACAGGTGATTGCGATTCGCGGTATCGCTGAATAAGTTTATAATTTAACAATGCTGATTGAAACTCTTGCAAATCATGCCTCTGCAAGGCCCATGGATATTGCCTTGCAGGGCAATGCTAAAAATGAATATAGCTCGCTCACTTATGCAGATTTAAACCAAACTGTTACTGAAATTGCGCAGCTATTGCAGCAAGAAAACCCACGCGTAATCGCACTTGGCATGGACAATCACCCAAGCTGGGTGATTGTTGATTTGGCGGCGATGTATTGCCAAATACCAATAGTCCCATTACCACTTTTTTTTAGCGATAGTCAGATACTGCACGCCATGTTGGATGCAGGCGCGACGACATTGCTCACCGACCAGCCAGAACGTTTTAGCCAAATTTTGAGCGATTTTATTACGCGGAAAAGCACGCTTACTGTCGCGGGCAAACGACTGATGCAATACGATTTGCGAATTCCGACTAAAAAATTACTGCCAGAAACCGCCAAAATTACTTACACTTCGGGCACCACGGGCGCGCCAAAAGGCGTGTGTTTAAGTATAAAAGCGATATTAAATGTTGCGCAATCCGTTGCCCTACAGACCAATATCCATGAGGGTTACAGGCACATATGTGTTTTGCCGCTTTCTACTTTGTTAGAAAACGTTGCGGGCGTTTATGCAAGCCTACTAGCGGGCGCGGCCGTGCATATATTGCCGAGTGAGCAAACTGGCTTGAGCGGCAGTAGCTTAAATATCGAAAAACTACACAGCGCTTTGACGCAAACTCAAGCAAACACGGCGATTTTTATACCCGAGCTGCTCAACGCGCTGGTGTCGGCGCTTGAAGCAGGTGCAGTAAAATTACCACATTTACGCTTTTTGGCTGTCGGAGGCGCGCATGTTTCTAAAAAATTATTGCAGCGCGCTACTACTTTAAATATTCCTGTGTTTGAAGGCTATGGTTTATCTGAAAGCGCATCTGTGGTCGCGCTAAATACCGAAAAAAATAACAAAATCGGTAGCGTCGGTAAACCTTTGCCGCACATCGCAATCCAATTTTCTGAAGAAAACGAAATTTTGGTGAAAGGCGCAAATTTACTGGGCTATACAGGTGAAAACAATATTGAAACAACTGAAGAATTTATCAAAACTGGCGACATTGGCTATATGGATGATGACGGATTTTTATTCATCAACGGTCGCAAAAAAAATATTTTTATCACCTCGTTCGGCCGTAACGTGTCGCCAGAATGGGTAGAATCTGCTTTGCTTAATTCGCCCGAAATTTTGCAAGTTTGCGTATTTGGCGAAGCCAAACCATGGAACATTGCTTTAATTGTGACCAAGCCGGGAGCCTCGTCTTTATTGATCTCCAGAGCCATTGAAGAAGCGAATAAACAATTGCCTGATTATGCGCGCATCACCAAATGGCTGCTTGCCGATGCGCCGTTTAGCGTAAAAAATGGTCAACTTACGCCAAATGGCAGATTGAAGCGCGATGCTATTAGCGCCGCATATCAAGAAAAAACTAACAACTTATATAAGGAATTTGCATGACTTTTTACCAAGAATTACTGGCTGCAACCGAGGCTGAACGCAAAGAATTGCTCAGTTTGCCGCTGATTAAGAAGAGCGCTACGGGCGAACTTTCGCTACAAACTTACGTAGCTTTTTTAACACAAGCATATCACCATGTAAAACACACTACACCCCTGCTAATGACGTGTGGGGGCTGCCTGCCGGGCAAATACGAGTGGTTACGCACCGCGATTGGCGAATATATCGAAGAAGAAATGGGGCATCAGGAATGGGTGCTGGACGACATCGCCGCTTGTGGCGGAGATAAAGAAGCTGCGCGCACAGGTGAAACGACTAACAATGCGCCAAGCCAAGCCACAGAATTAATGGTCGCTTATGCTTATGACATGATCCATCGTGTTAATCCTATCGGATTTTTTGGTATGGTGTTGGTACTGGAAGGCACCAGCACCGCGGCTGCGACACAGGCAGGTGAAAAACTGATGCAAAGCCTAAAGTTACCTAAAAAAGCTTTCAGTTATTTGCTATCGCATGGCTCGCTTGATATTAGTCATGTGTCGTTTTATGAAAGCCTAGTCAACCAGATCACCGATGCGAACGACAAAGCTATGTTGATTCATAGTGCCAAACACTTTTATAAGCTATATGGTGATATATTTAGAGAAATTGAAGCACGGACCATGCATTAAGGAATCGCTATGAATCTTGCCAATAAACGTATCTTACTCACTGGCGCGACGGGCGGCATCGGCGAGCTTATCGCACTTAAACTCGCCAAAAAAGGCGCTATTTTAGCGCTTGTGGGTCGTAATCATGCTAAATTAACTGCCCTGCAGACCAATATCCATGCGGGAGGTGGCAAGGCGTTTTGCATTACAGCCGATTTAAATATTGCAGGATCAAGCACGCGCGTGGCCAATGAAGCCAAGCAACAATTGGGCGAAATTGATATTTTAATCAACAACGCTGGTGTACTGGATTTTATTGAGCTGCAAGACCAATCAGATGACAGAATAGCTGAGATGATTAATACCAATGTCACAGCACTGATTCAACTCACGCGCGCTGTTTTGCCTAATTTTCAAAGCAAAAACCAAGGCCATTTTGTGTTTATTGGCTCTGTATTTGGTTCGCTAGGCTTTCCGCATTTTGCCACGTATTGCGCGACTAAGTTTGCCGTACACGGCTTCTCGCAAGCGCTGCGGCGCGAGCTGGTAGATACAAAAATTGGCGTCACTTACATTGCCCCGCGCGGCATTAAAACACTCATGAACGATGCGAATACAGTGGCCATGTGGGAAAAATCGGGCAACAAAATGGACGACGCCGAAACGGTGGCGAGTATTGTCGTAAACGCGCTAGAAAATGAAAAACAAGAAGTATTTATTGGTCAACCGCAAAGCTTTTTTGCTTGGCTAAACGGCGTTGCGCCAAAAATGGTGAATATCGGACTTAAAAAACAAACGGCGCTTGCTGCGCCGTTTTTAAACAAAAAATAAATACAAATCGAATGCTACAAAGTTTTAATTTATAAAACTGTAATTATAGGTAAAGCACTGCAGGGAATACCGTTAAAGCAAACACAAACACCATCCACTCCATATTCCAGCGCTCTAGATGCCCCGTAAAATGTAAAGTGAGTACTGCAATCGCTAACGCGTAATATATTGCAATAAGTATCATATTTAAACCCATGTATTAAATGTGTAATTATTGTATTTATAACATTTTTTACAAAAAACACCTAAATTTTTTAACATTTCAATATATATTTTCCAAAATGCTTTCTTGCCTTTTGGGCTATTTTCGCGTAGATTTCGTGCATTGCTAGGGGTCTGCTTGATTGTTATTTTAAGCAGTGAGAATCACCCTTTGAACCTGATGCGGGTAATGCCGCCGTAGGGAAGCGTCTTGATGCTTTCCTACAAACAAAACATAAGAAAAGCAGCAGTTTTGTGCTTCTTACGTTTTGCTTTTTAAGGAACACGTTATGAACGCGCCTGATAAAAATCTCCCAAAATTTGTTGGCGACACCGCCCAAGTTGATCCCGCAACGCTACAGCCTTTTTCTAATTCAAAAAAAGTGTATGTGCAAGGTTCGCGCGCGGATATTCAAGTGCCGTTTCGTGAGATTAGTTTAAGCGATACGCCATCGCAATTTGGTGCAGAAAAAAACCCGCCTGTGATGGTGTACGACACCAGCGGCGTTTACACAGACCCAAATGTAAATATTGATATTCGTAACGGCTTGCCTGCCCTGCGAGCCACATGGATATTGGAACGTGGCGATGTTGAGCAATTAGATGGCCCAAGCTCTGAATTTGGTCACCAACGCTTGGTTGATCCAGAACTAGCTGAAATGCGTTTTAACTTGCACCGCAAACCATTGCGTGCAAAAGCTGGTGCAAACGTTAGCCAAATGCACTATGCGCGCAAAGGCATTATCACGCCAGAGATGGAATATATCGCGATTCGCGAAAATCAACGTCGCGAAAACATGTCTGAGATGCTGCAAAAACAGCATGAAGGCCAACATTTTGGCGCCAGCATTCCTAAAGTCATTACGCCAGAATTTGTGCGCTCAGAGGTCGCTTTAGGCCGTGCAATTATTCCTTTGAATATTAATCATCCAGAAATTGAGCCAATGATTATTGGCCGTAATTTTTTAGTTAAAATTAACGCCAACATCGGCAACTCGGCGCTAGGCTCTAGCATTTCAGAAGAAGTGGAGAAAATGGTGTGGGGAACGCGCTGGGGCGGCGATACCGTGATGGATCTTTCCACCGGTAAAAATATCCACGAAACGCGCGAGTGGATTATCCGTAACTCACCTGTGCCAATTGGCACTGTGCCAATTTACCAAGCGCTAGAAAAAGTGAATGGTAAGGCCGAAGACTTAACTTGGGAAATTTTCCGCGATACCTTGATTGAGCAAGCCGAACAGGGCGTAGACTATTTCACCATCCATGCCGGAGTACGCTTGGCTTACATCCCCATGACCGCAAAACGCATGACAGGTATTGTGTCACGCGGTGGCTCGATTATGGCGAAATGGTGTCTGGCGCATCATAAAGAAAGCTTCCTGTACGAGCATTTTGAAGATATTTGCGAAATCATGAAAGCCTATGACGTGAGCTTTTCACTCGGTGACGGCTTACGCCCAGGTTCTATTTATGATGCCAACGATGAAGCGCAATTTGCTGAATTGAAAACACTAGGCGAGTTAACCCAAATCGCTTGGAAGCACGATGTACAGTGCATGATTGAAGGCCCTGGTCACGTGCCAATGCATTTGATTAAAGAAAATATGGAGCTGCAGCTTGAACATTGCGGTGAAGCGCCTTTTTATACTCTTGGACCTTTAACCACTGACATTGCACCAGGTTATGACCACATCACTTCTGGCATCGGCGCCGCCATGATTGGCTGGTACGGCTGTGCAATGCTTTGCTACGTGACGCCAAAAGAGCATTTAGGCTTGCCGGACAAAGAAGACGTGCGAGTGGGTATCATCACATACAAAATTGCAGCGCATGCGGCGGACTTGGCGAAGGGTCACCCAGGCGCACAGATTCGCGACAATGCATTAAGTAAAGCGCGCTTTGAATTCCGCTGGGAAGACCAATTCAATTTAGGCCTTGACCCTGAAAAAGCCAAGGAATTTCACGACGAAACCTTGCCGCAAGAAGGTGCAAAACAAGCGCATTTCTGTAGCATGTGTGGTCCACATTTTTGCTCAATGAAAATCAGCCAAGATGTACGTGATTATGCGGCTGAGCAAGGCATTGGCGAACAAGAAGCGCTACAAAAAGGCATGCAAGAAAAAGCGATTGAATTTGTGAAAAAAGGTAGTGAGGTATATCAAAAAGTCTAATTTCTTAGCCTTATTGAACCATGATGGCAACTCTAAAAATTAATAAAGACAAAGTTAGCGCAACGCCAAATATGGCTAAAACACCTGTGCGCCCCGCAGACCCAGCCAAGCGTGACCGTAGCGTTGCGCCACCTAAAAAGGTTGTGCCTGCATTACAAGAAGCGCCTTCTAAGTCTTCGCAGCGCAATCATAGGCATGACGGGAAGCCGCATGGAAACACGCCTGCAGAGCAGGTGCCAGAAAGATTTTTTGAACCAAAATCTGATGAAAATAGACCTTTGAGAAGTAACTTACGCGCTGAGCCTGCAAGCGAAGTGAGGCAATTAGAACCTAAACAACACAAACCTGCGGGTGTTGATACGCGCACTACGCCGCGCCCCGATAAAAATGAGCCGCAATATCGACAAGCACCACGTCGTGGTGGCAAGGTACGTGATGGTTATGATGCGGTGGCGACGCCGCAATATGGCGCGGCGGCAAAAGCAGCTTATAAATCATCGCCTGTAAATTTGGAGTCGCCTCGCCTTTCAAAAGTGATGGCGGAGCGCGGTATTTGCTCGCGCCGCGAGGCAGATGAGTGGATTATTAATGGCTGGGTGAAGGTGGATGGCGTGATTATGGAAACGCTTGGAACCCGCATTAAACCTGACGCTGAGATTATTATCAGTGGCTACGCTTACGAGCAACAAGCCGAGCAAGTGACGATTTTGCTACACAAGCCCGTTGGTTTTGTCAGTGGGCAAGCGGAAGACGGCTATCAACCTGCAATCATATTGGTGCACCCCGATAACGAGTGGTTGGATGACCCTGATTTACGCGAACCAAAAGAATTTCAGCGCGGATTTTTACATGGCATTGCCCCTGCAGGCCGCTTAGATATTGACTCTACAGGCATGTTGGTTTTAACACAAGATGGCCGTATTGCACGGCATTTAATTGGTGAAGATTCAAGCGTTGAAAAAGAATATTTGGTGCGCGTTGAAGGTACGTTGAGTGATGCCGATTTACAACGTTTGAACCATGGTTTGAGTTTGGATGGTGAAAAACTCAAACCTGCGAAAGTAAGTTGGCAGAACGAAGACCAATTGCGTTTTGTATTGCGCGAAGGTAAAAAGCGTCAAATTCGTCGCATGTGCGAAATGGTGGGCCTGCATGTGGTTGGCCTAAAGCGCGTGCGCATTGGCAGTGTAAATTTAGGTAAACTTCCACAAGGGCAGTGGCGTTACTTGCGTAGTAATGAGCGTTTTTGAGTTAAAATTTAACAGTTGAATATCAATAATACAAAGGAATAATAATGGGATTACTAGATAACTTGGCAGGTGCAGTTTTAGGAAAATTTGGCGGGCAACAAGGCGGCATGGCGCAAATTGCTTTAGACATGTTTAATCAACATGGCGGAATTGGTGGCGTTTTAGTTAAATTTAAAGAAAATGGTCTGGCCGAACAGGCTGCATCTTGGGTGGGCAAAGGTGAAAATATGCCAATTTCTGCAGATCAGCTTTCTAGCGTTTTAGGTAGCGATGCGATTGCTGGCATGGCAGCAAAATTTGGCATTTCGCCCGAAACATTAAGCGCACAAATTGCACAACATTTACCAACTGTTATCGACAAAATGACACCAAATGGCGCTGTTGAAGCGGATTCTGGTAACTTGCTAAGCACTGTTTTAGGCATGCTGAAATAGCCTGTAAAAATAAGTGATTAAAGGGCGCACTTTTAACAGTTGCGCCCTTTTTGTTTGGTAGAATGCGGCATGGATATTTTATTAGTTATCAAAACCATCATCATGGGCTTGGTGGAAGGCGCAACCGAGTTCCTCCCCATCAGTAGCACCGGTCACCTGATTATTGCGGGCGATTTGCTTAATTTTTTAAGTAAAGAAAAGCGTGATGTATTTGAAATCATCATTCAACTTGGTGCTATTCTGGCGGTGTGCTGGGAGTATCGCCAACGCTTGATTAATAAGGTTATACATCTACGCGATCAAGCTTCATCACGCGGTTTTTTTATTAATCTGGCCATCGCCTTTTTTCCCGCCGCATTTGTCGGTTTACTGTTCCACAAGCAAATCAAACTCTACCTTTTCTCGCCGTTCACGGTGGCTTGCGCACTGATTATTGGTGGCATCGCGATTTTGTTGATAGAAAAATATTTGGAACACGGTGAAACCAAAAGCGTAGAAGAAATGACGCCGCTACAAGCGCTTAAAATCGGCCTCGCGCAAACACTGTCGCTAGTGCCTGGCGTATCGCGCGCAGGCGCGACCATTTTGGGCGGCATTGCGGCGGGTTTGAATCGCCACGCCGCTACCGAGTTTTCATTCTTTTTGGCGATTCCGATTATGTTTGCAGCTTCCAGCTTTGATTTACTAAAAAGTTACCAATTTTTAAGTGCGGCAGATTTGCCCATTTTCGCTATCGGCTTTGTCACCGCATTTATCTCGGCGCTACTGGTCATCCGCATATTGATTCGCTTCGTGGCCAATCACGATTTTACGGTGTTTGCCTGGTATCGCATTGTGTTTGGTTTGGCAGTGTTAGCGTATTATTGGTAAACTATTTCCTTAAGCTAGACTCAAAAAATATCAGCAAAAAAATCTGTAAGCAAAGCGAGGCAGCGATGAATAAAATAATTAAATATGTGTTGTACGGTATTGGTGGTTTGACTCTTTTGCTGGCGCTTGTTGCAGGCTATTTTGCTGCCACATTCAACCCCAACGATTACAAAGACGACATCATTAAGCTCGTCAAAGATAAAAAGGAGCGCACGCTGCATATCGATGGCGACATCAAGCTAAGTTTTTGGCCAAAAATTGGCGCTAATCTAGGCAAACTTTCAATTTCTGAACATCAATCAGACACGATATTTGCTTCTGTCGAGAGCGTAAAAGTCGCGTTGGCGGTGATGCCCCTACTTAAAAAAGAGTTGGTTGTGGATACAGTTTATGTAGATGGCGCAAAAGCCAATGTGGTGAAATACAAAGACGGCAAATTTAACTTTGACGATTTACTCAGCAAAGACGAAGAAGAAAGCAAAATTAAATTTGATATTGATGGCGTGAACGTGACCAATTCTGAGGTGAAATATACCGACGAAAATACAGGCGCAAAATATAACGTCAGCAAATTTAACATGGAATCTGGCCACATTGCGCTGGCAGAACCTGTTGATTTAAAAACAGATTTTACGCTTACATCGAACCAGCCAGAAACCGCTGCCAATGTGAATTTAAAAGGTAATTTCTTTATTGACCCAGAAACTAAACACTTTAAAGTGAAAGGCCTTGATAGCCACATTGTAGGCGACATGCTCAGCGGCAAAAATATGGATATTAAAGCCAGTGGCGATGTAGATGCCAAGCCAGAGCTGATGGAATTTTTGGTGGATGATTTAAAATTTGTCGCTAGCGGCAATTTTGATGATGCGAAACAAAGTATAGATTTAAGTGCGCCAGCACTCACCATTTTAAAAGATGAAGTCACCAGCAAAAAAGTAACGGTGAGCTTTAGCCAAGATAAAAATGGCGATGTGCTAAAAGCCAATATGGTGTTGGCCGACATGAAAGGCTCGCCCAAAGCGTTGCAAAGCAGCGGCATTACGGGCGATTTATCGATGCTACAAGGCAAGCGCACAGTCACTGGCACGTTTTCGTCGCCTTTTAGCGGCAACATTCAAGATTTAATTTTTGATATTCCCAAACTTGCGGGCAATTTAGATATTAAAGACCCAAGTTTGCCCAATGGTGGCATGAAGGGCACGTTTAATTTGGGTGCACATACCGACATTAAAAACGAGCTCGCCAATAGTAAATTCAATCTCGCTATGGCAGATACCAAGCTAACAGGCGATGTGGACGTGAAAGGCTTTAAAAAGCAGAATATTAGATTTAATTTAAATGCTGATAAATTAGACCTGAATAAGTTGTTAGGGAAATCCTCTGCGCCTGTAAAAAGCAGCAATAAACCTGTCGATATGTCTGCTCTAAAAAACATGACGCTAGATGGCAAATTGAGCATTGGCAGTTTGATTTACGACAAATATCGCGTATCTGGCCTCAATGTGGGCATTAAAGCAGACGGCGATAAATTGGCGCTAAGCGGCCTCAATGTAAAAGTGGACGATAGCCAAATTAAAGGCAATGTTGGCATTAGCAATTTTGCCAAACCGCTCTACACCTTTGATTTGGATGTAGATAGCGTTGATATTGACCGCTACGTCAAAAGCGACGCACCCGCCAAAAAAGAGACTGCTGATAAACCGTTCGATTTAAGCGCGCTAAAAACACTAAATGCCGATGGCAGCATACGCGTGGGTAGCTTAAAATATGGCAAAACTAAAGCCAGCAATATTAATATTCAACTAAAAGCCGATGGCGAAAAATTAATCCTAAATCCACTCTCGGCTAAAATTGACGACAGCCAAATCAAAGGCAGCTTTGGTATTACACAATTTAGTAAACCAAAATATTTATTCGACTTAGATATTGATGCCCTAGATGCCAATAAATATGCGGCTTCTGGAGCATCTTCTGACAAAACAAAACAAGAAAACAGCGGTGGTTTAAGCGGTTTAAAAACATTTCTTGCCGATGGAAATTTGCGCATCGGCAGTTTGAAATACGATAAATATCAAATATCAAACTTAAAAGCTGGTCTTAAAGCCGACGGCCAAAAACTACAACTAAATCCATTTATCGCCAAAATTGACGACAGCCAATTCAATGCCAGCTTGAACATTAGCCAATTTAGTAATCCAGCCTATAACTTTGACTTGAAAATCGATCGCTTGGATGCCGACCGCTACATTACCAAAGGTGACCCAAAAGCAAAAAGTAGCGCCGATACTCCCATTGATTTGAGCGCGCTAAAAAAGTTGAACGCAACGGGAGAAGCCAAAATTGGTTGGCTTAAACTTGCCAATGTTAAAACAGAAAATGTTAATTTAGGCTTAAAAGCAGACGAGGGCGTCGCCACACTTTCACCATTTTCCGCCAATTTGTATAACGGCAGCATGGCTGGAACACTTAAGGTAGACGCGCGCGCCACGCCTAGCATCGCCTTTAAGCAAGCCATGAAGGGCGTATCTGTTGGGCCGCTGATGGTGGACGCCATTAACAACGACATGTTAAGCGGCACTGGCACTATTAATGTGGATGTGACAACAACTGGCAACAGTGTTGGCGCGCTAAAAAAAGGCTTGCTGGGAAACGCCTCTCTTAACTTGGCCGATGGCGCAATTAAAGGCGTGGATATTGCGGGTTCAATCCGCGATATAAAAAGCAAAGTGAATATTCTTGGCAAAAAAGATGTGAATGCAGATAAAAGCAAAAAGACCGATTTTAGCGAGCTCACTGCAACTTTTGACATTAAAAACGGCGTGGCACACAACGAAGACCTTGCTATGAAAGCGCCCGTGTTGCGCTTGGCTAAAGGCGATAGCCACGGCGATATTGATATTGGTAACGAAAGGATTAATTACCTTGCAAAACCCACCATTGTAAAATCGCTTAAAGGGCAGGGCGGCGCCGAGCTGGATGATTTAAGCGGTATTGCAATCCCCGTTAAAATTACTGGCACTTTTGCTGACCCAAAATATGGCATGGATTTCGCCGCAATTGGCACTGCACTTGCGCAATCAAAATTGCTGGATAAAGTAGGCGGCGAAAAAGGTGCAGCAGTAAAAGAGCTGATTGGTGGCGATAAAGTTGAGGGTTTAAAAGGTCTGCTGGGCAAGAAAAAACCTGCTGAAGCTACGGCTACAGCACCTGCAACTGCAGGAACAGATGCCGCCCCAGCAACGCCAGCTGCCCCTGCTGAAGAACCCAAATCATTAGAAGACCAAGCCAAAGAAAAAGCCGAGAAAAAACTTAAAAAATTACTTAAGTTTTAAAATGGCGGCTTTTGCGGATGCAATTATTGCTTGGCAAAAGTTGCATGGTCGACATGATTTACCGTGGCAAAACACTACTGATGCCTACGCCATTTGGGTGTCAGAAATCATGTTGCAGCAAACGCAAGTGGCTGCCGTTATTGGCTACTACACCAAGTTCATGCAGCGCTTCCCTAATATCCACGTACTTTCTACGGCTAAACAAGAAGAAGTTTTACAAAGTTGGAGCGGGCTTGGCTATTATTCTCGCGCGCGCAATTTGCACAATGCTGCACAAAAAATTGTAGATGATTTCAAAGGTGAATTTCCACAAAATTTTGATGACATTTTAAGTTTGTCTGGCATTGGCAGATCAACCGCGGCGGCAATTTCTACTTTTGCCTTAAATACTCCACAGCCAATTTTAGACGGCAACGTAAAACGTGTTTTTGCACGTTATTTTAATATTGCTGGCATAACAAACGCCCCAAAAGTCATACAAACCATGTGGCAAATTGCCGAGCGCGAAAACCCAAACAATCCACAAGACGCCATTGTTTATACACAAGGTTTAATGGATTTAGGCGCCACGCTTTGCACACGTACAAAACCGCAATGCCCTGTATGCCTCATGAATATTGACTGTCAGGCCTATGCAAACAAACAGGTGCATTTATTACCTACACCAAAACCTAAAAAAACTACGCCACAAAAACAAACCATGATGCTGATTTTGCTAAAAGCAGGTGAGGTTTTGTTAGAAAAACGTCCGCAAACAGGCATTTGGGCTGGTCTTTGGAGCTTGCCTGAAATTGATTTAAATGAGATTGCAACTGAGGCCGCTTTTACAAAATTTGGTATTGAGAGTGAGCCAGAAGAAACGTTGCCAGTGGTAAACCATGCTTTTACGCATTTTAAGTTAGTGATTCATCCGCAACCTTTGCAAGTGTTGCGCCAAAAACTACAAGCAAACCAAACTGGCAATATTTGGTTGCCGATTAGTGAAGCAATTGAGGCGGCGATTCCCACACCAGTGCGCAATATTTTAACAACGTTAAAAAGTTATTAACTATCAAATAAGGGTTTTCTGCCCATCAAAGCTTCTAGCATTCTTAGTTCGTCGTCATTATGATCTAGCACTTCAAACGCTTTCATTTGCGAAATTCCACGGCTGTTTGTAGTGACCACATGCGCGTTATGGTGTGTTGCAATAACATCTTCGCGCTCTAGCCCAACAATTAAATCGGTGTGACCATAGCAAGTACATGTGTATAGCTTGTCTTGTGATACTGCTGCATACACAGCCGTCCCTCTAATGCCAATAGTTGCAGTGGCTGTAAAAATGCGTGTTGTTTTCTTTCTTTTTCCAAAAACACCTAGTATTGCGCCTCCGACTAATCTTAGCGCGCTAATCACTACACTACCTTCTTCCGAATACACTTGTAATGTACTACCACCACGCACTAAAAATGCATCTTCACCCATGCTAAACACCAATTTACCATTTTTAGGAACAACGATCTCGTCTCCATTTCGTATGATAGATGCACTATTTATCTTGATTTTATTGATAGAAACATCACCTTCAATTTGGTGAATTTGCCCTATTGCTGCGAAAGCTTTTAAGGGAACTATCGCAACCAAAGGCAATACGGCAGCAGAAACTAAAAATTTGCGTCTTGAAATATTAGCCACATAAACCTTTCAGTGAGATATTTTTAGTTGGTCGGTTTAGAAGCGATTAACTTACAAAAATCAGTAGACAAAATAAAAGCCGATCTGATCGGCCTTTATTTAATCTGAGCATGTTAATGTAAACGAGATTGTAAAATCTTATCTGCCAACATTTGAAAACGCGGGGAAACAAATTGTCGTGTCTGCGAGCCAGTATCTGCAATATTCAGCAACTCTTCAATTGCAGATCTGAACCCGAGCTCGAACAGCCAATAATCTTCTGGATTTATTGCTGACTTCTTATCTGTATTCACATCTTCGCAAAGCCGCTCAAATGCTTCCATACACACGTTACGTTCTGCCATCACAACCTCCTAAGTTCTACAATTTATAAGTCATCATAGAACTTAGCGGAAATTTGTCAATCGCTTTACTTTTGATGCTTATTTTTGATCCCAGCTGACTTACTTCTGGTCCCAACTTTCTTCCCACATACAATGTTTAATTTTATGACGATTAGCAATCAGCTCGTCGATACTAGGCTCATCATTTAACGCACGCTTAATGGCTAGTTTAGTGGCGTCATAATTATTTTTGTACATGTCTGCTTTATCTAATTTGCCTTCTTTTTCTAGGGCAATACAGCCCGGGTCAATCCACACCAAGCTAATAATGCATAAATCATTCACTTGAGCTTTTGGGATGATGCCTTCAATCACGCAATCCAAAATCGCATCTGCCGTAGCCGCTTGCACCACGCCGCCAAACAAACCTACATCGGTGCTGCCTTTTAATGTTACTTTCGGCACTGTCATGCACACTGGGCGCACCAATTGGTTAATATCTCGTACCGCAAACATGGCCGTGTGGCCTTTGCTTTGCGCCATTAAGTTAGCGAATGCTTGGCCGACTGGCCCATCAACAGCGCCGATTAAAATTTCTGGCATTGCGGCGGTAACATCTTTGCCTTCAGAATAAACGGTGGCTTCGCCTGCTTTAAAAATGATTTTTGACATAATGTTCTCGATAAAATGATTAAAAATTAAAACGTTATTTTAGCAAATGCTAGCATTAATTGCTTAATTCTAACTGCATATCTACATGCGGAATATGTACATCACAATATTCGGCGCTCGTTACCTTAAAACCTGCCTTTTTATAAAACTCAATCGCATGCGTTTGCGCAGATAAATATACACTTTTACTACCTTGAGATTTACAAATATTCAATGCCCCTAGCAACAGAGCGGATCCCAGGCCATTTCCTCTATAGTTTTTAAGCACCGCCATGCGACCAATTTTATGAAAATCGATAATACGCAAACAGCCTATTGGCTCACTATTTAGTGTCGCCAGCAAATGCACCGCAGTTGCATCCAATTCATCCCACTCAAAATCAGGCGCAACATTTTGTTCTTCTATGAAAACTGGCGTTCGCACAGCGCGCAAATAGTTTTCGGCTTCTAGCCAAGTCACTTGAGTAATTTTGACGAGTGATAGTTGAGGCTTCAGCATAGCTGACACTTGCGGATTTGGCGGGTTGGGTGCATGATGCAGGCTAATATTTTTTAGTGAATTTAAGGTGAATTATGCAACGTTATTTAACAGCTCTAGCGCGTATTTTACTCGCACAAATCTTTTTACTACAAATTGTGATGCTGATTTATGGTTTTTTTACCAACCCGAACGGTTACTTAGAATACCAAATGGGTTTAGGTAGCCTTGGTTTGCCAAGTATTTTTGCGCCGCTGATTATTTTGATAAATTTAGTCGGTGGTTTAGCTTTGTTCTTTGGCTTTAAAACCAAATTTTTTGCGCTATTTATGGCAATTTACGCAATAATTATTTCATTCTTGTTGCACTTGCCAGTACTGCAATATTTGGCCATTGCGGGTGGTTTGCTGTTGCTATATTTGCATCCAGAAACAGCTTGCAGTATTGATAATCTTAAGAAAAATAAAGCGTAAATAATTAAAAATAACTGCCCTGCGAGCCAATATCCATGGGGCTTGCAGAGCATCGTTTTAAGTTAACTTATTCCCATTCTAATGCGGGATAAATTATATTCACATTACGCCGATTGGCGACTTCGAATAATTTCCACTTATCTTTTTCGCCCGCTGCCGCACTATCCATTGCCTCGTTCATACTTTTTCCCGCTTTAATCGCTGCGCGAATATCGCTTAATAGCGCGTTTAAATAGCGCTGCTCATTTTCAATTGCAAGTTTCCAATCTTTAGTCACTGGTCCATGACCTGGCACGACTTGTTTAATAGGCTGTGATTTGAATTTTTCAAGTTCGGCAATCAAGCCTTTAATATCACCTTCCAGCACGGGCGTGCGCTCGATAAACAGCAAATCGCCCGTAAATAACGTGCTGCTTTTGCTTTCCATGACAGAGATGTCAGTATTGGTATGTGCAACTGGATGCGCCGTAATGCTTAGTTTCCTATCACCCAAATCCACTTCCAGCGTGGTTTTAACGGCAATCGTTGGCTTCACCAATTCGCTACCTTTGGCATCTTCACCTAATAATTTAGCATTCAATTTATCATAAGCTTCACGGCGCAATTCCATCGCGGTGGCAAGTTTTTCATGGCCAACAAATTCTGCTTTATCAACTAGAAATGCCGCGTTGCCGTAAACATGGTCAGGATGCACATGCGTGTTAATGACATACAAAATTGGCTTATCTGTCACTTTTTTAATCGCATCGCGTAGCTGATTACCGATTTTAATGCTACCGCCCGTATCAATTACTGCCACGCCCTTACTGCCCACAACAAAGCTCGTGTTGCAAATGTCACCGTGATAACCTTCGTCGATGTCTTGATGTATGCCATGGTGCACATAGATGCCATCGCCTACATCTTCAATTGCAAAATCGCCATGTACAGTATGCGCATGTGCACAACCCAACAGCGCAAGAACACTCATGATTATCATTAGAATTCGCATCATTTATTCCTTTGAGTAAGCTTATTGTTACAATGTAGCAGTTTTGCGCAATTATTCGCTGTGACGCTTGTCACAAAGGCACATGTTTACTTTAGGGATATTACTATGAATCACGACGCTACACGCTATACTAAAACTGCGAAAGT
>JBEBJI010000058.1:0-3281 GCA_040079935.1 Methylotenera sp.
AGCCCATAACAGCGCCACATCAAACCATGCCAGCCAACAATCTCGCTGGTACATGTCATTCATTCTGGTTTTTATATCTTTACTCATTACATTCTCCTCAATTTTTTTATAATAAAAAATCAGATTAATAATTGAGCAGTCACCAAAATGGCGCTTTGAGTAAATAATGTCGAACTTGCAAACTTTTTATCATGCTTACAACCCCTTATGAGCAAACAAAACAGGTGTAAAAGAAAAGGAAGCAGTATTTTTATAAATAGACAATAGTCGCATTATTAAGCAAATGCAAGGGGAGTACATGCCAGCTAGATATTGAAAACTGCCTATAACACCACATCCTTTTTAAAACTCAGCACTTTTATTAACTTCGACTGAGGAATTATGATTAAAAAATTAAAATTTGCTTACTCCTGGTATCCAACTCGTACCTGCCAACGGCACCTGCGCCATCGCAGATGCTTCAATCGTCAGCGCCACCAAATCCTCAGGCTCTAGGTTGTGCAAATGAGATTTTCCACAGGCGCGCGCTATCACTTGCGCTTCCATCGTCATCACTGAGATGTAATTAGCGAGTCTATGCCCTGCTTTTACTGGGTCAACGCGTTTCATCAGCTCTGGGTCTTGCGTAGTAATGCCAGCAGGGTCTTTTCCTTCATGCCAGTCATCATAAGCACCTGCCGTAGTGCCTAGTTTTTGATATTCATCTTCTAAATGTGGGTCATTGTCGCCTAGTGCGATTAATGCAGCGGTGCCAATTGCCACCGCATCTGCCCCCAGCGCCAACGCTTTGGCCACATCTGCACCATTGCGAATGCCGCCTGACACAATCAGTTGCACACTATTTTTGCCATTGCGATACATGCCTAAATCCTGCAAGGCTTTTACCGCAGGCCGAATTGCCGCTAATATTGGCAAACCAACATGTTCAATAAATACTTCTTGCGTGGCTGCTGTGCCGCCTTGCATACCGTCCAACACCACGACATCCGCGCCCGATTTCACTGCTAAAGCTACATCAAAATACGGTCGTGTAGCGCCAATTTTTACATAAATGGGTTTTTCCCAATCGGTAATTTCGCGCAGCTCATTAATTTTAATTTCTAAGTCATCTGGCCCAGTCCAGTCGGGGTGACGGCAGGCAGAGCGTTGGTCGATACCCTCTGGCAAGCAGCGCATTTTTGCTACTCGCGCGCTGATTTTTTGCCCTAGTAGCATGCCGCCGCCGCCTGGTTTTGCCCCCTGCCCAATTACTACTTCAATCGCGTCCGCTTTGCGCAAATCGTCAGGATTCATGCCATAACGAGAAGGCAAGTATTGATACACCAAAGTTTGCGATTGACCTCGCTCTTCGGGCGTCATGCCGCCATCTCCTGTGGTAGTGCTAGTGCCTGCTGCGGTTGCACCACGTCCAAGGGCCTCTTTAGCAGGCCCAGAAAGCGCACCAAAGCTCATGCCTGCGATGGTGACTGGCGTTTTTAAGTGAATCGGTTTTTTTGCGAAACGTGTACCCAAAACTACATCGGTACCACATTTTTCACGATAGCCTTCCAACGGATAACGGCTCACAGATGCGCCTAAAAACAGCAAATCATCAAAATGTGGCAGTTTACGTTTTGCGCCACCGCCGCGTATATCATATATACCTGTGGCGGCTGCGCGCCGTATTTCGGACATGGTGTATTCATCAAACGTGGCCGAATATCTTGGCTTGGTTAGAGGCGTTTTATGTGAGTTGTCTGACATAATTAGTAAGCTCCTGCGTTATCAACATGGAAGTGGTACAGCGTGCGCGCCGAGCCATACTGCGTGAAACTATCGGGGCTTACATCGGCGTGGCCAGATTTAGCCAGCAAATCCACAAGGATTTTTTTACTTTCTGCATCCATGGTTTTTATTTCGCAATCAGCACCCAAACTTTTCACTTTGCCGCGCACAAAGATTTTAGCTTCATAAATTGAGTCGCCCAATCCTTCGCCCGCATCACCCAAAATCACCATATTGCCCGCTTGGGCCATAAAGGCAGAAAAACTGCCTACCGAACCACCAACCACAATATCCGCACCTTTCAGAGAGATACCACAGCGCAAACCAGCGTCACTATCAATCACCAATAAGCCACCATTAGCCGTTGCGCCCGCTGCATTAGAGGCAAAACCCTTTACATGCACCATACCAGACATCATATTCTCCGCAACGCCACTGGCCGCGCTGCCTTCAATCGTCACTTTGGCTAGCTGATTCATACCTGCCGCGTAGTAGCCTGCGTGGCCTTTAATGGTCACATGAACATCCGCTTTCAAGCCAACCGCAATACTGTGCGCGCCGTTGGGGTTTTCAATGCTGATAGATTTTCCATTCAAACCAGCCGCATCACCATGCAAAAATTGATTCACTTCGCGCAGTGGTTTTTTATCTAAATCAAAAGTTAGAGCTTCCATACATACATCTCCTTTGGGCTAGGCTCAAACACTTTGGCATTTTTAATATCAGGCAAATGCGCTAATGAACGAAACTCGGAAGCAATTGCCACATAATCGTCGTGCTCGGCAATAATGGCAGGCTTACAACCGAATGGGTCACGCACCAAAGCCAGCTCATTTTTTGTGCCCATTAATAAAGTATAAAATCCATCCAGCTCTTCAAATCCATGATTCAGCGCGGTTTCCAAGTCATCACCTTCACGCATACGCCACTCTAAATAACGACATGCTGCCTCTGTATCATTGTCGGTTTCAAATACAATACCCTCTTTTTCTAGCTTGCGACGCAAACTGTGCGCATTACTTAATGAGCCGTTGTGTACCAAACACCAATCTTGCCCAGCCGTGAACGGATGCGCGTGTGCGGGCGTAACAGCTGATTCGGTCGCCATGCGTGTGTGACCCACAAGATGCGTGCCTTTAAAGTCTTTAAAACCGTAGCGCGAAGCCACCTGCGCGGGTGTGCCAACGTCTTTATAAATATCCATCAATTGGCCAACAGACAGCAAATGTAGCTGCGGATAACTAGCGCCCAACCATGCCTTAACCCTTGCTGGTGCTAGTGTTGTGGTTAACACAGCATGATTGGTTTTAGGCTCAATTTTGCCTTTACTGTTGAGCGATTTTTCAAAGTCAGCTGCTAATTTTTTCCAGTCAAAGTCTTCGCTACCTGCATATAAACTGAATTTTCGCGCATCATTTGCCACAGGAGCAGTAAACATTGCCAAACCTGCCGAATCTGGGCCGCGCTCCGTCATACCAATTAACATTGGCAGCATCAACTCTCCAATGGTGTCGCGC
>JBEBJI010000040.1:0-15702 GCA_040079935.1 Methylotenera sp.
AATCGCTGCCGTTAATGTTGTTTTACCATGATCCACGTGGCCAATCGTGCCTACGTTGACGTGCGGCTTGGTACGTTCGAATTTGCCTTTTGCCATTTTACTTTTCCTTTAAATTCAATAATTTAAGAGTGATTTAACGTATTAATTACTTCTTATTCATGATGGCTTCTGCCACGTTTCTAGGTGCTTCTGTGTAATGCTTAAATTCCATGCTGTAACTTGCGCGGCCTTGAGATAACGAACGCACAGTTGTCGAATAACCAAACATCTCAGCCAATGGCACTTCAGCACGAATCACTTTACCTGAGGCATTGTCTTCCATGCCTTGAATCATGCCGCGACGTGATGATAAATCGCCCATCACATCCCCCATGTAATCCTCTGGCGTCTCTACTTCCACTGCCATCATCGGCTCAAGCAAAACAGGGTCCGCTTTACGCATGCCGTCTTTAAAACCAATTGAAGCCGCCATTTTGAAAGCGTTTTCGTTCGAGTCAACATCGTGGTAAGAGCCGTCAAACAAAGTGACTTTGACATCAACTACTGGGAAACCTGCTAAAACACCTGATGGGATAGTTTCGCGCAGTCCTTTTTCAACCGCTGGAATAAACTCACGCGGCACTGTACCACCCTTAATCGCGTCGATAAACTCAAAACCTTTGCCTGGCTCATTTGGCTCCATGATCAACCAAACGTGACCATATTGACCTTTACCACCAGATTGTTTAACAAACTTACCTTCAACTTCAACTTTCTTCTTAATCGCTTCACGATAAGCCACTTGTGGCGCGCCAACGTTAGCCTCAACACCAAACTCGCGTTTCATACGATCAACTAAAATCTCCAAATGCAGCTCACCCATACCAGAAATAATGGTTTGGTTAGTTTCTTCATCCGTTTTTACGCGGAATGATGGATCTTCTTGCGCCAAGCGATTTAAGGCAATGCCCATTTTTTCCTGATCAGCTTTCGTTTTTGGCTCTACCGCAACGTGAATTACTGGCTCTGGAAATATCATGCGCTCTAGAATAACTTCGTGATTCAAGCCACATAGCGTGTCACCTGTTGTGGCTTCTTTCAGACCAACTGCAGCAGCAATGTCGCCTGCGCGCACCTCTTCAAGGGGCTCGCGTGTATTGGCATGCATTTGCACAATACGCCCAATACGCTCTTTTTTGCCTTTGATTGGGTTATATACGGTATCACCTGCATTCACCACGCCCGAGTAGACGCGAAAGAAAATTAGCTGACCCACAAATGGATCGGTCATGATTTTGAATGCCAAAGCTGAGAATTTTTCATCATCAGACGCTTTTAAGAAAATTTCCTTGCCATTTTCGTCTTCTGCTCTTGTAGGAGGAATATCCGTCGGCGCAGGCATCAACTCAATCACCTTATCCAACATGGCTTGCACGCCCTTGTTTTTAAATGCTGAGCCGCACACCATCGGTACGATTTCGAAGGCAATAGTACGTATGCGCAAACCTTTTAGAATTTCTTCTTCAGTCAAATTACCTTCTTCAAGGTATTTGTTCATCAACTCTTCATTAGCTTCAGCTGCCGCTTCCACCATGTTTTCACGCCATTTGTCGCATTCAGCTTTTAAATCGGCCGGGATTTCACGGTAATCAAATTTCATGCCTTGAGAAGCTTCATCCCAATACACAGCCTTCATTTTGATTAAATCGACCACGCCTTCGAATTTTTCTTCGGCACCAATTGGCACTTGGAGCGGAATTGGATTAGCCTTAAGACGTGCACGCATTTGATCGTACACTTTGAAGAAGTTAGCGCCGGCGCGGTCCATTTTGTTCACGAACGCTAAGCGCGGAACTTTATATTTATTGGCTTGACGCCAAACTGTTTCAGATTGTGGTTGCACACCACCCACCGCACAGTACACCATACATGCGCCATCTAGCACACGCATTGAACGCTCCACTTCAATTGTAAAGTCAACGTGGCCAGGTGTATCAATAATGTTAATGCGATGTTGATCGAATTGTTTAGCCATACCCGACCAAAAGCAGGTAGTAGCAGCTGAAGTAATGGTAATACCACGCTCTTGCTCTTGCTCCATCCAGTCCATGGTGGCCGCGCCATCATGCACTTCACCAATTTTATGGTTAACGCCTGTGTAAAATAAAATACGTTCTGTTGTCGTTGTTTTACCAGCGTCAATGTGCGCAGAAATACCAATATTACGGTAGCGTTCAATAGGGGTTTTACGAGCCACGATACTTTACCTTTGCTATCAATTCAATCTTAAATTCTTAAAGAGCAAGAAAACTAAATACTTAAAATCTCTAATTAAAACCTAAAGTGCGAGAATGCCTTATTAGCCTCCGCCATACGGTGTACTTCTTCACGTTTCTTCATGGCTGATCCGCGACCTTCAGAAGCCTCAACCAATTCAGCCGCTAAGCGTAACCCCATTGATTTTTCGCCACGCTTGCGTGCCGCGTCACGCAACCAGCGCATCGCTAAAGCACTACGGCGGCTTGGGCGCACTTCCACTGGCACTTGGTAGTTAGCGCCACCTACACGGCGACTTTTAACTTCTACCAAAGGACGCAGATTTGTTAGCGCAAGTGTAAACACTTCGATCGCATCTTTACTGGTTTTAGCAACCACTTGATCAAACGCCCCATATAAAATGCGCTCTGCAACTGATTTTTTACCACCAGTCATCAACACGTTTACAAATTTGGAAACCTCTTGGCTTCCAAATTTTGGGTCAGGCAAAATGTTGCGTTTGGGAACTTCTCTACGTCTTGGCATGTGACTCTCTTCTCTATTCTCTATTCTCTGTTATGTTTTGCTAGCAACTACTTTAGCAAGGCCTTTGGATGGCCGCCTTTTGTACAAATATACCTACGCCGCCTTAGCCGCTTTAGGACGCTTTGCACCGTATTTAGAACGTGATTGTTTACGATCTTTAACGCCTGCTGTATCCAAACTGCCGCGCACCATATGGTAACGCACGCCTGGCAAATCTTTTACACGGCCACCGCGCAATAGCACAACACTATGCTCTTGTAGATTGTGGCCTTCACCACCAATATAACTAATCACTTCATAGCCATTAGTTAAGCGGACTTTTGCCACTTTACGTAGCGCAGAGTTCGGCTTTTTAGGCGTTGTGGTGTAAACACGTGTACAAACACCGCGCTTTTGTGGGCAAGCTTCAAGTGCAGGCACTTTACTTTTGGTGACCACTTTTGCGCGTGGCTTACGAATTAACTGATTGATGGTTGGCATTGCCTATAACCTCTACAAAAATTGATGCTACTAAACTATAAAAATAACTGCCCAAAATTATGCTCTTATCGCTGACAATAAGGCTATTCTGAAAAACCAAGCATTCTATTTAGCGCGAGCCAATGTGTCAAGACAATAATTATCTCAACACACTGCCAGCGATAAATAATTTACTCAGCAGGCGTTTCTACAACGGTCACTTCAACCGTCGACACTTCGGTTACATCAACGACAACATCTGCTTCACCATCTGCAAATAATGCTTCTGCTGCTGCAACTTGCGCCGAAGGTGTTGATGGTGTTAATGCTGCGATCGCCGCACGTTTACGGGCTTCGTGATACGCTAAACCTGTACCTGCCGGAATCAAACGGCCCACAATCACGTTTTCTTTCAAGCCACGTAATTCATCACGCTTGCCTAAAATCGCTGCTTCAGTCAACACACGCGTTGTTTCTTGGAACGAAGCTGCTGAAATAAACGAATCTGTTGAGAGTGACGCTTTAGTTATACCTAACAATACATATTCAAACTCAGCTGGACGTTTATCTTGCGCAATGGCCTCTTCATTTTGCGCCAATAAATCTGCGCGCTCCACTTGTTCACCCATAATGAAACCAGTTTCTCCAGCATCTGTTACTCGAACGCGACGCAACATTTGACGCACAATCACCTCAATATGTTTATCGTTAATCTTAACGCCCTGCAAACGATACACGTCTTGAACTTCATCAATCACATAACGCGCAAGCGCCTCGCGACCTTGCAAGCGCAAAATATCCTGAGGATCTGCTGGGCCGTCAACAATCGTCTCACCTTTAGTCACCACTTGACCATCATGCGCCGTCACGTGCTTATCTTTAGGAATCAAGAACTCACTAGCAACACCGTCTAAATCGGTAATAACCAAGCGCTGCTTGCCCTTAGTATCTTTACCGAATGAAACCGTACCTGTAGTTTCTGCCAACATACCAGCATCTTTTGGCGAACGCGCTTCAAACAACTCAGCTACGCGTGGTAAACCGCCAGTAATGTCACGGGTTTTAGATGATTCTTGCGGAATACGCGCAATCACTTCGCCCACGCCTACTTCTTGACCATCCTTCACCGTAATAATGCAACCTAATTGGAAAGTAACATTTACAGATTGATCACCACCCGCAATTTTCACTTCATTGCCGCTGGCATCTAAGAGTTTCACTTGTGGACGCAAACCTTTAGTTTGGCCAGCACGCTGTTTTGGATCGATCACCACCAATGAAGACAAACCTGTCACATCATCAATTTGTTTCGCAACGGTAATGCCCTCTTCCACGTTTTCAAACTTGATAAAGCCCGCGTATTCAGTAATGATTGGACGCGTATGTGGATCCCATGTCGCAAGCGCTTGACCAGCCTTAACAACTTTGCCATCCATGACTGTCAATGTTGCTCCGTATGGAACTTTATGACGCTCACGCTCACGGCCATTATCATCTGCAATAATCACTTCACCATTGCGAGAAATCACAATTTGTTCTTTGCGGTTATTTGTAACATAACGCATCGTAGAAGTGAAACTCAACTTGCCGTTAGACTTACTTTCTACTTGACTTACAGAAGCCGCACGGGACACCGCACCACCAATATGGAAGGTACGCATGGTCAACTGAGTGCCAGGCTCGCCAATAGATTGCGCCGCAATCACGCCAACAGCTTCACCCATGCTAATCAATTTGCCACGACCTAAGTCACGACCATAACAAGTTGCGCAAATACCGTAGCGCGTATCACATGTAAGTGCGGTACGCACTTTCACTTCATCAATACCAAGCGCGTCTATTTTCTCAACTTCATCTTCACCCAAAAGCGTGCCAGCGGCATACACCACTTCTTGCGTTTCAGGATGAATCACGTCGAGCGCCGCAGTACGACCCAGAATACGGTCATGCAGTGGCTCAACCACTTCGCCGCCCTTAACAAGCGCCTTGGTGACCAAACCATCGGAAGTGCCACAATCAAGCTCAGTTACCACCAAGTCTTGTGTAACATCCACCAGACGACGTGTTAAATAACCAGAGTTAGCAGTTTTTAACGCTGTATCGGCCAAGCCCTTACGCGCACCGTGAGTTGAAATAAAGTATTGCAACACATTCAAACCATCACGGAAGTTCGCAGTAATCGGCGTTTCAATAATCGAACCATCTGGTTTCGCCATCAAACCACGCATACCTGCCAATTGACGAACCTGAGCCGCAGAACCGCGCGCACCAGAATCTGCCATCATGTAAATCGCATTAAACGACTCTTGTTTTAAAGCTTTGCCGTCTTTGTCTTTAGCTGGTTTGCCATCTGCATCCAACACAGTCTCTTCGCGTAATTGTTTCATCATGGCATCCGCCACTTTGTCACCTGCACGACCCCAGATATCAACTACTTTATTATAGCGCTCACCTTGTGTCACTAAACCAGATACGTATTGATCTTCAATTTCCTTTACTTCTGCTTCGGCAGCATCTAGCAACGCCTCTTTTTCTGGCGGAACCAACATATCGTTAATAGAAATTGAAATACCAGCTTTAGTCGCGTAGGTATAGCCTGTGTACATCAACTTATCGGCAAAAATAACCGTTTCGCGAATGCCCACTTTACGGAAGCTAGCGTTAATAAGCTTTGAAATTTCTTTCTTTTTCAATGCTTTATCAATTAAGCTGAACGGCAAGCCTGCTGGCAGTATTTCTGAAAGCAAAGCACGTCCGACTGTCGTTTCGTGACGAATAGTTTTCTCAGTTTTATTGCCTTCAATATCAATTTCAAATTCTTTAATTCGCACAGTCACTTTTGCATGCAAATCAATCATGTTTTGATCGAATACGCGCTGCACTTCTTTTACGTCTGAAAAACGCATGCCTTCACCGCGCGCAGCTACTTTGTCACGCGTCATGTAGTACAAGCCCAACACAATATCTTGTGATGGCACAATAATTGGTTCGCCATTTGCTGGTGAAAGCACATTGTTAGAAGCCAACATCAAAGTACGTGCTTCCATTTGCGCTTCCAAGCTTAATGGAACGTGCACCGCCATCTGGTCACCGTCAAAGTCGGCGTTAAATGCCGCACAAACTAGTGGGTGCAATTGAATCGCTTTACCTTCAATAAGAATCGGCTCAAATGCTTGAATACCAAGCCTGTGCAAGGTTGGTGCGCGATTTAGTAATACTGGATGCTCACGAATTACATCTTCAAGAATATCCCAAACTTCTGGGCCTTCTTCTTCCACTTTTTTCTTCGCAGCTTTAATCGTTGTCGCTAAACCTAATACTTCCAACTTGTGGAAAATAAACGGTTTGAACAATTCTAAGGCCATTTTTTTCGGCAATCCACATTGATGCAATTTCAACTGCGGTCCAACCACAATTACTGAACGACCAGAGTAATCCACACGTTTGCCGAGCAAGTTTTGACGGAAACGGCCTCCCTTGCCTTTAATCATGTCAGCGAGTGATTTCAATGGACGCTTGTTCGCACCCGTCATCACTTTGCCACGACGACCGTTGTCCAGCAACGAATCCACTGCCTCTTGGAGCATGCGTTTTTCGTTACGTACAATGATTTCTGGCGCTTTTAGCTCCAACAATCTTTTCAGACGATTGTTACGGTTAATCACGCGACGATATAAATCGTTTAAGTCAGAAGTCGCAAAACGACCACCATCCAACGGCACTAACGGGCGTAGTTCTGGTGGCAATACTGGCAAGATTTCCAAAATCATCCACTCTGGTTTAATGCCAGATTTTTGGAATGCTTCAAGCACTTTTAAGCGCTTAGCAATTTTCTTGATTTTCGCTTCGGAGCCTGTTGCGCCTAAATCAGCACGCAAAGTTTCAATTTCGTTGTGGATGTTCATCGTGCGTAATAATTCGCGCACCGCTTCTGCACCCATCACGGCATTGAATTCGTCGCCGAATTCTTCAACTTTGGCCAAGTAGTCGTCCTCAGTCAACAACTGTCCACGTGTGAGCGGCGTCATACCTGGATCTACCACGATAAATGCTTCAAAGTACAATACGCGCTCGATATCGCGCAACGCAATATCCAACACCATACCAAGACGACTTGGTAATGATTTTAAGAACCAAATATGTGCGACTGGTGACGCTAGGTCGATGTGACCCATACGCTCACGACGCACTTTAGATAGCGTCACTTCAACGCCACATTTTTCGCAAATTACACCGCGATGTTTCAAGCGTTTATATTTGCCGCATAAGCATTCGTAATCTTTAATTGGACCAAAGATTTTTGAACAAAATAAGCCATCACGCTCTGGCTTGAAAGTACGGTAGTTAATAGTTTCTGGCTTTTTAACTTCGCCATATGACCATGAACGGATTTTTTCAGGTGAAGCCAATGCAATTTTAATCGCATCAAACTCTTCTTCTTTGGTTACCTGTTTAAATAAGTCTAATAGAGCTTTCATATTTGTCTCCTTAGTTTCTGTCTAGGTCGATGTCGATAGCAAGTGAACGAATTTCTTTCACCAACACATTAAATGACTCAGGCATCCCCGCATCAATTTTGTGTTCGCCTTTCACAATATTTTCGTACACTTTGGTACGCCCGTTTACGTCATCCGACTTAACAGTAAGCATTTCCTGCAAGGTGTAAGATGCGCCATAAGCTTCCAGCGCCCAAACCTCCATCTCGCCAAAACGTTGACCACCGAATTGCGCTTTACCGCCCAATGGCTGCTGTGTAACCAATGAGTACGGACCTGTAGAACGCGCATGCATTTTGTCATCCACCAAGTGATGCAATTTAAGCACGTGCATATAACCTACAGTTACAGGACGCTCGAAGGCATCACCTGTGCGGCCATCAAACAATTTCACCTGAGTCTTACCCGCAGAGAATTGCAATTGTTTAGTACGTGCATCATTATCCGGGAAGGCCAAATCCAACATCGCCTTAATATCAGATTCTGCGGCGCCATCAAATACTGGTGTCGCAAACGGCACACCATCTTGTAAATTGCGAGCCAGCTCTAAAATTTCAGCATCAGTGTAAGATTTAATATCTTCCTTTTTGCCAGTGCTATCGTTATATATTTGCTCTAAGAATTTACGAATCTCAGCCACTTTCACTTCTGATTCCAGCATTTCTTGAATGCGCAAACCTAATCCTTTAGCTGCCCAGCCCAAATGTACTTCTAAAATTTGACCAATATTCATCCGTGATGGAACGCCTAACGGGTTCAACACGATGTCCATTGGCGTACCATCAGCCATGTGCGGCATATCTTCCACAGGTACGATTTTTGAAATCACACCTTTATTACCGTGGCGGCCAGCCATCTTGTCACCTGGCTGAATACGACGTTTTACCGCCAAATACACTTTGACCATTTTTTGCACACCTGGTGGCAATTCGTCACCTTGAGTCAATTTACGTTTTTTTTCGTCAAAACGGCTATCGAACGTTACACGCGCTTGACTCAAACTGTCTTTCAACTGCTCCAATTGACGCGCAGCCTCTTCGTCGCTTAAACGAATATCAAACCAATCGTAACGACCAACTGAGTCTAAATATTCGGCAGAAACTTTATCACCTTTTTTCAATTTATTAGGGCCGCCAGTTGCCGCCTTGCCATCTAACAGGCGGCGAATACGGCCAAACGCATCATCTTCTACAATACGCATTTGATCAGCCAAATCGTGCTTGTAGTGCGCCAATTGGTCATCAATAATTTGTTGTGCACGAGGATCCCTATCGATGCCTTCACGCGTAAATACTTGCACATCAATCACGGTGCCGCTCATTCCTGAAGGCACGCGCAATGACGTATCTTTAACGTCAGATGCTTTTTCACCAAAAATAGCGCGTAGCAATTTTTCTTCTGGTGTAAGTTGTGTTTCACCTTTTGGCGTCACTTTGCCCACCAATACATCGCCTGCTTCAACTTCGGCACCTATGTAGATAATACCAGATTCATCCAAGCGACCAATCATGCGCTCACTCAAGTTTGAAATATCTTGCGTGATTTCTTCTGCGCCCAATTTGGTATCACGCGCCACTACTGATAACTCTTCAATGTGAATTGATGTATATCTATCATCGCCCACTACACGCTCTGAGATTAGAATCGAATCCTCATAGTTGTAACCGTTCCAAGGCATAAAGCCTACCAACATGTTTTGACCAAGCGCCAATTCACCCATGTCAGTTGATGCGCCATCAGCAATAATATCGCCACGAGCGAGACTCTCACCCACTTTTACTAATGGGCGCTGGTTAATGTTTGTGTTCTGATTTGAGCGTGTGTATTTGGTGAGGTTGTATATATCTACGCCCACTTCACCCGCTTTGGCTTCATCATCGTTTACACGAATCACGATACGCGCAGAATCAACGTAATCAACTGTGCCACCACGACGCGCTTGTACAGTCGTACCAGAGTCAATGGCTACAGTACGTTCAATACCAGTGCCCACTACTGCTTTTTCAGCGCGCAAACATGGTACTGCCTGACGCTGCATGTTGGCTCCCATTAAGGCTCGATTCGCATCATCGTGTTCTAAGAATGGAATAAGAGAAGCTGCAACCGACACAATTTGACTTGGCGCAACGTCCATATATTGCACTCGCTCAGGCTGAGTCATGGTAAATTCGTTGTGATAACGTGAAGAAATCAGTTCTTCTTTAAACAAGCCTTTTGCATCCAGCTCAGTGTTCGCTTGCGCGATCATGAATTGGCTTTCTTCAATCGCAGACAAGTAGTCAATCGTTGCAGATACTTTATTGCCTTCAACACGACGATAAGGTGTTTCTAAGAATCCATATTGATTTGTGCGCGCAAACAATGCGAGTGAGTTAATCAAACCAATGTTTGGACCTTCTGGCGTCTCAATCGGGCACACACGACCGTAATGGGTGGTATGTACGTCACGCACCTCAAAGCCTGCTCTTTCGCGCGTTAAGCCGCCTGGACCAAGCGCAGAAATGCGACGTTTGTGCGTGATTTCTGACAACGGATTGGTTTGATCCATAAATTGTGAGAGTTGGCTAGAGCCAAAAAACTCACGAATCGCGCTAGAAACTGGTTTAGCGTTAATTAAATCATGAGGCATTAAGTTGTCAGATTCCGCTTGGCTTAAACGCTCTTTAACTGCGCGCTCTACCCGCACTAAACCAGCGCGGAATTGATTCTCGGCCAATTCACCCACTGAGCGAATGCGACGATTTCCCAGATGATCAATATCATCAATCTCGCCGCGACCATTGCGCAACTCAAGCAAAACACCAACCACAGACAAAATATCATCATTCGATAACACATTTGCACCTTGATCGATTTGCGGGCCGACGCGCTCGTAGAACTTGCGCATCCAATTCGCACTACGTTCTTCTTGCTTGTTTGGATATGCACGACGATTGAACTTCATACGGCCAACAACAGATAAATCGTAGCGGTCTTCATTAAAGAACAGACCGTGGAATAAGGCTTCTACGGCATCCTCTGTTGGCGGTTCGCCTGGGCGCATCATGCGGTAAATTGCCACTTTTGCGCTATATTGATCAGGGATTTCATCAATGCGCAAAGTTTGTGAAATAAAGTCCCCATGATCCAAATCGTTTGTATAAAGCGTATTAATTTGCGTAACTTTTGCTGCAATTAATTTTTCGATTAAAGTTTCGGTAATTTCATCGTTAGCCATCGCAACGATTTCGCCTGTTTCTTTGTCGACAATATTATTGGCCAGTGCACGGCCCATAATGAAATCTGTCGGAACTGCTATTTTTTTAACGCCAGCTTTTTCAATATCGCGAATATGCTTAACGGTGATACGTTTATCTTTAGCAACCAGCACATTGCCCGCTTTGTCGGCAATATCAAATTTAGCCATTTCGCCGCGAAGGCGATCTGCTACCAACTCAAATTCCACGCCTTTTGGGCCGATATGGAACGTATCAGTATCGTTAAATGTTTCTAAAATTTGTTCTGGTGTATAACCCAATGCTTTAAGTAAAATCGTCACTGGCATTTTGCGGCGGCGATCGACGCGGAAATACAAGTAATCTTTAGGATCAAACTCAAAGTCCAACCATGAGCCACGATAAGGAATAATACGTGCTGAGAACAGCAACTTACCAGACGAATGGGTTTTACCGCGATCATGCTCAAAGAACACGCCTGGACTGCGATGCAATTGTGAAACAATCACACGCTCAGTACCGTTAATCACAAACGAACCGTTTTCAGTCATCAATGGCAATTCGCCCATGTAGACTTCTTGCTCTTTTACTTCTTTAACTGTTGGTTTAGAAGCCTCTTTATCCATGATGGTTAAGCGCACTTTTACGCGCAACGGCGCAGCGAAAGTGAGGCCTCGTTGTTGACATTCTTTTACATCAAATGGCTCATTGCCAAGTTGATAGCTAACGTAATCTAAGCGCGCATTGCCAGAGTGGCTGACGATTGGAAATACTGAGCTAAATGTTGATTCTAAGCCAGCTGCAGCACGTTTTTCTGCTGGGATTTCTGCTTGTAAAAATGCTTTATATGACTCCAACTGCATCGCGAGCAAGTAAGGTACTTCTTGCACACTTTCACGTTTTGCGAAGCTTTTACGAATGCGTTTTTTTTCGGTAAAGGAATAGCTCATAGCGTCTCCTGATATTTTGAGGGTAGAAGACAAAACACTTTTCATCCACTGCAATGTTTTGATTTCTAACATCAAAGATTATCAAATCTTTAAAGTTAAAATAGTTACAATTTGTTACAAATTCAACTGCCTAGAAACGACGAAAGCTGACGGTTGCCCGTCAGCCTGAGTACGTTCAAATCCTACTATTATTTGATTTCGCCAGTCGCGCCAGCTTCAATCAATTTTTTCAATGCTGCATCAGCATCTGCCTTGTTAACGCCTTCTTTAATAGCTTTTGGTGCACCATCAACTAAGTCTTTTGCTTCTTTCAAACCAAGTGCTGTTAATTCGCGAACCGCTTTAATAACACTCACCTTTTGTTCCCCAGCAGTTAACAACATTACCGTGAACTCAGTTTGCTCAGCTGCAGCAGCCGCTGGTGCACCTGCCGCGCCACCAGCTGCTACAGCTACCGCTGCTGCTGAAACGCCAAATTTTTCTTCGATTTCTTTAATAAATGCTGTCAAGTCCAGCACCGACATCTTGCCTACTGCTTCTAAAATATCTGCATTTGTAATTGCCATTTGAATATTCCTTAAAATTTAATAATGTGGTTTAAGCTACTTCTTTAGCATCACGAATTGCCGCCATCGCGCGTGCGAATTTAGTTGGCACTTCATTGAGCGTACGCGCAAATTTAGCAAGCAATTCTTCGCGACTAAGCATAGATGCCAAGGCTTGTACGCCCGCAGCATTCATTACTTGGTTTGGAACAGCGCCCGCTTTAATCACAAATTTGTCGTTGGCTTTTGCAAAGTCGTTAAGCACTTTTGCTGCCGCAACTGGGTCTTGGCTAATGCCAAAAACCAACGGCCCGACCATATCATTTGCAAGACTAGAAAACGCGGTATTTTCAACTGCACGACGCACTAAAGTATTTTTTAGCACACGTAAGTAAACACCAGATTTTCGAGCATTTGCACGTAATATAGTCATATCTGCAACGCCTGTTCCGCGATATTCTGCAAGAACAATGACTTGTGCTTGAGCAACTTGTGCGCTAACTTCAGCTACAACTGCTTTTTTCTCTATAAGATTAAGACTCAATGCCTTTTCTCCTTTCCGTTAATAAAGTGCCGCACAAAGTGCAACACCGCTCACGGCGTCCTTATTCAGGCTAAAATAATCCTGTGTCTGGTTTCGCCATCTGCGCTGGTTTCAGAAGATAGAAAACAGAGGACAGTAACATCTCTTTCACCCATTTTCTCTCCGCCTCAATTAAACCCTAGCCTTAAAGGCTTTATAGGTTCCAACGGTCTTTGATGCTCTTGCCGCTTAAAAACATATCTAAGCAACAAGCCCAAAGTTCTTTCTTTGAGTAATTTTAAACTACTCAATAATTCTTTAAATCTTAAGCAATGCTCGCTTGATCAATACGCACGCCAGCACCCATGGTGCTAGAGACTGATATTTTTTTCAAAAACACGCCTTTAGTAGCAGCTGGCTTAGCCTTAGCAAGCGCATCAACCAAAGCAGCTAAATTACCTTGCAATTGCTCGACCGTAAACGAAGCCCGACCAATGGTACAGTGCACAATGCCGCCTTTGTCTGTACGATATTGCACTTGACCAGCTTTTGCATTTTTAACCGCAGTCGCCGCATCTGGCGTTACTGTGCCTACTTTTGGGTTTGGCATTAGGCCGCGCGGGCCTAATACTTGACCAAGCGTACCTACAATACGCATCGCGTCTGGCGTAGCAATTGCCACGTCAAAATCCAGAAAACCAGCTTTTACTTTTTCTGCCAAATCTTCGAAACCAACAAAGTCAGCACCCGCCGCTTTAGCAGCTTCAGCTTGTGCACCTTGCGCAAAAACAGCCACGCGCGTTACTTTACCAGTACCGTTTGGTAGCACCAATGCGCCACGAACTAATTGGTCAGACTTACGTGCATCAATACCTAAGTTAATCACGGTATCAATTGATTCGTTAAATTTTGCAGTCGCACCTTCTTTAACCAAGCCCAATGCTTCAGTCGCTGGATAAAGTTTGTCACGATCTACTTTTGCGCGAAGCGCGTTTATACGTTTAGCCATGTTATACACCCTCCACTTCAATACCCATACTGCGTGCGCTACCAGCAATAATACGCACCGCAGCATCCATATCAGATGCGGTTAAGTCTGGCATCTTAGTTGTTGCAATTTCTTCCGCTTGTTTACGCGTGATTTTGCCTACTTTGTTGGTATGCGGCGTTGCTGAACCTTTTTCAACTTTTGCTGCTTTTTTAATTAGAATCGTCGCAGGCGGCGTTTTCATGATAAAAGTAAAACTCTTATCAACAAAAGCTGTAATCACCACTGGAATCGGCAATCCTGGCTCTACGCCTTGGGTTGCAGCGTTAAACGCTTTACAAAACTCCATAATATTGAGACCACGTTGACCCAATGCAGGACCGACTGGTGGGCTAGGGTTGGCTTTGCCTGCAGGAATCTGCAGTTTAATGTAGCCTAGTACTTTCTTTGCCATGATGCTTCTCCTATGTGGGTAATAACGCTTTAACTAAACTAAAGCTCCCCGTTAATAAAACTTCTACTACTAAACTTCTTTTTCGATTTGGCTGAAATCTAGTTCGACTGGTGTAGCGCGGCCAAAAATAACCACTGCAACACGTAATTTACTTTTCTCGTAATTAATTTCTTCCACCGTGCCAGAAAAGTCTTTAAACGGACCATCCACCACACGTACGGATTCACCTTTTTCAAAAGTAAGCTTTTGTGTTGGATTCGACTTGCTATCATCCATACGCTGCAAAATAATTTCAACTTCTTTGTCTTTAATCGGTGTGGGCTTTTGTGCACTGCCTCCAATAAACGCTGTCACGCGCGGCGTACTTTTAATCAAGTGCCAACTTTCGTCAGACATACTCATTTGCACGAGTACATAGCCAGGATATAAGCGACGCTCAGAAATCTTCTTAACACCTGCTTTCATCTCAATCACTTCTTCAACAGGCACCAAAATATCGCCAAATTGATCTTGCAAGCCAGAACGTGCGATACGCTCTTCAATACCGGCTTTCACTGATTTTTCCATTCCGGAAAAAGCTTGGACTGCATACCAACGCATACTCATTAAGCACTCCGTCCCATTAACCATTGCACCATATATGCGAATCCAATATCGACGACAGCCAAGAAAGCCGCCACAATCACTACCAAAACAAATACTGCAACAGTGGTCTGAATTGTTTCTTTTCTTGTAGGCCAAACCACTTTTTTAGCCTCGGCGACAGATTCACCAACAAAGCCCAGCGCCGTTTGCCCTTGCGGTGTTGTCCACAATACCGCGATAGCCGCAGCCAAACCTGCCAGTATGGCAAGAATTCGCAGCACTAAAGCTTTATCTGCGAGAACATAAAAGCCAGCAATGCCAGCTGCCAATAGCAGCGCGGACAATACCAGCTTAATTTTATCAATCATCGTTATCGTCTTTACTAAGTCTTTTAAAAGCCGTCTTTACTGACTTTCCTACTTAGCTTAAATAAATAAGCTAATATTTTTAATTTGGCAGGCCAAGAGGGTCTCGAACCCCCAACCCTCGGTTTTGGAGACCGATACTCTACCAATTGAGCTATTGGCCTATTAAGCTTTACATCTTACTAATTCTACAATTGCAAAAAGCCACGCCGAGTTGTTAGCGTAGCTTTTATATTAAACACAATTACTTAATAACTTTAGCCACCACACCTGCACCAACGGTACGACCGCCTTCACGAATAGCAAAGCGCAGGCCTTCTTCCATCGCAATCGGTGCAATG
>JBEBJI010000041.1:0-14979 GCA_040079935.1 Methylotenera sp.
TCTTTGCTAGTAGCTGCGATGACAGATGACACGGAAA
Source organism: Methylotenera sp. (assembly GCA_040079935.1). GTDB lineage: Bacteria > Pseudomonadota > Gammaproteobacteria > Burkholderiales > Methylophilaceae > Methylotenera_A. The sequence continues at coordinate 38 of JBEBJI010000041.1, forward strand.
CCAACCTAAAGATCTATCAAGATGTTTATGAAAAAATTCATACGATCTACGGCGATGTGGCAGATTATCATCCCCTGCGATCCAACCAAATGCACTTAACACTTGACCCTAAACTGTTAGGCCATGAATGGCGCGTCCGATCTAGTCAATCTAGCGTTCTAGGAAAGTTAGGTTATTTCATCAACCTGCTATTTCTGAGTCTGGCTGGCAAATATCTTTTCACTCGTAACTTAGATACAGAGACTGTTAAATGGAGCCAATACCGAAACGAACTTGTCGAGAACACTGACTTTCGTAAATTTGATGGCATTTTAAAAATGGTCATCGATGGAAGCGGCTCACAAGCTGATAAGTTGGAATCTTATTTAAAATCAAAATATGAGGCAAAGCAGCTAGTTTATGGAATGCATAAATCACAAGAAGCTTTAGTAACATGCTTAATACAGTCCTATACTGGCAATCATTTACACTTTGTAGATGGTAGCGATGGTGGCTATGCCATGGCAGCAGAAGGACTAAAACAACAACTCAAATTATTCAAAAATTAGGGTTATATTAGACATTTGAAAAGCTTAAATGGGGTGGCTGATGGGGCTCGAACCCACGACAACAGGAATCACAATCCTGGACTCTACCAACTGAGCTACAACCACCATTGAAACTAAAGACTTGGTCTGCCCGACAGGAATCGAACCTGTAACCCCCAGCTTAGAAGGCTGGTGCTCTATCCGGTTGAGCTACGGGCAGATGAGTTACACGTTTGAAACTAATAAAGTCTGTCGAATAAACCAAAAGACTACAAATAAAATCTTGGTCGGCGTGGAGAGATTCGAACTCCCGACATCCTGCTCCCAAAGCAGGCGCGCTACCAGACTACGCTACACGCCGAAGAGGCAGAAATATAGCGCAAACGAGGCATTTGGTCAATTCGAATATGTTAAAATACTGTTTTATTTCACATATTAGTTTGAATTAAACGCATGACAGCACAAATTAGCGCAAAAATTATTGACGGCAAAGCCATTGCCGAAAAATTACTAAGCGACATTAAAACCAAAATTGATGCGCGCATTGCCGCAGGCAAACGCGCACCGTGCTTGGCTGTCATTTTGGTTGGCGCAGATGCAGCCTCCGCCATTTATGTACGCAACAAGCGCAAAGCCTGCGAAAAAGTCGGCATACGCTCGATTGCGCACGAGCTATCCGCCAGCTTAAGCGAGGCAGAATTGTTGGCGCTTATCAATGACCTCAATAACGACGACACTGTGGATGGTATTTTAGTGCAATCACCGCTACCACCGCAAATTAACGAAGAGCACATCATTGAGCGCATCAGCGCCGATAAAGACGTTGATGGTTTCCATCCATTTAATATCGGCCGCTTGGCGATTCGTCAGCCTACTTTGCGCTCGTGCACGCCATTTGGCGTCATCAAAATGTTACAAGCCGCCAATATTGATTTAATGGGTTTAGATGCAACGATTGTGGGTGTATCCAACCACGTCGGTCGCCCAATGGCACTCGAGCTTTTGCTAGCTGGTTGCACCATTACCAGTTGCCATCGCCACACTAAAGATTTGGCTGGCAAAGTTAAAAGTGCCGATTTAGTCGTCGTTGCCGCAGGCAAAGCTGGACTTGTACAGGGCGATTGGATTAAAGAAGGCGCAATTGTGGTCGATATTGGGATTAATCGCTTGGCTGATGGCTCTATTTGCGGCGATGTGGATTTTAACGCCGCAAAAGCACGCGCCAGTTACATCACGCCCGTGCCTGGTGGCGTTGGCCCGATGACAGTAGCGACGCTGATGGAAAATACCCTGTTAGCCCTTGAATTAAAAGAGAAAAAATAAGCTTTTGCATATCTTTAATAATGAGAGTAAACTCGCGCGATTAAAAATTAATAACCTTTAATTTACCTTTTTTGAGCGCATTTTTTGGCGCTTTTTTGGAAAGACTTGTTGGATTAAACTCCTCAAATTAAAACTATGGCAGAAACCCTAACTAAAACCTTTACGCCTTATCAGGCCAAACCTGATGAGGAATACATGAGCAAAAACCAGCTCAAGCATTTTCGCGCTATTTTAAATGGCTGGAAATCTGAACTGAGCCACGATATTGACCGCACCGTGCATACCATGCAAGACGAAGTCACCATGTTTGCCGACCCAAACGATCGCGCCAGCCAAGAATCTGACATGGCCTTAGAGTTGCGCAATCGCGACCGCGAACGCAAACTCATCAAAAAAATTGATGAAACATTACGCAATATTGATGAAAATGAATACGGCTATTGCGAAGGTTGCGGCGTAGAAATTGGCCTTAAACGCCTAGAAGCACGCCCAACCGCCACGCTTTGCATCGATTGCAAAACGCTAGATGAAATGCGCGAAAAGCAAGTGGCTAAATAATTTGCTGCTTAAAGTTCTAAACAAAAAGCCCGAGAAATCGGGCTTTTTGCTTTTTTCATTAAAAACACTCTAAAACAACTGCCCTGCGAGCCAATATCCATGAGGATTGCAGGGGAGGTTTTTTATTCGACCTCATTAGCAAACCTTCAAAAGACCAAGGCGTAAGAGTTTTCAAATTTCCCACAACTCAGCATCTTCATCAATCATTAAAACTTCAGCATCACATTTTTCGCAATAATTAACCTGAATCTCTTCATTTTCGATCATAACAGTTTCAATAATATCTAAGCGAAACTGGCAATGAGGGCAGCAATTTGGTTGCTCACTCATGATGTAATAAATTGAGCTGGGGATGAGTGCTCTTTTATTCAAATTAGGCATCACTTTGATTATCCAAAAAAGTAATTTTCAGCGTCGGCTTAGATGATACATCAAAATTGTGACTTATAGTCCGTAGCCTTATAGGTCACATATCAATCAAACTGATGGCAGTTAATTTAAAGAATAGCCGCCATGAATAATTCCATTCTTAAAGCTTTTGGCATCCGCATAAAAGCTATTCGCCTTCAGCGAGGCTTAAGCCAAGAACAATTGGGTTTAATCGCTGAGCTTGATAGAACCTATATCAGCGGCATTGAGCGCGGCTTGCGAAATGTAAGTTTAATCAACTTAGAAAGACTTGCGATTGCTTTAAATACTGAGCCAGCTGAACTATTAAAGTTTGATGAGCCCAACAATGTCTAATCGGGCTTTCTATTCAGCAAGTGTTAAAGACTTTCTCATCGCTTTGCCAGATGAAATTATTGGCATAATCACCAGCCATCACTCCCAAGATTTAGTGCATTTACAAACAAATGCATGGGGAAAACAAATTGAAATCCTGCAAACGTCGTTACAAGCTCTTCAAACAGGCCATGTATTTTTTGAAATGCTTATCCCAAGAATGGGCAAACGAGCTGATGTGGTTTACATCGCCGATGGCATTATTTTTGTATTGGAATTTAAAGTCGGTGAAACAGAGTATAAATCTCACGATTTAAGGCAAGTAGAAGGTTATGCAATGGATTTAAGTTGTTTTCATGAAGCTAGCCATGAGCAACTAATCTGCCCAATTTTAGTTGCTACAAATGCGCAAGATGAAGTTTTAGATGTTAAAAAACAAACCATTGGCGTTCTGCACCCAATAAAAGCCAACGCAAATAATTTAGCTAAAATACTTGGCGATATTTTAGAAATATACAAAACACTTATAGCAATTGACCCAATAGCTTGGGTGAATGGTCGCTATAAACCAACACCAACAATTATCGAAGCCGCACAAGCTTTGTACGCTAAGCACGATGTCTCAGACATTGCGCGCTCGGATGCAGATGCAATGAATTTAGCTGAAACCGTTGGGCGTATCAATGAGATTATTCATCGATCTCGCATTAACAAACAAAAATCCATTTGCTTTGTCACAGGCGTGCCTGGAGCTGGAAAAACGCTGGTTGGTTTGAATATTGCGACTGTGCATAACAACGCTCAAGATGAAGAACATGCTGTGTTTCTTTCAGAAAATGGCCCTTTGGTAGACGTACTTCGCGAAGCATTAGCTAAAGATAGTGAAGCGAGAAATCCAGACATATCCATTACGGATGCGCGTAGAGAAACCAGTAGCTTTATACAAAACATTCATCATTTTCGAGATGAGTATTTAAGGGATAGTAACCGAGCACCCATTGAAAAGGTGGTGATTTTTGATGAGGCGCAGCGAGCATGGGATGTAAATAAAGCATCTAAATTCATGCAGCAAAAGCGTAATCAAGCAGGTTTTAATCAATCGGAACCTGAGTTTTTAGTTGGCGTGATGGATAGGCACGATGAATGGTGTGTCGTGATTGCTTTAATTGGTGGTGGCCAAGAAATTAATGATGGGGAAGCTGGCTTAAATGGTTGGTTCTCCGCGCTAGAAACACATTTCCTAGATTGGCATATTTATTACTCAGATAAACTTAAACAAAAAGAGTACGCAGGTGAAAACGTAGAACTTAATCTATTACAAAACACCAAGTCTTATAGTGAGCAAAGCTTGCACTTGGCAACATCAATGCGGTCGTTTAGAGCAGATAAGTTATCACATTTTGTGCACTATCTTATTCATAACCAACCAGCTCAAGCACTCACAATTTATCAAGAAATTAGTGCACATTATCCTATTTTTGTGACGCGCGACTTATCAAAAGCCAAAGCATGGATTAAAGCGCAAAAAAGAGGTTTAGAAAGTTGTGGCTTAATCGCATCTGCAGGCGCAAAACGACTAAAAGCTGAGGGCATATTCGTCAATAACGAAATAGATGCCACGCATTGGTTTTTAAACTCACAGGATGATGTGCGCTCTTGTCACTTTCTTGAAGATGCCGGCACAGAGTTTGTGGTACAAGGATTAGAACTTGATTGGTGCTTAATAGCTTGGGATGCAGATTATCGCTATAAAAATAATGTTTTTGAACATTGGAATTTCAAAGGCAGCAAATGGATGCACGTCCATAACGAAGCTCAACAACGTTATTTAGAGAACTCATACCGTGTTTTGCTAACGAGAGCGCGGCAAGGCATGGTGATTTATGTGCCACAAGGCAATAGCCAAGATTTAACTCGAGTGCCGAAATTTTATGACGAAACTTACCAATATTTGCAACAGTGCGGATTAGCTGAAATTTAAGTATTTACTCTAATCTAACTTCATTCTCACTGGCAAAATCACTAATTACTGCAAATTCAAAGCATAAATCAAGCTTAAATAATTAAAAATGACTGTCCTGCAGGCCAATACCCCAGGGCACCCTCTCTCAAACTCACTTTGTGAGTTTGATTCACCTTGTATCCATGCGGGTTACAGGGCATCTATTTTGATAATAAAAAACCCGCTTGCGCGGGCTTTTTATTTACTACTAACTAACTTACTCGTCAGCTTCTACAGTTTTTTCTTCTCTTGCAGGCGCATCAATCAAAGCTTTCATGCTTAAACGCACTTTGCCTTTATCGTCAATTTCTACTACTTTTACTTTTACAATGTCGCCTTCTTTTACAAAGTCACTCACTGCGTTTACGCGTTGGTGCGCAATTTGCGAGATGTGCACTAAGCCATCTTTGCCTGGTAACAAGCTTACCACTGCGCCAAAATCTAGAATTTTTACTACCGGACCTTCGTAGATTTGACCTACTTCTACATCAGCGGTAATCGCCGCAATGCGACGTTTGGCATCTTCACCTTGCTCGCTTGAAGTACAGGCGATTTTAATGGTGCCATCATCTGTAATGTCAATGCTAGTGCCAGTTTCTTTAGTTAAGGCCTGAATGACTGCGCCGCCTTTACCAATCACATCACGAATTTTATCTGGGTTGATTTTCATGGTAATAATACGTGGCGCAAATTCTGACATTTCCACATTCGCGTTTGCCATGGCATCTTTCATAATGCCCAAAATATGCGTGCGGCCTTCTTTAGCTTGCGCCAAGGCAACTTGCATAATTTGCGAGGTAATACCGGTAATTTTAATGTCCATTTGCAACGCAGTAATACCGTTTTCCGTACCTGCAACTTTAAAATCCATGTCGCCTAGATGATCTTCATCGCCCAAAATATCGGTGAGCACTGCAACGCGGTTGCCTTCTTTAATCAAACCCATAGCAATACCCGCTACATGCGCTTTCATTGGCACACCCGCATCGATTAACGCTAAGCAACCGCCACATACAGAGGCCATTGAACTTGAACCGTTAGATTCTGTAATCTCAGAAACCACGCGCATGGTGTAATCAAAATCTGCTTGGGTTGGCAATGCTGCGATTAACGCACGTTTTGCCAAGCGGCCATGGCCAATTTCGCGGCGTTTGGGTGTACCTACACGGCCAGTTTCACCAGTTGCGTACGGAGGCATGTTGTAATGCAACATAAAGCGGTCTTTAAACTCGCCTTGTAGCGCGTCGATAATTTGCTCATCGCGGCCGGTGCCAAGCGTTGCCACAACCAATGCTTGCGTCTCGCCACGTGTAAACAATGCTGAGCCATGCGTACGTGGCAATACGCCAGTGCGAATAGTAATCGGACGAACAGTGCGTGTATCGCGACCATCAATACGTGGCTCGCCATTTAAAATTTGGCTACGCACTGTTTTGGCTTCTAATTTAAAGAACTCATCTTTAATTTTATTGGCTTCGGTGGTGGAGGTATTTTCGTTAATCAACTCGGCCATTACACGATTTTTAATTTCGTCTAATTTAGTTGAGCGCTCACCTTTAGCTTTAATTTGAAAAGCTGCATTCACGTCTTTTTCAGCAATTTTAGCTACTTTTGCAACCAATGCTGCGTCTGGTTCTGGGGCAACCCAATCCCAAGCGTCTTTACCTGCTTCAGCTACCATTTCATTAATCATGCTGATGACTGCTTGCATTTGCTCATGACCAAACACAACCGCGCCCAGCATAATTTCTTCTGATAATTCTTTCGCTTCACTTTCAACCATCATCACAGCGGTTTCAGTCGCCGCAACCACTAAATCCATTTGGCTAGATTCAAGCTCTGTTTTGCTTGGGTTTACGATGTATTCGCCATCAATATAACCCACGCGCACTGCGCCTAGCGGGCCAAAAAATGGAATGCCAGACAACGACATAGCGGCTGATGCGCCGATAATTGCTGGAATATCTGAATCAATTTCTGGGTCACTCGACATGACTGTGGCAACCACTTGCACCTCATTGTAGAACGCCTCTGGAAACAATGGGCGCAACGGGCGATCGATTAAACGTGATGTTAATGTTTCTTTTTCTGAAGGACGGCCTTCGCGCTTGAAAAAACCACCTGGGATTTTACCTGCTGCATAGGTTCTTTCCATGTAATCTACTGTAAGCGGGAAGAAATCTTGGCCTTCTTTTACTTCGCTTTTACTTGTAACTGCTACTAAAACAACGGTATCGCCGTAGCTTACCAATACTGCTGAATCTGCTTGGCGTGAAATTTCACCTGTTTCTAAGGTGAGCGTATGTGCGCCGAATTGAATACTTTTTTTTGTAATATTAAACATTAATTTTCCTTTTATTTACTTTTCATTTCAATAAGTTACTATTCACTACCCAATAATAACTAACTCAATTAATTACTTATTTGATGATAAATTTAAAGCAAAAAAGCCGACGCATATCACCATGCAATCGGCTTTTCTTACATTATAAAATGTTGTGAAAACACTTTATAACAATTACTTACGAAGACTTAAACGCTCAATCAAAGTTTGATAGCGGCTAACATCTCTGCTTTTTAGGTAATCTAACAAACGACGACGCTGACTAACCATCGCCAATAAACCACGACGTGAGTGATTATCTTTTTTATTCGCTTTAAAGTGCTCGGTTAAATAGTTAATGCGGTTAGTTAAAAGCGCAACCTGCACTTCTGGGCTACCCGTGTCACCTGGTTTTTGTGCGAAATCTTTAACGATTTTTGAGGTATCTACTGCTGTAATTGCCATCTTTTTTCCTTAATCTAGTTAGCGTCAATGCAAAAGTAGCCGAAACCGCGAATGCATTCATTTACAAAATGAGCGAGCATTATAGTGTGATAATTTATTTTCAACAAGCGCTATTTGTTTAGCAAGCCATTAATTTGATTGATTTTTTTGAATTAATCGCTTGGGCGCAATTTTGCCGTCATCTTGCAAAAAACCTAGCCCTAAAAAACCATTATTTTCATCATAAAGCCGCAAATCGCCAGCTGGCGTTTTGCCTGCTTGCCACACTGGCTGACCTTGCATAACATAAAAGGCGGCATCTACGTTTAGTATGACTTTTGGCAAACTTTCAATGGCTGAATCTACGGGCAAAAGCAAAGCTTCGCGCGCTTCTAAACTCAAGGCTTCGAGCTGTTCGATAGTGATTGCTTGCGATAATAAATAACCCGCAGTTTCGGTGCGACGCAGGCCGATTAAATGCGCGCCACAGCCCAATTTTGCGCCAATATCTTCCGCCAGCGTGCGAATGTAAGTGCCTTTGCTGCAAGTGACGGTGATTTGCGCAATGTCATTTAAAAAATCATTTAAAACGATATTTTTAATCGTAATTAAACGTGCCTGGCGACCAATATCCACGCCATTTCTAGCATAGGCATATAATGGCTTTCCTTCGTGTTTTAAGGCAGAATACATCGGTGGTATTTGGCTAATTTCGCCGATAAATTGCTGACAAACTTGATCAAATTGACCTTGCGTGACATTGACTGGTGAGGTCACTAAAACTTCGCCTTCGGCATCACCAGTATTGGTCGTCACGCCTAATTTAATCGTCGCAAAATATGTTTTATCGGCATCGGTCACATATTGGGCAAACTTGGTGGCCTCACCCAAACATATCGGCAGCAAGCCAGTCGCAAGTGGATCTAGCGTTCCAGTATGGCCAGCCTTGGCAGCAGAAAACAGCCATTTCACTTTTTGTAACGCTTGATTGGATGAAAAACCGAGCGGTTTATCGAGCAGTAAAACGCCATTGACGTTTCTTTTAATGCGCTTAAATTGCACCGTTTTTAAGAGTTTGATTTGTCAGAAGCGCGCGCCGCATCAATGAGTTGCGCCATTTTCATGCCAATGTCGATTGATTCATCATACACAAAATGCAATTGCGGCACGGTGCGTAGCAACATACGTTTGGCCACTTGTGTGCGCAAATAACCGGCCGAATTTTCTAAGCCATTTTGGATGCTTTGCAGCGTTTTGGCATGATTTGCCATATTTGGCTTGGCTTCAGTTGACTTAGCTTGTGGCGCACTATAAAAAATCTTCGCATGCGCCATATCACCCGTTACTTCCACAGCAGTAATCGTCACCATGCCGATGCGCGGATCTTTGACTTCAAACATCAGCAAATCTGCCAGCTCGCGCTGCATTTGTTCGGCAACTCTAGTTGAACGAGAGAATTCTTTAGCCATTTTAAAGTGTTCTTGCTACCTCTACTACCTCGTACACCTCTAATAAGTCGCCCACTTCAATGTCGTTATAGTTTTTGAGTGACAAGCCGCATTCAAAGTTGTTTTTCACTTCTTTTACATCATCTTTAAAACGTTTCAGCGAATCCAACTCACCCGTGTAAATAATCACGTTATCGCGTAAAACACGCACTTTAGAGTTGCGTTTAATGATTCCATCTGTGACATAACAACCGGCAATTGAGCCTACTTTAGAAATTTTGAATACCTCACGAATTTCTACAGTGCCGATCATGCTTTCTTTTTGCTCAGGCTTCAACATGCCACCCAACGCTGCTTTTACTTCGTCCACCGCTTCGTAAATAATATTGTAATAGCGCACATCAACGCCCAAATTATCGATGAGCTTACGCGAGCCAGCATCGGCGCGAACGCTAAAACCTATCAACACCGCGTTTGATGCACTGGCTAAATTGACATCCGACTCAGAAATCGCACCCACGCCAGTGTGAATAATTTTTACTTTCACTTCGGCAGTAGAAAGTTTTTGTAAACTGGTTGCAAGCGCCTCGTAAGAGCCTTGTACATCAGATTTAATAATCAGATTAAGCGTTTGTACTTCGCCATCCTCCATCTGATTAAACATATTTTCTAGTTTAGCCGCTTGTTGTTTAGCCAATTTCACATCGCGGAACTTGCCCGCGCGGAAGTTGGCGATTTCGCGCGCTTTGCGTTCATCATTAAGCACAATCACTTCTTCGCCCGCGCTTGGCACATCAGATAAGCCTAAAATTTCAACAGGAATCGATGGTCCAGCTTCTTTAATATCGTTACCCGCTTCGTCTAACATGGCACGTACGCGGCCAAATGTTGTGCCAGCTAAAATCATGTCGCCACGGCGTAAAATGCCAGATTGCACCAAAATTGTAGTCACTGCACCACGGCCTTTATCCAGCCTACCTTCAATCACCAAACCCTTAGCAGGCGTATTTTTTGGTGCTTTCAGCTCTAAAATTTCTGCCTGTAACAGCACAGCTTCGAGCAACTCATCGATACCTTTGCCAGTTTTTGCTGATACTTCGCGGAACATGGTATCGCCGCCAAAATCTTCTGGCACCACTTCTTGCGCGACTAACTCCATTTTCACACGTTCTGGCTGCGCATCAGGCTTATCAATTTTGTTAATCGCCACTACCATTGGCACACCTGCTGCTTTGGCATGGTGAATCGCCTCGATAGTTTGTGGCATCACGCCGTCATCGGCTGAAACCACTAAAATCACCACGTCCGTGGCTTTTGCACCACGCGCGCGCATGGCGGTAAACGCCTCGTGGCCTGGCGTATCAAGGAAAGTAACCATGCCGCGCGGCGTTTCCACATGATAGGCGCCAATATGTTGAGTAATGCCGCCCGCCTCACCACTGGCGACGCGACTGGCACGAATATAATCAAGCAGTGAAGTTTTACCGTGGTCAACGTGACCCATCACCGTTACCACTGGTGGACGCGACTCTAAAATCGCCTCTGCATGTTCGGCCTCTTCCAAGAAAGTTTCAGGGTCGTTTGCCGCTGCTGCTTTGGCAGTATGTCCCATTTCTTCAACAAGAATAATTGCTGTTTCCTGGTCTAGCACTTGGTTAATGGTCACCATCATGCCCATGCCCATCAACACCTTGATTACTTCGGCCGCTTTCACAGACATTTTATGTGCTAAATCGGCCACAGTAATAGTTTCTGGCACCAACACTTCATACACGATGGCCTCTGTTGGCGCATTAAATGCGTGCTCTTGGTCATCATCGTGATGCGATTTATGTTTGCCTTTTGGCGAGCGCCAACCTTGGCCTGCAGTAATATCACCGCGCGTTTTTAGACCGCGTTTTTTGCTTTCCTTATCGTTCCAATCAGTATTGGTACCTTTACCTTTTTTCGCATCTTTTGAACTAGGTTTAGCTACACCTTCTTTAGCGGCAGGCTTATGCAATGTACCTTCTGAGAGCTTCGCAGTTTTAGCTTTTGCGGCAGCCAATTCATCAGCTAACTTTTTAGCCTCTTCATCTAAACGACGCTGCGCCATTTCCTGTTTTTTACGTACGTCTTCTGCTTGCATCGAGGCCAACGTCGCATGACGTTTTGCCTCTTGTTCGCGCATAGCAATTTGTTCTGGCGTTAATACTTGCTTTTTAATCGTTGTCGATTTTACTTCAACCACTACCGCGGCAGGCACAACCTCTTCAGCAACGCTTACTTCAACCGCTGGCTCGGCCATCACTGGCTCAATCGGTAATATTTCTTCAACTGGTGCTGACACCTTTTCAGCAACCTCTTCTTCATTGCGTACTAACACGCGCTTTTTACGCACTTCTACTTGTATAGTGCGCGCCTTGCCCATGCTGTCAGTTTTTTTAATTTCTGTGTTAGATTTACGCGTCAGCGTAATTTTATTTTTTGGCGCTTGTGCCGCGCCATGCTCTTTACGCAAATACTCCAGCAAAGCTGATTTGTCAGCTTCTTCTAACTTGTCTTCAACGGCAGATTTAAGCACGCCCGCACTTTTAAGCTGCTCTAGCAGCAAGGCGGTAGGCAGCCCTAGCTCTGCGGCGAATTGTGCAACGGTTGTTTGTGCCATTTTTCTTTACCTATCTTTTCTCTTTGAGTCTTTCAACTTTTTCTATTTTAAACTTATTTGAACCAGGGCGCGCGTGCCGTCATAATCAATGTTTTAGCGCGTTCGGCGTCCATATTAGTCAATTCGACCAACTCATCCACCGCCAATTCAGCTAAATCTTCCATGGTAGGAATGCCTTTAGAAGCGAGCAAGTGTGCAGTCTTATCGTCCATGCCTTCCATCGTCAGCAAATCTTCCGCAGCTTCTTCCACTTTTTCTTCTTTAGCGATTGCCTCTGTCAATAAAGCCGCACGTGCACGCGAGCGTAATTCGTTAATGGTATCTTCGTCAAATGCATCAATTTCTGCCATTTCAGCAAGTGGCACATAGGCAATTTCTTCCAACGTGCTAAAGCCTTCTTGAACCAAGATGTCCGCAACTTCTTCATCCACGTCGAGTTTTTCCATAAACAACTGACTCACACTTGAGTATTCATCTTGGTTTTTCTTAGTAGCTTCATCCTCAGTTAGAATATTCAAAGTCCAACCAGTCAATTCTGACGCCAAACGTACGTTTTGACCGCTACGACCAATCGCTAGCGCTAATTGTTCCTCGTTCACCACCACATCCATACTGTGCGCATCTTCATCCACAACGATAGAAGAAACTTCAGCTGGCGCCATGGCGTTAATCACAAATTGCGCAGGCTCCATGCTCCACAACACAATATCCACGCGTTCTCCAGCCAACTCGCCAGTCACCGCTTGCACGCGCGAACCACGCATACCCACACAAGTGCCCACTGGATCCAAGCGTTGATCGTTAGTCTTTACCGCAATTTTTGAGCGCAAGCCTGGGTCGCGTGCGGCAGCTTTAATTTCTAGCAAACCTTCTTCAATTTCGGGCACTTCAAGTTCAAATAAGCGTTGTAAAAATTCTGGCGCAATGCGCGACAAAATTAATTGTGGGCCGCGGCCACTGCGCTCAATACGTGACAAATAAGCACGCACGCGGTCACCCACGCGTAAATTCTCTTTCGGAATCATCGCCTCGCGTGGCAATAAACATTCCAAACGGCCAACCTCAATCAGCGCATTGCCTTTTTCCATGCGCTTAATGACGCCAGTCACTAAATTCTCGTTACGGCTCAAAAAGTCTTCTAAAATTTGCTCACGCTCAGCTTCACGCACTTTTTGCAAAATGACTTGCTTCGCAGCTTGCGCACCAATCCGGCCAAATTCAATATTTTCTAGCGGCTCTTCGTAATAATCACCAACGGCGCGGCCTTTTGCGTATTCGCTTTCTTCATCAAATTGATATTGCGAGTTTTCTAATAAGTCGTATTCCACGTATAACCAGCGGCGGAAGGTTTTATATTCGCCACTTTCACGATCGATCTCGACGCGAATATCTGCATTTTCTTCGTGATTTTTCTTAGTTGCAGAGGCCAATGCCAGCTCTAGAGCAACAAAAATGACCTCTTTGCTCACGTTTTTTTCGTGGGCAAGTGCATCTACTAATAACAAAATTTCACGACTCATTGCAATCTCCAACTATCAATTTATTCTAAATTCAAATTAGTTCAAAATATGTGGCTCAAAATACAGGACTTAAACGCGCTTTATCTATATTGCTTAACGCCAATTTATAGGTAACGCCATCGCATTCCATTAGCACATTGCTAACTTCAACGCCTTTTAAAATGCCCAAAAACGTTTTGCGTGGTAACGTTGTTTCTACCGCATTTGCGCTTTCATCTTTAATGCCGATGCGCAATTTAATTTGCGCGCGCTCACCTGTAAAACGTTCAAAATCTTTCTCTTTTTTCAACACTCGATCCATGCCAGCGGAAGAAATCTCCAGCCTGTCATATTCAATTTCATGCTCAACCGTCAACACATTGCCCAATTGATTACTCACCAACACGCAGTCGTCAATATTCACGCTATCTTTTATATCTTTTGGCATAAGCTTATCGATAAAAACTCGCAACAATTTTCCGCGATTCGAAATCTCGAGATCAACCAGCTCAAACCCAAGCTGTGTCACCGTTTTATCAATTAAGCTATGCAAATCTTGCATTACAACTTACCCCAAGCGCTTACATACTCTGCAGAAACAAAAAATGGGCACAAAGCCCATTCAAATTATGCATGCATTATACCAACAAATTCAATCAATTGGAATGTGTACTATTTGTTCATTCAAGCAAACAAATTGCTCTGAAAACATCTGCCCTGCAAGCCAATATCCATGCGGATGCTGGCGGCATCAATTATAATGATTTTATAATCAAAATAATATTAATTACAACGACTTAGCGGCTCAGTATCTTTACCGCGGCTAAAGTCATCACTACGGCTACCAAAAGATAAATCATCCGAAGATTTACCGCGCTCAAGATAATCATTTTTTTTGCTAAAGTTAAGATTGTCGTTGGACGCGCTGCGCACTAAATCGTCGCTCTTATTACCGCGCGCCAATAACGAATCTTCTTTCCCACGCGATAGTTCGTCATCATACTTACCGCGCATTAAAGATTCTGCCTCTTTACCGCGATTTAACGTATCGGTTTTTTTACCATAGGCCAAATCATCACTACGTTTGCCAGGTGAGAGTTCATCCGTTTTTTTACCATAAGATAATGGTGCAGTGTCTGCGCCGCGCATCAGATTTTCTTGCGGGCACGCAGAAAGTTTATTGGTGCAATTGCAGCTATTCTCATTTGCCTGCGCCGTAGTTGCTGCGAAAATCGCATATAGCGCAAAACCTAAAATTATCTTTTTCATCTCGTAAATCCTTAGCTAATAGATTCACTATACAACGCGCATTTAAGAAAAACAAGACTTTTCCCTTTAAAACCAATGCGGTACAAACAATAAAACCCTCACGAGGAGGGTTTTATTGTCAACCATCTTAACGATGATTTGATATAAGAGCTTGGGAATGACCTACTTTCGCATGCAAA
>JBEBJI010000059.1:0-3104 GCA_040079935.1 Methylotenera sp.
GATTTAGCCGTGATTCCTATTTTAGTGTTGATTCCCGCTTTGGGTGCACATTCGGACAATTTGGGAGCAACGCTAGGTTTGTCAGTGATTAAATCTGCTGTGTTACTTTTTGTTTTGTTTAAGTTTGGCAAAAGCATTATTAATTATTGGTTTAGCTTGGTGGCGGGGCAGCGCTCACGCGAGTTGTTCGTGATGAACGTGCTTATGGTGACATTGTTGCTGGCAACCGCGACAAAAATTGCGGGCTTGTCCTACGCGCTAGGCGCATTTATTGCAGGCATGTTGATTTCTGAAACACGTTATCGCTACCAAGTGGAATCCGACATTGCGTCTTTCCGTGACATTTTACTTGGGCTATTTTTTATCAGCGTTGGCATGCTGTTAGATTTTAATTATCTGCTTAATCACATTGGCTTGGTCGTGGCGCTCTTAGTTAGCTTTGTGTTATTTAAAGCGCTGGTTATCGCGGCCTTAACGCGTATTTTCGGTTTTGAAACTGGTGTAGGTATTCGCACAGGCATTATTCTGGCGCAAGCGGGCGAGTTCAGTTTTGTCATTTTGGCGCTTGGTTTGGAGCAAAAACTCATTGGCGGTAACAATCTGCAATTGGTGCTGGCTGCATCGCTTATTTCCATGGTCATCGCGCCGTTTATCATCCAATATAATGGTCGTATTGCGCGCAAATTTGTGAAAAGTTACTCGCGCAATAGTAGTCAAGTGGTCGAAGAGCTTGATAGTGTGAGTAAAGACTTAAAAAATCACGTGATTATTTGTGGTTATGGTCGAAGTGGGCAGTACTTAGGACGTTTTTTAAAAGAAGAAAATATTCCTTTTATTGCCTTAGATATTGACCCCACGCGCGTACACGAAGCAGCTACAGCAGGGCAGCATGTGATGTATGGCGATGCAGGTCGACGCATTGTGTTGGAAGCTGCTGGTGGTGCGCGTGCCAAGGCATTAATCGTCAGTTATTCTGATATGCGCGCCTCAATGAAGGTACTGCATGTGGCGCAAGAGGCTTACCCTAATTTGCCAGTCATTGTGCGCACTTACGATGAAACGCATATGGATGAGTTTCGTGCTGCAGGCGCGACTGAAGTTGTGCCAGAAGTGCTGGAAGGCAGTTTAATGTTGGCTTCACACGCGCTGGCATTACTTGGTGTGCCGCTTAACCGTGTGGTAAAACGTATTAGAGTGTTTCGAGAAGAGCGTTACAAAATGTTTAAAGGCTACTTTCGTGGTGTTTCGGATATGGATGCGACAAACGAGCAACGAGCTAGGCTACATTCAGTTGAGATTAACAAAGACTCATATGCAAAAAATCTACGTTTAGATCACATCGATTTAGCGAGATTTAACGTAGAGGTGCAACTAATACGTCGCCCCAATATGCTGGAAGATATTACGCCGCGAGGCGATATTATGCTGTCCGATGGGGATGTGCTGGTGCTGTTCGGTAGCCCACAAAGTTTAATAGCAGCAGAAATTTACTTGATAGCAGGCAAATAAATTGGTTCTGGTCGTTGGCTAAAAAAATAATAGTGGTAGGCGGCGGCATTGTAGGCTGCATGACAGCGCTGGCATTGGCTGAGCGCGGTTGTGATGTGACTATTGTGGAGCGCAACATCATCGCCGTGCAAACCTCGGGCGAATCGTCATGGGCAGGCGCGGGCATTTTGTTCCCGTTACTACCTTGGATGTATAAAGACGAAGTCAATTCACTCGCTTTATCAGGAGCCAAGCTATATCCCGCCTTGTGTCAGCGCTTGTTAGACGAAACTGGCATAGACCCAGAATACACGCTTAGTGGTATGTTAATACTGCCGCCGTTCGATGCAGTTTTAGCGCATGCTTGGTGCGCAAAAAAAAGAATTGAATTTCAACAGTCGGGCGATAATTTATTGTTGCCACAAGTTGCGCAAGTGCGTAACCCGCGCTTATTACAATCTCTGAAACAGTTATTGATTCAAACTAATGTAACTTTGTTGGAGCATATGCAACTTGAACCATTGCAACAAGCTGAAAAGATAAATGGCTGGAGAACTAATGCTGGCGTTGTGCTTGAGGCGGATGCTTTTGTTGTCACTTCTGGCGCTTGGAGCTTTGAGTTGCTTAAAGATACTGCCGCTGACCTTAACATTAAACCTATGCGCGGGCAGATTTTGCTGTATCAAATCCCGCAAAACAGCTTAGAACACATTGTTTACAGTAATGGCTTTTATCTTGTGCCGCGGCGCGATGGTCACCTGCTGGCTGGCAGTACGTTAGAGGATGTAGGTTTTGATCCGCGCGCGACTGAAGAAGTGAAATTAGAGCTGCAAGCTAAAGCAGAAGCGATTATGCCAAGCTTAAAGCATACGCCTGTAATCCATCACTGGAGCGGCCTGCGGCCAGGAACGCCAGATAACTTACCGACCATTTCAGTGCATCCAAACATCGACAATTTATACTTGAATACGGGCCATTTTAGGTATGGTTTAACCATGGCGCCCGCTAGCGCAGCTTTGGTCGCGGCATTAATATTAGGTGAAAAACCGCAGATAAATGCATTACCTTACGCTGCTAAATAACTAAAAAACATGCCCTGGGAGCCGCATGGATATTGGTTTGCAGGGCATCAATAATTGATAGTTTTTTGTTGTAAATGGTTAAATTATTTTACTTTTCTGCCTCAGCGGGCGCCTCTATATTCTCAAGTGCTTTTGTTTGCTCCGCGGCAAGAGCTTCGACGGCGTTAATATCATTGGTGGCTTTATCAATAATCGTTTTGGGGATAGCGCCAACTTCGGCAGAAGCCTGCTTTTGTTGCTCGCACGCGCTTAAAGTAAAACTGAATAATGCACAAAGGAATAAAAATTTAGTCATCTTATTCTCCTAAAAATGAATTAGAAATAATGTACCAGCACTAGGCCAGAGCCCCAATCTGGGCTGGCATCGCTATAACCGGTGAGCAAGTAAAAATTAAGTTTATTAGTGTCGTTGAGGTGGTAGTTGGCATAGACAGAGGCCTCTTGCGCATTTTGTGAAAATTGTGTGACTTTTTGCTGCCAATCGTAACTCGCGCCTATAATTAAATCGCGATTCACTTGATATTCAAAACCTAG
>JBEBJI010000011.1:0-62310 GCA_040079935.1 Methylotenera sp.
GTTCCGCAGCCGCCCAGATGCGGCGCTAAGACCGAAGGAAACAAGCGGCAGCGGGGTAGCCTTTTCTTTGGTTTCTTTCTTTTGGCTAAGCAAAAGAAAGAAACTCGCAAGTCGCGCGAGAGCGACTACTTACTTTAAAAAAACTAATAAATCTGAAATTTCATTCGACAACGATGAAAACACCAAACCACAGAATAACCAATAAATACCTAAGGCTTCAAAACTTAAATCTCTCGCAGCTAAATCTTCTAAACGTGTCCTAATTTCCTGCACTGAAGACTCTCTTGTTTGGCGCTCGCTTTCTATCACCTTCTCCAGTTTGGTATATTTAGCATTGGTATCTTGTTCGAAAGTTTGCAACTGGCTTCGAAGTGATAAAAGATTTTTTTCCGCAGCTTCCAATCTACTCTCAAGAGTAGCATCTACCGGCTCATACCAAGCACTGCCTCTGGCGCTAGAAGTACCCCCGCCCGACCTAGACGCTCCAATGCCGCTAACAACTTTAAGTCTCCATGCTGGGCGTTGCTTCCACCAATTTCCAATGTGCTCTATAAAACTTGGTTTATTAAAAAGTTCTCTCTTACCTTTTAAGCCAACTGCAACAGTAACAATTCCAAGCAGCTCTAAAGCAAGACCAGAATAACGAACAAGGTTTGCTAAATTCCAAGGCAAAAAAACTATTAAAAGTAATAATACCAGTGGAAGTACAACACCCCATAGAACCCAGACCCTACCTAACCAAATTAAATTTGCATATAAGTAGCGTTTAAGATTCTTAAAAAAATTCATTGCTAATAACTACTCGCCATCGCCATCAATCTCGCTACTCTCTCCTCCGTCTTCGGATGTGTACTAAACAAACTATCAAACGAAACCCCTGAAAGCGGGTTAATAATCATCATCTGCCCTGTCTCTGGGTGCATTTCAGCTGTTTGATTAGGAATTTGATGCGCATAATTGTGAATTTTGGTCAGCGCATCGGCTAATGATTTTGGGTCTTTGCTAATTTGCGCGCCCATTCTATCGGCCTCGTACTCGCGGCTACGCGAAATAGCCATTTGAATAAGCCCAGCCGCCATTGGTGCTAAAAACATCATCAACAAGCTAATGACCATATTTGGGCGTTCACCATCACCACGACCGCCGCCAAACATCATGCCAAATTGCGCAATAGAGCCAATGGCGCCCGCCATGGTGGCAGAAATGGTGGAAATTAAGGTATCGCGATGTTTAACGTGCGCTAGCTCGTGCGCCATGACGCCACGCAATTCGCGCTCGCTCAAGGCTTGCATAATGCCCGTAGTGGCTGCCACAGCGGCATGTTCTGGGTTGCGGCCTGTGGCAAAGGCATTAGGTTGCGGGTTTTCCATCACATAGACTTTTGGCATGGGCAACTCGGCGTTTTGCGCCAGCTCTTTCACCATGTTGTAATAACCGCTAAATTCGCGATTATCTGGTGTCACTTCTTGCGCGCCATACATTTTTAGCACAGCTTTGTCGCTAAACCAATACGCATAAAAATTCATCGCGCCTGCCAAACATAGCGCCATTATCATGCCAGTTGAGCCGCCCATCGCCGCGCCAACCGCGCCAAATAGGGCGGTGATGCCTGCCATTAATACAAAAGTTTTAATCCAGTTACCAAACATATCAGTCTCCTTAGTTTAGGTTTGTTGTTTTAATGAATATGCTACCAAAGGTGCGAAAATTCAAGCGAAAAACTCACCTATTTTCACATGCTGACCTTGAATAAATTGCTCTGCAGTTTGGCGTTTTCCACCTGGCATTTGCAATTCAATTATCTCCAAAACACCATCTCTGCAGACCGCATGGATATTGGCTCCTAGGCCGATTATTTCGCCATTTTTTTGATGTGTTTTTATGTTTAAAGCGTTTGCAAACCAAATTCTACAAGTTTCGCCACGAAACAGCGCGGTAGCCACAGGAAAAGGATTAAAGGCGCGAATTTGGCGCGAAATCTCGACCGCACTTTTTTGCCAATCGATGGCAGCTTCGGATTTTTCAAGCTTATGCGCATAAGTCACCAAGCTTTCATCTTGCGGCTCGCTAGGCAGCGCGCCCCCTTCGGCGAGGTCACGCATGGCTTGCACCATTAAATCTGCGCCAATTTTGCTGAGTTTATCGTGCAAAGTTTGCGTGGTGTCAGCGTCGGTGATTTTCACCACGCCTTTACTAATCATATTGCCAGCGTCTAATTTTGGCACAACTTCCATTATCGTCACGCCAGTCTCGCTGTCGCCCGCCAGTAGCGCACGATGAATCGGCGCCGCACCGCGCCAACGCGGGAGTAGCGAGGCATGAATGTTGTAACAACCAAGCTTTTTATTTTCAGGACTGAACATGTTTAACACGCTAGTGGGAATAATCAAGCCGTAAGCCGCGACTATCATCACATCGGCTTGCATTGCGGCAATTTGTGCTTGCACTTCTGCTGGTTTTAAACTTTCTGGCTGAAATACGTTGAGATTATGCTGCAAAGCAAGTTGTTTAACTGGGCTGGCTTGCAACTTCATACCGCGCCCAGCAGGGCGATCTGGCTGCGTGAGTACCATGCAAACTTCAAATTTAGATGCTCCAGAAGCCTCATCCAGCAAGGCTTGCAGGGCAGGCGCCGCAAAGTCTGGTGTGCCTGCGAATATAATTTTCACACTTATTCTTTCTCGCGCGCCAGTTTAACCATTTTGGTTTTAATGCGATTTCGCTTCAAAGGCGATAAATATTCCACAAACACTTTGCCTAATAAGTGATCCATTTCGTGCTGAATACACACTGCCAGCAGGCCTTCGGCATTCAATTTGAATTTTTTTCCTGTCGCATCGAGCGCTTCGACGGTGATTTTTTCGGCGCGCGTCACGTTTTCATAAATGCCTGGCACCGACAAACAACCTTCTTCGTAATCTTGCTCACCACTTTTCGCCACAATCTTTGGGTTAATAAATACCTGCAAATCGTTCTGCTCTTTGCTGGTATCGACCAAAATTAATTGGATGTGCTGATTGACCTGCGTAGCCGCCAACCCTATGCCTGGTGCGGCATACATGGTTTCCGCCATGTCGCTCACCAAGCGCTGAATTTCCATATTAACCGCTTGCACAGGCTTGGCCACCTTGTGCAAACGCGGGTCTGGATAATTAAGTATTGTCAGTATCGCCATGTTATGTCTTTATAAAAGTGTTGTCTTATATTAACAATCCATATAATAAAAAGTTCTGTTTACACAAAAAAGCTTGATTGTTGAATGGATTACGTGATAAATTTAATGCTGTTTCGCGGATGTATTCCACTATTTAGCCGCTATTTTGACCGAGGTCAACGCATGAATAAACATATTATAACGCTGGTTGCGCTTGCTTGCTTAAGCTTCAACGTAATTGCAGATGAAATTCAGCTGCAAAAAAATCATCCTGATCGCTATACGGTAGTGAAGGGCGACACGCTTTGGGGCATTTCTGGCAAATTTTTAAAAGACCCATGGCAATGGCCAAAAGTGTGGAAAATGAACCGTGAGCAAATTAAGAATCCTCACCTCATTTACCCAGGTGACGTGGTTGCGCTGGACACCAGCAGTGGTAGCCCCCAATTACGGTTGTTGCACGAAACTGTCACGCTTGAGCCAGGTGTACGTATTGAAGAGCTGGACAAAGAAGCCATTTTTACCATCTCGCCTAGTGTGATTACGCCATTTTTAAGCCAACCATTACTCATCGAAAACGGTAAGCTAGATAGCGCGCCGCGTATTATTTCTGGACAAGATAACCGTGTGATTTTAAGCCCTGGTACCCGCGTCTATATTAGTGAAATTAAGGAAGGCGAAGGCACGCACTGGAATATTTATCGCCCAGGCGAGCAGCTAATAGATCCTGACACTAAAGAAGTATTGGGCACGGAAGCAATATATTTAGGCGATACTGATATTGCCCGTTATGGTGCGCCAGCAACAGGTGACATTGTGCGGGCTAAAGAAGAGATTTTTACCAAAGACCGCTTGGTAGTTTCACCTGATGAATTTAAGAGCAGTTTTGTACCACATGCACCAGAAACCCAAATAAATGGTCGCATCATGCGCATTTATGGCGGCGTAGCCGAAGGTGGGCCTAATACTGTGGTTTCTATTAATCGCGGTAAAAGTGATGGTTTAGAAGAAGGTCATGTATTGGCGATTAATCGCTATGGCAAAGTCATTAAAGATCCTGAATACAAAAAACCTGATTCAAACAGTGTGGTGCCAGAAGAAAAGAAATTAAAAGAACTTAATTTTGATGTTAAAACTGGGCCTGATGGCAAAAAGATTGTTAACTTTGAAAAAGAGCCAGTGCAAACACAAGTGAAGATGGAACCAGGTCAAGTTAAACTGCCAGATGAGCGGGTTGGCTTGCTGATGGTTTTTAGAACTTTTGATCGAGTTTCTTACGGCTTGATTATGAATTCAACCGATTCAATTTATACGCTTGATGCGGTGCAAACGCCCTAATAATGGCGTCTATTGACGATAAACGAAATTCTAAATTAGCGCAGAATGATGTAGAACAGTGGATTGCACTTAACCAAATAAACGGTTTAGGCAATGCAGGCATTTGCCAGTTATTAGCAGAATTTGGTTCCCCCGATGCTATTTTCAGCGCCAAAATCAGCCAATTACGCGAAATTGTTGATGATGAAATAGCACAAAAAATTAGCAAGGGCATAGATGTTGAAGCCATTGCACCAACACTCAATTGGCTACAAAAAGATAACGCGCATATTGTTACATTTGCCGATAGCACATACCCGAAACAACTCCTAGAAATCAGCAATCCTCCCGCAGTGTTGTACGCCATTGGTAATTTGCATTGGCTCAATCACCCTTCTATCGCCATGGTGGGTAGCCGTAGCGCGACGCCGCAAGGCGAAAAAAATGCAGAAGATTTCGCACAAAGCCTATGTGAACAAGGCTTATGTGTTGTGAGTGGCATGGCGCTAGGCATTGATGGCGCAGCACATCGCGGCGCGCTTAAGTCCAATGGCGCCACAATTGCCGTGGTGGGCACTGGCTTGGATATTGTTTACCCAGCCCGCCATCGTGATTTAGCGCATAAAATTGCCGAACGCGGCTTAATCATTTCAGAGTTTCCGCTTGGCACACCCTCAAAAGCGCAAAATTTTCCGCGCCGCAACCGCGTCATTAGCGGCTTAAGCTTAGGTTGTTTGGTAGTAGAAGCCAATATTGATAGCGGCTCGCTGATTACTGCGCGTTTAGCCACCGAGCAAGGGCGCGAAGTATTTGCGATTCCTGGCTCAATCCACTCGCCTGTTACCAAAGGTTGCCATCAACTGATTAAGCAAGGTGCAAAATTGGTCGAAACGACACAAGACATATTAGAAGAACTAAAAAATATGCTGCCAAGTCATAGCCCATCTGGGCTAATGAAAAATTTGGATTCTGAAACTACAGCGCCTCTGGAAGCAAATACTGTATTGAACTGCATGGGATTCGATCCGATTAACTTTGAAACTTTGCGCACACTTTCTGGGTTGACTACTGAAGAGCTTTCATCCATGCTGATGGTGTTGGAATTGGAAAACAAAATTACAACTTTGGCAGGCGGTAAATACCAACGTCTTGCATAAAACTAAGTAAACAGGTATTCATTTGGGGGGAACTACAATGTTTGAAGTATTAGTATTCATGTTTGAAAATTACATTGCGCATCACACCCTACCTGCGAATGAAGTCATGACGCAAGAGCTATCTGCAGCTGGTTTTGAACAATCTGACATTGTAGGTGCGGTAGATTGGTTTCACGAAATGAAAACCATGCTGAACGAACCGCCAGCAATCTATTCGCATAAACATACTGGCATGCGCATATTTACTGCTGCCGAGCTTAAAAAAATCAACACTGAAAGTATCAGCTTTATTATATTTCTTCAACAGGCCAATATCATTAACGATGTAGAGCGTGATTTAATTATTGACCGGGCCATGGCGCTCAAACAAGAGCAAATCAAGATTGAAGAAATGCGCTGGATTACTATGATCGCTTTGTGGAACGAAGGCCGTGAGAAAGATTACTTGTTTGTGGAAGACGCGCTATTTAACCCACGAGGCCTTACCCTGCACTAAACTTTAGTTTCTACGCCAATATTGTTGATAATATTGGAAATAATGCCCGCCTGATTGAGCGTATAAAAATGCAAGCTAGGTACGCCCCAAGCCAATAATCTTTCGCAAAGTTCACTTACCACATCCACGCCCAGCGCCCTTAGCGAGGGCATATCGTCCGCATAAACCTCAAGACGTAATCGTAACCAGCGTGGAATTTCCGCACCGCACACGGCAGAAAAACGCGCTAATTGCGTATAGTTATAAATCGGCATGACGCCAGGCACAATCAGCACATCTATGCCGTCTTTACGACAGCTATCAACAAACCTAAAGTATGCATCTGCATTGTAAAAATATTGCGTAATGGCTGAATTAGCGCCCGCTTCTACCTTGCGCTTAAAGTTGGCCATGTCTTTGGCAGCTGATAATGCTTCTGGGTGAAATTCTGGGTAAGCTGCGACTTCTAGATGAAACCAATCACCCGTTTCTTTGCGAATAAACTTTACTAGTTCGGCAGCGTATTTGAAATCACCCACACTCACCTCACCTGAAGGCACATCACCGCGCAAAGTCACCAAACGCTTAATACCTTTGGCTTTGTACGCAGTTAGCAACTCGCGAATCTCATCTTTGCTAGAAGAAATGCAAGAAATATGCGGCGCGGCTTCATGCCCTTCAGCTTGAATTTCGAACACCGTTTCTTTGGTTCTGTCGGTCGTAGAGCCACCCGCACCAAAGGTTACCGAAAAAAACTCTGGCTTAAATTGTGCAAGCTGCGCGCGCGTTTCGCGTAAATTGGTAATGCCATCCGCCGTTTTTGGCGGAAAAAATTCAAAACTTAAT
This sequence comes from Methylotenera sp., assembly GCA_040079935.1. Lineage (GTDB taxonomy): Bacteria > Pseudomonadota > Gammaproteobacteria > Burkholderiales > Methylophilaceae > Methylotenera_A. Next base: position 6,950 of record JBEBJI010000011.1, read on the forward strand.
GGAATATGCTTATTCATTATTTTTCAGTTCACTTTTGTATCATTTCAATTCTTAATCTTTGCTCTTCTTATCATCAATTACAATCGCGCTTAAAATCCACGAAATCACGCTGTAAGCAAGTGCACCAATAATGCCCGCTTTCAGTGTATCCACAGCAAAGCCTTGTAGAAAATGCCCAACCCCCCAAAACAGTACGCCGTTAATCACAAAAATGAACAGACCTAAAGTAATAATAGTTACGGGCAATGTGAATATCACCAAAATCGGCTTAATCAACATATTCGCCAAGCCAATCACCACCGCTGCCACTAGCGCAATCCAAATGCTAGACACATGAATTCCTGGCACCAAATAAGCCACACCTAGCAATGCCAGCGCGTTTAACAGCCATCCTGCGAGTAATTTCATGTGTCTTCTCCTAAAATTTACTAATAACGATATGTATCTGGCTTGTAAGGCCCTTGTTTAGAAACGCCAATGTAGGCGGCTTGCACGTCAGTTAAAGTCGTCAATTGCGCATTAAGTTTTTTCAATTGTAACACTGCTACTTTTTCATCCAGATGTTTTGGCAACACATATACGCCGACTGGATAATCCGCTTGGCGTGTAAATAACTCAATTTGCGCGATAGTTTGATTGGCAAAGCTAGAGCTCATTACGTATGAAGGATGACCAGTGCCGCAGCCCAAGTTCACCAAACGACCTTTGGCTAACAAAATGATTTTTTTTCTATTTGGAAAAATCACATGATCCACTTGCGGCTTAATTTCGTCCCACTCGTATTTTTCTAAACTAGCAACGTCAATTTCATTATCAAAATGGCCGATATTGCAAACAATCGCTTGATCTTTCATTTTCGCCATATGGTCATGTGTAATCACATGGTAGTTACCTGTTGCAGTCACGAAAATGTCCGCATGCTCACAAGCATAATCCATGGTCACTACACGGTAACCTTCCATCGCTGCTTGTAGTGCGCAGATTGGGTCAACTTCTGTTACCCAAACTTGAGCTGACAATGCACGCAACGCTTGCGCAGAGCCTTTACCTACATCCCCGTAACCCGCTACCACAGCTACTTTACCTGCAATCATCACATCGGTTGCGCGTTTAATCGCATCTACTAGCGATTCACGGCAGCCATAAAGATTGTCGAATTTAGATTTAGTCACTGAATCATTTACATTGATTGCTGGGAAAGCTAATTTGCCTTCTTTATGCATTTGATACAAACGGTGTACGCCTGTGGTGGTTTCTTCCGTCACGCCGATAATTTTGGCTAAACGCGTTGAATACCAAGTTGGATCTACTCTTAATTTAGCTTTAATCGCATCAAACAAGCAAATTTCTTCTTCTGAAGTTGGTTTTGCAATTACGCTTAAATCTTTTTCGGCACGTGTGCCAAGATGTAGCAATAAGGTTGCATCGCCACCATCATCCAAAATCATGTTAGTAAAACCGCCATCCGACCACTCAAAAATACGGTGCGTGTAATCCCAATATTCAGTTAGCGTTTCGCCTTTAATCGCAAATACAGGTGTACCACCCGCGGCAATCGCTGCCGCTGCGTGGTCTTGGGTAGAATAAATATTGCATGATGCCCAGCGCACATCTGCGCCTAAATCTTTAAGTGTTTCAATCAGCACCGCAGTTTGAATCGTCATGTGCAGGCTACCTGTAATGCGCGCGCCTTTAAGTGGTTGTACTAGTGCAAACTCTTCACGAATCGCCATCAAGCCTGGCATTTCAGTTTCGGCAATAGCAATTTCTTTACGCCCGAAATCGGCCAAGCCAATATCGGCAATTACATAATCTTTAGCTGTATTTTTAACATCAGCAGTCACAGTATTCATTTTCAATTTCCTTGAATGTGCGACCGGAGGGAAAGGGTGATTTGAAACTAGAGAGATAACGCTTATCTCACCCGTATCCCGTGCCCGGCACGGTTAATATTGGTGAGCGCCGTTGAAACATTTTCCAAGCCTGGGAGGACGTATTTTAAATACAGCTCTCGCAGCGCTCCTCGGAATGGGCGAATTATACACATAAAATTATCTTGTGTAAAAACCACTACTACCAAATTTCGAATTGGCTCCATATTTCATGAATATCATGAACACCCCAAACCACAGGATCTTCATGACCTACGATCGAGTCTTTCACACTAGGTTTAGATAAATCCAGCACTTCAACTGGTATACGCGATTTAGATTTGGTTGAAAAGAATACTTTGACCAAGGGAGTCAATAATGATTTTGGACTTTGGTCTATCACTACTGCCAATCGCCCAGATTTAAGTTTGACCATAGAGCCTATAGGATATATCCCCACACTTTTAACAAAAGCCTTAAACACGGTATCGTCAAAGTGATCTGCCCACTGCGCCATGCGGTGCAAAGAAACTCCTGGTTCCCAGCCATCTTTATAAGGCCGATTAGAAGTAACAGCGTCATACACATCGCAAACCGCGCCCATTTTGGCAAATAAGCTAATTTCATCAGCTTTTAGCTTATTGGGATATCCCATCCCATTCATTTTTTCGTGGTGATGCAACACTACATCGAGTACGACTTCATCTGTAATATTTGCTTGCACCAACATCGCATGCCCGCGCTCAGGATGCAGTTTAACTGTAGTAAATTCTTCATCGGTGAGCGCCCCAGGTTTGTTTAGCACTTCTAGCGGCACGCCTGCCTTGCCAATATCGTGTAATAATCCTGCCATTCCAGCCTGTTTGACCTCGCCTTCCGACAAGCCAAGTTCATTTGCCAGTGCTACCATCAAGGCACACACCGCCACGGAATGCATGTAAGTATAGTCATCTTTATTTTTTAAGCGAACTAAACTAATTAGAGCGCCCTCATTACGTGCTACTGAAGCTGCAATATCATCTACTAACTGCAATGCCGCCTCAGCATTGACAGCTTTGCCCATGCGCACCTCATTAAACATTGAAGCGACCGCATTTTTAGAGGCTTTGATTACCTTTTTGGCACGCTCTTGCTCTTCAGCTATTGATGTGCGCGTTGGTTTTGATATGGGTTTTATTTCTAGGGATGGCTCTGCGACGGATACCTCTACTTCTTGCGCTTTTGGCTCAAGAACATCTAAGCCTTTAGAAGTATCAATAACAATTTCTTTTACAGCACTTGTTTGAAGTTTTTTTAAATCGGAAGGATCTTCTATCTTAAAAGCTTTATTCCAAAACGGATGGTCTATCCAAGCGCCTTTCAGCTCTTGGATAAACATCCCCAGACGAACTTGTTTTGTAGAAATAACTTTTAACATTTGCCATCACTGTATTGTTCGCACAATTTTAGCAATGGCACTGTTAAATCAATCGCTCTAAATAGAAGCCTTTAGTAGAGCTGCTTTGTCAATTGCTTCCCAAGTAAACTCAGGTTCTTCACGACCAAAATGGCCATATGCGGCGGTTTTGGTGTAGATTGGGCGCAATAAATCGAGCATTTTAACGATACCTTTTGGGCGCAAATCGAAATGTTCGTTGACTAATTGCGTTAATTTTTCATCAGATATTTTGCCTGTGCCATAGGTTTCTAGCATAATAGAAGTCGGTTTTGCCACGCCAATCGCGTAGCTAATTTGCACCATGCATTTATCGGCCAAACCTGCCGCCACGATATTTTTCGCCACATAACGCGCCGCATAGGCCGCGCTACGGTCCACTTTGGATGGATCTTTACCCGAAAAAGCGCCGCCGCCGTGTGGCGCTGCGCCGCCATAAGTATCGACAATAATTTTACGGCCTGTTAGGCCGCAATCGCCCTGCGGGCCGCCAACTACAAAGCGACCAGTCGGGTTGACTAGATATTTAATATCACCTTTGATTAGCTCTTTTGGCAGCATTGGTTTGATAATTTCTTCAATCACCGCTTCGCGAATCGCCTTCAACTCCATCTCTGGCGCGTGTTGCGTAGAAACCACCACGGTATCAATGCTGTCAGGTTTGCCATCGACATATTTAATGGTCACTTGCGATTTTGCATCTGGGCGTAACCAAGCTAATTTGCCACTTTTGCGAAGCGCTGCTTGGCGCTCCATCAAACGGTGACTCAACCAAATCGGCAACGGCATCAGTTGCGGTGTTTCGTTCACTGCATAACCAAACATCAAGCCTTGGTCGCCCGCGCCTTGGTCTAGCGGGTCGTCGTGCGCGCCATCTACGCCTTGGGCGATGTCTGGCGATTGTTTATCGTAAGCCACCAAAACCGCACAACCGCGATAATCAATGCCGTAATCGGTATTGTCATAGCCGATGCGTTTAATGGTTTCGCGCGCGACTTTAATATAGTCAACATTCGCCGTAGTAGTGATTTCGCCAGCCAGTACGATTAAGCCAGTATTGGCGAGGGTTTCAGCGGCAACGCGTGCGGTTGGATCTTGCGCTAAAATCGCATCTAAAATGCTGTCGGATACTTGGTCTGCGAGTTTGTCTGGATGACCTTCAGAAACGGATTCTGAAGTAAAAAGATAGCTGTTCATTTGTGCGCCTTGAAAAATAATTTAAAAAAGTAAAACAACATTCACTAAAGGCTAAAGGAATATTGATAATCACTTCGAGGCGCGTATTCTACACTTTAAATCAACTAGTTGCCGCAAATTTGCTAGAATAGCGTAACTTTAAATTGTAAAAAATATGTTACTTTATTTCACAAAAATGCAGGGCGCAGGCAACGATTTTGTCGTCGTTGATAGCTTTACATCGCCCATTACATTGACTTCCGAGCAAATTAAAAAAATTGCTGACCGTCATTTTGGCGTGGGTTGCGACCAACTTTTAATCGTCGAAAAAACCAGTTTGCCGAATGTCGATTTTAAATATCGCATTTTTAATGCCGATGGTGGCGAGGTAGAACAATGTGGCAACGGCGCGCGCTGTTTTGTGCGCTTTGTGCGAGAAAAAGGTTTGACGCAGAAAAGTGAAATCGTCGTGGAAACTGCAAGCGGATTGATTACGCTGACTTTATGCGTCGATAATCAAGTCACCGTGAACATGGGCGCGCCGATATTTGAGCCTGCAAAAATACCTTTTACTGCTGAAAAAAGGCAAAAAACATATGCCCTGCAGACCAATACCCGGGCGGGTGCTGGGCGTGCACTTAGTATTGATATTTCCGCTGTTTCAATGGGCAATCCGCATGCGGTAACAATTGTGGATGATGTAGATACGGCCAATGTGGCGGAGCTTGGCCCGCAGATTGAAGCGCACGCGAGTTTTCCGCAACGCGTTAATGCAGGCTTTATGCAAATTTTAAATGCGCATAGCATCAACCTACGCGTTTACGAACGCGGCGCGGGCGAAACGCTTAGCTGCGGCACAGGCGCTTGCGCGGCGGCGGTTTCTGGCATTCAACTTGAATTGTTGCAATCGCCTGTGTTAGTTAACACGCGTGGTGGTAAACTGCAAATTACTTGGGCGGGTGAAACTGAACCCGTGATGATGACAGGCGCTGCTGAAATTGTATTTGATGGGCAAATAGAAATTTAATAGGATTAGAAATAAGGGAAAGCAATGCAAGAAGACGATATTCAAGAAAATGATATTAAGGTTTATTTAAAAAATCATCCCGAATTTTTTGAGAAAAATGCCAGTTTCTTAGCGGATATACATTTGCCCAGCCCGCACGGGGACGGCACCATTTCCCTTGCCGAGCGCCAACAACTGGCGCAGCGTGACAAAATTGACGCGCTTGAAACCATGTTTGCCGAACTGGTGTTGAATGCCAAAGATAACGACGCTATTGCTAATAAAATTCATGCATTAAATATTGAGCTACATAAAGCCAAAAATTTTGACTCCATTGAGCAGCTGATTACAGACGTTTTACCAGAACATTTTGAGCTTAGTGACACTTGCTTACGCATTTGGGCAAACCCACTCAATTCTAGAAACCGTACAAATTTAGTGTTTAGCGAGGTGTCTGACGAAGCTAAAACATGGATAGCCGAGCTTACAAAGCCCTACTGCGGATTATCGACCGCGCTCATCGCCGAAAACTGGTTTATAGAGCCAGCTTCCTCCATCGTGATTATTCCCTTGAAGCTTAAGGAACCCATTGGCTTTTTAGCTTTTGCCAGCGATGACGAAAAACGTTTTTTTGACGGAATGGGTACCGATTTCCTCACCAAAATTGGCGAAATTATCAGCGCTGCTTTATCGCGACATTTGGAATTAAGTTAAGTCATTTAACTTAAAGCTAATGTGGAGCTTCCAACCGAAAACTTAACGCCTGAACGCCTTCTTCCCGAGTACTTGGAATTTCTAAATTTTGAGCGCGGCTTAAGCCCACTCACCCGCGAAAATTATGCTAGAGATATTGCTCAACTCATCAAATTGGCCGGCTCAACTGCACTAAATGACTTACAAATCAATCATATACGACGATTTATCGCCACTCTGCACTCCAAAGGCCTGGGCGGGAAAAGCATCGCACGAATGCTTTCTAGCTGGCGCGGATTCTTCACTTTTTTGATTAATCGCAAAGGTTTTACCAATAATCCTGTCATCGGTTTACGCGCACCAAAATCTGCCAAAACACTGCCGCAAGCGCTTTCTATTGAACAAGCCACAAAGCTGGTGGATATCGACGGTGATGATGTTTTGAGCGTGCGCGACCACGCGATTTTAGAGCTATTTTACTCATCTGGTTTGCGCTTGAGCGAATTGGTCAATTTAGACATTGACGCGCTAGATTTTTCCGCTGGCACGGTGGTTGTGACTGGTAAAGGCAACAAAACACGCATTGTGCCGCTGGGTAGCCATGCCATGGATGCGCTACAAAAATGGTTACAACTTCGTGCAAATATTCCTAAAATAGATGCCACCAGCAAGCCTGTGTTTATTGGGTTGCAGGGCAGACGTATTTCAGCTAGAAATATTCAATATCGGCTAAAAGAATGGTCGATTAAACAAGGTATTAATTCCTCCGTACACCCGCACATGCTACGCCACAGCTTTGCTTCACACGTGTTGCAAAGTAGCGGCGATTTGCGCGCCGTGCAAGAGATGCTCGGCCACGCCAATATCAGCACCACGCAGGTTTATACGCATTTAGATTACCAACATCTCACCAAAGTTTACGATACCGCGCATCCCCGAGCTAAGAAAAAATAGGAGCGAAAAAGAAATGATACATACCTACCACAGCCATATTTACTTTTCATTAGATGAAATGGCACTTGCCAAGCAGGTACGAGAAAACATCATCAAAAAGTTGCCCCAACTCACTTATGCGGGGCAATTAATTCCCATCGCCATTGGTCCACACCCCAAGCCAATGTTCGAGATGCACATTCCCGCTTCGCACATCAACCTTGCGATGGCAACGATAGATTCGCTGCGAGAAGGACTTTCTGTGTTATTTCACCCAGTGCAAGCAGACGAACTAGAGGCGCATACAAGTGCCGCAAGGTGGCTGGGAGAAAAACTGCCACTTAAATTAGATATTTTAATGAAATAGCAGGCAAAAAAATATTTAAACAATCACAATTTTCTGTTATCTTAAAAAGCATGTTTAAGCGTCTTGCCCTCAATTTTGTTCTGATCTTCTTATTTGCTTTTGCGCAAATGGGCGCGGCAACGCATGAAATCAGCCACATTGAAGACTTTACAAAGCATAGCCAAAACGATAAAAATACACACAAAGGTTACTGCGCACAATGCTTGAGTTATGCCGAAATTGCCAGCGGCTTGCAGTCGCAGCCTTTCACATTCCATTTCGCAACAGCACAGTTTACTGCCGCTATATTCCATCAGCTTAGCTATTCTTCACTCACCTATACTGCTTACGCAGCCCGCGCCCCACCTCAGCTCCTCTAAATAACTATTTTCCAGCTAACACTAGCTGGCTTTTTGCTATTTATTTGAGGATTTCACATGAAACACAGACCATTTACGCAGATGCAGAATGCATTTGCCATTAAACCCATCCTGCTACTGGTGAGCAGTTTATTCATACAAGATGCTTTCGCAGAAACAGAAAACATTGATTTAGCGCCAGTCGCAGTCACTGGCAACCCGCTTGGTGTAGGTTCCGATGAGCTGGTCGTACCAGTTTCTGTGCTAAACGGTCGCGAGCTTTCTTTGCGTCGTGAAGGCACGCTGGGCGAGACGCTCAATGGCTTGCCGGGCGTTTCAGCCACTCGCTTTGGACCAAATGCTTCAAGGCCCGTCATCCGCGGTTTGGATGCCGAGCGCGTGAAAATTATGCAAAATGGCGTTGGTATTTTGGATGCCTCCAGCTTAAGTTTTGACCACGCAGTGAGCGTTGACCCACTGATTATCGAGCAAATTGACGTGGTGCGCGGCCCTGCGGCGCTGCTGTACGGCGGCAGCGCCATGGGCGGCGTGGTCAACGCGATTGATCACCGCATTCCCAAAGAAAAGTTAAACGGCATTACAGGCCGCGCCGAGGCGCGTTTTGGCGGTGCAGACGACACACGCAATGGCGCGGCGGTTATGGATGTTGGCAATGGGCAATTTGCGATTCACGCCGATGCCTACAAACGCAAAACCAATGATTTAGAAATTCCTGGCTTTGCCGTTTCTAAACGCAAAAGCCAAGCCGATGGCACGCCGCGCGAAAACCGTGGCAAGTTAGTAAATAGCGCATCAGATGGCGATGGCGGCGCATTGGGCGCTTCGCTCACCTTCGATAACGGCTATGTCGGTTTGAGCTACTCCACACTGGACAACCTTTACGGCGTGGTGGCGGAAGAAGAAGTGACGATTGATATGAACAGCGACCGCTGGGATTTTGCCACCGAATTTACTGATTTGGGTACGACTATCAATCGTGTGAAATTCCGCATGGCGCACACCGATTACGAACATAAGGAGCTGGAAGGCGCGGAAGTCGGCACCACATTTACCAATCGCGGCCTAGAAGGCAGTATGGAAGCGGGTCACAGCGCCATACCATTATTCAATGGTCTTGGTTTAAATGGCGTGTTTGGTTTTCAGTTTGATAACTCCAATTTTGAAGCGATTGGTGCAGAAGCCTTTGTGCCGAGTGTAAATACACAAAATAGAGCGATGTATATTTACGAAGAACTTCCCATTAATCAACACAAAATCACCTTTGGCGCGCGCGCTGGGCATACCACGGTGGATTCTAAAGACAACGCAACTTTTGGCGTGGGGCAAAATAACAGCTTTAACCCGAATAGTTTTGCCTTGGGCGGTTTATATCGCATTGATGACAATTGGTCACTCACCAGCAATTTATCGCACAACGAGCGTGCACCAAGTTATTTTGAGCTTTACGCCAACGGCGCGCATATTGCCACAGGTCAGTTTGAGGTAGGTAATACGCAATTTGATAAAGAAAAATCCAACGGAATTGATGCACAAATACGTTATAAAGATGCAAAAAATAGTTTTAGCGTTGGCGCCTATTACACGCGCTTTAGCAACTTTATTGGCTTATTTGATACGGGCAACGTTGACCCTGTGGACTTGCTACCTATTGCCCAATTTACTGCCGTGCCAGCCACATTTAAAGGCTTAGAGGCAGAAGGCAGATTCAATATTGTTGATAATCTAGATTTAACTTTGCGAGGCGATTATGTACACGCGAAAGATAAACGCAATAATGATTATCTACCGCGTATTGCGCCCTTAAGATTAGGTGCTGGTTTGCGCTATCAGTTAGGCAATTTCAGCGCGCGGCTAGATGCGCTACACGCCTTTAAACAAAACAACACCGCAGCTAACGAGTTGAAAACCGACGGCTATACGGATGTGACGGCAATGGTGGCTTACAAACTTGGCTCAAAATTTAGTGCTGGAAAGTTTAACGTGGAATTATTTGCCAAAGCCAATAACTTGCTGGATGACGAAATTCGCGAACATGCATCGCTTTTAAAAGACATTTCACCAGCGGGTGAAATGTCTATTTTATTTGGCGCACGGGCAGATTTTTAACCGCAAATCACCAAATACCACACCAGCAAAAGCAACATAATGCTTACAAACACGGCCGCGCTACCAATATCTTTGGCGCGGCCTGCTAGTTTGTGGTGGTCAATCGATGTGTGATCCACTGCCGCCTCCACCGCCGAGTTGAGCAACTCTACAATAAACACCAAAAACACCACGCCCACCAGCAAAATGCGCTCGATATTGGTTTGGCCTAAATATAAACCAAGCGGAACCAGCACCACCATTAACCATGTTTCTTGGCGAATCGCCGCTTCATTCTTATACGCTGCTTTTAAGCCTGCAAGCGAGTATCCAAGCGCCTTGGCAATACGTTCTAAACCATTTTTACTTTTGAATGGGCTTTCCATGACTTACCTTATTTAAACTAAATTAATACACCAATTTTAACATGCGTTATCATACTGTTTTTAGCATAAATGAGTAACCTTATGGCACGCACTGTACACTGCATTAAACTAGATAAAGATTTAGACGGCATGGATTTTCCGCCCTACCCGGGCGAGCTTGGCAAAAAAATCTACCTGAACGTAAGTAAAGAAGCCTGGGCGGCGTGGCTAAAACAACAAACCATGCTGGTGAACGAAAACCGCCTAAGCTTGGCCGACCCCGCCGCACGTAAGTATTTGAGCGAACAAACTGAGAAATACTTTTTTGGTGATGGTGCAGATACTGCTAGTGGGTATGTACCGCCTAAGGATTAATTCTAACTAATCTAACTGGGCAACTAAAATTATTCCCGCCAATATAATTCTAATTCTCTCTGGAATACCTGCTACTGGCAAGAGCACCTTTGCGCGGCATCTTAGTAAAAATTATGGCTTTGCTCATTACGATTTAGAACGCCAATCAAGCGAGTGGCCTGATTCATCACTACATCCCATATGGGAAAATTCGAGAGTTGAATTCGTTAGACAATTACGATTACGTCATACTCGTATTGCTTTAGATTGGGGATTCCCTCCACCATGTCTTCCTTGGGTGCAGGAGCTATTATCAGAAGGTGTTCAACTTATTTGGTTTAACGGTGATATTTCTAATGCACGAGAGAAAATTATTGCCCGTGACCAATCAGATGGTACAAACTTTGATAACCAAGTTTCGGCCATCCATGCAGCTTCATTACCAAATCCTCTCAATTGCAGAATCATAACTACTTTAGCTGCTAGCGGCGCGCACCTAAGCATAGATGAAATTGAAAATTTAGTGTTTAACCAATCAAAATAATGCCTCTGGAAGCCGCATGGATATTGGCTCGCAGAGGCATTGTTTTATGCCAAAAAGGCTTATTTCTTATACGTTTTTACGCCATCTGCCGTCGCCAACAACAACACATTCGCTGGTCTTGCAGCAAATAAGCCATTCGTCACCACACCAACGATTTGGTTGATTTTCGCTTCCATCGCCACTGGGTCCTCAATTTTCAAGTTCCATACATCTAAAATCACATTGCCGTTATCAGTCGTAAAATCGCGCAATTTTGGTTGGCCGCCCAATTTAACTAACTCACGCGCCACATAACTTTTTGCCATTGGCAGCACTTCTACTGGCAATGGAAATTTGCCCAACACTGGTACGTATTTAGTTTCGTCACAAATACAAATAAAAGTTTTGGCCACAGCCGCAACTATCTTTTCGCGCGTTAGCGCGCCGCCTCCGCCTTTTAGCATGTGCAAATGCTCGGTAATTTCATCCGCGCCGTCTACATAAATATCTAAGCTAGCCACTGCGTTTAAATCGAACACTTGTATGCCATGGCCGCGTAAACGTTGGGCTGTAGCTTCAGAACTAGCAACTGCGCCTTCAATTTTATGTTTTACTTTTGCCAGCTCTTCAATAAACATATTGGCGGTAGAGCCTGTACCCACGCCAATAATGCCTTCTTTTACGTATTGAACTGCCGCTGCAGCGACTTGTTGTTTTAATTCGTCTTGAGTAAATGCCACGATGCTTCCTTAAAAAACTTTATAATGAGGAGAATTCAATATGATACACCGCAACCAACAAGTTTATAAATAAGCCATGCCCATAAATTATCGACCCAGTGACTATAAAGACCGCATAGAAAACTCGCGCGTGTACGACGTGGCAAAAAAAACGCCTTTGCAGTTTCAGCCCAATTTATCTGCGCGCATTGGTAACCGCGTTTTACTCAAACGCGAAGATATGCAACCCGTGTTCTCGTTCAAGTTGCGCGGCGCATACAACAAAATGGCGGGCTTGGCGCCTGATGTACTTAAGCGTGGCGTGATTGCTGCCTCTGCGGGCAACCATGCGCAAGGCGTGGCGCTGGCGGCGCAAAAGCTGAAATGTCGCGCGGTGATTGTGATGCCAACTACTACGCCCGCCATTAAAATAAATGCTGTAAAAGCGCGCGGTGCGGAAGTGATTTTGTTTGGCGATAGCTATTCTGATGCTTATGTTAAAGCTTTGGAGCTAGAGAAATCTGAACATTTAACATTCGTCCATCCGTATGACGATGTTGATGTCATCGCTGGCCAAGGCACGATTGCCATGGAAATTTTAGAGCAATGCAAAGACCCTATTGAGGCCATATTCTGCTGTGTGGGCGGCGGCGGCTTACTGGCGGGTGTTGCCGCTTATGTAAAAGCGGTGCGGCCAGAGATTAAAGTGATTGGCGTAGAAGCCAAAGATGCCGAAGCGATGACGGAATCGCTAAAAAAAGGTGAGCGCGTAATACTCGACCAAGTGGGTTTGTTTGCCGATGGTGCGGCCGTGAAACAAGTGGGCGAGCACACATTCAAACTCTGCCAGCAATATGTAGATGAAATGATTGTGGTGGATAACGACGCGATTTGCGCCGCGATTAAAGATGTGTTTGAAGACACGCGCAGCATTTTAGAACCTGCTGGCGCGCTAGCAACGGCGGGCATGAAAGAATATGCGGCGCATAATAATTTGCATGGTAAAACCCTAGTTGCCATTGCCTCTGGCGCCAATATGAATTTCGACCGCTTGCGCTTTGTGGCAGAGCGCGCCGAGCTTGGCGAGCACCACGAAGCAGTGTTGGCGGTGACGATCCCCGAGCAAGCAGGCGCGTTTAAAACATTCTGTCGCTTACTGGGCAACCGCAATATTACCGAGTTTAACTATCGTTTTTCTGACCCAAAAGAAGCGCATATTTTTGTGGGTTTAGCGATTGCCAACACGGCTGAAACTGGAAAGCTTATTTATGATTTGGCCGCACAAGGTTTAAACGCCATTGATTTAACCGACAATGAAATGGCTAAATTGCATTTGCGCCACTTGGTTGGTGGGCGGGCTCCTCAGGCCGAACATGAGGTAGTATACCGCTTCGAGTTCCCCGAAAAACCAGGCGCGCTGATGAAATTTTTAGACACGATGGGACACGATTGGAACATTTCGCTATTCCATTATCGCAACCACGGTGCTGATTTTGGCCGCGTGCTAGTGGGCATGCAAGTGCCGCCAAATGAACAAACTGAGTTTTTAGCGTTCTTACAGCACTTAGGCTACCCGTATTGGGAAGAAACCGAAAACCCAGCTTACAAACTGTTTCTAGGCTAATTGGCTGAATATAGCCGTATTTTGGTTGTATTGAACCACAGGCAAATTTAAACTTAACATAACTAATTGTTTATATTGAGATAACTAATGTATACTGCCTAGTATATTTCTTGCTTTATATTATTACTTCTGACCAAATTATCAGATAAAACTTTGGAGACTTTGAATGAAATTTGCAGCAACATTTAACAGACCATTTAATCAAGCGCGCATAAGCTTATTGGCACTAGCACTGATTGCAGGTTTAAGTGCATGCAATAAACCAGCAGAAACAGATTCAGGAGCAAAAACAGAAGCCACAATAGATGCCCCGCAAGCCAATACCAGTGCGGCTTCTGGCGCAGGTATCGCTTATGTATCTAGCCAAGATGGTGGCGTAAGTGTAATTGACTTGGCCACTATGCAAGTAACCAAAACCTTCGACGTTAAGGCCGCGGGGCCGCGGGGATTAGGCATTACCGATGATGGCAAAAAACTCATCGTGGCCACGCGCGAAAACGAAAGTATTTCAGTCATTGACACTGCCACAGGAGAAGTTTTACAACAAATTCCAGTAGGGAAAAACCCTGAATTTGTGCGTGTTAGGGGCAATTTTGCGTATATTTCATCTGAGCCAAGTGCAAAAGGTGGCCCGCCGCCCGCACCAGGCGCAAAACCAGCTGAAGACGATGATGACGACGAAGAGAAAATCCCCGCAAAAATTGCAGTGGTGGATTTAGTTAAAGGTGAAAAAGTACGCGAAATTACAGGTGGCCCAGAAACTGAAGGCATTGAATTCTCTGCGGATGGTAGCAAGCTGGTCATTACTAACGAAGCTGATAACACAGTTACAGTGCACGATATTGCGACTGGTGAATTGCTAAAAACGATTCAAACACATGAACACGGCGACAGACCGCGCGGAATTAAAGTTTCACCCGATGGCAATACTTACCTAGCCACTCTAGAGTATGGCAATAAATTTATGGTGCTAGATAAGGATTTCAACTTTGTGCGCACAGTGCCAACTGGGAATACTCCCTATGGGATTGCTTATGATGTCAGTGGCAAACACATTTATGTAGCTAATAATAAATCTAAAACACTAGAGATGTTTGATGCGGTTAGCTATGAAAAACTTAAAGAAGTAACTACTGGAAACCGTTGTTGGCATTTTACATTCACGCCTGACGACAAACAGATTTTACTCGCTTGTGGTAAATCTGATGCGGTTTTAGTTATTGATGTTGAATCGTTTAAAGTTACATCCCAAATTGAAGACAAAAAACTACCCTGGGGTATAGTGACTTACCCGAAAAGTATGGGTAGTTTAGATACTAAATCGAAGTAATTTCAGATAAAATTAGCTTAAAATAGATGCTCTGCAAGCCAATATCCATGCGGCTTCCAGAGCATATTTTTAGGTTCTATTTAAGTAAATTTAGAATAAACTCCCAATCTCGCGGGTCAACTGGCGTGATAGACAATCTATTTCCTCGTTGCAAAATTCTCAAGTTTTCTAATTCTGGCGTTTCGCGCATTTCTTTTAAGCTGAGTAAACGCGTTTTGCGTACCAATTTCACATCCACATTCATCCAACGCGGCGTTTCTGGGGTAGCTTTTTCATCGTAATATTTGTGGCCTTTTACAAACTGAAAGCGGTCGGGATACGCGCGTGAGCTTACCTCCGCAATGCCCGCAATGCCTGGCGTTTCGCAGTTGGAGTGATAAAAAAGTACGCCATCACCTACACTCATTTGATCGCGCATAAAGTTACGCGCCAAATAATTGCGCACGCCGTACCAATCTACCGTTTGGTTGGGCATGGCGGCCAAATCGTCTATCGATACATCGCCCGGCTCAGATTTCATTAACCAATAACGCATTTTTGTCTTTCAAAAACGTAAGATTCTCGTATGATAACGTGAATGAATAATTTGAGGTTAAGTTGACATGGCACGCAATGTTTTAGGCACCACTTTACAAGTTTGCAGTTTAGACCCGCTAACGGGGTTTACCCGCACAGGTTGTTGCGAAACTGGCGCAGAAGACTCAGGCAGCCATACTATATGTTGCCAAGTCACAGACGAATTTTTAGCGTTTTCGGTAAATCGTGGCAATGATTTAAGCACACCGCGCCCAGAATATGATTTTGGTGGATTAAACGCAGGAGACCGCTGGTGCTTGTGCGCAGCGCGCTGGCTAGAGGCAAGTGAAGCGGGTTTTGCGCCGCCAGTGATTTTAGAGGCTTGCCATGAAAGATGTTTAGAAATTGTGAGTTTGGCGGATTTGAAATATCACGAATTGCGGTAAAAATTCCGCCTTAAAAACAAAACATATTTGCTGTGGTGTTGCCTGAGTCGTTAATCCTGAACCAAAAAAGTTCAGGTGGTAACAACCTAAAGCGCATTAGGTACACTCGCCAAGAGCATCTTAAAAGATAACTCAATTTAGAGCGCTCACACCGCAACTCGAGTGGCTGAAACCTATAACAAAAGCTAGTTCAAGGAATTTAGACTCAAGCAACACCACAGAAAACAAGGCCATCATAGCGCGAGCTTGTGACGAACTGATGAAGGGAATTTAGTTACAACAGCTTATCTTTGCCTAGGTTTAACTATTTTAGTGCTTCATCAATTTGATTCTGCATAAGACTAATCCTACGCTTATAATCACCGATGTCAACATCGCCGGCTTTGGTATTGAGTAACTCGTGAGATAAATTGAGCGCGGTCATAATCGCGATACGCTCTATGCCCACCACTTTGCCAGAATCGCGGATTTCGTGCATTTTAGAATCGAGATAACTCACCGCATCCATAAGGCCTTGACGCTCTTCATCGGTACACGAAACCGTAAACTCGCGACCCAAAATGGTCACATCTACAAACTTAGCAGCACTCATTCAGACCCCAAACCCATAGATTCTGCGCCTTCTGGCAGCGACTCGAGCAAGCCTTCCAGCTTATTACTGGCTTGCTGCATATTGTCTTTTGTTTGCGTTAAATCGCTACGCAAGCGAACATTTTCCTCGCGCAAATTGGCGCACAAAGAAATAAGCTTGCTAATTTTATCTTCTAAACTTTTTAAGTCGGCTTTCATAGTCCCACTATAAGTGAAAAAATCTATTAAAGTCAATAGCTAACGTGGGCTATTCAAAGTAATTTAACACGTTTTGTCTTGTTGTTGCATAAAAATTCAATTGTAATTACAAGTTAAATCGATATAATCAAATTTAGTTGTTAGGTGCCCGAGTTAAATTCTTTAACTTAGGTGAAACTGGGAAATAGGTGCGTTAAATCATTAACAATGCCTATGCTGCCCCCGCAACGGTAAGTGTGAAAAAGCTATGTAATTAGCCACTGAGCGTAGTTTGTTAATTCAAACATGCTTGGGAAGGCTCATAGATATTGGCTTACAGCCAAGCACATAAGCCCGGAGACCGGCCTCGCAACAAAAGCCTTATTTTAAGGCGCGCTAGGAAATGCCGCGGGGTGACGGTGTCAAAAGCTGTTGCTCCGTATTTTTGGTGCACAATTTTTGTCTGCTATATCCCAAATTATTCCCTAGTTTTTATTCACTTGCATGCGGGGACGCATGTAATTAAGGGAAAAATATGTCTAAGAAAATCATCGCCAGCCTTATTGTGCTTGCATTCGCATCACCCAGTTATTCAGCCGAAAACATTGAATTAGATGATGTGGTCGTTACTGCAACACGCACGCCGCAACCGCGTGAAACCTTAATTGCCGATGTAAGCATAATTGAACAAGAAGAAATTCAACGCGCTGGGCAAACAACATTAGTAGAACTTTTACAGCAACAACCCGGCGTAGAAGTCAGTTCGAATGGCGGCACCGGTAAGCTTTCTAGCGTTTTTATGCGCGGCACCAATAGTGGGCATGTTGTAGTGCTTATTGATGGTATGCGCATTGGTTCTGCTACTGCGGGCATTACAGCTTTTGAAAATTTAACATTGAGCCAAGTGGAACGCATTGAGATTTTGCGCGGCCCTGCGACCAGCTTATACGGACAAGATGCGATTGGCGGCGTGATTCAGATTTTTACTAAAAAGGGCGAAAGTACACCTAAGTTTTATGCCAATTTAGGCTACGGTACTTACGACACAACCATTGCCGAAGTTGGCGTGCGCGGCAAATATAATGATACGGGCTTTGCGCTAGGTGTTTCAGCCAATACCACCGATGGCTTCTCTTCATTAGACACTAGCAATCGTAATTTAAATGATGACGACGGTTATCGCAATTTATCGGTAACGGGTAGCTTGTCGCACCAAATCATAGAAGGACATGAAGTTGGGCTTAATCTACTGCATAGCAAGGGCAAAACCCGTTTTGATAATCGCTTTAATATTGACGCATTTTTTCCAGCATTTAACCCTAGTTTTTCTGATAATGCCGATTTAGAACAGCATAGCTATTCACTCTTTGCTAAAAATCAGATTTTAAACAACTGGAAATCAACCTTACGCATTGGTCAAGGTTTTGACGAAGTGGTAAATTTTGCCGCACTTGGGCCATTTGTAAGCGAAAGCAAAAGTATGTTCAGAACCAAGCAAAACCAGATTAACTGGCAAAATGACATTACTTTGCCAGTAGGTACACTTACTTTAATGTACGACAAATTAGAAGAGAAAGTAAATTCGACCGTCGATTTTAAAAGCAAGAAACGTACAAACGAAGGTTTTGTAATTGGCTATTTGGCTAACTTGGGTGCGCATAGCTTGCATGCCACGGCGCGTGAAGACCACAATTCTAGTTTTGGTAATAACTTTACAGGCGGCTTGGGTTATGGCTTTAGTTTTAATGATAATTGGCGCGCCACAGCCAGTTACGGCAGCGCATTCAAAGCGCCAACGTTTAACGATTTGTATTATCCTGACTTCTTTGGCTCACCCAGCAGCAATCCTAACTTAAAACCAGAAAAATCGGATAACGTAGAGGCGAGCTTACGTTACCAAGATGGCGATTCAAGCGCATCGATAACGGTGTACGAAAACAACATCAGAAACCTGATTGCGCTAGATGCAATTACTTTTGTGCCGTTTAATGTCAATAAGGCGGAAATTCAAGGCGTGACATTCGCTGGCAACCAGCGATGGGGCAATTGGGAGCTAGGCGGTAGCGCAGATATTCAATCGCCACGCAACAATGAAACTGATAATCTTTTAGCGCGCCGAGCAAACCGCCATGGCAAACTTAATCTAGCCTACAACTGGCAAGATTGGCGCTTTGGCGCAGAAGCAATCACTTCATCCGCCCGCTATAACGATAGCGCTAATGAGTTCCGCATGGGTGGCTATACTATATATAACTTAACCAGCCAATATAAAATCAATACGGATTGGACAGTGCAAGCGCGCGTCAATAATGTTTTTGATAAAAATTATAGGTTAGCATTGGATGGCAACCCAGCTACCACTGGTTTTGCCTACAACACCCCTGGCGCGAATTTATTTGTCAACGTGCGCTACCAACCAGAGTAGCAGAACAATGGCGCATAATGTTATGATAACGTCCATGAAATTGGAGAATATGATGGATAAGTCACAAACTACAAAACCTTTGCTAATTGCTGCGGGTATTGCTTTTTTTATGCTACTCACGCGTGGCAGCCATACACTAACGCCTTTTGAGCTGCCAGATGCGAGTTTGGCATTGTTTCTTATTGGTGGTTTATTGTTAAGGCGTGCTGGTTGGTTTGCGGCGTTTTTTGTATTGGCAACGGTCATCGATTTTGGCGCAGCCGCGTTTGATCCAGCACAAGGCTTTTGCCTCACTAACGGCTACTGGGGTTTGATTCCTGCCTATGGTGCAATGTGGCTGGGTGGTTTGTATTTAAGCAAAAAAGATGCATTTGCCAATAAAAACATCGTAAGTTACGGCGCAGTGAGCATGCTCACAACATTTGTCGCGTTTGTCATTTCTACGCAAACTTATTATTTGTTCTCCGGACGCTTTCCTGCAAAAGGTTTAATCGAATCTCTACAACATGGCTGGAACTACTTACCAAGCTGGATGGGCTTTGCCGCGATGTATTTTGCAATTATTTGGTTATCGGTTGCGCTTTGGCGTAGCGTTAAACCAGTGCAAACCTCAAAAGCCTAAAAGTGGAGTTTGAATTAAAAGGTGAGTTTGTCGAGCTTTGCAACCTGCTTAAACTGACGGGAATTGCACAAAGCGGCGGCCAAGGCAAAATGATGGTGGCGGACGGAATTGTGAAAGTGGATGGTCAAATTGAGCTTAGAAAAACCGCAAAAATCCGTCACGGTCAAACTGTAGAATGCTTAGGAAATCTAATCAAAGTAATAAATAGTTAATATTAACTTAAATATTAGCTAAAAATATATGCCCTGCAGCCCAATATCCATGCGGCTTCCAGGGCATGTGTTTTTAATATTATATATGTGCCTTTTAAATAAAAAACCCGCAAAACCATTAAGCTTTGCGGGTTATATTTTATAAAAACAAATTATTTTGCTGCTTCTGCCGCTGCTGCGTCTTTTGCCGCTTGTATTGCATCAACCGCTTCTTCTTTGGCTTCTGCCGCAGCAGCAGAGGTTGCCGCTGCCGCATCTGATGCTGCATCAGTCACCGCACCTGCAGCCTCTGTTGTAGCAGTCGCAGCCGCGTCTTTAGTCGCCTCAACAGCTTCGCCCATTTCAGCTTTTGCGGCATCGGCCGCTTCTTCGGTTTTTTTGTTGCAGGCAACAGTCAATGTTGCTGCAACTAAACCTACTAATAACACACGTAAAAATGTATTCATATCAAAACTCCTTAATGGTTACTGTGGTGGAATGCGAAGCATTTGACCTGGATAAATTTTATCTGGGTGGCTTAACATTGGTTTGTTCGCTTCAAAAATTTTCATGTACGCATTGGCGTTGCCATAATATTCTTTGGCTACTTTTGAAAGCGTATCGCCACGCACCACGGTGTAAAATACTGGCTCTTCAGCTGGCTCAATCACACCAAGTTGATCTTGCACATGCTCCACGCCCGCCACATTGCCGCAACACAATAGAATTTTCTCTTTGGTAGCTTGGTCTTTCGCCATGCCTTGCACAATCACTGTGCCAGAAGCGCCATCAAAACCAATCGCCAAGCCGTCTGCGGTTAAGTTCATCTTTGCTACATAATTTGCAATTGCGTTTGCCGCCGCCTTGTTGGCCGCATCCACATTCACAGGTGTCGGGTTGGCTTTTGCTGCTACTTCGGTCGCCTTTGCCTCGCCAATACCAAATAGTTTCTCTCCAGCTTCTTTAATAAATGAAAACATGCCCATAACGCTCTCCTTGTTAATTTTATTTGATTGTTGTAGCTAGATTTTTATTGAACAAAAGGCTAGCGATAAATTCAAGCCTGTGCATAGCATCATAGTGCAATTATTTTAATTTGACCACCTAAGTTTTTAATTTAATTGCATTGTCTTGTGCCAATAAATGCTTAAGTTTGCTATAATGCGCGGCTTGCAAATAGTTATAAGCTATTTCACGTTGGCCGGATAGCTCAGTCGGTAGAGCAGCGGATTGAAAATCCGCGTGTCGCAGGTTCGATTCCCGCTCCGGCCACCAGTATTTAGAAGCTCACAGAGATGTGGGCTTTTTTATTTCTGATTCACCGTAGCTAAATCGTAGCCATCGAACACACTATCTAGTCGTTTTGCAGCAACAGCCAAGTGATCAGGTGCTAGGTGTGCATAACGCTCCACCATCGCCCCAGTTCTCCAGCCACCCAAACGTTGTAACTCATGCGTAGGTGTGCCAGCTTGTCGTTGCCACGTTGCCCAGGTATGCCTTAAATCGTGCCAGCGGAAATCTTCGATACCCGCTCGCTTTAAAGCATTACCCCATGCGCGTGTATTAGCAGCCTTTAGTGGTTTGCCTGCATAAGTAAACACTCTTGTTTCGTGTTTACCTATTTGGCGTTGTAACACACTGATGGCTGTGTCATTTAGTGGCACTGCAATTGGCCTTTTGTTTTTGGAGTGCGTTGCCTTAACCCAAGCATGACGCAATTCAAAATTAACCTGGGACCATTCCAGCTCCAAGACGTTGCGCTGTCTTAGTCCTGTCGCTAATGCAAACATCACAGTTTCACGTTGATGTGCTGGCAACTCGACCATTAAGCATTTCACCTGCTCTAGGGTTAACGACCGTTCACGACTATTAGATTCTTTAAACAATCGAATCTTTGGCGCTTTATAAATCCATTCCCATTCATCTCTTGCTCGAATCAGAATGGATCTGATTAGTGCCAAATAGCGATTGGTTGTGGCTTTACTCGCTTCTTTTAGCTTCACACTACGAATACGATCAATCACATCTTGATTGATTTGATTAAGCGTTAATTCACCCAAGTATTGGTGCATCCATACGAGTTTGCGCTTATCTTCGTGATGTGTAGCTTTATCAGAAGTTTCGTTCAGCCAACGCAGTACCGCTTCACGCCAATTGCGCTCAGGTTTTATCCCTAACCGCTCTTGTTGCCATAATTGCGCTTTTAACGTGTCATGATATTCCCGGGCTTTGGTTTTATCTTCAGTCCCAGTGCTGCGTTGTATTGTTCGTCCAAAGATGGTGATTTTGAGCCACCAGAGGGACGAGTCTTTACGTTTGTAGAGTGACATAATATTTCCTTTCGTTCACCCTGCAACGCCCGCCTCTGATATTGTGCTCTTATGTAGTCGATTAGGTCAACATCAATGAATACCCATCTTTTTCCTACCTTCGCTCCTTGAATGTCGCCAGCAGCCGCCTTCATGGATAGCGTCACTGGATGAATTTTAAGGAAATCAGCCGCTTGTTGCAGAGTGAAAGTGTTCATTTTATTTTTTCACCTCTGGAATAGTCGGCATTTGTAAGCGTTTGGGTTTACCCTCTTTTTGCAGTTTTTTAACAACTTTTTCAGGGGAGCCTTCAACCTCCAGCATGACATTGACCAATCGTCCGTAAGCTATTGAGGCAAATTCAACCAAATGCTTATAAGATAGTTGTGTTTCTTTTTGCAGGGTTTTAATGCGGCACATTTCATCATGTATCCAAGATAAAGCCTTTGGGTAAGCACCTGCAACATATTTACCTGGGTCAATCAGCACATCCCAAGGAACAACGCGATCAACGTTATGCAATTCAACTTCTATACGCACCCAAGGATGAAATGGTTCACCGCACTGCATCCCTTTCTCATAAATTCTGAGCATTTTTCCATTTTCACGTTTACCAATGTATATGGTTCTTCCAGTACCATCTGGCGTAATCCAATTGCCATTTTGTCTGCAAGAAGGTTTATTGCCTCCATTAGTAAAGTTACCAGCTTTATACTGTTCAACCGCCCACTCAATTGAGTGCACGCCTTCAAAATCATCAACAGCACCATCCCAGCGGGTAATCCTAGCACCATAGCCATCTCTAAGTAACTCAACCAATTTACGCCAATCAGAAATGGTGTGGCAAACCATCCCAGGTAACATGAGTAGTGCTGTATCTCGTTGCCCACCATAACAAAACTTTGCGCCATCATGGCCAAGATCAAATGACTTTTGATAGCCATTCATGCCCTTACCTCTACTTTTAATAGCTAAGAACTGTTCACCAACCACATTGGCAAATTCTTTTACAAATTTGGCCAGACTATGTTTTTCTAAGCTAAACGGAAATGTGCAATTTAAATAATCGGTAATTGCTGCATATCCAGGTGTGTGTCCTGAGGGTATCGGATGCGCAATTAAAACTGCCCTTTTACCAACAACGGCCAACTCGTAACTTTCCGAGCCATCGGAATTGTGGCTATCGCTTAATCTTTCCCCCGGTATTACTACACCGGGAGATTCTGCGCTGCTAGCGTCCAGCGCGCCCTGCTGACGCAGGAACGCGCCGAACTTAGCAACGCTATCATTTAGTTGAATTATATTTTGTGAATTATTACTACCTGTACTACTCATGAAGACTCCAATCGTATAAATTAACGAAAGAGTCTTATATGTGACAAAAAGTATATGACCCCATCGTTTGGTTAAAAACAATGAAGTCACAGGTGATCTATGTTAGATATTACTAGCTTTACTGGAAGCTCTTATCCTGGCATTCTGGAAAGATTTCCCATGTGACGAGGTACATATTACAAATTAATTTTTAATTGTGCAACATGGGGGGGTGGACTTTTACATATTATCACCACTTTGAAACCCATATACTGCAATGATTCATTCTTTAAAACTAACAAACAACATCAAATCAGCGAGTTGTATAAAATATATAAATTAAGCAGCACACAGCTTTGCTGGGTTTTGTACCTCAGGAAGTATCAAATTCTCACTAAAAAACATTACCTCAGCTCCTTTGTACCTATTTTGCGCACTGTAATTAATCCCATAGGTAATTTTGGCTCGTGATTTATACATTTCATCAATTTCGGATGTGTGGTCATACGAAACAATCCAATGTTGTTTTATTTCTTTTTGTACTAAGTCAGCTATGGCCATATGGTCACCGTGTTTATAGTGGTTTTCATAAAGCCCTTGGCCTTTGACATAGTAAGGGGGATCAAGATATACGAGTGTATTTTGAGGAAGGGTCGGCAATAATGTTTTAATTAATGCTGCAGCATCTAAATTGTAAAGTCTAATGCGATTCCGTAAGGCGGCAATTTTTTCTATTCTATTAATTAAAGAACTCTTATTAAATCGAGCATCTAATTTCCACTTGCCCTCTTGGTTTTTTCCACCTATTACACCACCTAGAAGTATCCCTGAGCGATTGGTTCGATTTAGAAAAAATGTTGAGAAGCCAACTTCAATTAAGCCATGGTTAGATGGATCATTTAATATGGCTTTCTGCTTGTACCATTCATCCATAGTTACTTTAATATCACGTATATTTTTACAAAGCTCTTCTGGTTGATTGATAACGCTATGCCAAAAAGCGAATACAGCAGAATTTAAATCGTTTAAATGTATGCATGATGCGTAGCCATCCGCCAACAAATTCAATGCTACCCCTGCCCCACCAGCATAGGGTTCCACGTAATGCCCATCTCGCAAGTTATTCTGTTCAAAAATAAGCTTTAGGTACGGTGTTAACTTACCCTTACCGCCTGGATACCTTAGTGGGGTATTAAATCTCATTTTTTCGAGAGTCCAGCCTTAGTTATGATGTCGAGCACTTTGCCCCCAGGCACAATACTAATTGATGCGTGGCGGTGAGCAAGCGCAACAGGCACAATTGCACTTTCATACAAATCAAGCTCAAAGTGTCGTATAAAGTCACATGCTCGCACAATGAGCGAACCGTAAGAATCAATCTTGATTTTTTGCTCTGAAAAGCGTTCACCACCATTATTGTCTTTGCTTACAGCCATGTATGGAATAGCAAAATTAAACATTCTGCCGCGTTCAGTTTTGAATAAGAAATCTTGTCCATAATAGGTTTCACTACCAAAATTAGCTGCAGGGGCTTCACTACCTTTTATGTACTCATTGCGATAGGCATCATCCAAAACACGAAAAGCACCTGCTGGTAGAAAACGTGAAATTAAGTTCGCATGATCCATAACTTCTCCAGTCTTTTGGAGCCCTATCACAAGTAATGGCTCTAGTTTAAGTGCAGCAAGTCTAACGTTTACTTTGTATAGAAATTCCATTATTCGCGCATGTAACTTAGCGGGTTGACCAAAAATTGCAAGTGGTCCATCCATGACAAATGCCATTTTTGATAATGCAGAAGTATCCGCGTCAAATACTTGCTTAATAAACGCTGCAAGAAGCAAATGCTCAACGCAATTCATCATTCGAGTTATCGCAACTGTATTGTCACCAAAATCTGAAACTCCTTCATGTAAGCGTAACCAATCAGTCATATAAACTGAGGCTTTACATGAATCGCATGTAGTCACTTGCTTTTCTGGCAAGAAAGTGAATAGTTGATTAGCCTTACATGATGGACAAGAATCTATTTCAACTTTGTTATTATTGAGCGCTAGTAAAGTATTGGTAAGTACAAATTTATTCTGTCCTCCTCCCGCTCGATTCGCTCCTAATTGTAAGAATAACGCATGACGAAAACCGTCTTTAACGGTAGCAGCTCCTTGGAAACGTATGTTACTTCCAGGCAATGTATATGTGATGGGGGATGCATTACGATGTAACTCAGCAACTTTGAAGGGATCAACGAAGCGCGTCATAGGATCTATGAGCTCTGCATATTTATCCATTTGTATTAGTACATGGCTGACTTTAATGAACCCGATTTGGGTACTTGGTAATTTTTCACTAATTGGTTTATCACTCTTGCTGGCATCAGAAGCAATAACGTACTCCGGAAGTATTGGAGGATTATTAGCTGGTGCTTGAATAAAAGTTGAAGCTATAGCTTTGCCTTCATCGTCATTTGGCGGGCGCATGTATTCACAACCAGCCAAAAAAGCTTGTACATCTGGATTGCGCACAAAATCAGAGTGCCCTCCTTTGCCTGCAGTTTCCCCGTTATAAGGCATAGTTAAACCTTAGCTTTCTCAATGGCCACAATCTGTTGCTTTATTTCGCTAGGAGTAAAACGCCTAATTTGCGTTGGTATAACAAATGGTGCTGAAAGAGTCTTAATTCTTGCAAAACCAACGTCTTGGGCGGCTTTTAGTGACCCTATAAAATCACTAAAATCATAAAATTTTCCTAAAGTTTTAAGTTCATCATCGTTGTTCAAGTGTGTAACAAACCAATTTTCCGTATTGGCTAAAATATTCGGATGCACAGAAGACGGCTCTTGTGTTGCATATACGAATGCAATTCTAGCTTTGGCACCTTCTTTTGCAATTCTTGGCCACATATCTGTTAATTCGGCACCTTTACCAATTAGGTTGTGAGCTTCTTCTACATAAATCACGATATTCATTGGGGTTTTACCACGATTTACAAAATCGAATTGACGATTGAAAATAGCTTCGGCAATACGTAGTGATAATGTCTTCCTAATAGAAACAGGACCTGCAGAAAGATCCAAAATGACTATCCTACCCTCATATAAAAACTTAAGTATTTCTGAGACAACGTCACCTTGTCTTGTGCTTGAATGGTATGCTAAATACTCCGTGAGCTGTCGATATCCACGAATATAACCCCCACCAGAACTTTCAGTTGCCAAGACATTTAGATAAGCTTGAAGATTATTATCCACCCAATTTTTACCTGAGCTAGAGCCTGGAAGCGGTGAGTTTTTATTTACATTGCGAGCTGCAAGAAACCATGTAGTTGCTTCGCTCAAGGTTAGCGTGTAAAAGTTTATTACCCCACGCAATGACGTAGATGGGAATTCTGCAGGGAGCTCAGGACTTACTAAGTCAAGTACCTTCTTGCTTACTGGAAAACTCACTTTATAGTTATTAGGTGCCGCGTATCCTGCCAATGAAAGTGCGCAACAAAATACTGCGCGTCTCACTTGCCATCTAAAATGATCACTCATTTCAGATGCATCAGGTTCATCTAGTGAGCTCGTAAGAAAAGTTGTAATATCTTGGGCACTACCTCGCACTTCTCTAGACAACTGCTCAAGCAATTCTAAAGCAACACTAGGTTGTTCGTAAAAGTTTATTCTAAGATCTTTGAAATGTGGTCTGTCAGGTGTATCAATTGCCCTATAGCAGATTGTATTATTGAAAACTTCTGCAATTGAACTACCATCATCTTGTTGATTTGCGTTTGCATATTCACCGTTTATGTCAAAAATAATTTGACCTACCTTAATTCCATCGGTCATAGCGGCCAGTGCGACTGCTGATACAGTAGTCTTTACGGTATTTGATTTACCAGTTCTTGTCATACCCAGAACGGCAGTCCGTCGAGCAAGAAAGTCTGTTGGCTGAATCATTACATTGACTTTGGCCTCGTCTTTACCCCGATGTAATCTTGCAGTAGAGGTATATCTTACTGTACCAATATGGATTGGCGACGGTGCTCTTTTAAAGCCAGCTTTTATCGCATCTTCCTCCGCCTTTGCAATGACATCAGGATTTACATGGTTCACTATTGCAGCTAATGCTTCCCCTCTAGGTTTGAATGCGCGCATTCGAGATAAACTCATAAAGCTCTCAATATCGCTACCTAATTGTAATTTTCCATTATCGTCGATGAAGAACGTTCCGAGTACACTACAACGTAAACCGCCTGCCTGTAGTTCAACTGCTGTTAAGGGGTCAAGTCCATCATTAACATCGCCAGGATATTTTTCATCTTCAGTTCGCCGTTGGTGATGTTCTATACGAGTGCGAACAAAATCATTGTCTTGCGGAAGTGATGCTGGCTCTAAAACTCTAAGTAATACAATTTCGCGATCTATTTGATGAGAGTCATTAAACTTTTCTGGGTGAAAACCAGCAGCTACTAAAAAAGAATTATGAGGGATACCATTAACCTTTTTCTTGAATTCATCATTTGTTAAGACAAGCGCCTGATCAAAACGCATGCCATAAACATAACCCACAAAAGAAGAATCAAAATCACCTAACAGCTTAACTAATTGAGATTCGCTTGTAATAATCTTATTGATGATGTCAGACATGTTTTTTCTTTCAGAGGTTATTTACTTTTGCTTGGAAGTATAATACTTTGACTGCTTTCAATCTAGCAATCTACAGCCCTACTAGTCGCATATAAATGTCAACTTTTTGGCCGATAGTTATCAGTTTGTAATTTGTAATACTTTTTAGACTTTCACTAAAAACATATTTAGCCTATTTTAAAGTGTGTAGCCAAAACGTAGCTAAATACCTTAAAGACAGTTTAATTTAAACTACTTTATACTAACAAATAGAAATTGGCGGGAATTGCAAGAGGTTGTTTATATTAACTAATTAATTTCATAGCGTATTTTGAAAATCCGCGTGTCGCAGGTTCGATTCCCGCTCCGGCCACCAATATTTTATATATGCCGAACATTAAGCCTGACTATATCCAGTCAGGCTTCTTAGCTTCTTAGCTTTAGGTTAATTGCCGCAGTTTATATTTACAAGGTGAGTACTGCTTAGAGAATTAAATTTTATGTAAAGTCTATTGACTTTTCTCTTGCTAAGCCGTCTGAAACATTCACTTATTCTTTTGTTAAGAATCGTCTAAGTACGTGTGCTGACATGCCTTTTGCAAGCTCTTCTTCACCAAAGAATATGGTACCAAGTGCATCATTACTTAGCAGTCGAAACTCTTCTTCATTATGTGTGCGAACAACGACTTCGATATTAGGTTGAAGTTTACGAGCAATTTCTACTATTTTACGCACGTCTAATGAATCTGGGGTAGCAACAACTAGCATAGCTGCATTTGTGATATGTGCTTGAATTAAAACAGCAGGGTCGGCTGCATTACCAGAAACGGCTGGTAAGCCTCTTTTACGCAAATCTTCAACCAGTTCGCGATTTTCTTCAGCAACCACATATGGAATACTATGCTCATTTAGCACTTTTGCAATGCGTTTTCCTACGCGACCATAACCAACCAACACCACTTGGCCCTCTAAATATTTGCGCTCAGTCGCCGTGGGTAACTCAGCAAATGGATCTGTTCTAAGCTCAAGACTACGTGCAAACGCGGAGCGGACGACAACCCATTTACTCACCGGCGCGATTAAAGTAAAAATAAGGGGGTTTAGAGCAATTGAGAGTAAAGCGCCAGCTAAAATCAGATTCATACTTTGTGTCGACATAATGCCTAGAGAGACGCCTAGTCCAGCCAAAATAAAGGAAAACTCACCAATTTGCGCTAGGCTTGCCGCTACTGTGAGTGCCGTACTTAATGGGTAGCGCAACAGCAATACCAATACCATTGCAGCCAATGATTTACCTAAAATGATAATAGAAACGACAGCAAATACACGTTGCGGGTGCTCTATCAGAACAGAAGGCTCAAACAACATACCAACTGCAACAAAAAATAGCACTGCAAAAGCGTCACGTAATGGAAGTGAGTCTTCAGCTGCACGGTGACTAAATTCAGACTCGCGCATCACCATGCCAGCAAAGAAAGCACCTAGTGCAAAAGACACATTAAAAAGTACAGAAGCCCCATATGCAATACTAATTGCTGCAGCAATCACGGACAGTGTGAACAATTCGCGTGAACCTGTTTTTGCTACATACCACAGCAACCATGGCAATAAGCGTTTGCCAAATGTCAACATCAGTGCAATGAATGCTACAACTTGTACCAGTGTAAAGCCAATTGTTTGCCAAAGTGGACTATTATTGCTTACATCGCTTTCAGCCCCACCGAGAATACCAGTTAAAAGTGGCATTAAAACTAGTACAAGTACAGTAACCAGATCTTCAACTACTAGCCAACCAATGGCAATTTTGCCATTCATGCTATCAAGAATACCCTTAGATTCAAGTGCTTTCAGCAAGACCACCGTACTTGCGCACGATAAGGCTAGCCCAAAGATTAAGCTTTCACCAAATGGCCAGCCCCAGAAGTTGGCGACTGCAAATCCAAGTAAGGTAGCAATTGCCATTTGCACAATAGCACCAGGCAATGCAACGCGCTTGACTGAAAGCAGATCATTAATGGAGAAGTGTAATCCCACGCCGAACATGAGCAACATCACGCCTATTTCAGATAGCTGTGACGCAATTCCCACATTGGCAACAAATCCGGGTGTGGCTGGACCGATGAAAATACCGGCGAAAAGATAACCAACTAATGCTGGTAATTTAATGCGTTCTGCAATTAAACCAAATATTAAAGCTACACCAAATGCTGCAGCAATAGTGGTAATCAGCGAAATGTTATGTTCCATGGATACTTTGATTAATATGCAATCTACATTATATTTGATAGACCACTAGACTATGCTAGATTTAAAAGCATTAAAAGTAGAAATATGATTTATTTAAATTTAGATATAAATTATTCAAAATTCCTATTCCAATCAATCCCCTAAAGCATTCACAT
Organism: Methylotenera sp.; assembly: GCA_040079935.1. Classification (GTDB taxonomy): domain Bacteria; phylum Pseudomonadota; class Gammaproteobacteria; order Burkholderiales; family Methylophilaceae; genus Methylotenera_A. Next base: position 37,389 of record JBEBJI010000011.1, read on the forward strand.
CTGATATTTCATGTGTACAATAAGCATACTTATTAAGGCTTATCATGAAAAGTTATTCTGAGATTGAAGCAAAAGATTTATTCGACCATATCACCAAGCCAAAAGTGCTTTTGGTGGACGTGCGTAATGATGACGAAGTCGCGCGTGGCATTATCCCTGGTGCAATGCATATTCAACTCTCTATGTTGCCAGTACAATATGAAAAATTAATGAATGCAAATTCCGTGGTCTTTTACTGTCATAGCGGAGTGCGCTCAGCTCACGCTGCAGACTTTGCCGTGAGCAAAGGTGTAAAAGATGTATTTAACCTAGTGGGCGGCGTAATCGCTTGGGGCAAAGCTGGCTATACATTAGGCAAGAAAAAATAAACCATTAAGAATTTTTAGATTGGAAGCTTATGGAATTCGATAAAGAAATAGATGCAAAAAATCTGAATTGTCCTTTACCTATTTTGCGTTGCAAAAAAGGTTTAAGCGAAATTAATGCGCATCAAACCCTAAAAATCATGGCGACCGATCCTGGTTCTGTCAAAGATTTTGAAGCTTTTTGCAAACAAACGGGGCATGTCATGGCGCGTCGAGATGAAGACGGTGGTGTGTACACGTTTTACATCAAAAAACGTGCGGATGCCTAATGGCCAAAAAGCTTGCGCTTATTGCCTCTAAAGGCACGTTGGATTGGGCTTACCCACCATTTATTTTGGCTTCTACTGCCGCTGCACTGGATTATGAAGTGCAGATTTTTTTCACTTTTTATGGCTTAACGCTACTCAAAAAAGACTTAGGCGATTTAAAAGTCTCACCCCTAGGCAACCCTGCGATGCCTATGCCGATGCCAAATTTCGTGCAGATGATTCCTGGCATGGAAAGCATGGCGACCATGATGATGAAACAAAAAATTGCCAATAAAGGCGTGGCGAGCATTGAAGAGTTGCGCACAGCGTGTATTGAAGCGGGCGTGAAGCTGATTGCCTGCCAAATGACGGTCGATTTGTTTGACTTTAAAAAAGAAGATTTTATTGAAGAGATTGAATTTGGTGGTGCTGCGACATTTTTTGAGTTCGCAGGCGAATCAGAGGTAAATTTGTTTATTTGATGGAATACGACTTAAAGCGGCATGCCTGTAACCCGCATGGATATTGGGCTGCAGGGCATTTTTTATAACGGCTATTAAGCTGGTTTTTGTTCTGTAAGCAGTTTTAAAAACTGCGCCACATCCCACTCGCAACCCGCACAGCCAGAAAGTGCGCCAGTTTTGCGCGAAATTTCATCTTGGTTCATGCCTTCTAAAAACAAACGCTGAATCTGCAAGCGCGTAGTGCCAGTGCATACGCACAAAATTTCATCGCCTGTATTTTCAGCGTTCATTTATTTAATCATTTTTTGCTCAGCCCGCTCACGGAGCTTTGCAAAAAGATGCATTATGAAGGGCAACATCAACAAACCGCCCAAAATAATTAGCGTCCAGCCTTTTTCGTCAAATTGCAGCGTTGCGGGCAAAATATCAATGCCTGCGAACATCTTGGTCAAACCAAGCCCCACCAATAAACTCCCTATCATATCTAGCACAAGTAAACTAATTGGAAATTTAAAAGATTTTTCTTCTTGCGCCATGCTACCTCCTATTTCAATTTAGATAATTGTGTTTTTAACTTTTCCAAGCTCACGCTAAATTCTGCCACGCGGGCTTTTTCTTGAGCAACCACTTCTGCAGGCGCACGAGCGACAAAACTTTCGTTGTTTAGCTTACCATTAGCTTTATTAATTTCGCCTTCTAAGCGCGCAATTTCTTTGCCTAAACGCTCTTTTTCAGCGGCGACATCAATCTCAACTTTCAGCATCAATTTAAAGTCATCCACCAACATCACAGGCGCGTCAGCTTCTGGCAATTCGCTTACTATCGCCACATCTTCCAACTTGGCCAACGCTCTTAAATACGGCGCATACAGCGCTAATTTTTCCACATTGCCAGATGCAATCAGCGGTACGCGCGCGGCTGGTGAAATATTCATTTCGCCACGCAAGCTACGGCAAGCGTCTACCATTTGTTTGAGTTGCGCCACCCACGCCTCACTGGCTTCATCCAGTTTATCTGGCTGAGGTTTTGGATATGGTTGCAACATAATGCTTGGCTTATCAACACCCGTCATGGGCGCAATAGTTTGCCAAATTTCTTCAGTAATAAACGGCATAATCGGGTGCGCCAAACGTAGAATGGTTTCTAAAACTCTTAATAAAGTCCGTCTAGTCGCACGTTTTTCTGCATCATCTCCGTTTTGGATTTGTACTTTAGCCAGCTCCAAATACCAATCGCAGTATTCATCCCATACAAATTCGTAAATGGCTTTTGCAGCTAAATCAAAACGGTAATCTTCAAATGCTTTTTCTACATCAGCTTCTGTGCGTTGCAAAATGCTCACAATCCAGCGGTCGGCTTGACTAAACTTACGCCCGCCTTCACCACAGCTTGCCGCATCAAAGCCGTTATCTTGGCCTTCTGTGTTCATCAATACAAAGCGCGTCGCGTTCCACAATTTATTGCAGAAATTACGATAGCCATCGCAACGTTGCAAATCAAATTTTATATCGCGCCCAGGCGAAGCCAGCGCGGCAAAGGTAAATCTAAGCGCGTCAGTCCCGTAAGCGGCAATCCCTTCGGGGAATTCTTTGCGCGTACGTTTCTCAATCTTTTCCGCATCTTTCGGGTTCATCAAACCGGTGGTGCGTTTTGCAATTAAAGCGTCTAGCCCAATGCCGTCAATCAAATCAATCGGGTCGAGTACGTTGCCTTTAGATTTACTCATCTTCTGACCTTCGGCATCGCGAATCAAACCATGTACATACACATGCTTGAACGGAATTTTGCCAGTGATGTGCGTAGTCATCATCACCATACGCGCCACCCAGAAGAAGATAATATCGAAACCAGTCACTAACACGCTAGAAGGCAGATACTGCTGCAAGGCAATATTGGCGAGATCTTTGGCCTCATCTCCCGTCCAGTCTAGCGTTGAGAAAGGCCATAGCGCGGAGGAATACCAAGTATCCAGCACGTCTTCATCTCGCTTCAAATTGCCAGTGTAGCCATCTTTTGCCGCCAGCTTTTTAGCTTCGGCTTCATCATGCGCCACATATACATTACCATTATCAGTGTACCAAGCAGGGATTTGATGCCCCCACCATAATTGGCGGGAAATACACCAATCCTGAATATTGTTGAGCCATTGGTTGTAAGTGTTCACCCAGTTTTCTGGGTAAAACTTAATGTCGCCACTGGCGACAACATCAAGCGCTTTTTGTGTGATGGATTTACCATTCGCTGCGGGTTTGCTCATCGCAACAAACCATTGGTCGGTGAGCATCGGTTCAATCACCACATTAGTGCGGTCGCCTCTAGGCACTTTGAGTTTGTGTTTATCGGCTTTAACTAAATAGCTTTGCGCCTCTAAATCCGCCACCACTTGTTTACGCGCGGCAAAACGCTCTAAACCTTGATAGCTTGCTGGTGCGTTCTCATTTACAAAGCCTTGTAAATTCAAAATACCAATCATTGGCAATTTGTGACGCTGACCAACCGCATAGTCGTTAAAATCATGCGCAGGCGTCACTTTTACCACGCCTGTACCAAACTCCTTATCCACATACTCATCGGCAATAATAGGGATTTCGCGATTACATAAAGGCAAGCTTAGGTTTTGGCCAATCAAATGTGCATAGCGCTCGTCCTCTGGGTGCACCATTACCGCCACGTCGCCCAGCATGGTTTCTGGACGTGTTGTGGCTACTGTCAACTGACCTGAACCATCGGCAAGTGGATAGTTGATGTGCCACATAAAGCCATCTTCTTCTTCTTGTACCACTTCGAGGTCAGATACGGCTGTGCCGAGTTTTACATCCCAATTCACTAGGCGTTTGCCACGGTAAATCAGGCCTTCGTTATACAGGCGAACAAAGGTTTCGGTGACAGTTTTATTGAGTGCCGGATCCATCGTGAAACGCTCACGCGACCAATCGGGTGAAGTTCCAAGTCGGCGCATTTGCTGCGTAATCGTGCCGCCGGAATATTCTTTCCATTCCCACACTTTTTCTAAGAATTTTTCACGGCCTAAGTCATGGCGAGAAACGCCTTGCGCATCTAACTGGCGCTCCACCACAATTTGTGTAGCAATACCCGCATGATCAGTACCTGGTTGCCACAGCGTGTTGTCGCCGCACATGCGGTGGTAGCGCGTCAGTGCATCCATCAGCGTTTGGTTAAAGCCATGACCCATGTGCAGCGTGCCTGTAACGTTGGGCGGTGGCAATAAAATGCAGAAATTTTCTTTGATTTCAGGATTCAAGCCCGCTGCGTAATAGCCTTTGCTCTCCCAAAATGCATACCATTTACTTTCGATAGCTTTAGGATCAAAGGATTTGGCTAATTCTTTTTGTGGTGTATTTTGCGTATTCATATAGCATGAATTTTACCACATTGGATTACCGCACTTAGTGAAGCGCACTATACTTAAAAGACTAAAAAGCGAATTTAAATATCGCACCTGCCGATGCAAAGCAAACCGATAGATGAAAATAGCTCCACAATATATATCGCTGCCTTAATTTTTGCGGTGATAAACTAGAAATTAAAAACAATCTATTTTCGCGTGGTGCTCGCATAATGTGAACGCCCGTTTCTTTACGAATTTCGCGGTGCTGCAATTCCACCTCCCTGATAGCGGCGCGGCGTGCCAACTCCCATTCTTGTAAGTCTATTTCGCCATTTCCATCTAAATCGAACCGTTTTTTAAGATTGACAGGGTCTTTTTTCCACTCTGCCAATAAAAAACTGACGTCTTCCTTAAGATTTAATACAGAATTTGCACCGCCTATAGTAGAGAACTCACCTAACACGTAAATTGAGCCTGCAAATAACAGCTCCTCTACATGTTTATAATCACCTTGATAACTCACGCGATGCTCTGCTGCGATGACTTCAGCGTAATCAGGATCAACTACGCAACTTCCCGTGCTATCTTTAATTTCAAACGTAGTATCACTCACACCACTCGAAATCTCGCGCCACTCACGATCGTTATTATCTTTGGTATAAACCCAATAGCGAAACCAAACACAAGCGATACCGCTTAATGGGCTTGTAATCAGGTTTTCGGCATCTACGCTCGCGCGACCATATATTTCTACGTAGCCTTGCGCAGCAGACGCAATACGAGAAGTGGCAATATCCGCAATAGTACGTGCGCGTTTGAATGTGGACGCCCAAGTGAAAAAGCTGATCGTTGCAATCAGCGCCAAGGCAATTAACCAGAATTTTTTATCATCTACATGCAGCCCAAATACGAGCAAACCCAGATAACTAACAGAAGTTAATGCCTCAGCATAATAGGCACGCAGGCCGCTCAACATAAAATGTATTAAGCGTTAAAACGCTGGTTAATATCAACGTCGGTTAATTCTTCAACAGAAAACTTTAATAAATCCTGCGATTTAAAATCAAACAAGCGCGCCAATATTAAATCAGGAAATTGCGCAATTCTTACATTATTGATATTTACACTGTCATTATAGAACTCACGTCTATCCGCAATGGCGTTCTCTAAGCCACTAATGCGCGATTGTAAATGTAAAAACTGCTCATCTGCTTTTAGGTCAGGATAAGATTCTGCTAGTGCAAACAATTGCCCCAAACCACTTCTTAGCATGCTTTCTGCAGTACCCAATGCTGTGACATTTTGCGATTCGCGGGCTTCTGAAACACTAGAGCGCGCTTTTATCACTTTACCCAGCGTTTCCTGCTCGTATTTCATGTACTGCTTGCAAGTATCGACCAATTTGGGCAGCTCATCATGGCGCTGTTTAAGCAAAACATCAATATTTGCCCATGCTTTGGATACATTATTTTTAATGTTGACTAGGCTGTTATACGTCATGATAAAGTAAATTAAAATTACTGCTAATACAATATAAAAAATCAAAATTAGCTCCTTTTAACTATTGTCACTGTTCAAACTATTACCAAACATTTCGGCTCCCACTACATCCCAATAACGTGAAAAACGTTTTAACCGTTTATCGCTAACTTCAACCTCAGTAAATTTCACTTCTGGCTGCCAAATCGGGTTAAATGATTCTAATAATGCTTTTATTTGCGCATTGGGTGTTGTTTGCGTCACTATTTGACCTACACCGCGCTCATTCATTACTGCTCTTGTATCTCCAATCCAGATCTCTACATCTTGTAACTCACTTAAACAATCGGCCAAAAATTGCAGGCGCTTAAGCGGCCATTTACCATATAAAAATTCGTCAAAAACAAAAATTTTAGGCATGGGCTTACGTAGTAAAGGATGCGCAGCAGAAAGCATTTCATCATGCACAAAAATGGCAATAGCGCGATGCAGTGCAATTGGCGCCCGCTCTGGCATCATCACGCGATGCACTTTGGCTGTTGCGGGGCTAGTGCTGGAAAATAACTTTTCATTTAGCGCATCGTGGCTCGCATCAAATGGACAATTGACTTTACAGGTTGCGCAATACTTTTCGCCTGTGTGGCGCGCTAAACTTTCCTTATTAAAGTAGTAAGGCTTAGAACTAAACAGCGAGGCCACCCACTGCCAAGAAAGGTGGTTAGTACCTTTATCGCCATCTAGCAAATGGCTTTCAAACCAATCGGCCGCTTCGCGCCAATCCACCTTAAGCCAATGCACTACATAAGCCGCAAACCATTTACGCGCGTGGTTATGCACATGGCCCTCATGTAGTAAATCACGAACAAATCCATCCATACATGGCAAACCAGTAATACCTTGACGAATGAAATCTGGTAATAACTTATCGCCTAATGCCACTTTTGGGTCTTCAATATCACTAAAAATGCCGTTGCCTAAGCTATGCCACACGCGCCGCCAATAATCACGCCTAGCCAGTTCTTCTACAAACTTTAAAGAATCTGTGCCAAACTGATTGCGAACATGGTCAGAAGCTTCTTTTAACGTAATGCAACCATGCCGAAAATAGGGAGAAAGTTTAGAAACTGAGCCATTCAAAAAACTGCTATTTCGATTATAAGCCTCAATATCAAGGGTATTCAGGCGTTTAAGCGCTTCTCGCCTGCCACCGCGCCATTCATCACCCAGAAACGAACCTGTCGCCTGAGGAAACATGCGACGAATGTATTGCATGCGCTCTACACGATCTGATGGAATTGTGAGTTTATAATAATTTGCCATAATATAAAACTAGCTGTAATCATTTATGTAACAATAGTTTACACTGATTTTATAAGTTTGTTTCGAGAAAATTCTTAGTTAATTATAGTAACTAGATTGCTAATTACAAATGTTGTAAATTGGTATAAAAGCTAGTATTTTGAAATAATGCATAAAATTAATGCTAAGATAATCCGAGTAACTTTTAAACAAATTAAAAGAGGCTGACATGATAGAAGCGATGTGGATTTGGGGAGCAATTGGCGTAGTTTTATTGGCGGTTGAAATGGCCACTGGTACTTTTTATGTACTGTGGTTTGGCGTTTCTGCCTTAAGTGTGGCTATTGCCATGTGGATGTTTCCGAATATTCCGCAAGCCTTACAATTTGTTATGTTTGCTGTACTTTCATTCAGCTCGCTCGCTATTTGGAAGCTCAACTACAAAAAAAACGAAACACATTCACGTGTTGGCCAGGCGCAAGGCGAAGAGATAGGCCGTACAGGCACAGTAATAGAGGCTTGCAGCGCGGCACAAAATGGCAAAATCCATTTTACTCAAGGCCTAATGGGCAGCCGCGAATGGGCAGCGATTGCTGACGAAACTATTGAAGTTGGTAGCGAAGCAACCGTAGTTGCTGTTGAAGGTAACGCATTACGCATTAAAAAAAATAATTAATTTTAGGTAATTTAACTTTAGGAAAACACCATGACCGAATTTAGCTTAGTACTCATATTTTTAGCCATTGTCGCCATATTTAAAGGGGTGCGTATTGTGCCGCAAGGTGAGGAATGGGTGGTCGAGCGCTTGGGAAAATTCGCTGGCGTGCTCTCACCAGGTTTGCATGTCATTAACCCAATTTTTAGTCGCGTAAGCTATAAAGTGACTACTAAAGATATTATTTTAGAAATACCAGAGCAAGAAGTGATTACAGCAGATAACGCTGTGATTTTGGCCAATGCCGTGGCATTTATTAAAGTAAGTAACATTGAGCGCGCGGTATATGGCATTGAAAACTTTCGCGAAGCCATGCGCAATATGGTGCAAACTAATTTACGTTCTATTATTGGTGGCATGGAATTAAATCATGCCCTCACCTCGCGTGACCGCATTAAAACTGAGCTGAAAGCCGCCATTGCAGATGAAGCGCTGGATTGGGGCTTGACGGTAAAATCAGTAGAGATTCAAGACATTAAACCATCAAGCAATATGCAAGATGCGATGGAGCGCCAAGCCGCCGCAGAGCGTGAACGCGTTGCGGTGGTGACCGAAGCTGAAGGTGCAAAACAATCACTGATATTAAACGCTGAAGCAAGGCTGGAAGCCGCGCGTAAAGATGCCGAGGCACAAATGGTGGCAGCAAAAGCATCGGCAGAATCTATTAAATTTATCTCGGAAGCTGTCAAAGAAAACAACTCATCTGCCACATTTTTACTGGGTGATCGCTACATTACTGCCATGCAAAAATTGGCCAGCTCTGCCAATAGCAAAATTGTAGTAGTGCCTGGCGATTTAGTAAGTGCGGTGAAAAACTTAGTTGGCGGTAAATAAACAAAATAAGCACTGCCCTGCAAGCCAATATCCATGTGGCTTGCAGGGCAGTGCTTTTAAAATAGTCTATAAGATTTATTGGCTATAATTAAATCATTAACTACACACCGCACAAGCAGCATCCTTACTCAATTTAATCGTGCGCCATTCCATGCTTAGCGCATCTAGTAGCAGCAATCTGCCTTGCAAGGTCTCACCAATATTCAATATTAACTTGAGCGCTTCCGCCGCTTGCGTAGTACCTATCATGCCCACCAAGGGCGCAAAAACGCCATTCTCGGCGCAACGCATTTCTTGGTCAGTTCCAGTATCGGGGAATAAACAGTGGTAACACGGGCTATTTTCATGCCTAAAATCAAAAACGGTAATTTGCCCTTCAAAATTCACCGCCGCGCCAGAAACTAATGGTTTTTTTAGCGCAAAACACACACGGTTTAGCGTGTAGCGCGTGGCAAAATTATCACTGCAATCAATTACCACATCAACCTGCTCGGCTAATTTTTTAAATTCCGCTTCAGATGATTTTTTCTGAACGGTTTGCACCACAACTTCGGGATTGATTTCGTAAATGGTTTGCTGCGCAGAAACGGCTTTATTGATACCAACAGATTGTGTGGTATGGATAATTTGCCGCTGTAAATTAGTTAAATCGACTTTATCGAAATCGCAAATAGTCAATTTACCTACGCCAGAAGCCGCTAGATATAAGGCTGCTGGCGACCCTAAACCACCCGCGCCTACAATCAATACATGACTTTTAGTAAGTTTTTCTTGGCCCGCGTATTCAATTTGCGGCAATAAAATATGGCGACTATAACGTAAAAGCTGGTTGTCATTCATGACTAAACTTTAGTGAAGCTGGCCCGCTTGAATCATAGCGTTGTAAAGCACGAAAGGCGAAATCCAAATGACCAAGTGATCAAACTCACCATTTGCTGCGCTGGCAGCAGTTGGATCATGACTTACAAATACGCCGTCAGCGTTCAAATTGGCATCCTCATCTGCGCTGCCAGAACCCAACGCAAAAGTGGCTCCCGTTGAGTAAATAACCACCACCGCATTATTAATAGAATAATTTACCTCAGGCGCTACAGAACAAGTAGTTGCCGTTATTCCAGTTGCTGAATTACAAACCCTTAGTTCTGGAGCCAAGCAAGCCAAGCCAACAGCCGATAGATTGTCAGTAGTCGTAAAGTCTGGCGCTGTATCGCCCCCACAAGCGGTTCCATTCACTATTGCTGCACTATTATTGTTTGCTGCAACTGCATACCTAATTCTATTATTCCATGCATCCAGAGCAAAACCTTGAGCATCTGTTGGTTGTATCCCTAAAGTTGCTGCAGGTAAAAACCCCGCCTGGACCACACAATTGGGTACTGCTGGGTTTGGTGGCGTAATATTATGCGTACCGCCTAGAGGGTTTGCTGCGCCTGAATCATCAGGAAAAACTCCTGTACCGTTATTGGTTGCAGGGCAAGGTAAGCGCCCTTGTTGTTGTGCAAAGCCTAGTAAAGCTCGTTTTGCATTTTCTAATGTATTTTCTGTCTGCGCTTGTGCTAGCTGTTGTCGCTGTGCTTGCAAAGGTAGTAGCAACGCGCCTAGGACAAAGCCTAATATGACCAGTACGATGGCCATTTCGACCAATGTAAAGCCTCTAACTCGCTTAATTAAATAATTATTTATCATGGTTCCACCACAAATGTTTGGTCATTATAACTAGCATTACGTTGTGTTGAAGTGGGATCATACACAGCGTCACCATTGGCATTTTCAATGCTATCTAAATAATTATTCAAAGTGTTACATGATGGTCGAACCTGTGCAACAACTTTGGATTCTGCAAAAGGTACAGTATTGATTGGTCTTCCCACCGTTACTATTACAGCTTCCGTATTTCGAATACCAGCACTCAAAGTTACCGAAGCGGGACGTGTCATTTGATAATACACATAATTTTGCCATTGATTAGTTTTAAACCAAGCTGGTAAAAAACTATCGAATGCAATATCCCCATTAGAATAAGAAGCGACTGTACCATTTATAGAATTGCAAGTGGCTCTACTAGTGCCAGTGTTGCTAATAGGGCATCCTGAGGCGTCCTGAACAAGTGGAGTATTAATGATGCAGCCGCCTGTAGCGTATGTAAGCTTACCATCTCGGACTCGAATATCGCCTGTTGCTCCAGTACCCACTGCATTACAATTCGTTGCGCTACAAGTAAATGTAAATCCGGCTCTCGAACAAGAACCAGCACCAGTACAATAGCATCGCGTGTTGCTACTCTGTCTTGTACAACTCCCTGTCGAAGAGGTAAATGTACCACTTGGTAAATAAAATCTAACTGTAGTTATACCGGATGTAACAGCATCAAATATCGGTTGAGTACAGCTTAGCGTTCTGTTTGTGGCGCTAATAGCACTATAGCTACAATTTTGAAAGATGGGCAAAAAACCACTTTGCAAATTACCATCGCCAACATAGCTTAGAGATGTACCTAGATGTGCAGCATAAGGATAATATCCATTTGTATCTTGGTAGGTTTTCAGCGAAGTACGCACTTGCTCGCCAACCCGTTTTTCTAGTGCTGCCATGAGCTCATCAACCGTGATATAGATTAATTTATCATTAAAACTATAGGGCTGAACAAAAGTTGGGTCATTAGGTGATACGTTTCGACTATCATCACCCATAATAAAGTCTTCATCATCTGTAGCATACCCTCGATTATTAAATACTGCCGCACCTATTTGAAAACGATCTAGAAACTGGCCAGCATCAGCAGCACCAGCCCGATTCTGCCCATCAAGTGCATCACCTGGCGCTATAATCACGGCCGCCACACGATCTGAGACTAAGTTACCATTTCTATCTAATACTTGTAGCCACTGATACGTTGGGGCATTGATAATATTTGGATTAATTATTGGATCTGAAACAGGAGCATCATACTTACGCACTAGATGGCGAGCAACTGCGTACCAAAATCTGTTTCCTTGAGCATCACGAAAATCTTGCCCCAAGCTAGGGTAAGTGCTCAATCCTGCATACACACTTAGCCCATTGTTTTTATCCAAACAAGGGCTGGTGTCTGGCAAGCTAGGTAATTGACCTAGAAGGTTGCTATATTGAAATGCTGTTGTGGCACAATCGCTACTACCATCATATATTCCAGGATCAAGATGCCGATCTGGCCAAGGCATTTGCCCAGGAGTGTATTGATGACTTACAGACCACGCAATTAAAGCTTGTTTGGCCTCATTCAAGGTTTGATAGGTTTTTTTATCTTGTTCTAATCTTAATCTAGCTGGATCAAAGGCATGCAGCATATAGGCAAGCACACCCAGCCCAATAATAAAGGCCATTAAAATTAGCACCGCGCCTTTTTGCTTGGTAATTTGTTTATTAAGTTTTTGCATAAAACTTAAATACTAAAAATCATCACCTATCGTGCCGTCAATTTTCCCGCTGTCGCCTTGCGCGCCGTGGTTGCGCGCTTCGTGCACGCGATTGGTTTCTGGGTCGTACACTTGGCCAGCTTTTAAATTTAGCCTTCTGCCGTTGGCAGATAATTTAATTGGTACGCGATTGCTATCTTCTGAAAGCCTGCCTACTTGTACATCTTTATTGCCAGAGTTTTCCTGCAGAGCTTGGTTGTTCACCCATACGGTTCCGTGTTTGCCATCGTTTCGCTTAACATAACCTTGCAAATTAACCGCGCTGGGAAGCAATACTGGTGCGGCTTGCAGGGCATCATCTGGCACATCATTAACCACTGGCGCGATTAATTTTTTCTTAGTTTGTCTTAAGTAATCTAGGTTGCTACGCTCTGCGGGTGAGGTAAATAAACGGCCAATCGGTTCAGCTGCGATTACAGATTGACTAAAAAAAATCAACAATATAATAAAGTATTTCATCATAATGCCCCTGCAGATGGTGCACTGGTAAGTTGTGGGTCACGCAAAGTCAGCCAATCAATTTCACAATTGGCCTGCATATTGGCTGCAACATTTTTCGCATCTACCTTTGCGCCAACTGGACGACTTATTTCACAATCGCGCACAATAAACGGCGTTGTTTGCTCGTGCAGACCATCGATTAACGCCAATATATCGCCTTCGTGCAACATGTCTAATTTAACGCTCATCACCGAGCGTTGCAACACAAAGCTGCCCAAATTAGGCAAAAAGCTAGGCCTATAACTTTCTTGCAAGCCAATGCTGTAATCGATGCTGAACAATTTATGTTGCGCATGTATTTGCCGCAACATTTCTATCCACTCAATGCGTCTCTCTTCACCAATAAAGCCTTTAGCCAACAAATCGTTATACATAGGCAAATACTGAATAATCGTCTCTTTTTCCATGCCAGAAGATTGCAATTGCTGACGCGCTTGGTTAAGCAAGTTTTGTTGCATTTGCAAGGCCAATTCGTTTTTTGTGCGATATTGATCTGCAAAACTCACCAATAACCCCACTAGCACCAGAGAGACTCCCAGTCCTACTATTGGATAACGTAATTTGCGCCAATCTTGTTGAGCTAAGCTCATGGCGCTACTCCCGTATTGAGTGATTTCAGCACAATTTTTAATTTAAATATCGCAGGCGGGCGCTCTGTGGTGGCACTTTCATCAGTAGTGCTGCCTTGCAAATTGGCTAATGAACTCACATTCACAGGTTCTTGCAATATCATCACTTGATCGACCAAATCATTTTCACGCAGTTTATTTACAAACTTATTGACGCTATTTAAGGCAGCGCGATAATCACCAGTAAAGCCTTTAATCTCTGCATTGATAAAACCAATTTGAACGAGTTTAGTTGGGTCAGTATTGGCAGCAGTAGGCTGAGCATTGGTCGCTTGCACAGCATTTGGGTTGCTGGCTTCGTCTTTAAACTCACTATCATTGGTTTGCGTCCAACGTATTCTGGTGAGAGTAATCTCAGGCGAAACCTCAAATGCACCACTTAAAACTTGCATGAGATTACGAGGCGATTGATCATAATTTTTAATGCTTTGGGCTAACTCCGCTGCGATTTTTAATTCTGTACTTGCGATTGGCGTTGTTGGGAAATTTTTGGCAACTTCTTCATATTGCTGCTGCTGTGAACGCGTTTGCGCGGTAATAAATTTTAACTCTTCTTTTTGCTGCATACCCTGCCAGCCATAATAAGCAGCCAAACCCACCCCTATTGTTGCCACACATGCTGTTGCAATATTTATTTTGCGACGAACATTATTGAGGTTGTGAATCTTACTAAATGTTGCGGGCGCTAAATTGTCTGGCACATTGCCATTGGCCAGCAACTGCATATGCAAAAACTCTGGATGTGCTTTAACCAAATCGGCCGCAATATGAACATTTTTGGCATAGGTCAAGATATCGACTGTTTTGCACTCCAAACCCTGCTCTTGACTAATGCTTTTAGCAATTTCATCGCAACTACCATCTGCCGCTGGAATCACCATTTGAAGGGGGGTTTCACCAGCAATTAAACGCTGGCTCATTAAATAAAGCCGCGTTTTATCTAACTCTACCAAATAAAAATAAGCCAGTTGGTTAGGTTTCACATCTTTCATGGGCACTAAGCGGCTCATGCGCAAGCGACCATTATGTAAATATGTTTGGCGCAAACCCGAAGATAATCGCTCGCAAAGTAATATATGCGGTGCCATTAACTTCATTTGACGTACCGCCACTTGGCTGATCATCGGCAACAAATACACACCGACCAGCGGCGCATGATTGGCTTGAATGGCATCCATCCAGCCTTGTAGAAAATCTGCATTGCTAAGTGCAACAAACAAGAAATTGTCATCTTTACGTTTGTCGGCTGCGCGATTAATGAAGTGCGCCGTACGATACACGCTATTGCGATTAAATTGATTAAGTTTACGCTCTACAATTTCGCGACGCGCACCCCCTGTGGTGTGCGGCAGGCTTTCTAACTTGTAATCTTCTTCAATTGCATCGACGATAAGGTAAATATTAGTATCATCATGCTGAGCTAAATACTCGCTAAACGCCGTGTAATCCGCATTAGTATTACTAAAGACCGCATGGGTTTGCAATTTTGTGCCCTGCCACAAACCAGCCGTTAAGCTTTTATTGGTGGCGCATAAAATTAATTTTTTCGGGTTACTTAACATTGTTTATTTAATATCTCAGATCTTCATTTTACCAAATGAATCGTACACTGGGCCTAGCACCGACATCATAATAAATGCCAAAATCAGCCCCAAAACGACAGTGAGGGCTGGCTCCAACAGTTTAAGCATTTTTTGCATCATTTCATTCACGTCTCTATCATAAAAATAGCTTACGTTTAG
Source organism: Methylotenera sp. (assembly GCA_040079935.1). Lineage (GTDB taxonomy): Bacteria > Pseudomonadota > Gammaproteobacteria > Burkholderiales > Methylophilaceae > Methylotenera_A. The sequence goes on from JBEBJI010000011.1 coordinate 52,469, forward strand.
CAGTGATTTATCTAGCGCACCAGTGTTCTCGCCCACTTTAATCATACGCACCACCAGTGGCGGAAACAAACCAGCATTGTGAAAGCTTTCACTCATGCTATCGCCCGCGTTAATCTGTGCATGGGCACGACTTAACGCATCTGCTACCACACGATTGCCCACAATTTTTTCACAAGTTTTAATCGCCTCTAAAATAGGAATACCCGTTTGATACATAAGTGCAAAATATCGTGCAAATCGCGCCATGATGATTTTATGCAAAATCTCACCAGTGAGTGGTAATTTCAGCTTAATGTAATCAAACTTATAACGCGCTTCCGGACTTTGCCTGATGTAAGCTGCCAAACCTGTAACTACAACAATTGGGAAAGCCAAAATTAACCACCAATATTTTACAAACGCATTAGAAATGAATATTAAGATTCTGGTATTCAAAGGTAGCTCTTGACCTAAGCTATTTAAAAACTTCACCATTTCTGGCACTAAATAAATCATTAAAAAGGTCACCGCGGCCATCACCACCACAAACACAAATAGAGGGTAAGCTAATAACTTTTTAGTTTGAGACATCAGCTCATCTTGCCATTTAAGCGTGTTACACAAGTTATCAAATACCTTAGGCAATTGCCCAGTTTGCTCGCCCGCAGCTACCAAATTTACAAATACTTCATCGAATACATCGGGATGTTCCGCCATGGCTTGTGAGAGCATTTTGCCGCCTTCGACATCACCCGCTAACGAGCCCAATACTTTTTGAAAATATAAATTCGCTGTGCTCTCTCGCAAATCGTTTAAGCCTTCCAGCATAGGCACACCAGCGCTGGTGAGTTGCTCTAGCTGAAAGCAAAACATGACCAAATCACGATTGCTTACTTTATTTTGTGAGAATGCTTTTTTGGATTTTTCAGTAGATTTAAAGGTAATTAAGTCCAGCCCCATGCGTTCAAGGCGAATTTCTAAATCCACCTCGTTAAGCGCATCTATCTGCCCTTGCGCATGACGCCCAGTTTGATCAATTGCCCTGTAATTAAAGGTTGGCATGATTGAATTGAATACCGAAAAACCTAGTGCAAAATGCGCGAAGTAAGATCAATCACGCGCATTACTTCTTCGACACTGGTATAGCCTTCTAAAATGCGGCGCACGCCATCATCCGCCAAGGTGTTAAAGCCTTTTTCTAGCGCCATTTTACGCAACTCGTCAAAATGTGCTCTTCTAGCAATGAGCGAATCCATATCACTATCAATTCGCAATAATTCCATAATCGCCATACGGCCGCGATAACCTGTTTGATTACAGCGACTGCAGCCTTTGTGCTTGAATATCTGAATCGCCTCGTTACGCTTAACGCTCAATATTTTACGCTCATCATCACTCGGCTTAGCAGGTTCCTTACAATGCGGGCAAAGCACGCGCACCAAGCGTTGTGCCACCACGCCGATAATATTACCCGCCATAATGTCGGGCGAAATACCAATATCCATCAGCCGAGGGAACGCGCCCAAAGCAGAGTTTGTGTGTAGCGTGGTAAATACCTGATGCCCCGTCATCGCCGCACGGAAAGCCATAGTAGCGGTATCTGCATCGCGCACCTCACCCACCAAAATAATATCTGGATCTTGTCGCATAATCGAACGGATGCCATTGGCAAAATCTATTTTATTCACCTCAGCTACTGACGTTTGCCGCATTTGTGTCACAGGATATTCGACCGGATCTTCCAGTGTCATAATATTAACCGACTCAGTATTTTGGTGCGAAAGCAAGGAATAAAGCGTCGTAGTTTTACCACTACCTGTTGGCCCAGTCACCACCAATATGCCTTCTGGACGCGTCATCATCAACTTAAGCTGCTCAAGCGTTGTAGTGCGCAAGCCCATGCGTTCTAGCGGAATAATTGAGCGTTCCCTATCCAACACACGCAATACAATATTTTCTCCATGAATCGTCGGGTGCGCAGATACCCGAAAATCAATCGGGCGACCGCACAAGTTCATATTTAAGCGACCATCTTGCGGTGCACGCGTTTCGGCAATATCCATGCCCGAAATCACTTTTAAACGTACCGCAACGCCAGGCCAGTAGCTTTTATGCAAGCTGCGCACTTGTTGCAGCACGCCGTCGATTCTATAGCGAATGCGCAAGAACGCATATTCAGGCTCAAAGTGAATATCCGAAGCGCCGCGTTTCACCGCATCCATCAACAACGCGCCTACCAAACGCACCACTGGCTGTGTGAATTCGTCACCATCGGCGGTTAGGCTTTGATAATCAATTTCACCTGTTTCAATCTCGCGTAAAATGCCATCAACTGAAAGCTCGTAACCGTAAAACTGGTCGATATGTTCTTCTAATTGCGCCTCGGCCGCCAACACTGGCTTAAGCTGAATCTGTCCACCCAACATGGCGCGCAACTGATCTAGCGCCACCACATTAAACATATCGGCCATCGCCACTATCATGGTTTTGGTTGCATCTTCATACGCCACGGGTAACAAGTGATAACGCCGCGAAAAATCTTCTGGAACCATGCTCAACGCATCGACATCGGCCACCACGGTGGTTAAATCTACGCTTTCTTGACCGATGGTATGCGCGACCAAATCGCGTACCATGTTTTCTGAAACAAAACCCAAACGCACCAACTGGCGACCGAGCGGAATGTTATTTTGCTCTTGCTCGATGAGTGCGATACGCAGCTGGTCCTGACTAATCAGGCCTTGCTGTATCATCAATTCGCCTAAGCGTAGTTTTCTTCTTTGTTCTGCCATAATAATAACTCTATTGAATCGCCGCGATGCGCGCTTCTAGCGTAGCTTTATCTATGCTACTGCTGCTAGATGCTTGCGCTAGCGCACGCTGATAATACGGTAAGGCTAATTTTGGCTTGCCCATTTGATCTAAACTCACCGCTAAATTAAATGCGTTATCTGCGTTGCCATTCAAACTATAAGCATCAAAATAAGCTTGCTGCGCGGCTGGCCACTGATTTTGCTCGGCATACAAATTGCCCAGCGCCACGTGCAAATTTGCGTCATTTGGGTTTTTAGCCAGCATATTTTTAATGTGACTTTCACTATTTACCTCGTTACCTTGTGATTGATTTTCGAGTAAAGCCGCTTGCGCCATATTGTTTCGTGGATCAATTTCCAGCACTTTACCAAACCAGCTATTTGCATCCGCCTCACGGCCTTGGCGTGAAGCAATCGCTCCCAAGCCTAACAACGCATCCACATTACGCACATCTTGTTGCAATACTTGTTTATAAAGCTTTTGGGCTTTTGCATCATCCCCCGCGCTATAAGCCTCGTAGGCGCTCATTAGCACTGGGTTGATACCCACCGCTGATTGAGTTTTAGTCACTTCTATCGAGGCGCTTCGCGAGGCGATTGCATCGCCAAATTGCAAGTTTTTCGATTTGTTACCTTTTTTATTTGCTTTTGTGCCAACAACCGTCTCAACTACTATCGCATCATCTGTCACTGAGTCGTCTAGCGCCATCTCATTTTCAACTAACGCTTCACCTTCGCTAGCAGCTTGTTTCTTGGCCATTTTTCTCGGCGCTACTTGCTGCTCAGGTAAAGGTGCTATTTCATTAGGCTCAAATGCTTGCGTTTCTGTTACAGGAATCTCTTGGAATGGCTCTGGAATGAGCTCTGGTGCTTGTTCCTGGACTTGCGCTTGTAATTGTTCTTGTGGTCGCTGCGGTATCACCACATCGGGTGCGTTATCTACAAACTGATAAAAATAAAGCCCCATCCCAAGTAACGCTACCAAACCCGCACCACCTATTAAGGCTAGCCTAGTATTTTGATTCCTGGCCTCAACACCTTTCGCAGAAAATACATTAGCTGCGCTTTTAGGAGAATTGCTAGAAGTTGAAGGATTTAATGGCGCTGTAACACTTTTACTAAGTTGACTAGCGGTTTGACTAGAAGTTTGAATAGTGCTTTGCGTACTGACATCGCTGGCTTTGGCCACTGGTGCAAGCTCTACAAGCACACTATCTGCAGGGCTGAGCGACAGCTCTAAATCTGATGGTGATTCAGTTTTAGCCTTGTTTTTTTCAGCTTGCTTTTGCTTGGTACTAGCACGCTCAACCTTGTCGCTCTCGGCTTTATCTAGCGCTTTAATTAAAAGACTCATGTCAGTACACCCACGAATCAATTCGCGTCTTCAAGCACGTTTTGTAATTGTTGTGCAGGAAGATATTGTTTATAGCTTTGCAGCTCATCACTTTCTAAGCTGGCATTGGGAATAACTGTTGGGCGCAGAAAAATCACTAACTCTGTTTTTTTGCTAGCATCATTTTTACCAGTAAACACTTTACCTACACCTGGAATATTTGACAATCCAGGCACTTTATCAGAATTACGTTGAATTTCATCTTGCATCAAGCCACCTAACACTGCAGTACTGCCGCTACTGACTTGCAAAATAGATTCCATTTCACGCACCTGAATTTGTGGGATTCTACTAGGAACTCCGATTAGCAGTGGATTAGGGTCTTGCACAAAACTCAGCACTCTAGAAACTGTTGGGCGCACATTAATATTCACATTGCTTGTATCATTAATCTGCGGTGTCACACTCATCACCACGCCCACAGGCACGGTATTCGGTGTAGTAGTAATAGTAGGCGAAGTAACTACGCCAGTACCAGAAAGTCCAGGTTGAGCTTGTACCGTAAAGTAAACCAAGTTATCTACCACTTTAAGTATCGCTGTTTGATTATTCAATACCATTAGTTTAGGGCTAGATAAAACCTTAGTGTCGCCGAACTGCTGAAGTAAATTTACAGATGCTGCAATATTGCCTAGCACACTGGTAGGATTAAAATATCCAGCCACTAACCCTAAGCCTGTCGCACGAGTTGTTAAGTTGCCTGGACTAAAGTTGTCTTTATTAAGTCTTTGGCTAAAAGTAAAACCGCTACTAGAACCAGCATTACCCAATCTGCTCCAATCTATGCCGGCCTGAAAATTGTCGTTTAATGTCACCTCAACGATAGTTGCCTCTATTAACACTTGTTTTTTGGCGCTACCCATTACTCTATCAATAAATTCTTGCACTTTTTCATGCTGTTTATTGGTCGCGCGCACACTAATCACGCCAGTTTCTGCATTGGCGATTACGTTAGCTGCAAATAAAGTTTTATATTCAGATTTCTGCCTGTCTCTATCTTCTGCTTCGGCTTTTGCTGAATCGGTATTAATGGTAATGGTCGTGCCGTTTGGATTAGTCGTTTTCGCTTCCGCTTGATTGTTAGATTGGCCAGCCGCACCAATCCGCGTCACAATGACTTCTTTATCCGTTTCAGCTAACAATTCTTTAATATTTGTAATTAAAGATTCCCATAAATGATTTTTTGAAGTGCTATCGACCGAGGTGCGCGAGCTGTTGTTCGCACCATTGCCACTGGTTGAGGTGCTATCACCAATTTGTGATGAGCTAGAAATTTGACCATCGGCACCTATAAAACTTTTAGTGTCGCGGTTCATATTAACATAATCAACTTTATAGCTACGCAATACTGGCGAATCTGGCGCAATGTAGAGCACATTGCCATCCATTTTGTATGTTAAGTCCACCTGTTTGGCGAGACGCTCTAGAATTGCGGGTAAAGTTTGATCGACCGCGTTTAATGTAGCGCGACCTTGTATGCTAGGGTGAATATCCACGTTAATTTTGCTTTCACGCGCGAGTGCAAACAAAATTTCTTTTACTGGCACTTCGTTCACCACCACGCTGTAAGTTTGCGCTTTGGTTGTGGCTTTTGGAGGTGGTAATTGTGGCGCGCTTCGCACCAGCTTAGGAATAGGTGCGCTGGAAGCCGCATTCTGATCGGCTTGCGGGGCAGTTGCTTTGCTGTCAATATGGCCTGTGGAAGGCTTTACTTTCGACTGATGCGCGCAAGAGGCAAGCATCAAACCAAATAAAGCTACCGCACTAAATTTGGCCAAAGAAAACTTAATATTGTTGTTAAGCACGGCGTGCCCACTCCCAAAGATTTTTATACTTCGACAGTTATCGCATAATCTAGATTAAATTGCAATACTAACTAATTGAAACTTTTATAAATTTACCTAAAACTAAGCTTTAGTGTAATTTTATAAAAGTTTTATTTGGTTTCTTGCAACACACCAGCAATGGTGCGCAGTTGAGGGCGATTTCTTTGAATTTCAGCAGGAAGTTTTTTTAAGGCTTGAATCGCCTCTAAACGGCTGGGGAAACTACCATATAGCACGGTTAAAAACGGTAGATTATTGACCTTGGTACGAAAAACGTAAATATTATCTATCTCGATTTGTTGACTGAGCACTTCAAGATCACTTTTAAGTTGCGCGTCGCTACTCGTGCCCATTAATTGAATACTCACCGTAGTTGGCGCTTGGTTGGCCAGCCAAGCTGTAGTTGCGTTTAAGCGCCGTATTAAAATATCATCTTGCGTATTAGATGCTCCAGAAGGCGCACCGTTATTGGTCTGCAGACCTGCTTGCACAGGTGTAATTGGTGCCACAGTAATTACATTTTTATTCACTTCATCCGTATTAGGCAAAACTTTGGTAGCTGCAATTTCCGGCGTATGTTTATTGACCACTTGCTTTTGCGACCACAAACTTGCCGCATAACCAAGCGCCAAGCCCAACGCCAGCAATCCTGCCCACATGAACATTTGCGATTTTTTCGCTTGTTTTTTTGATGCTTCTACACCAAATTCGCTATCACCAATCGCCGCTTGCACATGTTTTGACGTCACTTGGTACTCGTTCTCGGCAAATGCTGCTAACAGTGATTTATCTGCCAAAATATTTACACGCCTCACCAAGCCATCCGCGGCATTGGCCAACTTTTTAATCGCCGCCGCACTGAACAAAGGCGGCCCAAAATAACCCGCAGAGCGTAACCTGAACATCAAATATTCGCTGATTTCTTTTTGTTGTAATGGCGCTAAATTAAAGCTGTGCGTAATGCGCTCGCGAAGCTGACGGATATTGGATTGGTTGAGATTTTCATCCAGCTCTGGTTGCCCAAACAATACTATTTGCAACAGTTTATCGTGTTTGGTTTCGAGGTTAGAAAGCAGGCGAATTTCTTCCAATGTCGCAAGCGGCATACCTTGCGCTTCTTCTACAAAAATCACCACTTGCTTGCCAGATGCATGCCGCGCCAATAGATGTTTCTGGAGCACCTGCATGACTTTTAAACGGTCTGCATTTTTGGGTAATTTAAGTTGTAATTCAAACGCAATGGCGTGCAACACATCTTCTGGCGCGACACTTGGGTTAGCTAAATAAATGCTCTCAATTTTCTCAGGTAGCATGGTTTGCAACATGCGACACAACATAGTTTTGCCGCTACCGACCTCGCCCACCACTTTTACAATGCCTTCGCCATTAGTAATGGCGTAGATTAAGGCATCTAGCACCGCACCGCGATTGCCGCCCGTGTAAAAAACTTCGGTATTTGGGGTGATTTTGAAAGGCGGTTCTTTTAAACCGAAATGCGCGTAATACATATTATTTTTGGTTAATTTTCTTCTTGAAGCTGAATGCGCGAATACAACGTGGTGCGATTGATACCCAGCATTTTCGCGGCCTGACTTAAATTACCATGCGTAATACGCATGGCAGCATCCACATAAGCTTTTTCCCAAGATTTCAACACTTGATCCAAACTCACATTTGCCTCATTTTGCAAATGCTGCATGGCGTAGCCCGATAAATCGCCTGTATTGCTCATCCCGGACGCGCCACCATCTACCTCGTTTTGACGCGATAAATCGAGCTCGGCCGAAAGCTGCACTTCATTAACAGTTTGCCCCGCATATTTCGCAATCAAGCGAATAATGATGTTACGTAGCTCGCGCACATTGCCTGGAAAGTGATAACTCAACCAGCGCGTTTTGGCTTTTTCGTCTAATTTAAAAACTTTCTGGCCAGTCTCACGCGCATAAAATTCATTGAAATGCTCCAGCAATATCAGGCTATCTTCGCCCAGCTCGCGTAACGGCGGGACTTTAACCGCAAATACACCCAAGCGATGATATAAATCTGACCTAAAATTTCCTGCGCGTACTTCGCTACGTAAATCGCGGTTGGTGGCAGCAACCACGCGCGCTTTGCTCTTACGCACTTGAGTTTCGCCCACGCGCGTATATTCACCATTTTCTAGCACGCGTAATAATTTGGCCTGCATTTCGAGTGGTAATTCACCAATTTCATCTAAAAATAGCGTGCCTTCGTTTACATCCTCAAAATAGCCTGCATTGGCAGTATTGGCACCAGTAAAGGCACCTTTAGCATGCCCAAACAAAATAGATTCCGCCAACATAGGCGAAATAGCCGCACAATTGATAGATAAATATGGCGCTTTTGCGCGCTTGCTAAAACGGTGAAAATTACTCGCAACGCGCTCTTTACCGCTGCCTGATTCACCTTCAATCAGCACGGGGAAAGGCGAATCAGCAAATTGTCGAATCTGCGTTATGAGCGTTTGCATGGGCAAGCTTTCGCCTATCATGCCGCCATTTTTATCTTCCACTTTCTCTGTCTGTGCATCTGCAGTTAATTCTACGCTTTGCACTTTTAAAGAGTTAAGCAATAACTCTTTCAATTTTTCTACATCGCAAGGTTTGGGAATAAAATCGAGCGCGCCTAAAGCAAGCGCGTGCTTCACATTTACATCATCACTTTGGCCAGAAAGCACGTGTATTTTCATGCTGGGCGAATGCGCCAACAACTCACCAATCATCTTAAAGCCCTCGTCAGGCTTATGTTGCATGGGTGGCAGGCCCAAATCGACCAACGCTAACGACGGCGGTTCATCCAACTGTCGCAATAGGCTTTTAGCCTGCGCGCGCGAATCAGCCACGCACACTTCAAAATGCTTGCTTAGCACAAAGTGCAAGGTATCGGTAATGAGCGGGTCATCATCAATAATAATGAGCACCGGACGAAGCTCAGCCATTGATTTTTCCTTTAAGTTGATAAAGCTTAGTTTTAATTTTTGTTATAGGGATACTATAACTGTTAAAAAGCAGGCTATCAAGGCAAAGTAGTGTTAAGTAAAACGAATGGGGAATTGAGGTGGTTGATGCTACTCAAAGCCACGACAACAGGAATCACAACTTGAGCTGCCTAATCATGTAACTTATTTATTAGGCAAAATAATGGCAGAATTAAGCCAAAATCAGAAACTCTGCTTAATTATGCATGTTAAAATCATCATAATGGCGCGATAGCAAAGTGGTTATGCCACAGCTTGCAAAGCTGTGTACGCTAGTTCGAATCTGGCTCGTGCCTCCAATATTTTTGGTTCTTGTTCACATGGTTTTGTTTTGGTCATAAAATTTTTGCAAACAACCCCAAACTAAATTTAGGGGCAACAACTACTATGTGCGTTATCGAACTGAAGTCAGAATGTTAGAAGCTTGATAATGTCTATTTTTTAAGGGGTAGATGATGCAAAATCGTAGCAATAGCATATTTGATCATATCGTTAATAAAGGAATTGTTATTTCTAAGCTTAAAGGTACGGTACAAGCAAATAAAATGATGAAAATAGCAGGAATACCTGATCGCATTATTGAGCGAGTTTTATTTGAACCACAAAAACTTAGAAGCACCGATTGGAGTTAGTTAACCAGAATGCCAAACCAACTGGTTTGTGCAAAATGTCCTTATCTATACTAAATGCCCACCTAACTTCAATATTAGTTGATATTAACACTTAAAAAATAGATATTTGGGGTGGCTGATGGGGCTCGAACCCACGACAACAGGAATCACAATCCTGGACTCTACCAACTGAGCTACAACCACCATTGAAACTAAAGACTT
>JBEBJI010000042.1:0-14207 GCA_040079935.1 Methylotenera sp.
CGTATTATAGGTTGCATACAAAGTCTGATCGCTAAGATATAAGTGCTAAAATACAGGCTTCACTGTTTGGCAATCGCAAGAGGTTGATTTTGGCAATTCAATGGTACCCGGGCCACATGACCCAAGCCCGCAAAAAAGCGGAAGAAACCATGGAATTTACTGACATCGTCATCGAAGTACTTGATGCGCGTGTGCCAGAAGCCTCGCACAATCCTGTCATCAACGAGATGCGTTTATTTCGCCAGCGTCCCAACCTTAAAATACTCAATAAAGCCGATTTGGCCGACCCAAAAGTCACCGAGGCCTGGCTGAATTATTTTAATTCGCAGCCCAACACCAAAGCGGTCGCGCTCAGTTGCAAAAAAGCGGGCGATGCAAAAAAAATCCCTGCAGTTTGCCGTAAGCTCGTGCCACATCGCGGCACACACCTAAAACCTTTACGTGCGCTGATTATGGGCATTCCGAATGTGGGCAAAAGCACGCTCATGAACGCGCTTTTGAATCGCCGCGTGGCGAAAGTGGGCGATGAGCCTGCAGTGACCAAAAGCCAGCAACGTTTTGAGCTGGATGCGACGTTTAGCATTACCGATACGCCGGGCATGATGTGGCCAAAAATCGAATATGAATCAGATGGTTACATGCTGGCTGCTAGTCATGCCATTGGCCGCAATGCGGTGATTGATGAAGATGTGGCGCTATTTTTGGCGGATAATTTACTTAAAACTTATCCCGAATTGTTGAATGTACGCTACAAGATTGATGTCATTAATATGGATGGCGTGGACTTGCTCGAAGCCATTGCCAAAAAGCGCAGTTACAAGCGCCATGATGGCTTGTGGGATACCGAAAAAACGGCGGTTGCTTTTTTAACGGATTACAGAAGTGGTGCAATAGGCCGTGTGAGTTTAGAAAGTCCTGAAAGCAGGAAATCAATGATGCAACAAAATTCAGTTGCGCCGCTTTTACTAAAATAAATTAGCAATATTTATGCGGTTGATATGCGCAAACCGTAAACTCTGATTTGTTAGTGGAATTAAGAGGTCATATCATGCAAAAACCGAGCTTACAGTTATACGCGTTGCAATTATTGGCAATACTGATTTTGCTGGCCATCACAACCGCTATTAATCACAGCATATTTAGCACACTCGGCATCACAGGTGTCACTTTGTTGTACTTGCTTGTAGTCGTTTTAGCTGCATATTTTTGCGAGTTTTTGGTGGCATCACTTACCGCAGTTTTGGCGTTTTTAGCCATTAACTATTTCTTTATCGAGCCACGCTATACATTTGAAGTCGCCCACGTAGAATCTTGGGTTAGCCTCATCTGTTTTTTGATTGTTTCTATCGTAGTCACCTCGCTGGTAAAACAGTTAAAATTTCAAACGTTGCAAGCCGCAACAGCCACAAAGCACGCACAATTTGGCAGAACGCTAGCCGAAAATTTAGCACTCGCAGCCGATGTAGATAACCTGCTGCAAGACACCTGCGCCTTATTACAAACTGAATTTGATAAACCATTTGGCATTGTTCAAACGCTAGAAAATAAAAAATATGCCATGCAAATAAAATCTGGTGCTATCGAAATGCCAGATAGCAGCCTACTCAATTGGGTACTAGAAAATGGCAAGGCAATTAGCCCTTATACCAATTATTGGTCTAAATCTGCGCATTGGTTGTTGCCTTTCAATCGTTTGCCAAGCCTAGATTCAATCCGTGACCCGATTTTAGTCGTGAGCAATATCAGCGAAGACGATAGCATTGAAATATTTTCTGCCATTAAATCTTGTGTAGATCAAATTTCATTGGCGTATCAACGGCTTATCAATATTGAGAAAACCAAACAAGCCGAATTGAGCGCGCAAGAAGAAGCTGTACAAAATGCGCTACTAGCCTCCATTTCGCACGATATGCGCACCCCACTTACCTCCATTCTTGGCGCTGCCACTACGTTGCAACAGCCCAATTTAGATGCGCTCCAAACGGCACATTTAAGTGCGCTTATTGCATCGCAAGCGCGCTATTTGGCCGCGACTACAGATAATATTCTCTCGCTGGTTCGGCTGGAATCGAGCGCGCAGATTCCCATGGATTGGCAATCGCCAGAAGAAATTATCGGCGGTGTGACCGCGCTTTATAAAAATCGTGACGAAATAGTTAATTTTGAAGTGCATATTAACGAGCCAGAACTGCTGATTAAAGGTAATGCAAGCTTGTTGATGCAGGCCTTAACAAACCTGATTGATAATGCCCAGAAAGCCAATTTACATCATCAGCCTATCGAGATTGAGGTGGGGAAAACTGATAATCGTATTAATATCAGCGTCAATGATCGTGGTAACGGATTCAGTGAGAATTTTGATGCCTCTCACATTAATAAATTCTCCACTAGTAGCGCAAAAGGATTTGGCTTGGGCTTGTCTATCGTGCAAGCTATTGCAAAATCACACGATACACTTTTCACCATCCACAACCGAGAAGGCGGTGGCGTAAGCGCAACATTAAGCTTTCATGCGCACGATGTAGAGAATATTGATGCCGAATAACAAACAAATTTTAATTATTGAGGATGACTTGCAGATTAGCCAATTTCTGCAATCCAGCTTGAAACTGAATGCCTACCACAGCCTGTGCGCGTCAACCATCGCGGGTGGTAAGCGCCTATTTAATGAACATAAACCTGTGCTGATTATTTTAGATTTAAACCTGCCCGATGGCGATGGGCGCGATTTTATAGCGTACGTTAGAGCGAGTTCAGACATTCCCATTTTGGTGCTATCTGCGCGCCAATCCGAGCTAGAAAAAGTCGCTTGTTTTGACCTTGGTGCTGACGATTATCTGGCAAAACCCTTCGGCGTGAATGAGCTACTGGCGCGCGTAAAAGTATCGCTAAAACGCACGGCTATGATGTCCTTACGTGACGATCTTTACAAGCTGGATGATTTGCAAATTGACACTGCGAATAACAGTGTTTTGCTCAATAAAAAAACCGTACATTTAACGCCAATTGAATTTAAGCTATTGTTTACACTTGCTAAGAAGCCAGGGAAAGTATTCACGCACCGCCAACTGCTTACCGAAGTTTGGGGTGCAGAATATGTCGATGACACACATTATTTGCGCATTCATATGGGCAGATTGCGCGCGCGATTAGAAAAAAATACCGCTGCACCACGCTATATTTTGACTGAGGTCGGTATTGGTTACAGGCTTGCTACGACTTAAAAACATGAAATAAATCTTAAAAAAGCAGGCCTGCGACCCGCATGGATATTGGGCTGTAGGCAAGCTAATTTTAAGTTGAAAGTGCAATAACATAGAGTTCACTTTTTAAATCTTCATGTTTATGCGTTTGATACACCCGCACTGATTAAATGACTTTATCTTTATAGCAAAAGGTCGTTTATAACCATCATGCATGCAGCAACATTAACCACTACGTCAGCTACTAGCATCAAATCAAAAAGCATTGCCGCGCTTACGTTAGGCGCTATCGGCGTGGTGTATGGCGATATTGGCACTAGCCCGCTTTATACCGTTAAAGAAATATTCGGCGCATCCACTGGCATTGCACTTAACCATGCAAATATTATCGGCGCAATTTCTGCCATATTTTGGCTGCTGATGCTAGTGGTGACGCTCAAATACGTCGTCTTAGTTTTACGCGCCGATAACCGCGGCGAAGGCGGCGTCATGGCGCTACTGGCTCTGGCGATTTCTACTGCCTCAGCAACGCCCTTGCGCAAAAAAGTGTTACTGGGCTTGGGTGTGTTTGGCGCTGCGCTTTTTTATGGCGACAGCATACTCACACCCGCAATTTCTGTGCTCTCCGCGGTAGAAGGCTTAGAGCTAATTGCACCCAGCTTAAAGACTTATATCTTGCCGATTTCAATTGCGATTTTAATAGCGCTTTTTATGTTTCAAAAATACGGCACAAACACAGTTGGCAAGCTTTTTGGTCCAATTGTTGTGGTTTGGTTTGTCACATTAGGTGCAATTGGTGTGTCACATATTGTGCATAATCCTGAAATATTACAAGCACTTAACCCATTTTATGCGTTTAACTTTTTGGCTGACCGCGGCGCAGGCTTATTTTTAGCTGTTGGTGCAGTGGTGTTGGCGATAACTGGCGCAGAAGCACTTTACGCAGATATGGGGCACTTTGGCAAACCAGCCATCCGTATCGCATGGACTGGTTTAGTATTGCCAGGCTTGGCGCTTAATTATTTAGGTCAAGGCGCATTGTTATTATCGACACCAGCAGCAGTCAGCAACCCGTTTTACTTGTCATTTCCACAAGAGTTGCTGATTCCAGCTGTAATACTCGCCACACTCGCCACTATTATTGCCTCGCAGGCCGTTATTTCTGGTGCTTACTCTATTACGCAACAGGCAATACAGCTAGGGTTTTTGCCCAGAATGCAAATATTACATACTTCTGCCAGTGAATCAGGACAAATTTATGTACCTGCAATTAACTGGTTGTTATTAGTTGCGGTCATTATCACCTGCATTGCATTTCAAAATTCATCTGCCATAGCTGCAGCTTACGGTATTGCGGTGACTGGCACTATGCTAATAACCACGATACTCACCTACTTTGTATTGCGCTATAACTGGAAATACCCACTGTGGCTGGCCTTGGGCGCTACAAGTACATTTATTGTCTTAGATGTGCTGTTGCTTGCCTCATGTTCTGTGAAGTTTTTCAAAGGCGGCTGGTTTCCTGTCGCACTCGCCATCTTCATGGTCATCATGATGTGGACGTGGAAACAAGGGCGCGAAATTTTACTAAAAAATATGCATGAGAACGACCCAAAGCTAGAGGATTTTGTAAAAAGTTTGAGTAATAATACAAAAGCTAGAATTGAGCGCACAGCCGTATTTTTATGCAGAAATCCAGATACCGTGCCACAAGCCTTGATGCACAATTTAAAACACAACCAAGTGTTGCACCAAACCAATGTAATACTGACCGTCGCGTTTGCCGAAAAGCCCTTAGTTGCGTTAGATAAGCGCTTAGAAATTAAAGAAATCGGCGCAGGATTTTGGCAAGTGGTGGTACATTTTGGCTTTATGGAGAACCCTGATATTCCCAAAGCACTAGCGCAACTTAAACTAAGCAACGCAACGTTGGATCCATTCACCACCTCTTATTTTGTGAGCCGAGAAACTGTTATCTCTGGCCCTGGCGGTAGCATGGCCAAATGGCGCGATGACTTGTTTGCGGTCATGTCGCGCAATGCAGGTAGCGTGGTTGGCTACTTTAATATTCCGACTAACAGCGTGATTGAGCTAGGCTCTAGAGTACATATCTAATCATTACTTAAGCGAGCAGATTCAGGCATTTGCAGTCTTGGTATCGCGCGTAATCTGCGTGTAGCTTACAACGCGATTTCGACCGCTGTTTTTAGCGCCATACATGGCGCTATCGGCAGAAGCCACCAAGCCTTTAAAATCGTAACCTGCACGCACTGAATCGGCCACGCCGATGCTCACGGTGGTTTTAATATTGGCTTTGTTTACTTTAAGTGGGCTCGCCTGGACCGCTGCGCGTATACGCTCAGCCAGCCCTAGAGCATCGCTCTCGGTGGTATTTGGCAAAAATACACAAAACTCCTCACCTCCATAGCGACCCATCACATCACTAGAACGCAAGATTTCTGAAATTACCTTGGCCAAATGCCTTAGCACATCATCACCAGCCAAGTGCCCGTGCTGATCGTTCACTCTTTTAAAGTGATCAATGTCTATTAATAACACGCCCATGCTTAAATTAATGCGCTTACAAATATCTTGCATTTTCAAGGCCGCTTCTTCCAATCCACGACGATTCAACACGTTAGTAAGGCTGTCAATTGTCGCTATTGATTCCAAATTTTGACTCAGTTTATAACTTAGCATCAACACAAATAAGCTTGAGATAAAAAACTGCGAAACTGCACCCAGCATAAAGGTATAGGCGTTAACTGGCCAAGCAGCAAAAGAATCGAATACCTCAACACCCACCTGCGAGGCATATGCTGCACGACCAAGCATCAATATTGCCATTAATAGATATAAGCTTGAGGCTATCCAATACAAATTACCCACCACGCCCTCATCTCGCGAAAACGTAAGTCGAGCACAATAGAGATAAATCGCTGCAAAAATAATCGCACTTAAGATGACTGTTGTTCTTATATCCTGCCTGGTCACCATAAAATAGCCGTCAATGAGTATCAGAAACAAAAACACTGCAATGGGAATGCGATGATTTGGCGCTTTGCCAATAAACGCTTGAATGCCATTGATATACAAACTTAAACCGACACCAATTAAAGCCATTCCTGGTAACAAAAGCACCTCAGTTGCATCCAACTGAATAAGCACCAGCACCATACCCAAACCAATCACCAAATTGCCTACTGCCCAGTAACCCGGCCCGTGTAACTCTTTATGATGTGTACGTGTAATCGCCAACAGCATGGATAGCATGAAGGTGAGTAACATCGACATGAAAATTATGGTTCTTAAATCAAATTTTGGCATCGCGATTCGGCGCTAGTTATTGTTAGCAGGTACAATCATACTATAAACATATAGCAACCAAAACAGCTCAGCAGAATATCGTGCCAGCTACTTCAAATAATCAAGAAAAATGTTAAACAGCCTTAACTCCCCTCAGCGTGAAGCAGTCAAATATCTCGATGGACCTTTGCTGGTGCTGGCGGGCGCAGGCAGCGGCAAAACGCGTGTGATTACTGAAAAAATTGGCTATTTGATTAATGAAGCTGGTTACAACCCAAAAGAAATCGCCGCCATTACTTTTACCAACAAGGCCGCACGCGAGATGCAAGAGCGCGTGAGCAAGTTAATGGTTGGCAAAAATAGCAAGGGTTTGACCATTGCCACTTTTCATTCGCTCGGCTTGCAAATGCTACGTGCTGAGGCATCTTTATTGGGCTACAAGCCACAGTTTTCGATTCTGGATTCATCTGACAGCTTTAAAATTGTGGCGGATATTTTAGCAACAACAGATAAACAATTATTGCGCAAAACACAGTACCAAATATCGCATTGGAAGAATGGCTTCATTAACCCCGATCAAGCGAAAGCAACGGCCGAAGAAGACTTGACGCACGCGGCGGCCAAAGTTTATCAGCTTTATCAGCAAACCCTAAAAGCGTATCAAGCGGTTGATTTCGATGATTTAATTAAGCTGCCCGTTGAGCTTTTTGAGCATCACGAAAGCGCATTAAACAAATGGCAACGCAAGCTGCAATATTTACTGATTGACGAGTATCAAGACACCAACGCGTGCCAATATAAATTGGTGAAAATGCTCACTGGCGTGCGCGGCCAATTTACTGCAGTGGGCGATGATGACCAAGCAATTTACGGCTGGCGCGGCGCCGATGTGGAAAATTTGCGTCAACTGACGGAAGATTTCAGCAAGTTAAAAGTGATTAAATTGGAGCAAAATTACCGCTCTACCGTGCGCATTTTACGCGCTGCCAACGCGGTAATTGCGAATAATCCCAAACTATTCGAGAAGAAACTTTGGAGCGATTTAGGCACGGGCGACATGATTCAAGTTTCTGCGCAACAAAGCGAAGAAGCTGAAGCGGAAAGCGTGCTGATGAAGTTGCAAGCGCATAGATTTGAAAATCGTACCAAGTTTATGGATTACGCTATCTTGTACCGCGGCAATTACCAATCGCGCATTTTCGAGCAACAATTGCGCAACCAAAAAATCCCTTACACTATTTCTGGCGGGCAATCGTTTTTTGATAAAGCCGAGATTAAAGATTTAGTCAGTTATTTGCGTTTAGTGGCGAACGAAGATGACGATCCTGCGTTTATTCGCGCCGCTACTACGCCGAAAAAAGGCATTGGCAATACCACACTGGAGCGGCTTGGCGAATACGCCAGCTCGCATAAAGTGTCACTATTCGCAGCAGCGTTTGAGCAAAATTTTCAAGCAGAAATCGGTCAAAAACAGCTGGATGATTTGCTGACTTTTTGTTTATATATTCAAAAAATTCAAGCGCGCGCCGTGCGTGATCCTGCTGGCGAGGTGTTGAATGATTTGCTTAAAACAATTCAATATGAAGCTTTTTTATACGATAACGAAGAACCGCGTGCCGCCGAAAGTAAATGGGCGAACGTACTGGAATTTGTTGGCTGGCTCACCAGAAAAGGTGACGATATTGAAAATGAAAAAAACCTGCTAGAGCTAACACAAATGGTGTCGCTGATGAGCATGCTGGAAGGCCGCGAAGACGGCGAACCAGACGCGGTGAAGCTTTCCACCCTGCACGCCGCCAAAGGCCTAGAGTTTGGTCATGTGTTTTTAGTTGGCGTGGAAGAAGGCATCTTGCCGCACCGCGAAAGTGTGGATAACGATAAAATTGAAGAAGAACGCCGCTTGATGTACGTTGGCATAACGCGCGCGCAAAAATCGCTTAACATCTCTTGGTGCAAAAAACGTAAACGCGCAGGAGAGGTTCAAATGTGCGAGCCTAGCCGCTTCATCGCAGAGTTGCCAACGTCTGACGTGCGGCATTTTGGCAACCCATTTAACGACCCCGATGTGAGTAAAGATTTTGGCAAAGAACGCATGGCGAATATTCGCGCCATGTTAGCTAAATAAGTTTGCCAAATATGTCTAGCAAATAAAATAAAACCATTTATTCTAAAAATTCATTAAAAAGAACTGCCCTGCAAACCAATATCCATGCGGCTTGCAGGGAATCTATTTTTAATTATATTTAAAAGTTATAATAATCCACCCTTTAATCTGCTTAAGAGCCACCCTATTCCACCATGAATGTCGGGCGTAAACTGATGTTGATTGTTGTCACCAGTGTCGCGCTGGTGACAATTCCTGCTGCGATAGGTATTTACCAATTTACAAAAATTAAATTACTCACCAGCGAAGCAGCAGAATTAAAAAAAGAAACGAACGCCATCATTGCAACAGCCTCGCAAAACTTGTCGGGTTACGAACTTAGCCTTAAAGCTTTATCTAACACGCTCAGCAAGGCGCTCACTTTGCCGCCACAAAAAGGTGAAGAAGAAGCTTTTGACCTTTTAATTCAAAAATCTCCTGATGGCGCTTGGCGTAGCAAACATAAAAGCAAAGTTGACGATATGCAAAGCGGCCTTTTTTTGCCTCCAAACGCCAAACTAGATGCCGCACAAAAGCGGCTGCACTTACGCAGCAAACAAGTATTAGATGCATTTAGTAGCTCAATTAAATCAGCAACTGGCAATATATGGCTGCTGACTTTGGACAAAACTGAAGTGATTTTTGATTACAGCTACCCCAATTATGTGGATGAGATGACAGCGGACACTGATTACACAAAAACACCATGGATGACATTGGGCGACCCTGCCATTAACCCGCAACGTCGTTTGCGCTGGACGCCACCAAGTTATGATGCGCCATCTAAACAGTGGCTGATAAGCGCCGTGATGCCCGTAGATGTGAATGGTCACTGGCTTGGCACAATCGGACGTGACTTTACCCTGAGTGATGCGCTATCCACGCTTTTGCAACATAACAAGCGCTATGAAGGGGAGCAGCAATTTTTGCTTGATGCGGAAGGTAATTACATACAAGCTGGGCCGTGGCAAGCTGAACTGGAAACTAAGCAAGAAAATTTTAGACCTGACCTCAGTAATGAGCCTGACCTTGCCAAACTGTTTAGCCAAAGAGACCCTGCCTCAAAAGTGCATTTATTGGATGAGAAATTGTCCCTACAAGGACGCGATTACTTGTCGGTTGATATTCCAATTACGGTCGCAGGTTGGCACTATTACCGCCTTATTCCGACCAGTAAAATTTTAGCGCCTTTGCGCCAATTATTTTACGCCTTGGTGGCGATGATACTAGGCACTGGCTTACTAGTAGGTTTTTTGATAGATATTGCCGTGAAACGCAATATTGTCAATCGACTGCAGGTATTGGCTAACGCCGTACGCAGATATGGCTTAGGCGAATTAGATGCGCGCGCAGACCTTAGTGGCGATGATGAAATCGCTAAAACATCGCAAGAGTTCAATGCCATGGCAGGCCAATTTAAAGCCACGTTGGATGCACTGCCCGACATGCTATTTGAATTTGGGCTTGATGGCACATACCACAGCGTCCACACGCCGACCGACGACTATCTACTTGCACCAGCCAAAGAGTTAATCGGCAAAACCGTGTCAGAAGTGCTACCTGCTGAACATGCAGCAATGATAATGACGGCAATACAAGAGGCGAACGAAACTGGCTATTCGCAAGGCAAACAATATCAACGCATGACTTCGCAAGGTTTAACCTGGTTTGAGCTTTCGATTGCAAAAAAAGCGGGGGGCGACAGTCAAAATCCACGCTTCATAGCCATTTCTCGCAATGTCACCGAACGTAAATTGGCCGCAGAAAAAATTCAACATCTCGCATTTTATGACTCTCTCACCGGCTTGCCAAATCGACGCTTACTGCTAGATAGACTCAACCACGCGCTTTCCAGCAGTGCACGCAGTGGTCGATCTGGCGCAATACTTTTTCTTGATCTAGACAACTTCAAAACGCTTAATGACACGCTCGGGCACAGCATTGGCGACCAATTACTGCAAGAAGTGGGCAAACGCCTCACAGAATGCCTGCGTGAAGGCGATACAGTAGCGCGCTTAGGTGGTGATGAGTATGTGGCAGTGCTGGAAGATTTAAGCGATCAAGATATTGAAACTGCTGCGCAGGCGGAAATTATTGCCAATAAAATTCTCTCTGCGCTAAATCGGCCATATATTCTTGCCGCGCGTGATTATCACAACACACCTAGCATTGGCGTCACTTTGTTTAAAGGCCACAAGATTGAAGTAGAAGAATTATTAAGACAAGCCGATATTGCGATGTATCAAGCCAAAAAAGCTGGTCGCAATACAGTGCGCTTTTTTAATCCACAAATGCAGGAAAATATCACGCACCGCGCCGCGTTAGAAAACGAACTGCGCGTAGCGCTTGAACAGCAACAATTTCAATTGTATTATCAAATTCAGGTGAATCACTTAGGTGGTGCATTTGGTGCTGAAGCTCTACTTCGCTGGGCACATCCAGAGCGCGGCTTGCTGCCGCCGTTTCAATTTGTTCCGCTGGCTGAAGAAACCAGCTTGATTTTACCCATCGGTGATTGGGTGCTAGAGACGGCTTGCGCACAAATTAAAGCTTGGCAAAGAAACAAACACACTAGCAAACTTGTGCTCTCTATCAACGTAAGCGCCAAACAATTTCACCAAGAATATTTTGTAGAACAAGTACAGGCGGCAGTGCTGGACAATGGTATCAACCCAGCCTTACTAAAGCTGGAACTGACTGAGAGCATGCTACTAAATGATTCCACTAGCACGATTGAAACTATGACTGCGCTAAAAGAAATCGGCGTGCAATTCTCGCTGGATGACTTTGGCACGGGCTTTTCTTCACTGCAATATCTCAAACGCATCCCTTTAAATCAGCTAAAAATCGATCAAACCTTTGTACGCGATATCGCCGTGGATGCAAGCGATCAAGCCATCGTGCAAACGATTATCGCCATGGCAAAAACCTTAAATCTTAATGTGATTGCCGAAGGCGTAGAAACAAAACAACAACAGGTACTATTACTAGCTAGCGGCTGCAAGCATTTTCAGGGCTATTTATTTGGCAAACCATTACCCATTAAAGAATTTGAGAAAAAGCTCAAACCTAAGCTAAAACCTAGCTCTACTACAGTATAATCAACGCCCTTCTAGCTTCACCTTTATAAGCCACTCATGCCTTTTATTACTTTAGATAACGCCTCACTCGCTTTTGGCCACCACGCCCTGCTCGACCACGCCGCCTTTCAGCTAGACGCAGGCGAGCGCGTGGGCTTGATTGGGCGCAATGGTGCTGGCAAATCGAGTTTGCTCAAAGCCATTGCTGGCACCATTAAGTTAGATGACGGAACAATTTGGCGCGCTTCGAACGCGCGCATTGTTTACGTGCCGCAAGAACCAGAACTGGATACCACGCACACCGTTTTTGAGGCCGTTGCGGAAGGTTTGGGTGCACTACAGCAAATTATTATCGATTATCACCAAGTGACGCACGATATAGGCATGCCAGATGCGGATATTGAGCATTTAATGGAAAAAATGCAGCATTTGCAGCACGACTTAGATGTGCAAAATGGCTGGGCGGCACAAAGCCGCGTGGAGACGGTTTTATCTCGCTTAAAACTAGATGCAGACGCGCTAGTTTCTACACTTTCTGGTGGTTGGAGAAAAAGAGTCGCATTAGGTCGCGCACTGGTAGCAGAGCCGGAGGTTTTATTGCTGGATGAGCCGACCAATCATTTGGATTTAGAAGCGATTGAATGGTTAGAAGATTTATTGTTGAGCTTTCAAGGCAGTGTACTTTTTATTACGCATGACAGACGTTTTTTGGACAAACTCGCCACGCGAATCACTGAATTAGACCGCGGCATTTTGACCGATTTCGTCGGCAACTTTACAGCTTACCAAGTTAAAAAAGAAGAATTAGTAGCGGTAGAAGAAACGCACGCCGCCAAGTTTGATAAAGTGTTGGCACAAGAGGAAGTGTGGATTAGACAAGGCATTAAGGCGCGCCGCACCCGCAACGAAGGTCGCGTGCGTCGCTTAGAAGCGCTACGCTTAGAGCGCGCTGCACGCCGCGAGCGCCAAGGCAACGTGAGACTGAATTTAGATGCTGGCGAACGTAGCGGTAAGCTAGTGGCAGAGCTTGAAAATGTAAGCAAATCGTATGGCGATAAAGTTTTAATTAAAAATTTCTCCACGCGTATTTTGCGCGGTGACAAAATCGGTTTACTCGGCCCAAATGGCGTTGGCAAAACAACTTTGCTCAAACTTATTTTGGGTGATATTGAAGCCGATAGCGGAAAGATTCTGCGCGGCACAAAAATCAACGTTGCTTACTTTGACCAAATGCGCGAACAATTAGACGAAGAAGCGACACTGGCTGATACCATCAGCCCAGGCTCAGATTTTGTAGAAATCGGCAACGAGCGCAAGCACGTCATCAGTTATTTGGAAGATTTTTTATTTCCGCCGCAGCGTTCGCGCTCGCCTGTAAAATCGCTCTCTGGCGGCGAACGAAACCGTTTGTTACTCGCGCGTTTATTCGCTCGCCCTGCCAATGTTTTAGTGCTGGATGAGCCAACCAACGACTTGGATATTGATACGCTAGAGTTGCTAGAAAGCTTGCTGCAAGAGTTTACTGGTACGCTATTTTTAGTGAGCCATGACCGCGCGTTTTTAGAGAATACTGTCACACAAGTGATTGCGTTTGAAGGCAACGGAAAACTCACGGAATTTGGCGGCGGTTATGACGACTGGCAACGCTATAATTCACAGCAAAAGAATCAAGACTTACAAAAAAAACAGCCTGCCCTGCAAGCCAATATCCATGCGCCTTCTGGAGCATCTAAATCGGATGCAAAAACACAAACAAAATTAAGTTTTAAAGAACAAAAAGAGTTGGAAGAAATTCCCGCCAAAATTGAACAGCTAGAAACTGAAAAAGCCGAGATAAATCAACAACTTGCCGATGGTGAGCTTTACAAAAATCAAGGTGAAAAAGCAAAGACCTTGCAAGTAAGATTAGTCGAAATTGAAAGCCAGCTAGAAAACCACCTCACGCGCTGGGAAGCACTCGATTCATAGAAGTAATGTATCAAAGAAATAATGTTGTCAAACCACTGATTGCATTGAATCGCGTTAGAATAAGGTTTTGTGTCCTTGTGGTGAAACGGATATCACCGGCCCCTCCTAAGGGTCAGTTTCAGGTTCGAGTCCTGACGGGGACACCATTAAAATAGTTTTACGACTGTCGCCTTAAGCGTAAACTAATCGCTAAATTTGCACTCTTACCTGCACAATTTTAAAATTTATGTTAATGAAAATTACTTTTTATAGCGTTATTTTGTTGATTGCTTTTTTAGGCTATAGGAGCATAAGCATGGCGGCTACCACACCCAAAGTTGGCGAACAAGCGCCCGACTTTAATTTGCCCAATGCCAAAGGCGAGATGGTCAGTTTGGCCAGCTTTAAAGGCGGCTGGGTTGTTTTATATTTTTACCCAAAAGATGACACGCCGGGTTGCACCAAAGAAGCCTGCACGTTTCGCGATGATTTGCACAAGCTGGAAAAACTAGGCGCAAAAGTGGTGGG
>JBEBJI010000043.1:0-13175 GCA_040079935.1 Methylotenera sp.
TAATCAATAATTTTGTTTGAAATTTTTGCATTTTAGAACCTTTGTGAATAATGATAAAAATACTTTACCTTAAAAATAGTGATAAAAAACCTAAAAAATGCTCTGGGAGGCAATATCCATGCGGTCTGCAGGGCATGCAATTCATTACTATTTAATTTGCTTGATGTTGCATTAGGTTTTCTAGTCGATTGCCTGCTGCTTTAAATTTTAAAATATCAAATACTTTTTCTGCAATCACGCTACCTGCTTCGATTGGCGGTAACCCGCCAGAATAAATATTCGATAATACGCTGTATTCATATCGCATTTTGGCGTTGCCGCTAAAGTTTGCGGCGGTTTTTTGCGTGGATTTGTCGTTTAATCGATAGGCAAAATAGGCCGACATGCTGCGCGAAGCTAGCGCATCGCCGCCCGGTCGCTCGCCAATAAGCGTCACCACTAATTGCGCTTGTAGCGCATCGCCGATAGATTCCGCTAGTTTCACGCGGCCAAATGGCGCTAAAATCGGCTGCCCGATATTGAGTTTTCGGCTGTTTAAGCCGTCCATAAGCACTGGCAATAATGCGGGAATATTGCGGTGCACCGCCTCGGCACTTAAGCCATCCGAAATCACAATTTGCACGTCATTATATTCGGGTTTTAATTTTGCTGAAGTTTGTTTATTCAGGTTCGCGCCCAACTCGGCATCGTTTAAATGTGCAGCTTTATCGGCAGCATTGGTTGCCAGCGTCCTTAGTGCAATGTCGCCCATTTTGCTAGGTTCTAGGTTGGCATAAATCGCCTCGCGTGCGATAGCCTGATTGGCTTTAGTCAGTCGCGAAACCTTATTCGACGGCCTTGGACCAGCGTTTTCTAAGCCATAAAATGCAGGTACAGACTCTTGTAAACGTTGGAATTCACTTGTATTTACTTTACCGTCCGATTCGCAGAAGATTTCAGGCTTGCCCCAATTTTTGCCTTTAATAATATTTCCGTCAGCATCTTCTGCAAAAATGTCTTTAGAAATCGCCCAAGCTAAGTATTCGGGCGCGGGGCGCAAACCGTGCGTTTCGCGCAAGGTTTGGTCGTCATGGCCGCTGGTGTCAAAGTACGCCAGCATTCTATCGGTGCCTAAATATACATCCATAAAAAAGTTAGCACCTGCCGCAGTTAATAACTCGGTCGCCATTTGCTGGCCTTCCAGTGTCACCTGCGAATGTAGCGTATAACAAGGCGCCATGCCCATCGGCAGCCCCATCAGCTTGCCCATAAAATGGTCTTGCAGGTTTGAGATCGTCATCTCAAAATTATCTAAATGCGTTTCTGGGCCGATAAACCCCGTCACGTTATTTACCATAAATGGTGAGTAACGGCGCGCCAAACCGTAACACAGCGCCTCGGTGGTGGTCATGTCCATGCCGTCGTGTTTGTTATACGTCAGCTCGCTGCCTTGGCCAGTTTCAAAATACATAAAATTTTCGGCAATGTCTTTTAGCGGGCCGCTAGTTTGCATAGTGTGAAAAGCGTGGTCGAGCAGTTCAACCGTCACGTCAAATTCGTCGGTTAGCGTGCGTTCCGTGCCAGCCAAACTTTGAAACATAATCTCCACTGGCGCGCCATTTTTCAGGCATTCCAGCTGCGTCTTAATGTGTGATAACACGCAAATTTGCGTGGGTGCCCCAGTGGCGCGGCGGATTTTATCGAGATGCTGCAAAGTGGCGGAAATATTGGCGACCGTATCGATGGCAGGATTTAAGCCCAAAATCGCATCGCCAGCGCCCATGCTCAAGCCCGTATAAAGCAACATGGTGATGCCGCTTAAACTATCAGTTGGGTGGTTGGGTTGTAAACGTGAAGATAAGGTGCCCTGCAAGCCAACAACGGTGCGGGCGCTGGCCGATGCGCCGTTTTTAAGTTTTTTGGCTAAAAATATGAGTTCATGCACGTCGAGCAGTTTGGTCAGCGCCGCCACCATCACGCCAGTGAGCGCGCTGCCGATTTGGCGGATTTTTTCGCCATTCGATTTTAGCAATTCATCTTTTAATTCGCCCAAAGTAAGCTGCGAAATAGTCGCAAAAACGACATGATTTATGTCGTAATTCACCGTCATCACACTATCAATTTTGCCGTGCATATTTGTGAATGGGTTGTCGAAAAAATGTTGCAACGTTAAACTGGAAAGAACAGCCCGTGCGGCTTCGCGCTCTATTTCATTAGACACAGCCAAGCCAGCTTTACGGTCACCCGCCTTGCTAATATCGGCCGCGCCAAGCACGTGTTTTAGGTTGGCAAAAGTGAAAGTTCTATCGAGCAAAGTCACGCTGTAAGGCAGCGCCTTACTGACTTTTGGTAGCTTTATCTGATCGATTTTTCTTAATGCTTTTATCATTTTTTAGTTTAAACCGTAAAATGAAACAGGAATCATTTGTTGGTGCAAGCGCCCAATATTGACAAATTGCGCATCGCGCAGCTCCACTTCATCAATCACCATTAAATTGTAGTCCAATTGCCCCCAGTCGCAAATATAATTACCTAAAGCTTTGCCAATATTACTATCAATTAACAAAATTAATGGCCTGTGATCCTCATGGATATTGGCTTGCATGGCATGTCTAATTTGAATTGCAAGGCTACGAATTTGCTCTAGTTGATTGCTGGCCGAAATTTGTATGCAAGCACCCTGTGGGCAATTGGCGGCCAAACTAAACACGCTTTGCCATTGCGCTGCGCTTGAATCATGGACAAGTTTTGCCACAATCGGCAAATTGCGTAGTGGCAAGCAATTTGGATTGGGTAAATAAATGCTGTTACCTGATATTTCGGTGGAATGTAGCGTCAGCCCAACTACGGTGGCACGACCTTTATGTTCTGGAATGTGCGTTTTTAGATTGGCCGAAAGTATGCTTGAGCACGAAATCGCCTGCGCTAAATCGATGCCAAAATCACCATAAAATGTGGTGGTTGGTAATAATTCGTTTGCAGAAATTTTATAAATAAGCTCGCCGACGCCGCCCGAAAAAGTAAGCTTAGGTCTAGTGTTTGAATCTAAATTAATACTGATTTGCGTGTGTTTTTTTGCAATTTTTTTGCTTAAATAATCAGTGTCAGCCTGCACAATCGCCTCTAGCGTGCGCACATAAAACGCCATTATCTTTGCAACTTCGTCCGCGTTAAATGTTTCACCAACAATTTTTTTTATCGATAAAGCTTCAAGTAAAGCCTCGCCATATCTAGACATTGCCGTTATTTTGTAACTACCAACCACAAACTGAAAATGTCGCGCACCGATAAAATAGCAGCCCGTTTGTTGCACGTCGCCATTAATGCCTAGCGCAATATTGGCGGTGCCGCCGCCAATATCAAAGTTTAAAATTGGCGCATCTGCATGATAGCGACTTAGCGCCGCGCAACTACCCTTAAATGCTAACCACGATTCCAAGCACGGATCGTCAGCGGTTGCAATTACGCTTTCGCCGACAATATTGGTGATAATTCGTGTGAGCGCTTGCGCATTGTCGGCCTGTGCGGCTAAGCCAGTAATCAAGCTGCCACCAGAGAATATATTATCTAGCTTGATGCCGCTTTGTTTTAACCAATGTTCGATTAATGCGCTTATTTTTGACGTATTTATAGACCGCCCTATAAATGGCGTTAATACTGGCTCGCAGAGGTGTTCTATTTTAATTTCGGTGAGCATTTTAAATGGCGTTGCTCCGCTGCTAATGCTGGCGCTGGCCACCATTGCACTGCTTGTTGTGGAGCCGAAGTCTAAGCCCAGCAAAGTGACGCGCTCACTCATTCTTCTTGCCTTACTTACCGCTACCCGCGATACTTTCAGTGCCGCGCGTTAAATAATAGGCCGCAATGATAGGAATGGCAGTGAGTAACATCACTAGCATGGCGACGACATTGGTAATGTTCGCATCGCGTGGGCGCGCGAGCTGGTTTAGCAGCCAAATCGGCAATGTCACTTCGTGGCCTGCGGTGAAAATGGTGACGATTAACTCATCGAAAGAAAGCGCAAACGCTAGCAATCCGCCTGCTAATAAAGCCGTGGCGAGTTGTGGCAAAATAATGCGGCGGAACGTAGTAAATCCATCCGCGCCCAAATCCATCGAAGCCTCGATCAAGTTGTGCGGCATGCGCCGAAAGCGCGCGACGACATTGTTGTAAATCATCACCACACAAAAAGTGGCGTGGCTGACGACGATTGTCCAAAAACCGGGTTCAATTTCTAAAATATTCATGGCAGAAAGCAGCGCGATGCCCGTGATAATGCCAGGTAGGGCAATCGGTAGAATCAACATCGTTGTAATTGCTTCTTTACCAAAAAAATTGCGTCTATACAGCGCGGCGGCGGCCATAGTGCCCATGATGAGCGCGAGAAATGTCGCCACAGTAGCCACTTTGAGCGACAGCCAAATCGCCGACATTACGTCTTCGCGCGCAAAGGCGGCGCTAAACCATTTGAGCGTAAAATAAGTTTGGTTGCCGTCGTGCGCCACAAACGCGTTGATTAAAATGACGACAATGGGGAAGTGCAAAAAGACTAGGCCGCCATAGGCAAGGGCTTTCAGCCATATTGGCGCTTTTTCATTGCTGGATTTTAAATTAAAGAGCATCAAAAGCCCCAGCTTTTCTAGCAAGTGATAAGTAAATAAATATCAGCACAATTGGCACCACGGTAAACGCCGCTGCCAGCGGCATATTGCCGATAGAACCTTGCATGGTGTATACCATGGTTCCAATATACAAGCCGCTGGGTCCGATGAGTTGCGGAATAATGTAATCGCCCAGTGTGAGCGAAAACGTAAAAATTGAACCTGCAACTACGCCTGGAAATACTAGTGGAAACAAAATTTTACGAAATGTCTGCGCTGGCTTTGCGCCCAAATCTGCGGAAGCTTGCAGCAAATTAGTTGGCACGCGTTCCAGCGCGGCTTGTATCGGTAAAATCATAAACGGCAGCCAAATATAAGTGAACACCATAAAGCGCCCAAGGTTAGAAGTGGCCAAGGTATTGCCACCAATAACAGGCAGTTGTAGCAACGATTGCAACGTACCAGTTAATCCTAACTGATTGAAACACCAATATAAAATGCCTTCTTGCGACAAAATTACTGTCCATGCGTAAGTTTTTACGATGTAGCTTGCCCACATCGGCAACATCACCGCGATGTAGAAAAAACCTTTTTCTGCGGGGCTGCCGTAGCGTGTCATGTAATAGGCGATGGGGAAGGCAATGACTGCGCACGCAATAGTGACAGAGACCGCCATGCCGACGGTGCGCAAAATAATATCGAGGTTGGTGGCATCGAATAATGCGCGATAATTTTCTAGCGTTAAATCACTGCTGACCGACATGCTAAAGCTATCGAAGGTGTAAAAACTTTGCCATAACAGCGCAAATAATGAGCCCAAATAAACCACACCGAACCACAATAGCGGCGGGGTGAGCAGTAGAAATAGGAATAGATTATTTTTGCGATAGAGCGTGCTGCTAAAACTTCTTAAAACCGCGGTCGTCATGTTTAAACGTTGAGCATCACCATGCGGTTTTGCGACCAGCACAGCGTGATTTCTTGGCTGATATTTGGTAGTTGCGCTTCGGTATTTTCGGCGTTAGAAAGCACTAGTGAGAGGTGTTGATCTCCTACAGCAACCTCGATTTTACTGGTCGCGCCGTGATATTGAACATCTGCGACCTCACCGCTGATTTTGAGAACTTTGCTTTGTTTGCCGAAAATTTCGATATGCTCAGGTCGAATGGAAAACGGTTGAGTATTACCCGTAATTTCTTGCGCTAATGCGCCTTTGATAATGTTAGAAGTGCCCACAAAATCCGCTACAAAGCTGGTTTTTGGCTGCGTATAAAGATTGCGCGGGCTATCGACTTGCTCGATTTTGCCGCGATTAAATACCGCGACGCGGTCGGACATTGACAGCGCTTCAGTTTGGTCGTGCGTCACGTAAATAAAGGTAATGCCAAGCTTGTTGTGCAGCGTTTTTAGCTCCGTTTGCATTTGTTCGCGCAGCTTTAAATCCAGCGCGCCTAGCGGTTCGTCGAGTAGCAAGACGCGCGGCTGATTCACCAAAGCCCGCGCTAATGCTACGCGCTGGCGCTGCCCGCCAGAGAGTTCGCCAGGTTTGCGTTTGCCGTATTCTGCCAGTGCGACCATGTTTAAAGCATCTTGCGCACGACTAATACATTCGTTTTTCGCAACTCCTTTAACGCTTAAACCATACGCAACGTTATCTAGTACATCCATGTGCGGAAACAGCGCGTAATCTTGAAAAACGGTGTTCACTTCGCGCTCGTAAGGCGGGTTGCCAGCGGCTTCTTTACCGAAGATTTTGATGCTGCCAAAACTGGGTTGTTCAAATCCCGCGATTAGGCGCAAACAGGTGGTTTTGCCCGAACCGCTTGGCCCGAGCATAGAGAAAAACTCTCCTTCCGCTACCGAGATTGTGACGTCATCAACCGCACGAACTTGCCCGTAATGGCGGCTGACGGCGGAAAACTCTACTGCAGCAACCATAGGCTATAACTATCTTCCGCCCATAATGGAGATGTAATCCTTGGTCCAGCGGCTATATGGCACGCAGCCTTCTTTCAAGCTACATTTAGCTTGCGGTGTTTTCCAAAATTTAATTTCGGTAAAGCGTTCAAAACCATTCACAGCGCAAAAATCGCTACCGCCTGGCGCTTTGGTTTTGCAAGCACTAGGTACAGATGGATTAGAACCAAACCATTCTGCTAAGCCAGATTGTAAATTGGGGTTAAGTGAGTGCTCTAACCATTTATAAGCGCAATTAGGGTGTTTTGCTTTAGCGGCTAACATCGTCGTATCCGCCCAGCCCGTTGCGCCTTCAGTTGGAATTACCGAGGCAATCGGTTGTTTTTCAGTTTGTAGCGCATTGACTTGATATGGCCAAGCGCCGCTTGCCACAACACCTTCTTTTTTGAAGTCTGTCATCTGCACTGTGACATCGTGCCAATATCTATGCGTAAGCGCCTTTTGTTGACGCAATAGTTTTAATACCGCCGCGTATTGCTTTTCGTTTAGTTCATATGGGTCTTTTATGCCTAGCGCAGGATCTTTTTTCATCAAATAAAGCGCAGCATCGGCAATATAAATTGGACCATCATAAGCTTGCACACGGCCTTTATTCGGTTTGCCATCGGGAAAATTTTGCGTTTCAAAAACTGTTGCCCAACTGGTCGGCGCGGTTTTAAAAACAGTCGTGTTATACATCAATACATTTGGTCCCCACTGGTAAGGCACACCATAGTGCTTGCCGCCGACTGTGTGCCAAGGTGCGTCTTGCAGGCGGCTATCAATGGTGCTCCAAGAAGGAATAAGTGCAGTATTAATTGCATGCACTTTTTTGCCTGCGACTAAGCGCAAACTCGCATCACCTGAAGCCGTCACCAAATCATAACCGCCTTTATTCATGAGTGAAACCATTTCGTCAGAGGTGCCCGCAGTTTTTACGTTGACTTTGCAACCAGTCTCTTTCTCAAAACCTGTCACCCAATCATAATTTTTATCAGTTGCACCATTTTCAAGGTAGCCAGGCCACGCGATAATATCTAGCTTGCCTTCTCCTTTGCCAACTTTAGTCATGTGCTCCGCTTGGGCATTACAAACAGTTGCTGCCAGCGCGAATAGTAGAGCTTGCTTAATTGAAATTGACATTATTTTTAACCCCTTAAAAAAGTGACAAAATTAAAATTTTTTAACACACCTAAATTAAAGCAAATTGACCAAAATTACAATGTTTTTACAATAGCATTGTTTTCTTTAATTGGGTGGGTGACAAGAGCCATTTTGACAATACTATTAGAGCCACTTTGAGGCCAAAATTTGCGTAAGTGGATTTGCATAATTGGTGCGATTCAGGTTCAATGCAGGCTATATATTTTATTCTAGGCATTTATGAAAGTACTGGTTTTAGGGTCTGGCGTCATCGGTGTCACGAGCGCTTATTACCTCGCGAAAAAAGGTTTTGATGTGACGGTAATCGACCGTCAGCCCGCTGTGGGATTAGAAACCAGCTTTGCAAACGCAGGACAAATTTCACCTGGCTATTCCGCGCCATGGGCAGCGCCAGGCGTGCCGATGAAAGCGCTAAAATGGTTGTTTCAGCGCCACTCTCCTCTCGCATTAAAGGCCGATTTCACGCTTTGGCAGCTAGAATGGACGCTGAAATTACTGCGTAATTGTACTGCTGGTCGTTACGACACCAACAAAGAGCGCATGGTGCGGCTAGCCGAATATAGCCGCGATTGCATGAGCGATTTGCGTAGCCATACGGGCATCGCTTACGAAGGTCGCACGCAAGGTACTTTGCAAGTTTTCCGTACACAAAAACAGTTAGATGCAGAAGCCAAAGACATTAAGGTGCTATTACGTCTTGGTGTTCCATTTGAGCATTTAGATCCCGATGGCTGTGCGCGTGTAGAGCCAGCTTTGGCGCTGGTAAAAGACAATCTTTTAGGTGGCTTGCGTTTGCCGCACGATGAAACGGGCGATTGCCAATTATTCACGACAAATTTAGCTTTGGAAGCGCAAAAACTAGGCGTGAAATTTCGCCAAGATATACAAATTGAACGTTTGTTAATTGAAAATAGCCGGCTTTCAGGCGTTGAAATTAACGCAGAAAATAACCGAGAAGTGCTGCAAGCCGATCAATATATCGTCGCGCTGGGCAGTTATTCTCGCGCGCTCATGCAAGCGCTCGACATTCAAATACCTGTGTACCCAGTGAAAGGTTATTCGCTCACTGTGCCTGTCGTAAACATAGCAATGGCGCCTGTTTCGACGGTGATGGATGAGACGTACAAAGTCGCGATTACACGCTTTGACGACCGAATTCGCGTTGGCGGCATGGCAGAGCTGGCGGGTTTTGATTTGACCCTCAATCCACGTCGGCGTGAGACGCTGGAAATGGTGCTTGGCGGCTTGTTTCCTAAAGGTGGCGATGTGTCGAAATCGCTGTTTTGGACTGGGTTGCGACCGATGACGCCTGACGGCACACCGATTATCGGCAAAGCATCTGAAATGTATAACAATGTTTGGCTAAACACTGGTCACGGAACTTTAGGATGGACTATGGCGTGCGGAGCCGCTCAGGTGTTGGCGGATTTGGTTGCCAGTCAAAAACCAGCGATTCAAAGTGACGATTTGGCGATTACGCGGTACAATTAGCGTGTAAAAACACATGCCCTGCAAGCCAATATCCATGCGACTTCCAGCCATGCTCAAAAACATTATAAATGGAATAAATCAATCTAAAAATGTCTCGCCCCGCCGTCGCACATATTCGTCTTGATGCATTTCGCCACAATTACAGTGTGGCGAAAACTATGCACGGTGGAAAATCGCTGGCGGTGATTAAGGCAAATGCCTACGGACACGGCGCGGTGCAATGCGCGCAGGCGATTGCGAGCGAGGCAGATGGCTTTGCGGTGGCATGTTTGGAGGAAGCTTTGCAACTACGCGAAGCGGGCATTAAAACCCCAATTTTGTTGCTAGAAGGCTTTTTTGAAGCCGCAGAATTGCCAGAAATTTTCGCGAATAATTTGTGGATTGTGATTCACGCCGAGTGGCAAATTGATATTTTTCTGAGCGCAAAACTTAAAAAACCGCTGCACATTTGGCTAAAAATAGATAGCGGCATGCATCGCGTTGGCTTAAAACCATCGGCCTACGAGGCAGCATACATGCGGCTTGCAGGGCATGCAAATGTAGCTAAAATTGTGTGCATGTCACATTTCGCCAATGCAGATAACTTAAAGTCTGAACATACCAAACAACAAATTGAAGTGTTTAAAAATGCTACTCAAAATTTGAGCGCGGGTGAAGTCAGTTTAGCAAACTCTGCGGCGATTCTCGGCTGGCCGCAGTCTTACAAAAACTGGTCGCGACCAGGCATTATGCTCTATGGAGCAGATCCGCTTTATAACGCAAAAACGCCGCTGCGAACAGTGATGCAATTGACCAGCCAAATCATCTCGATTCGTACCATTCAAAAAGGTGAATCAATTGGCTACGGTAGCATTTTTACTGCGAATAAAGACATGAAAATCGGCGTGGTGGCTTTTGGCTATGCCGATGGCTATCCAAGGTCTGCAGTTGGTGCGCCTGCTGCAGTAGATAGCAAAATGACGCGTGTTATTGGACGTGTTTCTATGGATATGCTGTTCGTGGATTTAACTGATATTGCGAGTGCAAAAATTGGCAGTAAAGTTGAGCTTTGGGGCGACCAAGTTCTCGCGAACGATGTTGCCAAAGCCGCAGGCACGATTGCTTATGAATTATTTTGCAACGTCAATCGCGTGCAGTTTTGCTATACAGATAATTAACTAAAAAGGTTCTCATATGAAAATCATCCAAACCCCAAACGCTCCAGCCGCTATTGGCCCATACGCACAAGCCATCAGCATCGGCGATTTTCTTTTCACCTCAGGTCAAATTCCGCTACGTGCAGATGGCACACTGCTGGAAGGCGACATTACCGCGCAAACCACGCAGGTATTGGCGAACCTAAAAGCCGTGATTGAGGCTGCGGGCGCGAGCTTGAGCAAAGTTGTAAAAACCACCGTGTTTATGAAAAATCTAGATGATTTTGCCGCAATGAACAAAGTCTACGGCGAAACTTTTGGTAGCCACACGCCCGCACGTTCCACTGTGCAAGTGGCTAAGTTGCCGCGCGATGTATTGGTGGAAATTGAAGCGATTGTATCGCTGGATTAATCTTAAGCTTTAGCAAAAATAGCCCACGAGATAGATCGTGGGCTATTTTTTATTGAATTAAAGCCCTGATTTTAATTTGGTAAAAGCTCTGGTCATGACTCTACGCATGGCATTGCTGCGCACTTGGTAAAACTGCGCTTTGCTACTTAAGTACTCATCTGGTGGAAACGCGATTTTATTGGCAAGTACATCTGGGTCTATGTATTTACGCGCCGCCAAGTTGGGGCTGGTGAACATGGTGTAATTGGTAATTTCTGCCTGTACTTCTGGACGCAAAATATAATTCATCCATAGCAACGCATTTTCACGGTGCGGCGCATCAACAGGTATCATCATCGATTCAAAGCCAAATTGCATGCCATTTGGTGGCAATGGCGCTTCTATTTTGATGCCATTTTTAGCTTCTTTGGCTTGAAATGCCGCGTTATTAAAATCGCTGCCGTAACCAAGTGCCACGCAAATATTGCCCACGGCTAAATCGGTAATATGTCCGTTATAAGTGAACATTTTGATATCTTTGCGTACTTTTTGAAGCAAGTCTGCAGCAATTTTGTAATCTGCCGTATTGCTACTAAAAGCGGGTTTGCCTACGTAAATAAGCGCAGAAGGAAACACATCGCTAGCGCTGTCGAGCATCGCAATTCCACATTTTTTAAGTTTTGAAGTGTATTTTGGGTTAAATACTAAGTCAAAAGGGTTGGCTGGAATAGGCTCTGTGCCAAGCGCCGCTTTTACTTTATCTACGTTATAACCCACACTGACCGAGCCGCCCAACCATGGCACCATGTATTGATTGCCTGGATCAAGTTTTTCCATCTGCTTCATTACGGCTGGGTTTAAATTGCCCCAATTGGTGAGTTTTTTGCGATCTAGTTTTTGCACCTTGCCACCATCTATCATAATGCGGCCAAAGTCAGATGAGGGTATCACGATATCGTAGCCAGTTTGACCTGCAATGACCTTGGCGAGTAGCACTTCGTTTGAATCAAAGTTATCGTAGCGCACTTTAATGCCAGTTTCTTTCTCAAAGTTTTTAACTGTGTTTTCACCAATATATTCTGCCCAGTTGTTAATGTTTAACACTTTTTCAGTGGCAGAAAATGCGATAGTAGGTGCTAAACCAAATATAACGATCGATATAAAACGGTAATGCCATTGATTCGAAGTCATTTGAGAGTCCTTTTTTAAAGTTAAAAATGAGTATTTATTTTTGCTGCGCGCTAATCACACACAACATTTCGGCGGCGATTTGCGCAGCGGCCAGTGCGGTAATTTCACTATGGTCATAAGCGGGGGCGACCTCTACCACGTCCATACCGATGATATTAAGCCCAACAAATTTACGTAAAATGGCCAATGCTTGCGCAGAACTCAAGCCACCAGCAACGGGTGTGCCTGTGCCTGGGGCAAAGGCAGGGTCTAGGCAATCAATATCAAACGTGAGGTATACATTACGTTTGCCAACAATTTCATGCGCTTTTTGTGCGACAGCAGCTACGCCATGCTCGTGCACCCAATCTGCCCCTAGAATATTCACGCCCATAAAATCTTCGTTCCATGTTCTGATGCCTATTTGCACTGAAGTGGCAGGGTCTACCAAACCATCTTTAATTGCTTTGTAAAACATGCTGCCATGATTGAGGGAGTTTGGTTCATCATCCGCCCAAGTGTCGCAGTGTGCATCAAAGTGAATGATGGATAATGGAGTACCAAATTTCTCAGCGTGTGCTTTTAAGAGCGGATAAGTGATGTAGTGATCGCCGCCCAAAGTGAGCATTTTCGCATTAGATGCGAGTATGGTTTTTGCGTGTTCGTAGATGGATGAAAATATGGTGTGTGGGTTATGCGAGTCTAGCCAGCAATCACCGTAATCGATGACAGACAATCTATCACATGGGCCAAATCCCCATGGGTGTATGAGTTCGTTCATCTGCACAGATGCAGCACGCACTGCTGCAGGGCCCATACGCGCACCACTGCGGAAGGTGGTGGCAATGTCAAGCGGCACACCAGATACTACAACGTCAACGCCTTCTAAGTTTTTGGTGTATTGTCTACGCATGAATGATAAAACCCCTGAAAAGGTATTTTCACGCTCATAGCCTTTTAGGTTTTTACGGGTGATGGCGTTGTCGCCAAATGCATCAGAGTTAGCCAAGATAATCTCCTTAAATAATGTGTTTATAGTGGCAGTTTTACATTAGATAAGCAATTAGCTATACTGGCTTAGATATTAAGTTTTTTAATACCATGAGTAAAGCCCTACCACCATTTAAATATCTTATTACCTTTGATGCCGCCGCTAGATTAGGCAGTTTTTCTAAGGCTTCTGAGGAGCTATCGCTTACGCAATCTGCTATTAGTCAGCAGTTGTTAAAACTAGAAGAGCTATTAGGTCAAAGCTTATTTTTTAGAAATGGTAAAGGCGTCACTTTA
>JBEBJI010000012.1:0-56817 GCA_040079935.1 Methylotenera sp.
AATCGCTGCCGTTAATGTTGTTTTACCATGATCCACGTGGCCAATCGTGCCTACGTTGACGTGCGGCTTGGTACGTTCGAATTTGCCTTTTGCCATTTTTTAATCCTTTGCGTAATCTTTATGATTTAATATTTCAATTAAAATTTTATTAACTTAAATTTTTTAAGCTTTACTTTTTACTATCTCTAAAAGTTTTATTTAACTTAATAAAACTTTAACACTGCAATATACAACTCTTAATATCTACAAACTTTGGTACGCCTATCTTTTGGTGCCCATGGCGGGAATCGGACCCGCGACCTCTCCCTTACCAAGGGAGTGCTCTACCACTGAGCCACATGGGCAACTTACTTAACCATATAAACTCAATATTTGGAGCGGGCGACGAGGCTCGAACTCGCGACATTCAGTTTGGAAAACTGAAGCTCTACCAACTGAGCTACACCCGCGTACCCGCTAAACCAGCGCCAACAGGCCCCTTATTTCTTATCAAATCCAGTTATTGGTGGAGGAGGCTGGATTCGAACCAGCGTACTCTGAGAGAACGGATTTACAGTCCGTCGCCTTTAACCACTCGGCCACCCCTCCTAACCGAACCCGCGATTATGCTTATTTTTCGACCTACTGTCAAACAAAATACATGCAAAAACCAACAATTATTCAAATGTTAATTTAAATATGCGGCAATGTACGTTTTCAGGTATTTTTTAGAGATTTTTGGTGCCGGATGTCGGAATCGAACTGACGACCTTCGCATTACAAGTGCGCTGCTCTACCAACTGAGCTAATCCGGCTTTTTCTTGAAGGCGTGACTATATCACTTTTTATAAATCGGCGACTAGCCCTTTTAAGAAATTTTTTACAACTTACTATTTTACTATTGTCAGCGTTGGTTTATTCTTTTTTGGTGTTTCTTTGTTATTTTCAAGATTATTTCCAGAAGAAACAGCTTCTGAAATAGATGCTCCAGGAGCCGCATGGATATTGGCCTGTAGGGCAGGCTCAAAAAACATGCCTTGGCCATTTTCACGCGCAAAAATCCCTTGTACTGCATCCATCGGCACATATAAGTTTTGTGAAACGCCGCCAAAACGAGCCGAAAATACAATCGCTTCGTTGTCCATGTGCAAATCTTTGGTGGCAGAATAATTCAAATTGAGCACAATTTCGCCCGCCTTCACGTGGGCCATCGGCACGCGACATTGTGCATTAACTGCTACCAACAAATGTGGCGTTAAGCCATTATCGACGCACCATTCATGAATGGCGCGCACCATGTAGGGTTTGGTTGGAATCAACCCTTCTGCCACATTTACTTCCTCATTGCCTTTTCTGAAGGTGTCATCGCATCTGCATAAAGTGGACGTGAGAACAAGCGCTCAGCATATTTAAGCAAAGGTGAAGCTTGATTTGGCAACTCAATTCCATAGTGGCCTAAGCGCCATAATAATGGCGTTACCGCAACATCTAACATAGAATAATCATCACCTAACAAGTAATTTTGTTTGCTAAAAATTGGCACAATTTGCGTTAAATTGTCACGAATCGTTTTGCGTGCTTTATCCGCGACTTCTTGATTGTCTGATTCAACATCTTTAATGTGAGAGAACAAATCTTTTTCAAAGTTATACAAAAACAATCTTGCACGTGCGCGCATGACTGGGTCAGCTGGCATCAATTGTGGATGCGGAAAACGCTCATCGATGTATTCGTTAATAATATTCGCTTCCGACAATATCAAATCACGCTCCACCAGTACTGGTACAGCGCCATATGGGTTTAGCACCGCTAAATCTTCGGCTTTATTGGCTAAGTCCACATCGATTACTTCAAAATCCATGCCTTTTTCGAACAGTACAATACGGCAACGGTGGCTGAAGGGATCAACTGAGCCCGAGTAAAGTTTCATCATAATTATTATTCTCTCGTAAATTAGAAATGCGTTTTAATGACTATTAACTAGATTTCTATTTAATGTCTTTCCAGTATTCTTTTTTAAGTTTAATCGCCAACACTAGCAAAACACCTAAAAATAACAGCGCCCACCAACCAATATGTTTGCGTTGCTCTTTAGCAGGCTCGGCCATAAACGCCATGTAGTTGGTTAAATCACCGACCAATGCGTTATATTCCGCGGGGTCTAATTTGCCAGGTTTCACCAATTCAAGCTGGTGCGTTTCGTGATTTAACACCTGCTCACCTTGCAGTTCGTACAACACATGCGGCATGGCGACTTTACAATTCTGCGGATCAAACACACAATTACCCCAACCGGTCGGGCTCGTTTCGTCACGATAAAAACCGCGCAAATAGGCGTAAACCCAATCCGCACCACGCGCACGCACCTCAACAGATAAATCTGGCGGCGCAACGCCGAACCATTTTTTCGCGTCTTTTGGGTTCATTGACGTTTTCATGGTGTCGCCCACCTTATCGCCTGCAAATAGCAAATTATCTTTAATTTGCGCTTCAGTCAGGCCAATATCTTTTAGGCGGTTATAACGCATGTAGTTGGCGCTATGACAATTGAGGCAACTATTAATAAACGTGCGTGCGCCGCGTTGTAGTGAGGCATGGTCTGTCGCATCTATCGGCGCAGTAACCGTAATCGCTGACTCGTTAGCGAATGCAATTAAAGGCAAAAATGCAATAAGTAAAATGCCATTTTTTAAGATATTTTTAGTTTTCATGATTAATACCTCACTCTTGTAGGCACTGGTAAGGTTTTATCCTTTGCGGTGTACCACGGCATCAGGATAAAAAATGCAAAATAAACAACCGTAAAAATACGCGCAACCACGGTAGCACGATCTGCGCCACCCATCCATGCGCCAAATTGTCCCCATACGTTAGATGGCACAGTACCCAAATAACCCAACACTAAAAAGCTCAACACAAACGCCGCTAACCAGTATTTGTAAAGCTTGCCGCGATAACGAATCGACTTCACAGGACTCTTATCTAACCAGGGTAATAAAGCAAATACCACGACTGACAAACCCATCGCCGCAACACCAGGAAACTGCGAGTTCATGACAGGTGGTACCGCACGCAAAATTGAATAATATGGCGTGAAGTACCAGACTGGCGCGATGTGTGCTGGCGTTTTAAGTGGATCGGCAGGGATGAAATTATTGGCCTCTAAAAAGTAGCCGCCCATCTCTGGCGCGAAAGCGATAATCGCCACGAACACAATTAAAAATACCACCACACCGACTATATCTTTCACCGTGTAGTAGGGGTGAAACGGGATGCCATCTAGCGGAATGCCAGTTTCTTTATCTTTCTTAGCTTTAATTTCTACGCCATCAGGATTGTTAGAGCCGACTTCGTGTAAGGCAATTAAATGTGCCATCACTAAGCCCAATAGCACTAGCGGCAGAGCAATAACATGAAAAGCAAAGAACCTATTTAACGTCGCATCAGAAACCAAATAATCGCCACGTAACCACTCAGAAATATCTGGTCCAATCAGCGGAATGGTTGCAAATAGGTTCACAATCACTTGTGCGCCCCAATACGACATTTGCCCCCAAGGTAATAGGTAACCAAAGAACGCTTCACCCATTAGACATAAAAATATACCAACGCCAAATAACCATATAAGTTCACGCGGATTACGGTAGGACCCATAAATAACACCGCGGAACATGTGCAAATACACCACTACAAAGAACATCGACGCGCCTGTAGAGTGCATATAGCGGATAATATTGCCGCCAAACACGTCGCGCATAATGTATTCAACTGAGGCAAATGCCATCTCTGCATCTGGCTTGTAATGCATGGTTAAGAATATACCAGTAGCAATTTGTAGTACCAAAATCAACATTGCTAAGGAACCAAAAAAGTACCAAAAATTGAAGTTTTTAGGTGCGTAATATTCAGTTAAGTGATTTTTAATATTGCTGGTAAGTGGGAAGCGCGCATCCGTCCAATCCACTAGGCCAGCCAATAAACCTTTAGCTTCCACTTTTTTTGCTGTTGCTTTATCTTGAGCCATGATTTACGCCTCCGCCTTTGTATCAACACCAATTAACAAAGTTGTTTCTGTTAGATATTGATGTGGGGGTACGACTAAATTGGTCGGCGCTGGCGAGCCTTTAAATACACGGCCTGCAAGGTCAAACTTAGAGCCATGACATGGGCAGAAAAAAC
Organism: Methylotenera sp.; assembly: GCA_040079935.1. Classification (GTDB taxonomy): domain Bacteria; phylum Pseudomonadota; class Gammaproteobacteria; order Burkholderiales; family Methylophilaceae; genus Methylotenera_A. Next base: position 4,159 of record JBEBJI010000012.1, read on the forward strand.
CACCAGTCCAGTTGTCGCCCATATCACCGCCTTTTTCTAATTTTGCAGTTGGTGAGCAACCCAAGTGAGTGCAAATAGCTACCACTACGCCAATATTTGGTTTAATGCCACGACCAGTGTTTTTACAGTATGCAGGCTGTTGTGAGGTTACATCACACATTGGATCAGACAATTGATCGTTATGCTTTGATAATTCTGCAGTTTGCGCTTCGGTACGATTAATAATCCAAACAGGCTGCCCTCTCCATTCTGCTATCATCATGTTACCAGGTTGAATTTTGCTAATATCTACTTCCACTGGCGCGCCAGCAGCTTTAGCACGCTCACTCGGCAACATGCTACCCACAAATGGCACAGCAACTGCGGCGGCACCAACTGCACCAGTACAAGCAGTTGCCTTAATTAAAAAGTTGCGTTTTTCTAAATCAATTGCCGAAGGCGCTGTGAATGATAAAGCGTTATTTTTGTCTATCTTGTTGTCTGCCATTTGTGTCCTTTACCTTGCTTTTTCGAAGTGTGATTGTGTTGTCACTACCGCTTTGCAGAAAGCCGAGAGTATACATTTTTTTCACAATATACACCAAATTTAATTGCATAAGTAGTTGAAATGAAACGACTAAACAAGTCTATTCGCGCAATTGATTTTTTAGCTTAAACTGGATTATCACAATCAATAAATGTGTGTTGTAAACCGAATTTTTGCGCTAAATGTTCGCCCAATGCTTGTATTCCGTAACGTTCTGTTGCGTGATGTCCTGCAGATATATAAGACATACCAGTTTCGCGTGCCACATGTACGGTCTGCTCAGAAATCTCGCCGCTAATGTAAACATCCACATTAGCCGCAACTGCTTGTTCGATATAGCCTTGCGCCGCACCAGTACACAAGGCGATATTTTTAATTTGCTTCTGACCATCGCCAACCACTAGCGGCCTACGTTTCAGCTTGGTTTCTATCAGCTCAGCAAAAGTTTGTAGCGTATGCGGCTGGCTTAATTCTGCTATTGCCAGCATATCTACCCATTTTGTCACCTTTAACCCCAATTGATTAGCTAGCATCATGTTATTACCCAGCCCTGGGTGCATATCCAAAGGCAAATGATAAGCAAACAAATTGATTTCATGTTGCAACAAAAATTGAATACGCTGTTTTTTAATGCCTGTAATTGGCAAAGCCTCATTGCGCCAAAAATAGCCATGATGCACAAAAATGGCGTCTGCATTGACCTGCAGGGCAGCGTGTAATAAATCCATACTGGCCGTAACGCCAGTGACGATTTTGTTAATCTCTCTTTTACCTTCAACTTGCAGACCATTTGGGCAGTAATCGCTAAAACGCTCGGGTTGCAACAGTTGATTCAAATAATCGTTCAGGTCATTAATTTTCATGTGTGTTTTGCCTACAGTTCACCTATACTAATAGCATTCAATTTTAACTTTTTTAACATAAATTTATGCAGAAAATTTGGCTTATTTTTGCCCAATCGGTCACCGCCTGCTTAGGCTTGCTATTTGTATTGCGACTTTTTTATCCGCATTTGCTCGAATCTAGTCAAACGCCTATTGTCATCAACCAAGTACAATCAAGCGCTTTAGCTAGCCCCAAAGGTGGTTATAGTCTAGCTGCAAAAAAAGCCATGCCTTCAGTGGTGAACATTTTCACCTCCAGCAAAATTGCCGCGGTCAACCCGCATGAACAGTTTAAGGACGACCCTTTATTTAGAGATTTTTTTGGTGAGCAGCCAGAGGGTGAAGAAGACTTGCCAGATAACAGCTTGGGTAGCGGCGTGATTGTGAGCGAGCAAGGTCTTATTTTAACCAACGACCACGTGGTCGCAAGTGCGGATGAAATTGAAATTCTACTATCCGATGGCAGAAAACTTGCAGCAAAAGTAGTCGGCACCGACCCAGATACAGACTTGGCCGTACTAAAAGTTGAGGCAGAAAATCTGCCTGCAATTACCTTTGCCGCCAACGAACAGCTTAGTGTAGGCGATGTAGTATTGGCGATTGGCAACCCTTTTGGCGTAGGGCAAACCGTCACACAAGGCATTGTTAGCGCGCTTGGGCGTAACCATTTAGGCATTAATACTTACGAAAACTTTATTCAAACCGATGCCTCAATTAATCCAGGCAACTCTGGTGGTGCTTTAATTGACGCAGATGGCAACTTGGTTGGCGTCAATAGCGCCATCTATTCGCGTAGCGGTGGTAGCATGGGTATTGGCTTTGCGATTCCCGCCAATATCGCCAAACATGTCATGGAACAAATTGCGGTTGACGGTTCTGTCACGCGCGGCTGGATAGGCATAGAAGCGCAAGATATTACGCCAGAATTGGCTGAATCGTTCAAACTCAGCAAACCACAAGGTTCGTTGATTGCCGGCGTGTTGCAAAATAGCCCTGCACATTTGGCTGGGCTAAAATCTGGCGACGTGCTGCTGGCGATTAATGACAAAGAAATTTCTGATAGTAGCAGCATGTTAAATTTAATTGCAGCGTTAAAACCGAGCGAAAAAGCGGTGCTGACAATTGCTAGAGCCGAAAAAGAAATCAAGGTCAACGTGACCGTTGGTAAGCGGCCGAAACCAGTAAAAGCACAAAATAATTAATAATTTCAGTTTAATTATTATTTAAAATACCGCCCTGCGATGCGCATGGATATTGGCTTTCAGGGCAGTGAATTTTAAGCTTTAATAGAATTTTCTTTCACTATTTTTGGCTTGGTGAGTTGTGCCACCACAATGCCCGCCTCGTATAACAGCCACAACGGCACAGCCAACATAAACTGCGAGATAATATCGGGCGGCGTAAAAATCGCACCAATCACAAATGCGCCAACAATCACGTAACTGCGTGCTTCCTTCAATTGTGCAATGGTCACCCAGCCAAACCTCGCGATGAGCACGACGACAATTGGCACCTCAAACGCCAAACCAAACGCCATAAATAGCGTCATCACAAAATCGAGATATTGCGAAATATCCGTCATCACCGCCACGCCAGCTGGCGCGCTACTGACAATAAAACCAAATACAGTGGGAAACACCGCGAAATAGGCAAACGCCATACCGATTAGGAACAAAACAAAACTAGAAACAATCACTGGCACCATGAGTTTTTTCTCTTGCGGGTAAAGCCCTGGTGCTACAAACGCCCATATTTGATACAAAGTGAACGGCAGAGAAATTACAAATGCGGCCATCATCGCGACTTTCATCGGTACAAAAAATGGCGTAGTGACGGCGGTGGCGATCATCTGACCGCCTGCAGGCAGTTTAGCCAGCATGGGCGCGGCCAGTAGCGCGTAAATTTTATTGGCAAACGGAAACAATGCGAAAAAAACCAATATAAAGCCCAGCACGATTTTTAACAATCGGCCGCGTAGCTCAATTAAATGCGAAATAAATGACTCAGTTGGTGTCATCAACTTTTGCCTTAACGCGTTTTTTTGGCTTTAACTTTTCTATTTTAACTGGCCTGGAAGGCTCATGGATACTGGTCTGCAGGGCATCTTTTTCTTGCTCTACAGACTGTTTAATTTCATTTTGAAGCTTTTGCAGCTCTTCAAATCGCACTTCGCGATTCACTTCTTCTTTCACCTGCGCCACATAACGCTGCATGCGACCAGTAAACGCACCAACTGTACGTGCCACTTTTGGCAGTTTTTCTGGGCCAATCACCAGCAAAGCCACAATGGCGATAACCAGCAGCTCCGAAAAAGAAACATCAAACACTTTTTTTTGACTTAAACTTTTTCTTTGGTCTTACTGGTCACTTCACCTTCAATCGTCGTGCCCGTTTTATCGGCATCATCATCAACCTTGCCATCATTCATGGCTTTTTTAAACTCATTCACCGCACCGCCAACATCGCTACCAATGTTACGCAATTTTTTGGTGCCGAATATCAACACAACAACCAATAACACAATTAATAGATGCCCAAAACTTAATCCACCTAACATAATAATTCTCCTAAAATTTAATTTGCGGCGCTACCGCCAAACACATGAATATGTAAATGAAACACCTCTTGCCCGCCTTCGCGACCCGTATTTATCAAGGTTTTAAAGCCTTTTAAACCTTGTTCTGCGGCCAATTTTGGCACTAATAATAGCGCCTTTCCAAGTAATGCTTGATGCGTTTCATCGCAATCTTTTAGCGTTTCCACATGCAATTTTGGCACAATTAAAAAATGTACTTTTGCCATCGGTTTGATGTCATGAAAGGCAATAAAATCTGCATCTTCATAGATTTTTTTTGCAGGAATAGTTCCGCTGACAATCTTGCAAAATATACAGTCGGCGCTCATTTTGTGCGACTTTCTTTTTCAACAATTCCCGACAAACCCTCACGCCGCGCCAATTCATCCAACACGTCTTGCGGCTTTAAATCTGCCTTGGCGAGCATAATTAAAGTATGAAACCACAAATCGGCGGTTTCATAAATTATCTCTTCTTTATTGCCGCCTTTGGCCGCAATGACCGTTTCGGTGGCTTCTTCGCCGACTTTCTTAAGGATGGAATCCATGCCTTTTGCATACAATTTAGCCACGTACGACGTGGTTGGATCGGCACTTTTGCGCTGCTCCAAAAGCTCTGCTAATCGGTTTAATACGTCGCTCATGCTATAGGTTTGTAAATATCTTCAGGGTTTTTAATAATCGGCTCAACCGTTTTCCATCTGTTATTTTCTAACTTCTTAAAAAAACAACTGCAGCGACCAGTATGACAGGCAATGCCGCCAACTTGCTCAACACTTAGCAAAATCACGTCTTCATCACAATCCACTCGAATCTCATGGATTTTTTGCGTATGACCAGATTCTTCGCCTTTGCGCCACAATTTATTCCGACTGCGCGACCAATACACTGCTTGATTAGTGTCGCTAGTCAATTGCAAAGCTTCGCGATTCATCCAAGCTACCATTAGCACTTTGTCAGTTTTGTAGTCCTGTGCAATAACTGGCACAAGGCCACTTGCATCCCATTTGATTTCATCTAGCCAACTCAAAGTCTTACCTCTATACCTCGTTGCTGCATATATTCCTTTGCTTGCTGCACGGTAAATTCACCATAGTGAAAAATGCTCGCCGCCAACACCGCATCTGCGCCGCCAAGCTTGACGCCATCAACCAAATGTTGCAAATTACCTACGCCACCAGAGGCAATGATTGGCACTTCTACTGCATCCGAAATCGCACGATTAAGTGGGTTATTGAAGCCGATTTTGGTGCCATCTCTATCCATGCTGGTCACCAGCAACTCACCCGCGCCTAAGCTCACCATGTATTCTGCCCACTTTACCGCGTCTAAACCCGTTGGCTTGCGACCGCCGTGGGTAAACACTTCCCATTCATAAGGCTGATTATCTACTTTTTTAGCATCAATAGCGACCACAATACATTGCGAGCCGAATCGCGAGGCGGCATCGCGCACCATATTGGGATTCAGCACTGCCGTCGTGTTGATGCTTACTTTATCTGCGCCAGCGTTTAAAAGCCTGCGCACATCTTCCACCTCACGCACACCGCCGCCAACAGTCAATGGAATAAACACTTGGCTGGCAACTTCTTCAATGATATGCAACAGCAAACCACGATTATCCGAGCTTGCGGTAATGTCTAGAAACGTGAGTTCATCGGCACCTTGGTCATCGTAGCGTTTGGCAATTTCAACTGGATCGCCCGCATCGCGCAACTCTAAAAAGTTAACGCCTTTTACGACTCTTCCATCTGTCACGTCCAAACAAGGAATGATTCTTTTTGCTAAGCCCATTAAACGCTTAACTCGTCAGCCAATTTTTGCGCCTTGGCGAAATCTATCGTGCCTTCGTAAATCGCACGACCAGTAATGGCGCCAATAACACCTTCGTGCGCCACTTCGCACAATTTTTTTACATCATCTAAATTGGTTAAGCCACCAGAAGCAATCACTGGGATGGTCAACGCCTGCGCCAAGGCAACCGTAGCTTCGATATTCACACCAGTCAGCATTCCATCACGACCAATATCGGTATAAACGATTGAATTGACACCGTAATCTTCAAATTTTTTGGCTAAATCAATCACGTCGTGACCTGTCAACTTGCTCCAACCATCAATCGCCACTTTGCCGTCTTTGGCATCTAAACCGACCATGATTTGACCTGGAAAAGCATAGCAAGCCTCGTGCAAAAAACCTGGCGTTTTCACCGCAGCAGTCCCAATAATCACATAATCAATGCCGCTATCCAAATACCGCTCAATCGTATCTAAATCACGAATACCGCCTCCCAGCTGGATGGGAATCTCGCCTTTGCATGCAGCGACAATCGATTTAATAGCTGCCGCATTCACGGGCTTACCAGCAAACGCACCGTTTAAATCCACCAAATGAAGTCGCTTGCCGCCTTGGTCAACCCAATGTCGCGCCATCGCGCCTGGATCTTCTGAAAACACGGTAGATTCTTCCATCAGCCCCTGTTTTAAACGTACACAGTGACCATCTTTAAGATCTATTGCAGGAATAATAAGCATGATTTTTATTAATTGAAATTAATGGTGGGCAAAATTCAAGAAAGTTTCAAATGAGTTAAAGTATTCAAGGCTTCCAGTTTACAAAATTGTTCAGCAATTGCAAGCCTGCTTGTGCACTTTTTTCGACGTGAAATTGCGTTGCAAAAATATTATCGCGTGCAATCACGCTTGTAAAGCGGTTCGGATATGCAGTTCCACCTGCAGTAACCATGCTATTTTGCGGTATGGCGTAGTAACTGTGCACATGGTAAAAGCGCGTTGCATCTTGAATATTCGCCCACAAAGGGTGCGATTTCACTTGATAAACCTGATTCCAGCCCATGTGCGGCACTTTTAGCTTAACGCCATTTTTATCCACCAGCTTTTCTGCAAAACGCACCACATTGCCTTTAAACAAGCCTAAACCAGTCGTGTCACCTTCTTCGGAATGCTCAAATAGTAGTTGCATGCCGATGCAAATGCCAAGAAAAGGCTTATTTACTGCCGCATGAATAATTACATCTCGCAAGTTACGTGCATCCAGCTCGCGCATGCAATCTGGCATGGCACCTTGGCCAGGAAACACCACGCGCTCCGCATGTTGAATCAATTCTGGATCGCTGGTAATAACAACTGATTTTCCGCTTGCAACGTGCTCCACCGCTTTAGACACTGAGCGCAAATTGCCCATGCCGTAATCTACCACCGCAATATCTACTTTTTGCATAAAAACTTAAGTTGCGTTTAAAGAGAGCCTTTAGTAGATGGCATAATGCCTGACATACGTTCGTCATGCGTCACAGCCATGCGCAATGCGCGGCCGAAAGCTTTGAATATGGTCTCAGACTGGTGATGCGAATTGTGGCCTTTTAAATTATCAATGTGCAAAGTTACATTGGCATGATTCACAAAGCCTTGGAAAAATTCGTGTATTAAATCAACATCAAATTCGCCAATGGCGGCACGGGTGAATTCGCAATTAAATTCCAAGCCTGGGCGACCTGACAAATCAAGCACCACACGGCTCAGCGCCTCATCCAAAGGCACATAAGAGTGACCGTAACGGTTAATGCCTTTTTTATCGCCAACCGCTTTTAAAAATGCTTGGCCAAGTGTAATGCCTATATCTTCCACCGTGTGATGCGCGTCAATGTGCAAATCACCTTTGGCCTGCACGCTAATATCCATCATGCCGTGACGCGCGACTTGATCCAACATGTGATCGAGGAAGCCTAAACCAGAGGTAAATTGAGATTGACCAGTGCCATCGATATTAATCGCGACAGTAATTTGCGTTTCTAGGGTATTACGGGTGACTTCAGCTTTGCGCATGAGCTTTTGAATTAATTTAAGTTAACTAATTGATAATGAGTAATTTAGCGACATTTTAACCTAAACTAAGCCACACGCGCAAAAAGGAATAAAAAAGCCGACATAAAAGTCGGCTTTTTACTTAATTAACAACAATTACTGTGCTGCTGGGGCTGCTTCTGCTGGAGCCGCTTCTGCCGCTGCATCTTTAGCTACTTCAACTGCATCTACAGCCGCGCCTTCTGCTGCATCTGCTGCGCCTTCAACTGCTGCTGGAGCCGCTTCAACTGCTTGCTCAACCGCTGCATCTGCCGCTGCTGGCATTTCTTCAGTTGAGTTGCCGCCTTTAAGCAAGTACAAACCAAGCAAAACTGCACCTGCGATTAGTGCCCATGGCAACCATTTGCCCATACCACCAGCACTTGCATTGCCTGCACGTGCTAAACCAGTAATTTCAGCTGCTGAAGCTGCTGGGTCTGCCGCGCCATAAATCGCTGCGCCAGCCACCACAATATCTGCACCTGCGTCAACCACTTGACGTACTGTCGCTGCTTTAACACCGCCAGCTACAGAAACTTTTGCGCCAGTATTTAAAGCAGTTACCATTGCCAAATCCACAAATGGGGTTTGACCTGCAGCTTGTTGATCTAAACCTGTATGTACACCAATGATATGTGCGCCTAATTTAGCCACTTCTAATGTGCGCGCTTTTTTGTCTGTTACGTTGATCAAATCCACTTGCGCCATTTTGCCATATTTGTTTGCAACATCAATTACGCCTTTGATTGTACCGATGTCTGCTGTGCCTAGTACTGTGCAAATATCTGCACCAGCCTTGTAGAACGGCTCAGCTTCGTAGAAGCCAGCGTCCATTGTTTTCAAGTCAACCAAAATTTGATTGTTTGGAAATTTTGCGCGTAGTGTTTTCAATAATTCAATACCGTTATGCTTAATGCATGGAGTACCGATTTCTAAAATGTCTACGTGTGGTGCCACTTTAGTTGCTAATGCAACTGTCGCGTCAAAATCTAATGAATCTAGTGCCATTTGGGTTTGTGCCATGGTGTTTATTCCTCCGAACTCGTTGTGTATTCGATTAAAAATTTAATATTTTGCGGTTAATTTAAATAATTTTTACAAAATATTAATCAGACTATTTTGTATGTTCGCACATAATAACCGCAATTGATGATTTTTTTCAATACTTTAGTTAATTTTAATGATTATTTCAAAATTAATACAAGCGCATCAATGAGGGCTTTTGATTGTGCATCTGTGCCAATTGTAATGCGCAAATAAGGTGCAATTCGTACAGGCTTTTTAAAATGCCGAATGATGATGTTTTTCTCACGCAGTTTTTCTGTGAGCTCTGCGCCATCGCGCGTTTTATGTTTAGCAAAAATAAAGTTTGCTCCTGAAGGTAAAACCTCAAAATCGAGTGTCCTGAGAGCTAATACCAGAGCGGCTCTCGAGGTCATTACTTTTTGCCGCATTTGCTCAAAATAAGCATTATCTTGCATCGCTGCAATCGCGCCCGCCTCGGCAAAACGGTCAATCGGATACGAATTAAAGCTATCTTTCACGCGAACTAAGGCTTCAATCAAATCTTTATGACCAAGTGCAAAGCCCACGCGCAAACCAGCCAGCGAACGTGCTTTGGAGAGCGTTTGCGTCACCAATAAGTTCGGATAAGTATTGATCAGTTTCACAGCTGATTCAGTGCCAAAATCGACATACGCTTCATCGATAACCACGACAGATTCTGTGTTAAATTTGAGTAACTTTTCAATCTCAGAAAGCGCCAAAGGCACACCAGTTGGCGCATTCGGGTTAGGGAAGATAATGCCACCATTAGGTCTGTCATAGTCTGTCACGTCTATTTCAAAGTTTTCACTGAGTGGGATTTGCTCAAATTCAATGTTATACAAAGCGCAATAAACAGGGTAAAAACTATAAGTAATATCGGGAAACAGTATAGGCCTGCTGTGTTTTAACAACGCCTGAAATACATGCGCCAACACTTCATCCGAGCCATTGCCGACAAATACCTGATTAGCTTGCAAGCCATAATTTTCAGCAATCGCGGCTTTCAATTTATCTGAATTTGGGTCTGGATATAAACGCAATGTGTCATTCGCAACAGTCTGCAAGGCTCGTATTACTTGCTCGCTAGGGCCATAGGGATTTTCATTCGTGTTGAGCTTAACAAGATTTTCCAACTTAGGCTGCTCGCCTGGCACATAGGGCGTCAAACTACTTACAATATCGCTCCAAAATTTACTCATACTAAAACCTTACTCATACTATTTTAGGCGATACTCAGCAGACTTCGCATGTGCCTGCAAGCCTTCGCCATGTGCGAGCGTCGATGCCACGCGACCCAATGTTTGTGCGCCTGTTGGAGACACCATAATCAAGCTAGTACGCTTTTGAAAATCGTAAACGCCTAATGGGCTTGAAAACCTTGCTGTACGCGAAGTCGGTAACACGTGGTTTGGCCCTGCGCAGTAGTCGCCAAGCGCTTCACAAGTATCACGACCCATAAAAATCGCGCCTGCGTGTTTAATTTTTTTACTCATTTCCAGCGGATTTTCGACTGAAAGCTCCAAATGCTCAGGCGCGATGTAATTGCAAATCTCAATCGCTTCATCCAAACTTTTCACGTGGATTAGCGCACCACGATTGGTAATTGACGTATTCACAATATCTTTACGGGGCAAGGTTTCTACCAGCTTTTGCATGCTTGTTTCAACCTCATCTAAAAACGCTGCATCGGGCGAAAGCAAAATCGCTTGCGCTAATTCGTCGTGTTCCGCTTGGCTGAATAAATCCATGGCAATCCAATTGGGGTCGGTTTTGCCGTCGCAAATCACCAAAATTTCCGATGGTCCCGCCACCATATCGATGCCCACCACACCAAACACACGACGCTTGGCGGCCGCTACGTAAGCATTGCCCGGGCCGGTAATTTTATCTACTTGTGGAATCGTCTGCGTGCCATACGCCAACGCGCCCACCGCTTGTGCGCCGCCGATACAAAATACGCGATCTACGCCAGAAATCGCAGCCGCAGCCAGTACTAGCTGATTTCGCTCACCATTTGGCGTTGGCACGACCATGATAAGTTCACACACACCTGCGACTTTTGCGGGAATCGCGTTCATCAAAACGCTGGAAGGATACGCCGCTTTACCTCCCGGCACATAAAGTCCAACGCGATCTAACGCAGTGACCTGCTGACCGAGCAGCGTACCGTCAGCTTCAGTGTAGCTCCAAGACTGTATGATTTGCTTTTCGTGATAGCTTTTAACTCTATCAGAAGCTGCCCTGAGAGCCTCACTGGTATTGGCTTGCAGCCCATCTAATGCGGACTTTAATTCGGCCTTACTTACTTCTAAATCCGCTAAATTGTTAGCGTTGGTTTTATCAAAACGATTGGTATATTCCAGCACCGCCGTGTCGCCGCGCGTTTTCACATCTTTTAAAATATTCGCAACAACCTCATCCACGCTGTCATCTTGCGCGGTTTCAAAAGCTAATAAAGCTTTTAACTCGGCTGCAAATGAATTGTCTTGGGTGGATAAACGACGAATTATCATTCTTTTACGGCTCTGGCAAACGCATCTAAAATAGGCTGCAACTGGCTTCTATTCAGCTTAAGCGAGGCTTGATTCACAATCAAACGCGAGCTAATGTCACCAATTTCTTCTACGGCTTTAAGATTATTCGCTTTAAGCGTGCCGCCAGTACTGACCAAATCTACAATCGCATCCGCTAAACCCACCAATGGACCTAATTCCATTGAACCGTAAAGTTTAATCAAATCAACATGCATACCTTTTGCTGCAAAGTGCTCACGCGCGACTTTGACATATTTGGTGACCACTTTTAGCCGCGCGCCTTGGCGAATGCTGGCTTCGTAATCAAAATCGTTGCGCACCGCCACCATCATTTTGCACTTGGCGATATTTAAATCCAGCGGTTGATACAAGCCTTCGCCGCCATGTTCATCCAGCACATCTTTGCCCGCGATGCCAATATCCGCCGCGCCGTACTGCACATAAGTGGGTACATCAGTCGCGCGCACAATAATTAGGCGTACGTCATCACGATTGGTCGGTAGAATCAACTTGCGCGAAGATTCGGGATCTTCGAGCGCACGAATACCTGCCGCCGCCAGCAATGGCGTGGTCTCTTCGAAAATTCTGCCTTTTGAGAGTGCAATTGTTATCATATATATTAGTTAGTTCTTCGCACTTTCGCGCCCAATTTCGTAAATTTTTCTTCCAAATGTTCATAGCCACGGTCGAGGTGATAAATCCGCTCAATCACCGTTTCGCCACGCGCCACCAAGCCAGCTAAAACCAAACTCGCCGAAGCACGCAAATCGGTCGCCATCACGGTTGCGCCGTCTAAAAATTCCACGCCTTTTACCAAAGCGGTATTGCCGTCAATGCTAATATCAGCGCCTAGACGTTGCATTTCTTGCACGTGCATAAAGCGGTTTTCAAAAATCGTTTCCGTCACTTTTGCCACGCCTTCCGCCACGCTGTTCAGCGCCATAAATTGCGCTTGCATATCGGTGGGAAAAGCTGGGTGTGGCGCCGTGCGGATATTCACCGCTTTCAATTTTCCATCACTTTTCACAGTAATCGTGTTTTCAGTTTTGCTAACTTTTACTTCAGCGCCTGCGTCGCGAAGTTTTTCAATCACCGCATCTAGCAAATCAGCGCGCGCATTATGAAGTTTCACCTCACCGCCCGTCATTGCGGTTGCGACCATGTAGGTACCGGCTTCAATACGGTCACACACAATATTATGCTCAGCGCCGTTGAGCTTTTCTACGCCGATAATAGTAATCACATCCGTTCCAGCACCCGTGATATTCGCACCCATTTTAATCAAACATTCGGCTAAATCCACCACTTCTGGCTCTTTGGCAGCATTTTCTAATACTGTTTTGCCTTCGGCCAGTGTTGCCGCCATCATCAGGTTTTCGGTACCTGTAACTGTGACCATATCCATATAATAGCGCGCGCCTTGCAAGCGCCGATTAGGCAAATGTAACGTGCTGGCTTGAATATAACCGTGCGTAATGTGTATCGCCGCGCCCATGGCTTGCAAGCCTTTAATGTGCAAATCAACTGGCCGCGAACCAATAGCGCAGCCGCCTGGCAACGAAACACGTGCAGTGCCGAAGCGCGCCAATAGAGGACCTAGCACCAAAATAGATGCGCGCATGGTTTTCACCATTTCATAAGTCGCCTCAAACGATTGCACGTCTGAAGCATCCAAACTCACTCTATCTGCTTCGTGAGTGATTTTTACGCCCATGGTGTCGAGCAATTTAATTGTGGTATCAATATCTTTTAAAGCTGCTACGCCGCTTAAATTAAGTGGAGTTTCAGCCAATAACGATGCGCATAAAATAGGCAAAGCGGCGTTTTTTGCACCCGAAACTGTAACTTCGCCGTTCAGCTTAAAGCCGCCTTGAATAATTAATTTTTCCAAAACTTATTCGCCAGCCAATAAAGTCTGAAGTTCGCCGCTTTCATACATGGCGCGCATAATGTCGCTACCGCCAATAAATTCGCCCTTCACATACAACTGCGGAATGGTTGGCCAGTTGGCATATTGTTTAATACCTTCACGCACAGCTTGGTCTTGCAACACGTCCACGCTCACATATTTTGCATTGCAGGCATCCAAAATTTGCGTGGCTAAATTAGAAAATCCGCATTGTGGAAATTTTGGATTGCCCTTCATGTACAGCACCACGTCATTACTAGTGACTGTTTGTTTAATTGTTTCTTGTGCGTCCATTTTCTATCCTTTACTTAAACTATTTAATCTGTAACTCTGCCCATTGTGTGGGTGTATATGTTTTCATGCCAAGCGCGTGAATTTCAGCTTTCATGCGATCGCCAAGCGCGCCGTAAACCAATTGATGTTGCGCCACCATGCGCTTACCTTCAAATGCTGGGCTGACAATCACCGCTTCAAAATGCGTGCCGTCATCGCCGCGCACTTCAATAAAATCGCAATTCAAATGCTGGGTAATATAATTTTCTAGCTGTTTAGCGCTTAACAAACTTAACTTACCTTTTACTCTAGCCTCTTAACTTATACCCTGATTTTAACATTTTTAACGCTAGCCATGCTAACCCGAATAAAAATGCGGCTACAACGCTGATGCTAATCCACGGCGAAATGTCACCTTTGCCAAAAAAACCGTATCTAAAACCATCAATCATGTAGAAAAATGGGTTGAAGTGCGACACCTTTTGCCAAAATGCCGGTAGCGAGTGAATCGAATAAAACACGCCCGATAAAAATGTGAGCGGCATAATGACAAAGTTTTGAAACGCTGCCATTTGGTCAAACTTATCGGCCCAGATACCAGCAATGATGCCGAACGTACCAAGTAGTGCGCTACCCAAAAATGCGAAAGCAAAAATCCATAACGGGTACACAATTGGCAAATCGACAAACCAAATCGCCACAAAATAAATCGCCAACCCCACCATTAAACCGCGAACGATGGCTGCCGCCAAAAATGCACTAAAAAATTGCAAATAAGTCAGCGGCGTGAGCAAAATAAAAATGATATTGCCCATGACTTTCGATTGAATGAGGCTGGACGAGCTGTTGGCAAACGCGTTTTGCAGCAGAGACATCATGATTAAACCTGGAATCAAAAACGCCGTGTAAGGCACGCCTTCGTACACTTGCACGTGGCCTTCTAGTACGTGCGAAAATATGAGCAAATACAGCAGCGCCGTCAGCACTGGCGACGCGACAGTTTGGAAAGCGACACGCCAAAAACGTAAAACTTCCTTTTTAAAAAGCGTGTAAGAACCTCGCCAGGAGCCAATATCCATTCGGGTTTCAGGCTGACTGTTTTTTTTGCTAATTAAGCTCATTTGCTACCTACTAATGACATAAAAACATCTTCTAAATCGGCCTCAAACAATTGCATATCTTCAATATTGATGTTGGCTTTACGCAATTCACTCAAAGCAAATTCCATTTGGCTTAGCTCAGTCAGCGCCAAAGTATAAACACCATTTTCGCCACTTTTTAGCATGGGCAATAAAGTGGTTGGTAGGGTTGCGTTACCTAGTTTAAGGCGCAAATTTTTACCCGCAAGGTTCGCCAACAAATTGGTCGTGGTATCCAGCGCGACTATTTCGCCATTTTTCATCATCGCCACGCGCTCGCATAAAGCTTCTGCTTCTTCCAGATAATGCGTGGTTAAAATAATAGTGTGGCCTTCGGCATTGAGCTTTTTAATAAAGCGCCACAACACTTGCCGTAGCTCAACATCCACGCCAGCGGTAGGTTCATCCAGCACAATCACGGGCGGTTTATGCGCAAGCGCTTGCGCGATTAAGGCGCGACGTTTCATACCGCCAGAAAGCTTGCGCATATTGGTGTGCGCTTTATCGGTTAAGTCTAAACTTTCAATGACTTCATCCACCCAAGCATCGTTTTCGCGACCACGACCAAAATAACCCGCCTGAAAACGCAGCATTTCACGCACATTAAAAAATGGGTCGAAAACTAACTCCTGTGGCACCACACCTAGCGCCATGCGCGCGGCTTGGTAATCATTGACCGTGTCGTGCCCCATTACCGAAATTTTACCTTGGCTTGGTTTTAGCAAGCCCGCCATAATATTAATGAGAGTAGATTTCCCAGCGCCATTCGGACCAAGTAGTGCAAAAAACTCGCCTTGCTCAATAGTTAAATCGATACCTTTTAGCGCATGCAAATCGCCAAAGCGTTTGTGGACTTGCTCTATTTTTATGGCTGGTGTCATATAAATATTCTAAAAACGGTGCTTAAATAGGATAAAACTAAAATAAAAACTGGGCTAAAAACAAAGCCCCACCTTGTAGATGGGGCTTATCTAAAAAATTTAAACGCCTGACACGCTAATTAAATTAAGCGTTAATTAATTCATCCACGCCGTAAAGTTGCGTCAAACTGGTCAAGTTTGCGGGCAAATTCACAAACTTTAGCTGCTGATTTTCTTGCTGGGCGCGACGTTTCCACTCTAGAATCAAACTGATGGTAGAGGTATCAATATTGTCCACTTTAGCAAAATCAATCACCGTGTCGCTTGTCATTGCTAAGCTCTTGCTCGCAACTAGCATCTCAGACACTGTGCCTATAAGCACGTCACCACTCACTTCCCAGCGATGATCAATTTGCGCAATGTGTGTCATGAGTTAGTTTCACAGCTTAATTTTATGGATTGGTATGGTTTGAAGCAGTCGCATTCTCTTGCGCCGCTTTGGCTTTTGCCGCTTTAGCTTGATCTATTTTGGCTTGCGATGCTTTATTTTTGTCAGCCAATTTTTTAATTAAACTATCCATACCATTTTGGCGAATTTCTTGCGCAAACTGACCGCGATAGTTAGTCACCAAGCTCACGCCTTCAATCACAATGTCATATACTTTCCACGTATCGGCCTGTTTTTCAAGCGAATAATCCACAGCGATTGGCTGACCACCAGGTTGAATAATTTGCGTTTTAACAGAAGCAATATTCGATTCGTTCACCATGCGAAACGGTTTATATTCTATGACCTGGTTTCTGTATTTAGCAAGCGCAGTAGCATAAGTGCGGATTAACAAAGTGCGGAATTCGTTTTGAAAAGCGGCTTTTTGGTCTAACGAGGCTTTCGTCCAATTTTTCCCTAATACCATACGCGAAACTTTATCAAAATTAAAGTTAGGTACAATTTTCTCTTCGGCCAAGGCAAATATTTTTTCTTGGTCTCCCGCTTGAATATCTTTATCGCTTTTAACCGTTGTCAAAACGTCTTCAGCAGTGCGTTTTACCAGTTCATCAGGACCTTCAATCGCAAAGCCAGTAGCGCTAAAACACAGTAAACCAAATGCAACTAGTAATTTTTTCATCATTTTTTAAATCCTTTTTAATTGCATTGCAATGACAACTCAAGGCTTAGTGATGTCATCCAATGGGTTTGAACCTAACGCATCATCGCTTGTTTTGGTTGATGTAGCTGGCGCAACAGCTGTCTCTTCTTTCGGAGCTTCTGACGCTTTACTATACAAAAATTGGCTAATCATTTTTTCCAGCACTACCGCATCTTGCGTTTGCGTAATTTTATCACCACTTTTTAACATTACCTCATCGCCACCAGCTTCTAAGCCAATGTATTGCTCGCCCAGTAGACCTGCGGTATAAATATTGGCAAATGTATCTTTAGGAAAATTATAACGTTTATCGACATTCAGACTCACCACCGCCTCAAAAGTTGCAGGGTCAAATATGATATCACTGACACGACCTACTACCACACCTGCACTTTTTACTGGCGCGCGCGGTTTTAAACCGCCGATATTTTCAAAGTTAGCGGTCACTGTGTAAGTTGGTCCAATATTACTGGTGGTTAAGTTACCCACCTTCATGGCTAAGCCCAACAAGGCCGCCACGCCTAGCGCTACAAAAATTCCCACCCATAAATCTATCGTTGTTCTTTCCATTACCTACTCCCGAACGCTTTATAATGTAATCATAAATGAGGTTAATATAAAATCTAAAATCAAAACTGTAAGTGAAGATGTCACTACTGTTCTTGTGGTCGCACTACTCACACCCTCGGCCGTAGGTGGCGCATCGTAGCCTTCAAATAGTGCGATCATAGTACAAGCCACACCAAACACTACGCTTTTAATCACGCCATTAACGATATCCAGCCGCCAATCCACATTGGCTTGCATCTGTGACCAAAACGCGCCTGCATCTACTCCAATTAAAGGCACTGCCACTAAATATCCGCCCAAAATACCAACCATAGAAAATAATGCGGCTAATATTGGCATGGCAATGACACCCGCCCAAAACCTTGGCGCAATCACACGCGCAATCGGGCTAACCGCCATCATTTCCATGGCAGACAATTGCTCCGTCGCTTTCATTAAGCCGATTTCAGCTGTAATCGCCGTACCAGCTCTACCTGCGAATAATAAGGCGGTGACGACTGGACCTAACTCGCGCACCAGTGCCAGCGCCACCAGCACGCCAATGGCTTCTGATGAGCCATATTTTTGTAGCGTGTTATAACCTTGCAGCGCCAACACCATGCCCACAAAAAACGCAGAGACGATAATAATAATGAGCGACATCACGCCCGTGAAATACACTTCGCGCACCACTAGTCTTGGCCTGCGGAAGCTTTCGCCAGACGAAATTAGTGTTAACCAAAATAACCTTGCGCCTGCACCTAAACGCCATATGCGCTTGGTAAAGCGATGTCCAATATTGCGAAATATGCGAAGACGAGAGCGCTTTATCATGCTGCACGCCTTCTATTTTCTGGGCGCTTGTTATCTTCTGAACCCAGCAAATCTTGCTTATAATCGCCAGCAGCATAATGAAATGGTACCGGACCATCTTTATCGCCATGTACAAATTGATGCACAAATGGCAAGCTGGATTTACTCAAATCTTCAGGTGTGCCTTCTGCAGCAACCACACCGTTGGCTACAAAATAAACATAATCTGCAATTAAAAAAGTTTCTTTAACATCGTGTGAAACAATAATTGAAGTCGCACCAAGCGCATCGTTCAAGGTGCGAATTAAACTGCAAATCACGCCCATAGAAATTGGGTCTAGCCCTGCAAAAGGTTCGTCATACATCACAATATCTGGGTCTAGCGCAATGGCGCGCGCCAAGGCCACGCGCCGCGCCATGCCGCCTGAAAGCTCTGTTGGCATTAATTTATGCGCGCCGCGCAAGCCAACGGCCTGTAACTTCATCAACACCAAATCGTGAATCATGCTATCAGGTAAATCGGTAAGTTCGCGCATGGGAAAAGCGACATTTTCATATACCGACAAATCAGTGAAGAGCGCGCCATGCTGAAACAGCATACCCATTTTACGGCGTAATTGGTAAATGCCTTCACGGGTTTGTTTATGCACAACCTGGCCGTCCACGCGCACCTGGCCCTTGTTAGGCTTAATTTGCCCACCAATTAAGCGCAGCAACGTAGTTTTACCGCTACCGCTGCCGCCCATTATAGCCACCACTTTTCCGCGCGGAAACACCATATTGATGCCCTGATGCAACATGCGGCCTTTGTAGCCAAACGAGAGATTGTCTATTTCGACGATATTTTGAGTCATGCGGTTTTGATTAATTAAGGCTACATTTAAATTTTGTAATCATTCTAAATCAAAACACACAACAAGCAATAGCTAAGATGGGTTACCCAAAACAAAATAGCCCGCACAAGGCGGGCTTTTAAAATAAAAAAACTAAGCTCAGAAAGCCATACAAACCACGTAAGGCGTAGAATCTACCGGCGCTGCAACACCTGCACTTGGTGTTCCATTTACAGCTACTTTCACAGAGCCTGTGTCACCCACACCATCGTCCAAAGTTATATCTAGCTGTTTAGCAAACTTACCTAAAATAGCATCAGAGCAAACCACATACGCGCCAGTCATGCCCGTAATTGCAGTAAATCCTGAAACACTTTGAATTCCAATTAAACCACCATCAGCGTTGCGCGGTTGATATGTATTTCCCGCAACACAGCTTGGTACAGTTGGCCCGGGAGCTAAGCCAGCTCGGCGGACGTGATCCCAGAATACACAGGATTCATCACCGTCAGTTGTTGTATTCCAAGCACCTTGAATTACACCGTTACCTAAAGTTCCAGTGTTACCCGGCGTAGCTCCAGTTACGTGAGTTCCTGCCGCTGCATCATCACCCGGCAAGGCCTTAAATTTATCCTGATAACCATAAATATATACTTGCACATTTTGGAAGTCGCGCGCCATGTTTTTTACTTTGGCACTATTAATCAGTTCTTGCCCCCTCAATACACCACCCAGCAGCAAGCCGATAATCACTAAGACAATCGCCAGCTCAATCAGCGTAAAACCTGTTTGTTTGTTCATTTGTGGTATCCTTTACCCATAATCATTGTGACAGTTTTAGTTAGTTTGGTCACAGTTGATAAGAATCATGCAAATGTCGTGCCAACCAAGTAAAGCCTTATTTGTAGTTGTGTTGCACTAAGTTTACAAACAAATATAAATAAAAAATTGATGAAATTTCATCGTTTGTGACAGATTATTGACACCCTATTTTTAGCCCATTTTTTGTATTATGCTTATGTCCAATTATTACGAGCGCCGAATCCATGTTTAAATCCGCTAAAATCAATCAACTATTAGCCGCTAATACGCAGCGCATCTTAGCGTTAATGCTATTAACCTTGCATGCCTTTTTAATTTGGGGTGATGGCGCTAGCCAACTGCAACGCGCATTTTTTATGTGCCATTATGGCTTATTTTTAATGTGGCAGCCGATATGGCGCAGCACAGAGAAACTCACTAAAACCGCCATAGTGCTATTTTTGGGCGTTGGTTTCATCGCTTATTTTTATATGAACTGGTGGCTCACTGCAATTTGGTTATCCATTTTATTCGGCTTACTGGGTGGGCGCATTTTCTCTGATGATTCTAAATCTAATCGCGTCGTTCACATACTTGCCGCCAGTTACTTATTGACCATGTTGTTGCTTTGGGTAGTGCCCAAACTACTTGGGGCAAACAACGATTTAGAGGCGGCCAGCTTTGTTATTCGCTACTTGGCACCATTGCTGCCGCTGGCTATTTTATTTATCCGCACTCAAGCACCAAAAGCTGGCCAATTACCCATATTAGATTTTTTCTACACCTTATTACTAATGATGATGGCGTTTATTTTAGCGCTTTCTAGCTATGCTATTGGTACGATACAAGCTATTAATTATGTGCAAGTTCTATTTATCACGATATTTGGCTTGGCTTTTGGGCTGATTATTTTTAGCTTTTTTTGGAAGCCAAATACACGTTTTTCAGGCATTGAACTTTTGATGTCACGCTACTTATTAAGTATTGGTATGCCATTTGAAAAATGGGTGAGGAATATTGCGGCGATGGGCGAGATAGAATCTACCCCCAATGGCTTTATTCAGGCAGCTATGTATGAGATGACCGCATTGCCTTGGGTGTCTGGCGTGACTTGGCTGGCAGATGAATCACAAGGTAAGGTTGGCGAAACCTCTAACCATTCCACCAATTTTAACTTTAAAGACCTGCACCTGACTATACATTCGCGCTGGCAAATTTCGCCCGCGCTGTATGTGCATGTAAAACTGCTCACACAAATTATGGGTGAATTTTACGAAGCTAAACGCCGCGAGGAAACTTTGCGCCAAAACGCATATATGCAGGCGTTTTACGAGACAGGATCGCGCCTAACGCACGACATTAAAAACATTTTACAATCGGTCGGTACACTGGTTTCTGCTGCTGAACAAAGCAACAAAAAAGATGATGAAGCCTTATTGCAGCTTATTCGCAAGCAATTACCTGTGCTCAACCAGCGCATTGCCGCAACGCTAGATAAACTTAAAGCACCTGGCGAAGAGAAGAAGCGTCTCGAAAAAATGTCCGCCTGGTGGAAAGACTTGCAACTACGCCACAATCAACATGACATTGAATTTGTTGCCAACAAATTACCAACAGAAGAAATTAATGCCGAAGTGTTAGATAGCGTTTTGGATAATTTGTTGAACAATGCGCTCGAGAAAGCCAAATATCAGCCTGATACATTAATTAAAGTAGAAATGTGCGATAACGCTGAAAGTGGTTTTTATATTGAAGTGACCGACACTGGCAAAGCCATGGATGGCGCGATTGCCAACGATATATTTAAAAAACATATCGCCTCACCCAATGGTCTGGGTGTTGGCTTGTTTCATGCCGCACAAGATAGCAAACAAGCGGGTTATGCCTTAAGCCTAGTAAACAATGTGAATGGCGCGGTCTGCTTTAGAGTGACGCTCGCAGATGCCAAATAGCGCTTCTGAATAGTTATTTTCATGCCCTGCAAGGCGCATGGATATTGCCTTGCAGGGCAGTTATTTTAAATAAAATAGCAATAAAAAAGGTGGCAATTGCCACCTTTTTAACTTTTTCAAACAATCGGAACTTTGTTCAAACGTTCGTAACCTAGCGCAAGCCTTGCATATAATCACTCACTGCAATCATTTCCGCATCGGTCATTTTAGCGGCAATTGTCATCATCATCGGCGCGTTAGCACGTTCGCCTAAGCGAAATGCGCGCATTTGCGCCAGCGAGTAATCGGCATGTTGCGCAGCTAAACGTGGAAATTGCTTAGGAATACCCGCCCCATTGGCGCCATGGCACGAAGCGCAAGCAGGCACGCCACTTGCTGCGATGCCACCACGATAAATTTTTTCGCCCAACGAACCAACACCGTTATTTTTTGCTTTCGCTAAGGTTATTTTTTGATTTGCAAAATAGGCAGCTATATCTTTCATTTCATCCGCGCTTAAATTGGCTACCATTGGCGCCATCACTGCGTTTGCGCGCTTACCTTCTTTAAAATTATTCAGTTGTTTTAACAAATATTCTGGATGTTGCCCAGCCAGTTTTGGGTTGACGGGAATCGAGCTATTGCCATCTGCTCCGTGACAAGCCGCACACACCGTTTGTATGGTATTTTCTGCCGCGCTTTTTTCTGCTGCAGGCGGTGCTTTTTTAACTTCCTCATTCGCTGCAAATGCAGATGAAACCAGCAAACTCGACACCACCAAGGCTACAACACTCAATTGCTTAATCATTGAAAATTTCCCTAACTATTTAATTATCCTAATATTTTATCAAAAATTACCTGTTCATGATACATTTAAGCATAAAGCCAATACTGTTAAAACTTGAATTTGAGAGAATTAAATGCCTTTGTTTCAAAACGCTACCTTTTTTATATCCGCTCACCACTTGCGTGATTTACCACCTGCATCGGGCATCGAGGTGGCCTTTGCAGGCCGCTCCAACGCGGGTAAATCCAGCGCGCTGAACACACTCGCTAACCATAATCGCTTGGCTTTCGTCAGCAAACAACCTGGCCGCACGCAGCTGATTAACTTTTTCACACTGGGCAACGATAGGCACTTAGTCGATTTGCCTGGCTACGGCTATGCCAAAGTGCCCGAAGCCATGCGCGCGCATTGGCAAAGCGTATTGGCGCGCTATTTAAGCGAACGCACGAGTTTAGGCGGCTTGGTATTAGTCATGGATAGCCGCCATCCGCTGCAACCGCTGGATAAACAAATGTTGGATTGGTTTTGCCCCAGCGGGAAACCAGTACATGTTTTGCTCACAAAATCTGACAAACTATCGCGCGGGGAAGCGAGCTTAACACTGGCAAAAACACGCAAAGAACTGCTTGCGACCTGGGGTGAAAGTTGTACCGTGCAATTATTTTCTAGCTCGAAAAAACTAGGCGTTGAAGAGGCGGAAAAAATTATTGGAACGTGGTTATTTTCGGATAGCTCAAACTCTAGTAAAAACTAAATCCCAAACGCCGTGGCCTAGCTTTATTCCTCGATTTTCAAACTTCGTCAGAGGGCGATAACTCGGTTTTTCTGCATAATCTTTAGCCGTATTTTGCAGCTGCGGTTCTGCATTTAACACTTCCAGTACCCACTCTGCATATTCCTGCCAATCTGTCGCCATGTGAATATACGCGCCTACTTTTAATTTAGAACTCAGTAATTTTACAAACTCGGCTTGAATCAATCTGCGCTTGTGGTGCCGCTTTTTATGCCACGGATCGGGAAAGAAAATATGTACACCATCCAAACTTTTATCAGCCAGCATATTTTGCAAAACCTCCACCGCATCGTGCTGAATAATGCGAATGTTAGTAAGTGCTAACTCCTCAATTTGCTTAAGCAGGCTACCAACGCCAGGTGTATGCACCTCAACTGCCAAAAAGTCGTAGTCTGGCAAAGTTTGGGCGATTTTTGTGGTACTTTCACCCATGCCAAACCCAATTTCGAGGATTTTTTTACTGTCTTTTCTATGAAAAATTTGGCTTAAATCAAGCAAATTTTCCGTGTAATCAATGCCAAATTGCGGCCAAACAGTTTCTAACGCACGCTCTTGGCCTTTAGTCAACCTGCCTTGGCGCAACACAAAACTACGAATGCGGCGATATTTAATATCTTCAGTTTCAGTCATGGCGCGGCATTATACGTTACAAAGTATGCGTTTTATCGCCACTTTTAAAGCCAATTAAATCTAGCTCAATATTTTTGGTAAAAGCAATCACCTTAAACAACTCACCCATTTCGGCTGGAGATAAGTATTTTTGCGCCGCTGCGGCTAGCTGCATAAATTGCGGCGAATCGGGTGAATGCTGAGCAAGAATATCCAAAATGCCACAATTGATTAAAAATTGTGCTTGATTGGCATAGCCTGCAAGCCTTATTCCATGAGACTCGCAGAGCATTGCTATATTGCTAAAATTCACATGCGCAGTAATGTCTTGCAGCCCGATATTGATGAGCGGATTGTCGTGCGCGAGTTGTTGATAATGGCACATGAGCGTGCCTTGGTTACGTTGAGGGTGGTAATATTCGCGCGCTGAAAAACCATAATCAATGAGCAGAATCGCGCCGCTTTCTAAACATTCAGTCAGGCTAGAAACCAATGCTGATGCGGCTGGGCAAGCCTCTGTCAAATAATCATTCGGCAGTGAATAAACCTTAACTTCATCATGCAGTTGACCTGCTTTTAGGGGTTTATCTTGCCATATGAATTCGCCATCATGCCCCACACCACGCTCTTGCAAGCCTTGCGATGTATGATGAATGAGATGCACGGGAATGGCATCCAACACCTCGTTACCTAAAATCAGACCGTTAAAGTTTTTTGGCAAAGATTCTAGCCAAACCACACGTTTAAGCAATCCTGCTGATAATTTTTCTTGCAAGATTTCGCGCTGAACTTGGCGTAAGTAGGCACTTACTTCTAAAATAAAATATTGCTTGGGCAGTTGATCAAGTTGTTGCAATTCTAGCAATAAATCTGCCGCTAATTTGCCTGTGCCTGCACCCAACTCTAAAACGTCACCGCCAGAGGCCAATATCTGTGCGGTTTGCAGGGCTACAGTTTTTGCGAATAAAGACGAAATTTCTGGCGCGGTAACAAAATCTCCATACAAACCAAACTTCTTGGCACCGCCACTGTAATAACCCAAACCTGGCGTGTACAAGGCCATGTGCATAAAGGTCGCAAAATCTATCCAGCCATTATTATTTTCAATTTTTTGTTGAATTAAATCTGCTAACTGTTGGCTAAGCACTTGTGATTCTGGGCTAGAAATAGGTAATGAGGCCATAAGCCATTATAATATTTTGCAATCAAAGTGAGTAAAAATTGAATTCAACATCAAATAACAAAGTGATATTAATTACCGGCGGTGCCAAGCGCGTAGGCGCGGCGATTTGTCGCGAGCTGCATGCTAACGGCGCCAGTTTAATGATTCACTACAAAACCAGCATCAAGGAAGCGCGCGCCTTACAGGCCGAACTTAATTTACAACGTGCTAATTCTGTGGCGATTATTCAGGGCGACTTACTGAATATCGCAGTGTTACCTAGCTTGGTACACGAAACCATTAATCAATTTAGCCGTTTAGACGTGCTAATTAATAACGCGTCCACTTATTATCCAACTGAAATTGGCCACATTAACGAGGAAAATTGGCACGATTTAGTGGGCAGCAACCTGAAAGCGCCGATGTTTCTCGCGCAAGCCGCCGCCGCTGAGTTGCTCAAAAACCACGGCTGCATTGTGAATATTTCCGATATGCATGTTGAGCGGCCGAAGAAAAGTTATGTGGTTTACAGCGTGGCCAAAGCAGGTTTAGTTACGCTGACCAAATCGCTGGCGCAAGAACTTGGTCCAGAAGTGCGCGTCAATGCAGTTGCGCCAGGCCCTGTGCAATGGCCAGAGAACAACCCACAATTTGATGAAGTGTATCGCCAACGCGTGATTTCGCAGACCCTACTCAAACGCGTGGGTGAAGCAACTGACGTCGCCAAAGCCGTGAAATTTTTAATTTATGATGCGCCGTTTATTACTGGGCATGTGTTGGCAGTGGATGGCGGCAGGAGTTTGAATCTGTGATTAAGCACCTTCCAGAAAACCATTCCAATAATTTTGTTAAATTGCGTAATAGCCTGATTAGCGCTACAGGCAAAGCGATTGGTGATTACAACATGATTGAAGATGGTGATACCGTGCTGGTGTGCATGAGCGGCGGTAAAGATAGTTACACCATGTTGATGATGCTGCTGGCGCTGCAAGAGCGCGCGCCGATTGACTTTAAGCTCATCGCCATGAATTTAGATCAAAAACAACCGAATTTCCCTGAACATATTTTGCCAGAATATTTTAAAAGTTTAGGTATCGATTACCGTATAGTCGAAGCAGACACTTATTCGGTGGTGAAAGAGAAAATTCCTGAAGGTGCAACTACTTGCAGTCTATGTTCGCGCTTACGTCGCGGCATTATTTACACTACCGCCAAACAGTTAGGCGCCAATAAAATCGCGCTTGGACACCATAGAGACGATATCGTAGAAACGCTGTTTTTGAACATGTTTTTTGGTGCCAAAATGAAGGCGATGCCGCCAAAACTGGCGACAAATGATAAGCAAAATGTGGTAATTCGGCCCCTAGCCTATTGTAGCGAGAAAGATATTGCCAGCTATGCAAGGCAAATGGAGTTCCCCATTATTCCGTGCGATTTATGCGGTAGCCAGCTCAATTTGCAGCGCCAAAAAGTGAAGGATATGTTACAAGCATGGGAGCGTGAGCAACCTGGTCGCATTAATAATATCTTTCGTGCTATTGGAAATATCGAGCCATCGCATTTAGCAGATTTTGATTTATACGATTTTAAAAGCTTGAGCCAAGCTAAAAAAAATGATGAAGACCCCCTATTCGGCGACATTGCCAATGAAGGTAAAGCCTTGAGTTTGGCTAGTTCTGACGGCACACGAATTGAATTTACCCGCAATTAATATACTCAAGTATTACACAATTTAATTTTCAAACTTGTTGTCTAGTTGCGCATTAGCTTGCTATTATCTAGCCAATTCCATATGAGTCGCACTTAAATTCAAGGTTTAAATGTCCAAATTACTAATTGTTGAATCATCTTCAAAAGCCAAAACGCTCAAAAAATATTTAGGTAGCGATTTTGAGGTGTTGGCAAGTTACGGCCATGTGCGTGATTTAATCCCTAAAAATGGCGCAGTTGATCCAGCTAACGATTTTGCCATGAAGTATGAGGTGATTGATCGCAACGCTAAGCATATGGATGCGATTACTAAAGCGGTTAAATTGGCAGATAGTATTTATCTCGCAACCGACCCAGACCGCGAAGGCGAAGCAATTTCATGGCATATCGCCGAAATTTTAGCCGAGAAAAAATTACTCAAAAACAAACTTTTAAAGCGCGTCGAATTTAACGAAATCACGCAAACAGCGGTAAAACACGCTATTGATAACCCGCGTGATATCGCGATGAATCTGGTGAACGCACAGCAAGCGCGTCGTGCTTTAGATTATTTAGTCGGTTTTAATTTATCTCCGCTACTTTGGAAAAAAATTAGGCGCGGCCTTTCTGCAGGGCGCGTACAAAGCCCGGCGCTACGTTTAATCGTAGAACGAGAGTTAGAAATTGAAGCATTTAAAAACCAAGAATATTGGACCATTCACCTCGATGCGCTAAAACACGCGCATAGTTTTAACGCCAAATTAATTCAATTTAACGGTGAAAAAGTTGAGCAATTCACGGTAATTAACCACAACCAACAAGCGGATATTGTTGGAAAACTGCTCATCGCAAGCGCTGGCAAAACGACCGTTTCTCGCGTTGAGAAAAAACAACGCAGCCGTAGCCCCGCTGCACCGTTTACCACGTCAACTCTACAACAAGAAGCAGTACGTAAACTTGGTTTTACCACTTCTCGTGCAATGAGAGTCGCACAGCAGCTGTACGAGGGCGTGGATATTGGCTCTGGAACCGTTGGTTTAATTACCTACATGCGCACCGATTCGTTTAGCTTAGCGACGGAAGCAGTGATGAGCATTCGTGAATATGTGAAGAAAAACTTCGACGCGGATTATTTGCCAAAATCGCCAATTATGTACAAAACCAAAGCCAAAAATGCACAAGAAGCGCATGAGGCGATTCGTCCGACGGATATTTCTCGCAGCCCAACAGCGATGCGTAAATACCTTAACGATGAACAATTTAAACTATATGAAATGATTTGGAAGCGCAGCCTAGCTTGCCAGATGTCGCCCGCGAAATTTGATGCGGTAAGCGTTGATTTAGCTGTTGGTTCTGAAGCCAATTTATTCCGTGCTACTGGCCAAACGCTAGTATTTCCAGGCTTTATCGCGGTGTATATGGAAGGCCGTGATGATGAGGAAGAAGAAGGTGAAAGCAAGCTGCCGCATTTAGAAACAGGCGAAATTTTAAATGTAGAAAAAATCTACGGCGATCAACACTTTACCGAACCACCTCCAAGATACGGCGAAGCCAGTTTGGTGAAAATTCTGGAAGAATACGGCATTGGCCGCCCCTCTACCTACGCCAGCATTATCAGCACACTGCAAGACCGTGAATATGTGCTGCTAGATAAAAAACGCTTTACGCCGACTGACGTTGGTCGCGTGGTAAACAAATTTTTAACGGAGCATTTCACTAAATATGTGGATTATGATTTCACTGCAAACCTAGAAAACGCGCTGGATAGCGTGGCAGATGGATCGCGTGAGTGGATTCCGCTAATGGACGAATTTTGGCAAGGCTTTAACACGCAATTGCTCAGCAAAGCTAATGTTGACAGACCTGGCAACGAATTAATCGATGAAGCGTGTCCAAAATGCGGCAAGCCACTGCAAAAACAATTAAGTCGCTACGGCACTTTTATTGGCTGTACGGGCTATAACGACGAGCCAAAATGCGACTACAAACGTAGCATGAATGGCGCGACGCAAGCGGGCGCTGACCCAGTGACGATTGGTGTGGATGCGGATTCAGGTAAAGATATTTACCTCATGAATGGCCCATATGGTCCTTATTTACAGCTTGGCGTAGTGGTAGAAGGTGAAAAGAAAAAACCAAAACGCATCAGCATTCCCAAAGAAACTCCACTAGCGGATGTAAATATTGACACGGCTAATATGTTACTTTCACTACCGCGCGATTTAGGTTTGCACCCAGAAACAGGTAAAAAAATTATTGCCAACATTGGCCGCTTTGGTCCTTACGTGAATCATGATGCTAAATTTAAATCAATTCCTAAAAGCGAAAGTGTATTTACCATTGATTTAGCGGGTGCAGTTGCCTTGCTAGCCGCTGCAAATACTGGTCCTGCGCCAATACTTGAGCTTGGCGCACACCCAAGTGGTGAAGGCCGTGTAGAAGTGTTTGCAGGCCGCTATGGGCCTTATGTGCAGCATGCCAAAATTCGTGCCACCATACCCAAAAGTATTGAACCTGAAAGCTTAACAATGGAAGAGGCGCTAGGTTTGTTGGCCGAAAAAGCGGCAAAAGATGAGGCTGGCGGCGGCAAGTCTGGAGGTAAGTCGGGTGGCAAAAAAACATTCGCCAAAAAAGTTAGTGTTAATAAACCTGCCGCTAAAAAAGCAGCGCCGAAAAAGGCTACCGCTAAAAAGCCTGTTGTGAAAAAAGCAAGTGCCAAAAAGTAAGTTTTAGCTCAAATTAGTCATTAAAAAAGCAGCGCCAAATATTAATTGGAGCTGCTTTTTTTATTGCCAAATTATTTAAGATATGTCACTTACGAAATTCTGCCCGCAACAATTTCATTAGGCGATTGTCCAGTGGTTGTGGTGCTAGGCACACTGTTATATTCCATCCATTTGCGAATACGATTTGCGTCACCTATACGTGACAATTTACCATTAGAATCTAGCAATACAACAATCATTGGCTCGCCAGCAATAATCGCTTGCATCACTAAGCAACGCCCTGCCTCATTAATAAAGCCAGTTTTAGATAAGCCAATTTGCCATTCACCAGCGCGCACTAAACCATTCGTATTCACAAATCCTATAGGATACTCGCGACCTCCTACGTGCACATCGTACGATGGACTAGTGCTAGCTAAACGAATCTCAGCATACTGATAAGCTGCTTGCACCATTTTGGCCAAATCTTCCGCTGTAGAAACATTTTCACTATCAAGTCCAGTAGGGTCAGCAAAATGCGTATTTTTTAAGCCTAATTCTTGTGCTTTGTCATTCATCGCTTTCACAAATGCGTATTTGCCACCTGGGTAATTATGCGCCAATGCCGATGCCGCGCGGTTCTCTGAAGCCATCAAAGCTAACTGCAACATATCGCTACGGCTTAGCTTAGAACCCACCGATAACCTAGAACCTGTACCTTTAAGATAATCCACATCTTCATCCGAGACGTAAATTTCATCATCCAAAGATAGTTTCGCATCCAGCATCACCATCGCCGTCATTAGTTTGGTAATGGAAGCAATTGGCGTTGGCAAATTTGTATTTTTGGCGTAAATAACTTCGCCTGTATTTTGATTAACAATCAATGCCTTACTTGAAGCCAACTGCAATACACTGCTGCCATCATAATCTTCGCCCAACATAACTCTTTGTTGATTTGCAATTTGTAACTGACGTGCTTGACGTAGCCTAAGGCTAACTTTTTGACTTTTGCCTTTGTAGCGGCTAGAAATACGATGTTTAGTTAATGCATTTTTTTGACTAGTATAAATACGTTTATGCGATTTTTTGTGTGCAGCCAAAAGCTCAACCGGCGAAGCGGCTAAGGTCAGCGCTATATAAAATAGCATGAATCTTTTAAAAATAAATTGCACCATTACAGCTAAACCTCTTTAACGTTAAATTTATCATAATATAAATAATAGTTATTTGTCAATAACTTAGCATCTATATATAAAATAAGTATTAAGATTTATATTTTGTGACATTTTTGATACAAGTGCTTATATTGTTACAAGCGACGTCACTTTATGAGAAAATGCACCTAATCTTATTGACCACGTTACTCACCATGAAATTCCCTGAAAATTTATTTTATACTGACGAACATTTATGGGTGCTCCAGGAGTCGCATGGATACTGGCTTGCAGGCATTACCGATTACGCTCAGGATTTGCTTGGTGACATTGTTTTTATTGAACCACCACAAATTGATTCCCATATTATTAACGGCAAACCTTGCGGAATAGTTGAATCGGTAAAAACTGGCTCTGATTTGCACGCGCCGATGAATGGCTTTGTCACGGAAATTAATGAGGATTTATTAGATGCTCCAGAAGGCATTAACGATAAGCCCTATGCCGCATGGATATTCAAGTTTAAGCCAGATGATGCGAACGAAACTAAACACTTTTTAAGCGCTGAAGCTTACAAAACATTGATTAATGACGATTGATTGCCTAGACAATTTACTTGGGCAACACAAACTTCACTTTTAGAAGTAAATCTTGCAGCTCACTCGTTAATTGATTGCGTAAATCGAGCTCTAAACTTGGTAACGACGTCGCCAAAATTTGTTGAATATTATCGCGCATTACTTCTTGCACTGCAGGCAAGTCGGCGTTAATAGTGGCTAAGAAATCCTCCCGCAACTGCAGACTTTGCGCTGTCATCTCATCTGCAAACTTAGTTTTAACATCGTCCACCGCAGCCGCATAGATACTAGGGATAGCATCGTTAAATGTAGTACCCATTTGCGACAAAATATCAGCCTGTAGTAGGTCTATATGCTGCGCTAGCTCTTGCTTGGCAGTTTGATTTAATGCCTGATAACTTTCTTCCAGTGTTGCGCTTAACTGCGCTTGTTGCGCATCTAGCGTTTCGCTCATTTTTGCTTGATTCTCGCTCAACGTTTGCGATTGGAAAACTTGTAATTCTTGGTTTAAGCTCTCGCCAATTTGAGTGGTAATCGCCTCTTGCTGCTCAGCTACTGCAGAAGTGTAAATTGAGGGCATTGCCTCATTAAACGTCGCGCGCATTTGTGTCAGCGCTTCAGCCTGCATCGCATCCAACTGCTGTTGCAGTTCAATTTTTGCGCTTTGACTGATAGATTGAAAAATATTATTGAGATTTTCACCCAAAAGCGCTTGATGATTACCTAAAGCTTGCGTTTGAAGCGCGTATATTTCTTGATTTAAATCGTGTGAAATTCGCGTATTGGCATCAGCTTGTAATGTCTCCACATGCGAGCTAATTTGAGCGTTCGCGGCTTGTAGCGCAGTTTCCATGATATCAGAAAGCGTCGCGTCAAATTTTGAAACCGCTTCTGTTTGTAAAGCGTTTATATTTTCTGAAAGATGACTGAACACCAGCTCAGCACTGTCCTGATACATGCGCGGCAATTCAGTTTTAAGATCCGCCTTAGTTTTATCGACAAAATCTACCGTTCTAGATTCTATCGCCGCTTGCGTAGTCACAATCTCATCTTGCAAGGCCTGAATTAAATCATTTTTAAGCGCGTCGCGCACGCTTTCAGTCACAGATTTTGTAATATCCGCTTCTAGCCTAGGCTTGATGTGTGAGGCAACTCGCGCAATCAGCTCTGGCGTAATTAAAGTGGCTTCATCCTGCCTTGGTTTTAGGTCTACCCAATCAGTAGGCTTATATTCACTTGGTTTAATTTCGCTAACTTTTGATTCACTAACTTTTGGCTGGTAAACATCAGTCAGTAATGGTATTTTTTTTTCTGCCACTATAATTCTCTATTCAATCTTATGTTGCGTATGGTCAATACTCTTGATTTCGTAGCCTCTGTCGCGATAAAACTTAAATCGCGCTCTAGCAGCCAGCCTATCTTGTTCATCATCACTCACCAGCTCAACCAACTGCGTAAATCGGCTAAAAAAACTAGGTTGTTTTATAGTTAAATTAATCAACATATCATCTTGCATTAAATCTAGCACTAAATCGCTGCCCTGCAAGCCAATAATCACAGGCGTTACAGAGGCATGAAAATGATTTAATTGCACATGTGGCAAAAAGCTTTCGGGCTTATTTTGCCACAAACTCACACTCACATCACTCGCCATTTTTTCGTCTGCCGCAAATAGCATGATTTGACGTCGTTTGACGATTGCAGCTTGCACCAAATTTGCAATAGCTTGTTGCTTATCAGCCACGTTAAAATAAAATTCTATACGAGTCATGACTTAAAATTAACCCTACTTAGCTTTAGTTGCGCGTTCCACTAAAAACGTCGTCAGAAGTGGTACTGGACGGCCTGTTCCACCTTTCTCTTTGCCACTTTTCCACGCCGTACCTGCGATATCTAAGTGTGCCCAATCATATTTTTTTGCATAACGCGACAAGAAACAAGCCGCAGTAATACTGCCACCAGCACGCCCGCCAATATTAGCCATATCGGCAAAATTACTATCGAGCTGGCTTTGAAATTCTTCCCACAAAGGCATGTGCCAAGCGCGATCGTGCGCCTTTTCACCCGCAGCTAATAATTCGTGCGCCAGTGCATCTTTGTTACTGAACAAACCACTTGGATGATGCCCAAGTGCAATCACGCACGCGCCCGTCAGCGTGGCGATATCCACCACCGCGCTTGGCTCAAAACGCTCCGCGTAAGTCAGCGCATCGCACAAAATCAAGCGGCCTTCGGCGTCTGTATTCAATACTTCAATCGTTTGCCCAGACATACTGGTGAGAATATCGCCTGGCTTAATCGCGCCCGCATCTGGCATGTTTTCGCAAGTGGCAATTAAACCCACCGCATTAATCGCCAAATTCATCTCGCCAATCGCCTTAAATGTGCCTAAAACGCTAGCTGCGCCGCACATGTCATACTTCATTTCATCCATCTCGGCGCCTGGTTTTAGGGAAATACCGCCTGTGTCAAAGGTAATGCCTTTGCCCACAAGAACAGTGGGTTTGCTACCTTTTTTACCTTTTAAATGTTGCAAAACAATAAAACGCGGCGGCTCTACACTGCCTTGCGCAACACCTAAAAATGAGCCCATGCCTAATTTTTCAATTTCTTTTTTCTCTAACACTTCCACTTTAAAGCCGTAGGCTTTGGCGAGTTTTTTCGCTTGCTCGCCCAAATAAGTTGGCGTGCAAATATTCGGCGGTAAATTGCCTAAATCTTTCGCCAAAGCCACGCCAGCACTAATTGCCAAGCCATGTTTCACACCCGCCTCAGCCTGTGTCGTCTCAAATTTTTCAACACAAATCGCTATTTTTTTCAGCGCTTTTGACTCGACTTTTTTAAGCTTGATTGCATTCACTTGGTAAGTTGCATCCATCGCCACTTCGACCATTTGAGCGACTTTAGTGTGAATATCTGATTTCTTAATGGCAATTTCTGCGAAGCAAAAACTTGCGCTAGCCACGCCTTTAGGCAATGCTTTAACCGAGGCGCGCACCGCTTGGCGGTACTGTTTCTCTGTAAACTCGGTTTGTTTGCCTAAACCCACCAACATAATACGAGCAGCAGTAACGCCAACAACATGATGCAACACCAATGTACTATTGATTTTGCCATCCATATCGCCACTTTTTAGCGCTGTGCTAATGGCTTTATTTGAAGCCTCATCCAAATTTTTTGCGGCATCACTTATTTTTCCGTCCTCAAATACGCCTACAATCACACAATCAGTACGTAGTTTTTCTGGATTTCCGTTTATTATGCTAAATTCCATTTCAGTCCTTTTAACTTTTTTATTTGGTGATTACTTTAAAAACTAATTATCTAGCGTTTTGACTCGAAATCAAAGCGCAAATTGCACAAAATTTAAATTGAAAATATTCAAAAAATCTTTATCGCATGAGCTTATCAACACCGCTGGCGCGATGTTCTTGATACTTATCGGCATTGTCATTGCCCAACGAGCTGGCAATTTGGTGCGTCTTGCCGCAAAAGGTATTTTGCCGAATGACGCAATTAATACTCTACTCGGCTTTAACATGGTGAAATTTTTACCCATGATCTTATCGCTCAGTATTTTTCTTGCAGTTTTACTCACTTTAACACGTTGGCATCGTGATTCTGAAATGGTGATTTGGTTTAGCTCTGGCCTTGGGCTGAGTAAATGGATACGTCCTATTTTAAATTTTGCCGCACCAGTGCTGGTGGTGATTACCTTGCTAAGCTTGTGGGTAATGCCTTGGGCAACGCAAAAAGGCCAAGATTACAAAGTGCAGCTTAAAGCGCGAGATGAGCTGTCCTCCATTAGCCCGGGCGTATTTAAAGAGTCGAACGGCGGTGACCGCGTCTATTTTGTAGAAAGCTTTGATGAATTAGGCAATGTCGTTAAGAATATCTTTGTACAATCTACACAACACCAAAAAACGGGAGTCATTGTAGCTAGCCAAGGCAGTCGGGAAAAAGTAAAAAATGGCGATAATTTTTTAGTGCTAGAAAAAGGCCGCCGCTACGAAGGGAAGCCAAATACGGCCGAGGTTTCAACCACCGAGTTTGAACGCTATGCAATTCGCGTGCAGGCCAAAGAAGCTGAGCCAGAGCCCTATACCAAGCAAGCGCTTTCTACCCAAGCATTATTACTAAACAGCGACTCTGGCAATCAAGCAGAGTTACAGTGGCGCTTGGCTATTCCTATCTCCGCGCTAGTTTTGGTGCTATTGGCAATTCCCTTAAGTTTTGTTGATCCGCGTGCTGGGCGCTCGCTCAACCTAATTTTTGCCATTGTCATTTACATTATTTACAACAATATTCTTAGCGTGTTTCAGGCATGGGTAACGCAAGGCCGACTCAGTGCCACGATTGGCCTGTGGCCAGTACATTTGTTTTTTTTAGCGCTTACTTTTTATATGTTTTATAGACGCAATCATTTATTACCTCTGTTGCCAAAAATTCCTGTCAACTTTTCTGGCTTGTGGAAAAGATTTAAGGTGCGATGAAGATTTTTAACCGCTATTTTTGGCAAGAAACCAGCGTTAACATTTCAATGATTATGCTGGGTTTGCTTGCCATGTTCTCGTTTTTTGATTTAATTCAAGAGCTTGACAGTATTGGCCAAGGCAATTATGGCCTAAGTCAAATGTTAGTGTTCGTACTATTAAGCATTCCAGGGCACATTTACGAAGTGGTGCCCGTGGCAGTGCTGGTGGGCATGATGTACAGCTTAGGCACACTGGCACGCAATTCAGAGCTTATTGTGATGCGTGTAAGCGGCTTATCCCTAGCCAATATTGGTTTTATTCTCATCAAAGTTGGTTTGTTATTCACAGTGATTACTTTTTTAGTGGGCGAACTCATTACGCCAATTAGCGAAAAAATGGCACAGCGTATGCGTATTAAGGCTACGGATTCTGTCGTCGCGCAAGATTTCAAATCTGGCTTATGGGTGAAAGATGGCAAAAGTTTTGTGAATGTGGAAACTGTGTTGCCAGATGCGAGCTTATTGAATGTGCATATTTATGAGTTTGATGAAAACTTTAAATTACGCAGCATTAGCATTGCCAAAAAAGGCGATTACAAAGACGAACGCTGGGGTTTAAGCGAAGTCACACAAACCAAATTTAACACCTTTAAAAAAATTGAGGATAACAATATACAAACCCAATTTTTTAACAAGGCCAACTGGAAATCGCTAATTCGCCCAGAATTGCTTAACGTATTATTGGTCGCGCCAGAGAAAATGTCAGCTTGGAATTTGTACTCTTTTATCAATCACTTGAAAGTTAACAAACAAAGAACTACGCGCTATGAAGTCGCGCTTTGGTCAAAAATGGTGTATCCATTGGCCTGCATGGTGATGGTGATTTTGGCGTTGCCATTTGGCTTTTTGCAACAACGTGTTGGTGGCACCAGCGCTAAAATTTTTATTGGCATTTTGTTGGGCGTTGCATACCAAATTATGAATCGCGTGTTTACACACTTGGGCGTGTTAAATGATTGGCCGCCCTTGATGAGCGCAATTGCACCAACCATACTATTTTTAATAGCAGGCTTAAGTCTGCTATTTGTAATCGAGCGTCGCTAAGCCATCTGAATAAAACGCGTTTTCAGCAATCTGTCGTGTAAAAACAAACCATCTTTATCAAATAAAACCCAAAAAAAACCTGCCCCGCAAGCCAATAGAGAAGCGCTTGCCAAGGCATATCTAATTAAAGCCTGCTGCATACTTAAAGTTATATTTTGCTGATTCACCAGCTTAATTTTCCAAGTTTTGGTAGCTAAAGTTTGTCCTGTTTTGTGCCAACACCACATAAAATAAACGCCAGTGATCGACCATAAAAAGGCCTGTAAAACATAACGCTTATGGCCGCCTGTCGCGTCGCCTAACATGCGTACAAAAATCCAAGTACACAGCATCCATAGCGCTAGTAGCAATAGCAACTCGTAAACGCAAGCGGCAAAAAGTTTAAAGCGTGTCGCATTTTGAACCATCATCCATTCTTTCTAAGCATAAAAAAGCCCACTATAAAACAGTGGGCTTTAACTTACCATGCAAAAATCACTCCAATTCTGGCTCGTATTCCCAGTCGATTGATTCTTTACGCAATTTTTCACGCTCGGCTTCAGGTAATTTTTGGTGCTCAGCCCACTTTTTACGCACTTCATCTCTTTTTTCAGGGCTTAATGAATGAAAGTGCTGGTAGCGTTTACGTGCATTTTCGCGTTCATACGGCGTCATGCGGCTCCAACTATTCAACCGTTTTTGCACGCGCTGTTGTTTTTGTGCATCCATTTTTGGATAATCTCTAGCAATATCCAACATTTTTTCACGTTGCCAAGGTCGAAGCGTATCCCACTCAGTGCCTAATGGTTCTAAAACCTTACGTTCATCGTCAGACAGCTGTTGCCAAGTTTGGGTTGACACTTCACTACCTGCACTATCGTTAAGCGATGATTTAATACTACCAATATCGCCCATAGCTAATTGCGTGTGCGGTGCCAAATTTGCAAACTCCTCCGCATACAGGCTAGTTGCAACCAAGGCTAACAGGAATAAAAATTTGTTCATGGATTATATAAATTCAAAAAAATTAATTATAACTTAGCTTGTGAATCATTGAGAAAAGGTTCAAAACCTCTATCTACAAAGGCTTCTGGTGGCAAATCTGCGCTCAATAAAAACGCGTCGCTCGGTTCTTTATTCAGCGATTGCATCACTACAAAACCAGCAATTATTGCCGCCAATAGCATGCCAGTGCTGACAACGCGATGATGTTCTGCCCACGCAGAAATACTGCTTAATGTACCATCACGATTCGCACTCACACCAGAAATTTGTTGCGCATGCGCTTTTACAGCGCGCTCGCGGCCATTTTCAAGCTGCTTGAGTGTGCGCATGCTCAAACGCTTGGCATGCGCATCCAACAGGCTAGTAATTTGCTTGGCCTGCAAATCGATATTTTGCACGTCGATTTCATTTTCTTGTAGATTATCTATGCTCATGTTTCTGCTCCTAATTGCGCTATTGCTCTACTACCTAAACCCTGCTTTTCTAATACAGCCGCCAAACTATGTACAGCGCGCGAACAATGGGTCTTGACGCTGCCTTGTGAGCAACCCATCATTGCGGCAGTTTCTGCAACATCCATGTCCTCCCAATAACGTAATACGAAGGCTTCTCGTTGACGTGCGGGTAGCTTTTCAAGCGCTTTTTCAATGATTCGCATGGTTTGGCTGCGCTCAAGCTGAATGGCAGGATTCGTGCCTTCATCTTCCACATCAATCGAATCAAGCGGATCATGATCGTCTTCACCATCCTGTCCCGCCCCAAAGGAAGAAAGCAGCGTTGTCCACAGATTACGTACTTTTTGTCTGCGCCAATAATCGCGCATGGTATTTTGCAAAATACGCTGAAACAGCATTGGATATTCGTTTACAGGCTTATCGGCATATTTTTCCGCTAGCTTTAACATGGCATCTTGAACAATATCCAATGCGGCATGATCATCGCGCACAGCATATACTGTCTGCTTGAACGCGCGTCGCTCTACATCCCGCAAAAAATCTGATAATTCTAGTGAACTTGCCATGAGTATTGTTATTTAATAGGTAACGCAAGAGTGTTATTAAATTAATAGCGTCAAGTATAGCAGTTTTAAGCTATATTCATAGCCAGTTTGTAATCGCTCTGCTTTTGGTTACAATCCCCATACTTGGTTCAATTTGGAATTGCTAAACACATATGGCTCGTATTCTAATACTGATTATTTTAGTTTGGATTTTGTACCAAATTGCTAAGCGTTTAATTGCAAACATCAAGCCTGAAAACACTTCTAAGCCAGAAGAAAACTTTGTGCAATGTGTTCACTGCGGCTGCCATGTACCAGCAAGTGAAAGTCAACTGATAGACAACAAAATCATTTGCAACAATCCTGAGTGTAAAAAAAACGAAAGTTCGAAAAAATAGTATGGCGATTGATTTAAATACTACTTCAGCTGCCAATATAAGTGCTACTCGCTGGCGTAGCCTTAAGCTTTATAACATTTACCGATTTGCCATTGCGCTACTACTTTTGGCAATGCAGGACATGCTAAATAATGACGCATGGTTGCAAAACGCAAGTGCGGATTTCTTCTCAACTTTAGCACTTGGCTATTTTGTGTTTAGTGTTGTTTCGGCCATTTTTACCTGGTTTGAAAAACCCACTATCAACATCAACCTACCGATTCAAATACTCTTAGATATCGTGCTTATTGTGCTGATGATGCACGCTCAAGATGGTAGTCAGAGTAGTATTGGCTTGCTTTTAATTATCGCCATCGCCGGCGCCAGTTTAATTAGTGAAGGCCGTTTAGCCTTATTCTATGCGGCTATTGCCAGCATAGGTATTTTGCTCGAGCAATCCTATCGCATGCTAAATTTGGATACTTCTGCCAATAATTACACGCCTGCTGTTTTACTATGTTTGGGATGTTTCGCTACAGCTTGGTTGGCTTACAGCTTGGCCAAACGCGCAAAAGAAAGTGAATTATTAGCCTCGCAGCGCGGCTTGGATGTACAAAATTTGGCACAGATTAATGCGTTGATTACCCACGAAATGCAAGATGGCGTGCTGGTGGTAGGCGAAGACTTTCGAATCAAACATCACAATATGCAAGCTGGAAAGTTGCTTGGCCTAGAAGACATTTATAGTGAATCCACAAACTGGCAGGGTAGATCGCTCACCGAAATTTCGCCTGAAATCGCCACTTTGATGCGACTTTGGCTTGAAGAAACTGAACCCTCACATGGCTTTGTGTCTACCAATAGTGCTGCGGCAAACTTCTTAAAGTTAACTGCGCTGTCACGTGAGCTAAGACTTCGATTTTTACCTATTTCAGAAGATCGGGCGCCTAATAGCCGCAAACAAGGCGCAGTGATTTTTATTGAGGATTGGTCACAAATGCAAACACAGGCGCACCAAGTAAAACTAGCCGCGTTGGGTCGTTTAACTGCCAATATTGCACATGAAATTCGCAATCCACTTAGCGCGATTAGTCACGCCAATCAACTTTTACAAGAAGACGACACCGACCCAGGCACCAAGCGCATGCTGCAAATCATTTCCGACAATGTACAGCGCGTAGACCAAATTATTAAGGATGTGTTAGAGCTAAATCGACGTGATCGCACCAATCAAGAAGTGTTACATTTAGAAAATTTTATGCAAGATTTTTATACGCAATTTTGCGCTGTTGAAAAAATCCCTGAAACTGGTTTTAAACTCACACTTCTTAATTCCGATACGCAAATTTCATTTGACCGCAGGCATTTGAATCAAATTTTATGGAATCTGTGTAAAAATGGTTGGCGTCACTGTAAAAAATTAGAAAATAGCCTAGAATTGGCACTTGCTTTGACAGGAAACACAAAAAACGTGCAGATTGAAATTAACGATGATGGTGAGGGCATCCCTGAAAGTGTGCGCAGCCATTTATTTGAACCATTTTTTACGACTGAAAAATCTGGAACTGGGCTTGGTCTTTACATCGCGCGTGAGCTGGCCGATGCCAATGGTGCGAAATTGCTATATAAAACCCTAAGCCAAGAGTCAGGCTCACAATTTATCATGCATATCAAAAAGGCTTAAATTTTAATGGCACAGTTTAATTGCTTGGTGGTGGATGATGAAACCGATATTCGCGAGTTAGTAGTTTTGACGCTAGAACGCATGGATATTAGAGCGGATAGTGCCAGCAACGTAGAGGAAGCCAAAGAAATGTTGGCTCAAAGAAACTACAATTTGTGCCTTACCGATATGCGGTTACCCGATGGCTTGGGCTTAGATTTAGTTGAGCATATTTCGATTAAGTACTCTGGATTACCTGTCGCAGTGATTACCGCTTATGGCAGTGCTGAGAATGCAGTTTCCGCATTAAAAGCGGGTGCGTTTGATTATTTAACTAAGCCGATTTCGCTCAAACAACTTCGACCGTTGGTGGAATCCGCACTAAAACTATCCAGCTCAGATATCAAAGAAACACAAAATACGTCGGACTTAATCGGCAACTCGCCCGCTATCGAATATGTGCGCACCATGATAGAAAAGCTGGCACGTAGTCAAGCACCTGTTTACATCAGTGGTGAGTCTGGCAGCGGTAAAGAGCTTGCTGCGCGACTAATTCACAGCAACAGCTCGCGCCGCGATAAAGCCTTTATTGCAGTCAACTGTGGCGCGATTCCAGAAAATTTGATGGAAAGTGAATTTTTTGGCTACAAAAAAGGGGCTTTTACGGGTGCCGCGCAAGATACCATCGGCTTATTTCAAGCCGCAAATGGCGGTACTTTATTTTTGGACGAAGTCGCAGATTTACCACTTGCAATGCAAGTAAAATTATTACGCGCGATTCAAGAGAAAAAAGTGCGTACGGTGGGCGGCACGGTGGAAGAAGCGGTGGACGCCCGCATTATTAGTGCGACGCACAAAAACCTGAGCACATTAATGGCGCAAGGCTTGTTTAGGCAAGATTTATATTACCGCCTGAATGTGATTCAGCTTAAGATGCCAGCGCTTAGAGATCGACCTGAAGACATTCCTGAGCTCACGCAAAAATTGTTGCAAAAACTCTGTCAGTCACAATCTATTGACGTGCCCGCGCTGGAAGACAGTGCCAATAAACTTATCTCCGAGCTGCATTTTGCGGGAAATGTGCGAGAGCTTGAAAACATGCTAGAACGCGCGCTAGCTTTATGTGATGGCAAAAAAATTGGCGCTGATGACTTGTTTATGGGCGAAGAGGTAACGGCCAGTGCACATAAAAATAAGAACGAGGGTGAAGAAACTAACTTCAACCCTAGCAAAACTTTAGAAATCGGCTTACCAGAATACTTGGAAGACATCGAAAAGCGCGCGATTTTGAAGGCTTTAGAAAAAGCCAATAACAACAAAACTGCAGCGGCAAAATTGCTTGGTGTAAGTTTTAGAACATTAAGATACAGACTAGTTAAACTTGGCTTGTCTAAAGAGGCTGAAGGGGAATCTGACGATGAAATTGAAGACGAAAATTAGTTATTAATTTTCATAAAAAAATGCCCTGCAGGCCAATATCCATGAGGCCTAAAGGGCATGCTGTAAAAAGATAGTTTAGAGTAAAATGCTACAATAAAACAATGGCTAAATAAGTCACATACATGACGCCATTGACCAGCAAGTGCCATACGCGTATATCATGTTTTGCCACCAAAAATCGCATCCAAATCGCCGCAATTAAGGTAATGGCAATGCCCCACACCACTTCTGGCTTGGCTTGCCAAGGCGTGAGCATAATACCTATCGCTGGTAATAAGGTGCCTTGAAAAACCATCGCGCCAGTAATATTGCCAAACGCCAACGTATCTTTGCCCTTGCGTATCCACAAAATGCTGTTCACTTTTTCTGGTAATTCTGTTGCGATAGGGATAATCAATAAAGACAGTAATAGTGCGGAAATTCCAATGATGGCGGCCACGCCTTCTACTTGATTAATAAAGCCATGTGCTCCATAAATCAACAGCGCCAAGCCCAGTAACAACTGCACGACAATTACTATCATATTGTTAGGTAAACCGAGTTTGCATAAAAACATATCGCTGTCGGCCTCAGTCGCGTGACCATCATCCACCAGCGCTTTCGAGGCGCGTATGGTCATTAGCACGTAAACAAAATAGATTAACACCATGATAAAACCAATGCTGTAGCGAACCACAGCCAGCGTGTGCGGAATGACCATGGCA
Organism: Methylotenera sp.; assembly: GCA_040079935.1. Classification (GTDB taxonomy): domain Bacteria; phylum Pseudomonadota; class Gammaproteobacteria; order Burkholderiales; family Methylophilaceae; genus Methylotenera_A. The sequence continues at coordinate 47,069 of JBEBJI010000012.1, forward strand.
ATGGCAGCGAAAGCAAAAGCAACAATAAAAAAGTTTAAATCACGCGTTAAACCTGTGCGCTCTGGGCGTAAGTGTCCATATGTGCCGCGGCGTTTCCACACAGAAATTGCCATCAATGATAATGACAAGGTTGCTAACATCAAAGGCGCACCCAATATCGCACCTACGCCAATATCATGACCTGCCCCAGAGCCAGCAGTGGCGGATGTGTAGGTAAAAATGGCCAATAATGGCACTAAAGTTTCGGGTAGTGCCGTGCCTACAGCGGCGAATATCGAGCCTGTTACGCCTTCTGAAATGCCGAGTTTTTCACCCAAATGCTCCAGCGCATTGGTAAACACCTCCGCCGCAATTAAAATTACTACCAACATAACCAAAAGCTGCACAAATATCATTTTTTACCTTTACAATAAACTACTCGAATACGGTCGATTTTAACGGATTACGCTCACATTTGCATGGCAAATCAAAAATTAAAACTAAATGCTGCTGGCTATGTGGAGTTTGCCACACAAATTGCCTCACCAAACTTTGATGCAAGGCCTGAAAATACAAAAATTGACTTAATTGTTATTCATAACATCAGCCTACCACCCAATATCTATGAGGGTTCTGGCGTGATGCAATTATTTACTAACCAGCTCGACCCGAACGAACATCCTTATTATGCCGAGATTCACACACGCAAAGTGTCGTCGCACTTTTTCATTAGACGTGGTGGCGAGCTGATACAATTCGTATCCTGTCTGCAGCGCGCTTGGCATGCGGGCATGTCTAGTTGGAATAATCGTGAACGTTGTAACGATTTCTCGGTCGGAATAGAGCTGGAAGGCAGTGATTTTGAGGCGTTTGAGCCAGCGCAATACAAAACGCTTAAACTATTAGTTAAAGCGCTAAAGGAAACTTACCCGATTCAACATATTATCGGGCATTCAGACATCGCGCCAGGCCGTAAAACCGATCCTGGCCCTTATTTTGAGTGGCATAAAATTCAATAATAGAAAAAGTTAAACATGCAAAAAACCACTTCTTATTTATTCATTAGCCTGCTTACATTGCTGCTGGCGGCTTGTGGAGCATCTAGTGACAAATTCGCAGAAAAAGATGGCGAGAAAAAAGGCCAAAAACCGACGCTGGTCACAGTCACACAAGTCAAAAAACAAGCCATTGAAACTACTGAAAAGGCGATGGGCTCGCTTGAAGGCTTAATAGACCCCACTGTAGCGGCCGAAGTTGCTGCGCGCGTGGTCAATGTGCATGTGGTTATTGGCCAAACAGTAAAGCAAGGGCAGTTAATTGCCACGCTAGATGCAACCGATTTCGCCATGCAACGTAACGAGGCAGAAGCTGAAATCGCTCGCATTCAAGCATTATTAGCCAACCAAGCCAAAATCGTGGCACGCAATCAAGCTTTGGTGGATAAAAAATTCATCTCGCAAAATGCGGTAGATAACGATGTTGCGCAGCAAAATGTACTGAAGCAACAATTAGAAGGTGCCAGAGCGCGCGTTGGCAGCATTAACCACAGTAGCAATAAATCCAGAGTTATCGCGCCAGTGAGTGGTGTTATAGAAAAAAAATTGGTCGATACTGGCGATTTTGTGCGCGTGGGCGACCCGATCGTGCAAATTATTTCTAAACAAAAATTGCGCGCGCATTTACCTTTCCCCGAACAGATTGGTGCGCAGCTTAAACCCGGCTTAAAGGTACGTTTAACCACGCCAACAAGCAATAAAAAGGTGGAAACTACGATTCATGAGCTCAAACCCATGATTACTGAAGGCAGCCGCACCATTGATGTCATTGCGGATGTGGATAATGAGCCCGACTGGCAGCCTGGTGCTAGCGTCACTGGTACGGTGATTTTAGGCAGTCAGACGGCGGCTTTAATGATTCCCGAACAAAGCTTGGTGCTACGTCCTGCGGGCGAAGTGGTTTATGTGGTGCGTGACAACGTGGCTTACCAAGCCGTCGTTAAAACTGGTGCGCGCCAAAATGGCTTAATTGAGCTAATAGAAGGCTTGCAGCCTAATGAAATGATTGTGGTGGATGGCGCAGGGTTTCTAACCGATAAAGCGCTAGTTAGTATTCAGCAGGCCAAATAATGTCACTGCCTGAACTGTCGATCAAACGCCACGTGCTCGCTTGGATGCTTTCAGGCGTCATCATCTTATTTGGCTTAATTGCGTATCAACGTATTGGCGTAGATCGCATTCCATCCATTGATTTTCCTGTCATCATGGTCAGTACCACCTTGCGCGGCGCCGACCCCGATGTGGTTGATACATCAATCACCAGCGTTATCGAATCCGCCATTAACACCACGCCTGGCATCGATCACATTCAATCCGCCTCGTCGCCTGGCGTTTCCAGCGTCACGATTACGTTTGCGCTGGGCAAAGATATTGATGTGGCTTATAACGAGGTGCAAGCCAAGGTAAATCAGGTATTACGACGTCTTCCGACAGACACCGACCCGCCAACCGTGCAAAAGGTAGATACCAACGCCTCACCTGTGATTTGGCTGGCGCTAAGCGGCGATCGCACCATTCAGCAACTCAATTTATACGCTAATAACGTACTCAAGAAAAAGTTTGAAACGATTCAAGGTGTAGGCGAGGTGCAATTGGGCGGACGGCGCGATCGCGTCATTCGTGTGAACGTTAACCCAGAGCGCATGGCGGCTTACAAGCTCACGGCAAACGATTTAATTACAGCATTTAATCGCGAGCATGTGCAATTGCCAGGCGGATTTTTAGTCAGCCATCAAGCGGAACAATTGCTCAAGCTCGACCTTGAATTTCATAATGTTAAAGATCTCGCCAATTTAGTCGTCGTTTCAAAAGCAGGCGCGCCCGTTTACTTAAAAGACGTCGCGACCATTGAAGACGGCATCACGGACAATCGCCAAGTCGCGCGCTACAACGGCAAACCCACAGTGGGCGTCGGCATGGTGAAAATCGCCAATGCCAACACGGTAGAAATTATCAATGAAGTATTACGCAAATTAGAAACCGAAGTACGCCCCAATTTGCCGCCCGGCATGACGCTAGAAATTTCTACCAATGATTCCACTTTTATCAATCAAATGGTCGCTGGCCTTAAAGAACACTTGATAGAAGGTACGCTATTTGCAGCGCTGATTGTACTCATTTTTATGCGCTCTTTTAGTTCGACTTTGATGATTTGTTTAGAGATTCCCGTCTCGTTGCTGGGCGCAATCGCAGTGATGTATTTTTCTGGCTACACCTTTAACAGTATGACGCTGTTAGCCTTGCTACTGCTGATTGGCGTGGTGGTAGATGACGCGATTGTGGTGCGAGAAAGTATTTTGCGTCACATGTCGGGCGAAGTCGGCATTGGGCTAAAAAACCTTAATTTAAACGACAAAAATGCAGTTGACGCTTATCGCGTTCGCACCACCATTGATGGCAGCCGTGAAGTCGTGTTTGCGGTGTTAGCTTCATCATTATCGCTCGTTTGTATATTTGCGCCAGTGATTTTTATGGATGGCGTTATCGGTATGTTTTTTAAATCTTTCGCCGTGGTCGTCACTTTTGGCGTGCTAGTTTCGCTGTTTGTTTCGCTCACGCTCACACCCATGTTGTGCTCGCGCTATTTAAGTGTCACGCATAAAGAAAATGCGATTTACCGATTTTTTGGTCGTGTTTTAGCCAGTTTAGATATTGTGTACAAAAAACTACTGAATTTTTCGCTTACGCATCGCGGCTTGGTGTTACTCATAACCGCCGTATTTGTTGGCTTAAGCGGTTATTACACACTTAAAAATGTCGACAAAGATTTTGTACCAGAAACTGACGAAGGTAGCTTCAGCATCAGCATTAAAACACCGTTGGGTTCGAGCTTGGAATACACCGATTCACGCATGAAGTTGGTTGAGGCAATGCTAGCCAAGCACACAAACGAAGTGGCAAGTTACTACGCCAGCATTGGCGGCGGTTCACGCGGACAGGTCAATCAGGGTAATATTAATGTACGCCTAAAACCCAAAGAAGCGCGCGAAAAAAGCCAACAAACGCTCACCAAAGAGCTTAGAAAAGAGTTCGAAAGTATTCCAGGCGTGCGCGCCATCCCCTCGCCCACTTCCATTATTCGTGGGCAACGCTCCGAAAAACTGCAATTCAACCTCACCGGTGCTAATTTGCAGGAGATTGGACGCATTTCGGCCGAACTGCAACAAGTGTTAAGCGCAGAGCCAAATATTGGCAAAGTGGATGTGGATGTGCAGTTAGATTTACCGCAATTAGACATTAAAATTGATCGCGTGCGTGCGGCGAATCTTGGTCTAACTGCCAGCGACATCGCAACGGCTGTAAGTTTATATGCGGGTGGCATCAATGTGGCCAAATACAATGACAATACCAGCGACGGTCAGCGTTACGACATTCGCCTGAAAACCAGTGAAAATGCACTTAAACATACAACCGATTTAAAACAAATTTATTTGCGCAGTAGTAGCGGTGAGCTAATAAGACTAGACGCAGTCGCCAGCTTTAAACCCGTGCTGGGCGCCGCCGTAATTGGTCGTTACGATTTGCAATATGCAGTGAATTTTTACGCCAACCCAAACGTGCCACTGGGTGAAGCGGTAGATTTAGTCACTGAAGCCACCACAAAACTGGTGCCGCCAAGTTACAAAGTCAAGTTTACTGGCCAAGCCGAAGAATTAGGCAAAACCATGAAGAATATGACCTTTGTATTTTCACTCGCGTTTGTGCTACTTTACATGGTGCTGGCCAGCCAATTCAACTCATTTATTCAACCATTTATTATTATGCTGGCACAGCCGCTGGCCATTATCGGCGGGCTTATCGCGCTACTCATGACGGGCAATACGCTGAATATTTTCTCTATGATTGGCTTGGTTTTGCTCATCGGCTTAGTCGCTAAAAATTCCATTTTGCTGGTGGATTTAACCAACCAATTGCGCGAAAAGGGCGCGAGTATCAACGATGCGCTGAGTGAAGCTTGCCCAATTAGATTGCGGCCAGTATTGATGACTTCGCTCACCATTATTTTGGCGCTGTTGCCCGCCGCAATTGGCTTAGGTGCCGGTTCTGAAACCAATAAACCATTATCTGTCGCTATTATCGGCGGCATGATTTCATCCACTTTGCTGACTTTAGTTGTTGTGCCGGCAGCGTATTCATTAGTAATGAGCGTGCAAGAGAAATTTAAAACCGGAAAATTTAAAGCCTAAAATCGGACTTAAATAATTGAAAATAACTGCTCTGCAAGCCAATATCCATGCAGTCTACAGGGCATGTCTATTTGTTTGAAATAAGCTTTTGTACAACTAAACTGCCAATCATATCGCCTTCTACATTTACCGTAGTGCGCAAAGTGTCGAGTAGCCTGTCAATCGGTAGCAAAATCGCAATCGCTTCCGCTGGCAAACCAACACTTTGCAACACCATCACCATCGTCACCATGCCCGCGCTAGGGATGCCAGGGGCGCCGATGGACGCTATCATGGCAGTAAGAAACACAATAAGTTGTTGCACAAAACCCAACTCTACACCGACCAAATTGGCAATAAATAAAGCCGCGGCGGCTTCGTAAAGCGCGGTTCCATCCATATTCACTGTCGCTCCCAGCGGCACCACAAAACCCGCGATTTCAGGTTTGACTTTTAACGGTCCAGTAGTGCAGCGCATAGTCACTGGCAATGTCGCGCTGCTGGAGCTAGTGGCAAACGCCGTCACTAAAGCCTCGCGTGCGCCTTGCCAAAACCATAGCGGTGTTTTGCCTGTAATTAAATAAAGCAACAAAGGCAAAATGACTACGCCGTGTAACAAGGTCGTGCTAATCACTACTGCCATAAATTTGCCCATGGTGCCCAGCATGGCGGTATCTTGCGTGGCGACCAGTTTAATGAGTAGCGCAGCAATGCCAAATGGTGCCAGCACCATCACCCAGCCAACAATGCGCATGGTGATTTCTAGGCCTTCTTGCAAAAGTGCGAGAATATTTTTATAGCGCTCACCACCCATCACCAGCGCAATGCCTAAAATAAGCGCAAATATCACCACTGCTAGCACATTACCTTCTGCCAACGCTTTAAAGGGATTGACAAACATGCCGTGCAAAAACTGGCTAGAAAATTCTGACAGCGTTAATTGTTGCGTTTTAAAACTGCCCATTGCATCGGCAAACATAGAAATTTGCATGCTTGCGCCTGGTTTAAAATATAGGCTGGTAGCCATGCCGATGGTAATTGCGATAGTCATCGTGAACATAAAAAAGATGAGCGTGGTTTTCCAAACGCGATGCATTTGTTGATGCTGACGCAAATTAGCAATGCCGACCGCGATGCTGCAAAACACCAAGGGAATTAAAATCATTTTAAGCAAATCTATGAACAGCGTACCGATTAGGTTGGATGCATATAAACTGCCTTTGACGAAGCTATTTTCTGCGCCTAAAGTGTGAAAATACAAACCAACGACTACGCCAAAGATGGCGCCGATGAGGATTTGAATATTCAGGCTGGGCAGTTTCATGGCGTAGCTTTTATTTCTTTAGCTATTTTCTTAGCTTTAGCAGCTTTTGGCTTTGTAGGCGATGCTCCAGAATCCTCATGGATATTGCCTTCCAGTGCAGTTATTTTGGACTTTATATTTGCTTTATCGGTTTCTACTTTTCGCTCAAACACCGCCGCAAAAAAACCATCGGTACCATGCAGATGCGGCAATAGTTTTAAATATTTTCCTGTATCCAGCTTAATTTGTTGTTGGCTCAAAATTTCATTAGCGGGCAATAAAACAAAATCCGCATTCGCGCTCAAAAACGCTTCGGCAATATTTTCATTTTCGTCGCTCAACAAGCTACAAGTGCCGTAGATTAAGCGTCCGCCCGCTTTAGTGAGCTTAGCAGCGCGCGCTAAAATTGCGGCTTGCTTCACGTTTAATTCGGCAATATCTTTTTCTTCAAAGCGCCATTTTAAGTCAGGATTTCTGCGTAGCGTGCCAAAACCGCTGCATGGCGCATCCACCAACACACGATCAAATTTACCGTTTAAGCGTTTTAATTTTGGGTCGGCTTCACTGCTAATGGCTTGCGCATGTAAGTTAGATAAACCCGAACGTTTTAGGCGTTTACCTAAATTCATTAGGCGTTTTTCTGACACATCAAACGCGTACAAACGGCCAGTGTTCTTCATCAATGCGCCAATCGCCAAAGTTTTTCCGCCCGCGCCTGCGCAAAAATCGGCCACCATTTGTCCACGTTTAGGTGCGACTAAATAACTTAAAAGCTGACTGCCTTCATCTTGCACCTCAATTTTGCCTTCAGTAAACAATACATGCTTGCTAATATTCATGCGCCCTGGCATGCGAATGCCGATTGGCGAATGTGGCGTAATTTCGATGGTGTTTTCGTTAGAAGTATTTTCTGCCAACATTCTTTTTAGTGTATCTTCGCGATTGCCTTTGATGGTGTTGACACGTAAATCTAAGCTCGCTTGCTCGTGCATGCTACGGCAAATGGTCAGCGCTTCCGACTCACCATATTGCGCCACCAGCTTGTCCCACAGCCAATCTCGCACATCGGCCTGCACGGCTAGTGGTAAATTCTCAGTCGATTTAGCTTTTATGGTGTGCGCCCACTCGGTTTGTTGCTCGTTTAATACCGATTCCATCTCACGTATGCTTTTGCCCTGCACGCGCAACAACCACGCTAGTATGAGCTTGCGCGAATCATCTGGGTCATTTTCTTCATTCGCTGTTACCGCGCTTAAGTAACGCAAACGGCGTAAAACGCCATACACGCTCTCGGCCACAAAAGCGCGATCCTTTGTACCTAAATCGCGATTATTGCGAAAAAAGTCGCTTAATTTGGCATCGGCTGGACTGTTAAAATCGAGTAGATTTGCCAGCACCACAGCGGCCTGACGGATTAAATTTGCATTCATTGTTTGTCTTTATTTAAATTAATTTGCTACTCGGGTTGTGTTGGACGATTTGAATTGATGCGGGTTGCCACCATTTCAACCACATCACCATTTTTTTCTATTTTACGGATTTTTACTGGAACATACTGATAATCTATCGCAAGCCACAATTCCGTTTTTTCATCAGAGTCAATTCCGCTGTGCACAATCCGGATAGTTTTAATCTCACCAAGCGAAGAATTAACGAGCTCTTCGCCTTCAAAACTATAATCATAAATGCGTAATTTTTTACCATTTACAATCGGAATTTGCATAGTTTGCAAAGGTGCCACATGCATAAATTGATACATAAAACTCAGTAAATCTTGCGCGCCTTCGGGCAAATCTTCAGTTTTAGTGCCTTTTGAAGTCTGCATACTGACTTTTTTATTAAGCCAATCAAAATTGGCAGTGCGCGTTTTCTCTGTTTTATTGCCAAACTGGTACAAATAACTTGCAGGCTGTAAACCAGTTTTAATGAGAAAGCCCTCACTCACTTGCAGTAAATCTGGAAATAGTAATGCAGCAAATCCTCTACCTTCTGTAAGCCACTCTAATTGATAATGGTTTCCATCAATAAGATTGTAAGTGATTTTGGCCAATCCTTCTGCGCTACCGTCAATTTTAGTACGCACATCAAAATCAGTCTCCACATATTGATAGGCGTTTTCGTTAATTACCAAACCTATATCTGCTGGTTGCTCTTCTTGTGACGGTTCAGGCTCACTATTATAAACTTGAGCCAAAGGTGGCGGCTCCACTGGTGGCGTTTCTGCAACAACTTCTGGCGCTGGCGTTTCTGCAATTGGCTCTGGCAATCGCTCAGAAGGCTCTTCGGTATTGGCTTCTGGTGGTGCTTCTTTTACTGGCTCTGGTACTGGTGCAACAGCGTCTTCAGGCTTAGGCACTTCAACCGGCTTTACCGTTTCTTTCACAACTGGCTTGGGCATTTGAATGCGCGCTTCAATCAAATGCATTTCTTTTTTTAAATTAGGTAGCGTTAAATCGAGTCCACCCATCAAGAAAATGTGCAACAACGCAGAAACCAACAATGCGACTCCAAGCCTTTTGTAGCTTGGGTCTTGCAAAATTTCTGCCAATTTATTCCACATGAATTTTCGTTAGCGTTTGCTCAAAAATTGAGCCATCTTCATCCTTCAGCTGATAACGCACAGGCAAATAATATTTTTCTTGCGCCAGCCAAAGCTGCTTTTTGTCGTCTCCAGCCGCAGCCTCGTTAGAAATATGCAAGACTTTATAGCTCACTTTTGCAACATTTAACTTTAAACCACGCGCCATCACTTTATATTGGTAAGTATGAAGCTTTTTACCCGTAGTCATCGTCACATTTACTTCATCTTTTGTAGGCGGATTAAACATAAACTGATACAAGTAACTGGCTAAATCTTGCGTACCATTTTCTAAAGCTTCAGTTTTTTTCTCGCCTTTAACTTGCATATCGAGCGTGTTTTTCGCCCAATTAAAATCGGCAATCAAGGTTTTTTTCGCACTTTTACCTTGATGCAACTCAAAATGATTTGGCTTTAAACCCGCTTTAGTAACCGCCCCATTGCTAGTGAGTACTCGCTCGCCCATGAGCGCATAAACTCCTATGCCTTTGGTTACCGATTTAACATTATAGGTTTTGCCATTTTGCGTGAAGCTTTCTTTCACCTTGGCGAATAATTTGCCGTTGCGCGCGACATCATACTCAAGTTGAATGCTTTTGGGATATGCGAATGCTAGGCTTGTACCTAAAAAAAATAAAACAATAATTTGCGCCAGCTTTAATATGAGT